>DATBGS010000146.1:0-127207 GCA_036557885.1 Ktedonobacterales bacterium
GCTGGCGCCGTCGGGCAGAATCCAGGTGCCGGTTTCGCCAGCCAGCGCCCGCCCGATGGTTTCGGGCGTGGTGATGAGCGCCGCTTTGCCGCCGTTCTCCAGAAACTCAAGCGCCGCCTGCACCTTTGGCCCCATGCTGCCCTTGGCAAAGTGGCCCTCGGCAAAGTAGCGCTTTGCTTCAGAGAAGCTGAGCCGGTCCAGGTTGCGCTGGTCGGGCTTGCGATAGTTGAGCGCCACTCTCTCAACAGCGGTGGAGATGAGCAGCAGATCAGCATGGATGCTGGAGGCTAGCAAACTTGAGGCCAGGTCTTTGTCAATCACGCCCTCTAGCCCTTGAAGATTGCCCTGCGCGTCGCGGATAACCGGAATGCCGCCGCCACCGCAGGCGATCAGAATAAAGCCCGCGTTGATCATGGCCTGAATCGCGTTTTTCTCGATGATTTCTTTGGGGCGCGGCGAGGGCACGACACGCCGCCAGCCACGCCCGGCATCCTCCACCATTGCCCAGCCGTCTTTCGCCATATATTCCCGCGCCTGTTCTTCGGTGTAGAACTGGCCGATGGGCTTGCTGGGGTTTTGGATGGCCGGGTCTCTGGCGTCTACCAGCACTTGCGTGACGAGCGTGACGGCCTCGCGCTGGATGCCGCGCCGCTGAAACTCGTTATGTAGGGCAAGCTGAATCATATAGCCAATGGCACCTTGCGTATCGGCGCCGCAGGAGTCCAGCGGGACGGGGTGCAGTTTGCTGCGGGAGAGTTCCGAACGGAGCAGAATAAAGCCAACCTGTGGGCCGTTGCCATGCGTGACGATGACATTCCAGCCCTGCCCGATCATTTCGGCAATATGGGTGGCTGTTTCGCGCACAGCGTTCCATTGGTCAGGCACCGTCTGGTGCGCGCCGTCTTTAATAAGCGAGTTGCCGCCGATGGCAACTACTGCGAGTTTTGTCATACAAGTACCTCACTTAGCTGGCGGTTAAAACCGCGCCTATGGGCCTACGGCCACCAAACCCGCCTATGCGGGTTCCTCCTCCCAGGAGCCAGGTTGCCTGTAGCCCCGGCCTCCGCCTGCCCTTTGTCTTAGGGTGCCGGGGAACACGGCCCCGCCAGGGACGGCGGGGCTACAAACACTCACCCTGCCACCGCAATACATTCGATTTCCACCTGCGCCCCACGCGGCAGTCCGGCAACGGCAATGGTTGTGCGCGCCGGGGGCACGCCGGGGAAGTAGCGAGCGTAAACCTCGTTCATGGCGGCAAAGTCATTCATGCTGGTAAGGAAGACGGTGGTTTTGACGACGTTTTCCAGCGAACTGCCAGCGGCTTTGAGCACCGCGCTCAGGTTTTCTAGCACGCGCTCGGTTTGCTCCTGCACGCTGCCTGTGACCAGTTCGCCAGTGGTAGGGTTCAGCGGCGTTTGTCCGGCGCAATAAATGAGATGATCAGTTTTGATCGCCGGGCTGTAGGGGCCGATGGGCTTAGGCGCGCCCTCGCTGGCGATGGGTTCGCGTTTCATAGAAGTTGCTCTCTTTCGGGTTACTGGTGCTTCATCTCGCTCAAGACTAGCGGCAGCGCGGCGTAGAAGCTGGCGCACTGGAAGACTTCCTCTGCTGGAACTTGATCGAGCACGGTATGGGCAAAGGTTTCGATGCCGGGGCCAAAGCCCACCGAGGGGATGCCCGCCTTGCCCATCCAGTAGGTGGCGTTGGTGGAAAAGACCCACTTGCTCGTGGGCGCTTCTATGCCATAGGCCGCCTTAGTGGTCGCTTTAGCTGCCTGAATCAGCGAGTGCTCCTCTGAGAGCGCCCAGGCGGGGTAAATCTTGTCCACAACAAACTTGAAGCCGGTGTAGCTTGGCTCGTCGTAGATGGGTATCTCGATGATGGCTTCGTCGCCGCCGGGGAGCGCGCGTAGCTCGGCAATGACGCTTTCTTTGGTGTCGCCAACGGTGATGCGCCGATCAAGATAAATGTTGCACTCGTCTGGAACGGCGTTGAGCGAGGGCGTTTTGGTGGTGACGTTGGTGACGACAACGGAGCCGGGGCCAAGGAACGGGTCGCCGCGCGTCTTGAGTTCTTCGTGCAGCCGCTCCACGCCCTGAATAAAGGGCACCGCTTTATACATGGCGTTGACGCCGCGCTCTGGAGCGCTGGCGTGGCAGGTGCGCCCCTTGAAGGTGACGCTCACCTCGATGCGCCCGCGATGCCCGCGATAAATCTGCATGTTGGTGGATTCGCCAATCACAGCAAATTCCGGGCGAATGTGCTCGTGCTCTACCAGGGCGTTGGGCGCGATGCCATCGCACCATTCTTCCATGTTGCCAAAGTAATACAGCGACCAGTCTTTTGCCAGCCCCAGGCGCTTGAGGACGGCCAGCGCGTAGATCATGGGCGGTGTGGAGCATTTTTCGTCGCCCGCGCCCAGTCCGTAGATGATGCCATCCTCGACTTTGCCCTCGAAGGGGTTCCACTGCCACTGGCTGCGGTCAGCAATGCCTACTGTGTCAATGTGGCTGTCATAGACCATCACGCGCGGGCCGTACCCGATGCGGCCCAGGATGTTGCCCATTGCATCACGGCGCACCTCGTCAAAGCCGAGTTCGCGCATGCGGGCGCCAATGGCATCGCCCACCGGCCCAATCTGGCTGTCGTAGCTGGGAATCTTGATGATGTCGCGCAGAAAGGTGATGATGTCGTCGTGGTACTGCGCCAGTTCGTGCTTAATTTTTTCTACATCGGCGGCAAGTGGCATGGGGTGTTCCTCGTTTCGTACATACTTGCTAGTTATCAGTGCTCCCATCTCGCGCAAGCTGAAAGCCGAGTCGTTGGTAAAAGGCGCACGAGGCTTTGATGTCGCGGACATACAGTTCGACGACAAGCTGCTTGCCTGAATCAATGCAGCTGCTCAATTGATGCCTCACATTCTCTCCCACAGCTTTGCGGAAAGCTCACGCGCTCGCGCCATGATGCGCGCTTCGTCCAGGGCGAGCAGCGTGCGCTCGCGCATCAGCCAACGGCCAGCCACCATTGTGTCGCGGACATGCAGACCATCGGCGCCAAAAATGAGATGCCAGGGCAGATTGCCCGCCGTGAGCAGCGTGGGCGGGTCGTAGTCCAAAATTGCCAGGTCTGCTGCCGCGCCGGGACGTAGCTCGCCAAAGAAATGCGCTGGGATGTCTGCGAAGGGCCGAAAGACGGCTTCGGCAATGCGGGCGTTGCGGGCAAAAGCCATGTCCATGATGACATCGCCCGGCATCAGGCGCGGGTCGCGCCCGGCCAGCTTGGGCAGCAGATAGGCGACTTTCATCTCTTGCAGCATGTTCATGCTGAAACCATCGTTGCCCAGCCCGACGTTGACGCCTGCCTCGCGCATCTCCTTGACGGGCGCGACGCCCACCGCGTTGTTCATGTTGGAGCGAGCGTTATGCACCACGTTGGTGCGCGTGTGCGCCAGCCGCCCGATCTCGCTGCTGTTGACATGCACGCAGTGGGCAGCGATGCTCAGCGACCCCAGAATGTCGTTGCGCTCCAGCCGCTCGACGGCGCGCACGTGATACTTTGTCAGGCTGTCGTCTTCGTCGCTGGCATCTTCCGCCACATGCACATGGAAGCCGACGCCCAGCGCGGCGCCCAGCGCGGCGCAGGCTTCCAGCGACGTATGGCTCAGGGTAAACGAGGCGTGCAGGCCAAAGCTGCCCGCGAGCAAGCCGTGCCTGGCGGATGGGCGGCTGTGCAGCGCGCGAATAAAGCGCTCGTTTTCCTGAATGCCCGCTTTGGTGATGGCTGGCCCGTCGCGGTCAGAGACTTCGTAGGCGAGGCAGGCGCGAATGCCCGCCTGCTCCACTGAATCAGCGATAACATCCAGGCTGCCCTCAACGGCGTTCGGGCTGGCGTGGTGATCTATCACGCAGGTGACGCCGTGCCGGATGGCGTCCACCAGGAACATATTGGTGCTGGCGCGGGTGTCTTCATGGGTGAGCAGCTTATCCAGCCGCCACCAGAGGCTGTGCAAAATCTCAAGGAAGTTTTTGGGCGGCTCGCCAGGGAGGGCCATGCCCCGCGCAAAGGCGCCGTAAAAATGCGTGTGGGCGCAGAGAAAGCCAGGCAGCACCAGCCCGCCGCGCGCATCCACCACATCGGCGCCAGAATGCTCTGCTCGCAGATCAGCCGACGCGCCAATGGTCGCAATCAGCCCACCCTGCACCAGCAGCGCGCCGTTCTCAATGAGTTCGTTGCGCTGCCCCAGCGTGGCAATGGTAGCGTTGGCGATAAGGGTGTCGGGCATGTGCGCTGCTCCTTTCGCCTATTTTCTCTGATGTATGCAAGCTAAAGGTATGATTCAAACTGTTTTCTCGCCCGCTCAGCAACTTCTTCCGCAGCGGAATATCTCCACCACCACCAGTTCGGCTCATCTTCCCCAGAGGCTATGGTTTCAGCAAAGCTAACAGCCCCATAGACAATGGACCGAAAGCGAATAGCATCTGGTAGCTTATCCAATTCTGAAGGCGCCAGGCGATGATGCTGACAATACCCGTCAATGACGGCAGCGACCCGTTTCGGATCAGGAGGAAAAGGCGGCGTCCAGGGAGATGCACTCTCGCAAGAGATCAGTAAAAACCCGACATCCAGCACGGCTGGCCCAAATCCAGCGCCTTCCCAATCAATCAGCACCACTTCTCCCGCTGCGGTGCAAACGCTGTTGCCTGGGAAACAGTCGTTGTGGATGAGCACCCTGGGCAAGTCTTCGCAATAGTCAACAGCGTGCAATGCTGCCAGAATCATCTCATAGCGAGATCGAAGGCTTGCGGGCACCTGTGCCTCAACCCTGGTAAGCTGCCCTGCTGCCCAGGGAATCTCATTTACTGGTCGCATCGCTGCCAGCGGCAGCGATACCTCAGAACCTGGACGTAAAGCGTGAAGCCTTCCTAGCGTTGCCCCAAGCGCGTGTAAGGTCGTGGGTGAATAATCAGTTGGTGTGCCTTCAACGCAGGTGGTCATTAGCAGTTGGGAACCATCAGGCGTTGTAACCAGGGCAGCCTTCTCTTCAGGCCGTATGATTCGTTCGGCTGGATAGTCTTGTTCCTCCAAAAATAGGAGCATCGCTGCAACGCCCTGTGCAACATCGCCAGCGTTCGCTGCTGGGTAGAGCCGAAGTATGAAGCAATGCCCTCCGCTGAGCTTCACCCGGCAGATGAGCTTGCCAGAGCTATCGTTAAGCCTGTTAAGCGGCTGTAGTGATGCTACTTTTACAGCGTAAGCCTGCTCTACCAGATCAATTAACCTGGCAATTGCGTTTGGCATACTGTTCTCATCGAATGAAGTTGATGTTTCCACAATGCTCATCCGTTGGTTCAACGCAAGCGCAAGATCATCAATTCTTCGTCCCAATATTGATCACCATGTTTCAGAGCACGCGGCTCCAATCCGTACACTTCAAAGCCGAGCGAGCGATAGAGACGACGCGCGGCAGCGTTGCTGGTGACGACAGACAGCAGCAGGTGCTCAAGCCCTGGTACGGTGCGCGCCTGGGCGATGGCCTCAGCTAAGAGCGCTTTGCCGACGCCACGCCCACGCTGTTCGGGTGCTACGTACATGCTGACGATGTAGCCTTTATGCTGGTCCTTTGTTCCTGATTCCCGGTAGTATCCGACAATTCCCGCCAGATGCTCCTCCTCAAATGCGCCGATATAAAAGGTTTCTGTGTGTGGTTGTCGAAGGCGCTGTCGAAAGCTCTCTTTGCCACGCTGCTGCGTTTCCTTGTAGGTTGAGCCGAATGCTTCCGGGTTATCCTGAAGCGAGCGCAAACGGATGCCCCAAAGCGCGTCTAAGTCATCTTCTGTGAGCTTACGTACAAGCATGTGCTTTTCTAGTGCCTCCTACACCTACTCTAGCGGCAAGGCGCCTCCGCGCCTACATCGTCAGAGTGCATCATCAATGTTGCGCCCGGCCTGTATAGGGCGCTTGAAGTAGGCTATTATATTGGCCCCTTCAAACTGGAGCATAAATCCACCGCTGGGATGTGGGTACCATAGTCCTGTCATTTGTCCCCCCACAATCGTTGAAACCCCGAATGAGTCAGTTGTGTATAGCCTATGTTGCACATTAACAAGTTCCCATTCTGCGGCGCTCAAAACACCGATCACTTGCCCAAATGAATCAATTGCCGGGAACTTAGTGATAACCCCAGTTGGGCTAAAGTAGTCAACAAAAACCTTGACATCCTGCTTCCCAGATTGCTGGTGTTTCCAGTATCCCATTAACACACGACAAACCTCCCATTGCGCCATGAGCCGCCTCCTTCTACTCGCTTGCTTCTCTCAGCACCCGCCACACGCGCTCTGGCGTGATTGGCGCTTCGTGGACGCGCACGCCCAGGGCATCAGCAACGGCGTTGGCGATGGCCGGGGCTACGCCATCAATGGGGATTTCGGCAACGGCCTTGGCTCCATAGGGGCCATAGGGGTCGCTGGTTTCAATCAGCATCGTTTCCATCGCAGGCATTTCGTCGGCGCGGAAAATATGGTAGCTGGTGAAGTCGGTGGTCAGCAGAGCGCCCTGCTCGTCGTAGCGCATCTCCTCGCAGACACCATAGCCAAGCGCCTGCGTTGCGCCGCCCTCAATCTGGCCCTCGGCGGTGGCCGGGTTAATCGCGCGCCCGCAGTCCACCGCCGAAACGATCTTGACGACGCGCACTTCGCCCGTCTCGGTATCTACCTCGACCTCGGCAAACTGCGCGGCAAAGGGCGGCGGCGAATCGTAGGTCATCATAGAGGCGGTTGCCATGATCTGGTGCTGGAACTCCACATGCAGCGAGCGCAGCGCCACTTCGGAGAGGCTGACGCTGCGGCCATCGGGCGCGTAGACGCGGCGGTTTTCCAGGCGCAGCAGGGCGGGCGGCGCGTTGAGCATGCGTCCGGCCACCTCGCAGATTTGCTCGCGCACCTGCTCTGCTGCCTTCTTGACGGCGCCGCCGGAGATATACGTCGTGCTGGAGGCGTAGGCGCCGGTATCAAACGGCGTGAAGTCGGTATCGGACGAATAGATGATGATGTCCGAGACAGGCACGCCCAGCACCTCCGCGCCAATCTGCGCCAGCACGGTATCCGAGCCGGTGCCCAGGTCGGTTGCGCCCACCAGCACGTTAAAGGAGCCGTCGTCGTTCATCTTGATGCTGGCCGCGCCCATATCCAGCCCGGCAATGGCGGTGCCATGCATGGCAATCGCCACGCCTACGCCGCGCCGGACACGCCCCTCGCCGGGCTTGCCGCGTTTGGCGTCCCAGACAATGGCCGCCTTGCCGCGTTCGATGCACTGCGGCAGGCCGCAGCTTTGAATGACCTGCACTAGCCCCTCTTTGCCTTCGCCCAGCGCGACGGAAAGCGGGTTCTCGTCGCCCTCGCGTATCCAGTTTTTCTGCCGGAAAGCAATCGCGTCCATCCCCAGCGCCTTTGCCACCTCGTCTATATGGCTCTCCAGCGCGAAGATGCCCTGTGGCACGCCGTAGCCCCGGAAGGCGCCCGGCGGGGGCAGGTTGGTATAAACAACATCGGCAATAAAGCGGATGTTGGGCGAGCGATAGAGCGGGAGCGACTTGGAGCCGGTATTGCTCTGGACGGTCAGGGCATGCGTGCCGTAGGCGCCGGTATTTGCCAGCACGCGCATCTCGTTGGCAACGATGGTGCCGTCACGCTTGACGCCGGTACGCATGCGGAGAATCTGCGGGTGGCGGGAGCGGCTGCTCTGAAACTCCTGCGCGCGGGTATATTCCAGGCGCACGGGCCTGCCGGTGGCGATAGTCAGATGCGCGGCCAGGTCTTCGATGAGCACCTCTTGCTTGACGCCAAAGCCGCCGCCAATGCGCGGCTTAATCACGCGGATGCGGCGCGGCGGCAGGCCAATCACGGGCGCGATGATGCGGCGCACGTGAAACGGCACCTGGGTGCTGGTGCGGACAATCAAGCGCTCGTCTTCGTCCCAATAGGTGATGACGATGTGCGGCTCCAGCGGCGTCTGCTGCACCTGCGGGACAATATATTCGCCCTCCACAACCAGGTCAGACTCGGCAAAGCCCCGGTCTACGTCGCCAATGTTGGCTTCGATGCGCGCCGCCAGATTGCGCGAGGCGTCGCGGATATGGTACGAGTCCGGCTCCATATGCAGGCGTGGCGCGTCGGGGTCCATTGCGCGGCGCGAGTCCAGCAGGGCGGGCAGCACCTCGTAATCCACTTCGATCAGATCAAGCGCGCGCTGGGCAATCTCCGACGTTTCGGCTGCCACCACTGCCACGCGATCACCCACAAAGCGCACGACGTTATCCAGGCTGACCTGATCATGGGGGCCTGGCTCCGGCCAGGATTGCCCGGCGGTGGTATAGGGGATGCGCGGAATATCTTTGTACGTCAGGACGGCATGCACACCTGGCAGCGCCCTGGCTTTGGAGGCGTCAATAGTGCGGATGCGCGCGTGGGCATGTGGGCTGGTGAGCAGCCCGGCGTAGAGCATGCCGCGCAGTTCGATGTCATCCACAAAGCAAGGCTTGCCCGTTGCCAGCTTAATCGCGTCTACCTTGCGCTCTGGCTTGCCAACAGTCTTGAGCGATGTTTTGGTCAGCGTAGAGACACTGGTTTCTGTGCCGTCGCCTGCATCATCCTGGGTGCCGGGCTGGGCGCGGCCACCCGCGCCGCCCTGGTTGGAGTGCCCTTCTCCTTCATCGCTACCACGCTCTTTTGATCTGCCTGGGGTCCATACTTCGCTATCGCCAAAGGCAGGGGCTGGCGCTTCGCCGCGCAAGATGGCAGCGGCGCGCTGGATGGCCTGTACGGGCTTGACGTAGCCGGTACAGCGGCACAGGTTGCCGGAGATGGCATCGCGGATTTGCTCATCGGTTGGGTTGGGGATGTCCTTCAGGAGCGCCTGCGCCGACAGGACCATTGCCGGAATGCAGAAGCCGCATTGAATCGAGCCGTTATCGGCCATCGTTTGCTGGATGGGGTGCATCTGGCGCGGGCTGCCGATGCCCTCAACGGTGGTGATCTTCGCGCCGTCGGCTTGCGCGGCCAGCATCACGCAGGCGTTTCTGGGCACGCCGTCCACCTGCACCGCGCAGACACCGCATTCGCCCGTCTCGCAGCCATGCTTGACGCTCTGAAGTCCTTCGCGGCGCAGCACATCCAGTAATGGCGCGTTTGGCTCAACATCGAGCGAGCGCTTTATTCCGTTGATCGTCAGGCCAATCCGCATATCTCACGCTCCCTTACTAGAAGAGATTAGTTGTGTGCTATAAACAGCCCGGAATCTGTGCTGATGTGAATTGCCCCTTGCTCGGCCAGTTCTTGCTCGATGAGCAAGCGCAGCCGCTCCAGCCGCTCGCCAACAAAAACACGCGCTCCTTTGCCAGAAAGAATGTAATCAATGAGCGGCTGGCTCTCTGTGACGGCGAGTTCACCTTCCAGACGGCTGAGTGTGACGGAAGAGAAGTAGGGAGCAAGCTGCGCCGCGCCATTTTCCAGCGAAAATGGGGTGGCTTCCAGGCCAGAGGTATAGGCCACAAAGACGCGACGGCCCAGCGCTTGTAACTCTTTAAGGTGCTGCTCCCCTATTGTTGAAGCATACAGACGCCCATCAGGTTTGAGGACGCGCCTAATTTCAGAGAGCGCCCTGGGCCGGTTTGGGACGTGATAAAGCATGTGGTTGGCAATGACGGCATCCAGGCTAGCATCGTCAAAAGGGATGGCCTGGGCGTCTATCACCTGGAAGGTGAATGGATGCTGAATCTGCGCGAGGGTATGCTGCGCTGCCTCAAGCATGCCAGATGAGAAGTCGGAAAGAGTAATCTGCCAATCAGCGGGGATGCGCTCTCGGTTGCTGGCCCAGAACAGCCCTGGCCCGCAGCCAAGCTCCAGCACGCGGCTGCCTGGAGCAATCTGAAACTGGTCAAACAGCCACTTGTGCCAGCCATATTTATTGGTGCTGAAGCGCGCGTGCAACAGAATGCGCGCGTTCAGATTTGAGGCGTCTTTGTATTGCTCGTTGAGCAGATACTTCTGATCGGAAAATGACGACATAGTTACTTCCTTACAACAATAATCCTGGTCCTTCGTTCCATTCCTCAGCCAGCTTCCCGTTTGTCACACGAAAAATCTGAATCATGGTTCGTGTTACCTGCTTGCCAGTTGGCGCAACCCCCTCATACATTCCTTGGTGCATGCCGCGCCAGGTGGTGCGCACAACAACCTTGTCACCTTCAGCAATCAGGTCTTCGATGCTGGCATGCAGATCAGGGAAGCCCGCGCGCGCGGCAGCAATATACTCACGGACTCCTGCCAGGCCGGGCGGCTGATCGGGTGCTGAGCGATCAACAAAAGCAGCATCAAAAAGATCATCTATCAGCGCCAGGTTTCCCTGGTTAATCACCTCTTCGATCAGTTGGCGAATGAGCGCTTTATTCGCCTCTGCTGACATGGCTCGCTTCTCTCTAGCTGCCCTGGTTGCCCATAAGCTGCTTCCATCGTGCTGCATCGGCGCATTGCTGCAACGCACGCCGCGCCAGTACCCCTGCAATCTCCTTGCGATATTCTGGGCTGGCGCGGAAGTCGGGCGGCGGGTTGAAATCGGCCAGCCCCGCGCTTACGGCTGCGGCTATGCGTGTTTCATCTGGAGCTTGTTGATACAGAACCGTTTCTGCGGCATCCAGACGCACAGGAGACATTCCCACGCCACCAACAGCCAGATGTATTCGTTGGCATACTCCACCCTCCATCTGCACCAGTGCAGCCACATGCACCAGGGCAACATCATCGGGTGCGCGTGCCACGCGCAAAAATGCGCCCGCAGCATGGGCGGCAGGCCGATGGAAGTTTATCTCGGTTAGCAATTCGTCTGATTGACGTTGGGCAAACACCTCTTCGACTGGCACGCTGCGCTCGGCTACGCCAACAAGATGCACCTGCGCGCCGAGGGCGGCCAATGCTACGGCCAGGTCAGCATGGGCAGCGGGGCCAGCGGCCAGCGTCCCGCCAACGGTTGCGGCGTTGCGAATGAGCCGCGCCGCTGAACTTTTGGCGGCTTTGGCGAGGATACCATCAGCAATTTCTTGCGCCAGCTGTGACTCAACAAGCTGTTGCAGCGTGACCATCGCGCCCAGGTGGATGCGCCCTTGCTGCTCCTGGATGGTGTTGTGGCCTAGCGCTTTCAGGTCCACGACGGCCTGCACCGAGTCGTCGCGCTGGCCGACCAGCAGCGTGCCGCCCGCCAGCGGCACGGTCTTGACGCCAGGCCGCCTGAGCAGTTGCAAGGCTTCTTCCAGCGTGTCTGGGCGATAGTATTCTGTGACGTTGAGGAGCATGATTGTTTTCCTTCTACCCTTGCAGCGGCAAGATGCGCGCAGCAGCTACATCTACCAGCCCTTGATCGGTCAGCTTCAGCGAGGGAATGACCGAGAGGCTGAGGAAGCTGAGCGTCATGCAGGGATGCTCCAGCGTGCAGCCCAGCGCGGCAGCCGCGTGATCGAGCGCCTGCAACTTTTGCGCAAGCTGCTCCACTGGCAGCGGAGAAACCAGTCCGCCAAGTGGCAGCGGCACACTGGCCTGCACCTGCCCATCTACAACCAGCACAAAGCCACCATCCATCTCGTTTACCGCTTGAATGGCGATGAGAATATCTGCATCGTTGGTGCCAGCGATTACGAGATTATGCGCGTCGTGGGCAACGGTGGAGGCAATCGTGCCCTTCTTCAACCCAAAACCTTTGACCAACCCTAACCCCACACGCCCGCTGGCGTGATGTCGCTCGACTACCACCAGCTTGAGCAGGTCACGCGAGACATCCGGCACGATTTCGCTATTGTGAATGGGCGCGGATTCGATGAGATGCAGCGTGGTGATCTGCCCTGGCTCAATGCCAATGATGGCGACTTCGCCCGCGTGCCCTTGAATGCGCAGCTTCTCTGGGGCGATGGTGCCAGTCTTGACCGTGTTTGCTGCGGCTGTTGTTTGTTCGGTGCGTGGCGCAAAGAGCGGCTTGCCCTGCTGGGCCACAAGCCGCCCATCCTTGTAGACCTCTTGAATATCGAAGTGCGCCAGATCACTAACAACCAGAATATCGGCTACGTAGCTGGGGGCGATGGCGCCGCGATCATCCAGCCGAAAATACTGAGCGGTGTTAAGCGTTGCCATGCGAATGGCGTGCATTGGCTCCAGGCCGCCAGCAATCGCCATGCGCACCATCGAGTCAATGTGCCCGCGCGTTGCCAGGTCTACCGCGTCGCGGTCATCGGTGACAAAGCAGGCACGCGGTGGGCGCAGTTCTTTGATGAGTGGCAGCAGCGTTTCAAGGTTGCGCGCCGCTGAGCCTTCGCGCACCATCAGCCACATGCCCAGGCGAATCTTCTCGCGGGCTTCTTCGATGGTGGTGCTTTCGTGGTCGGACATGATGCCAGCGGCGGCGTAGCCGTTCAGGTCGCGCCCGCGCACGCCGGGCGCGTGCCCATCCACGACGCGGCGGCGCGCTCTGGTGGCCTCGATCTTTGCCAGCACTTGCGGGTCGGCATGCAGCACGCCGGGTACGTCCATCATCTCGGCTAGCCCCAGCACGCGATCATCCTCCAGCAGTGGCAGCAAATCAGCAGCGGTAAGCACCTGCTTTGGGCTTTCTAACGGGGAGGCAGGCACGCACGAAGAAAGAACGGCATAGACGGTAAGCGGCAGGTTGCGCCCGGAGGCCAGCGCGTAGCGGATGCCCTCAACGCCCATCACATTTGCGTATTCGTGCGGGTCAATGATCACGGTGGTGGTGCCGTGTGGGACGACGACCTGCGCAAAGTTTGCCAGGGTCATCATCGTGCTTTCGATGTGCATGTGCCCATCAATCAACCCTGGCACCAGGAAGCGCCCGCCCATGTCGCGCTCTTCAGGAGCGCTATATTGGCCGGGCTGCCCGATGGCGGCAATGGTTCCATCTACGATGACGACATCGGCAGGATAGATTTCTCCAGAGCAGACATTGACCAACTGACCATTGCGCAGTATGAGGTCGCCTGGCTCCTCGCCACGCGCCACCTGTATTCTTCGAGCGAGTTCCATGTGCGGGACACCTCCAAAGCTGGCGGTTAAAACCCCTGTGAAGAACAGGGGCACCGCCGCGCCTATGGGCGGCCAGAGGCAGCCACAAAACCCGCCTGCGCGGGTTGGGACGGATGGGAGTCCGCGCAGGCGGACTTCGTGGCCCTGGGCACCTTAGGCGCGAATTTATTCGCCAGCCATCTCTCTTGACAGGTGTTTTGCAAGCTACTATACTCTCAACAGAACAGAAATGGAACAAGATTCCACTAGATGGAACAAAACGGCGAGGCGGCCTATGCGACACGGCGCGAGCACGCAAAATACGACAGTACAGACGGTGCATCGTGTGGCGGCGGTGCTTTCCGCCTTTCAGGGCAGGAGCCTGCTGCGCCTCACCGAGCTTGCCGAATTGACCGGGCTGCCCAAATCTACGCTGCACCGCATTCTAGGTGCCTTGATGGATGAGGGGCTGGTCGTGCAGGATGAGGATAGCCACAAATATCAACTGAGCTTTCGAGTAGCTGAACTAAGCGCGGGCCTGCTCAGCGCCAACACGGTGCGACGGGTGGCCCGGCCAATCTTGCTGGAACTTCGCGACCAGACGCACGAATCGGTGCATCTGGCGGTGCTGGAACACCTGGACGCAGTAATCATTGACAACGAGGATTCGTACTATTTTGTGCGCGAGGTCAATATCCCAGGGCAGCGGCTCCCGGCGCACGCCGTTTCCACTGGCAAGGTGCTGCTGGCGTATCAGTGGGAAGGGCATGTACGCGAACTGCTCAAGCAGAAACCGCTCAGGCAATATACGGAGCAGACCATCACAGATCAGCGCCAGCTTTTTGAAGAACTGCATCAGGTGCGGGCGCTTGGCTACGCCATTTCCTGTGGAGAATTGGAGCAGGGCGTCGAGGCGGTTGCCGCGCCGATCTTTAATGAGATGAACTCGATTGTCGCCGCCGTCTCGGTGGGTGGGCCGAGTGAGCGCTGCCACCCGCGCCAGGAGGAGTTTATTCGCGCGGTGTGTGATGCCGGGCAGCGCATCACTGAGGCAATGCGTCTGGCAGGATGGAGGTGACGATGTTTCAGCACCTGCTGGTCGTAGTCAAAGGCGCTGGCGATCTGGCAAGCGGAACAATTCAACGCCTGCATCGAGCGGGCTTCTCGGTGCTGGCGACGGAACTGCCTCAACCGCTGGCGCTGCGGAGAACGGTGGCTTTTGCCGAAGCGGTGTATACTGGCGCTATCACCATTGAGGGGCTGACGGGCGTTCGGGTGGAGAGCAGCGAGGAAGCCAGGGCAGCACTGGCGCGTGGGCAAGTGCCGGTGTTGGTTGACCCGCAGGGCGCGCTCTGGCCGACGCTCAAGCCAGTGGCGTTAGTAGATGCGACATTGGTGAAGCGCAACACTGGTACGCATCTGACCGACGCGCAGGTGGTTATTGCGCTGGGGCCAGGCTTTGAGGCGGGCGTAGATGCCCACTCGGTGGTCGAGACGAATCGCGGGCACAACCTGGGGCGCGTCTATCTGAGCGGGTGCGCTGAGGCGAATACTGGCGTTCCCGGCGAGATAGGCGGCGCCACGATTAAGCGGCTCTTGCGTGCGCCTGCCAGTGGCCCGTTGGTGCCCTGGCATGCCATTGGCGATTCAGTCAACATGGGTGAGACAGTGGCAACCGTTGCAGATACGCCTGTTACAGCAGCGATTAGCGGGGTATTGCGCGGGTTGGTGCATGAAGGGCTGGTCGTTCCCAAGGGGATGAAGATTGGCGATATTGACCCGCGTGCCAGACGTGAACACTGCTTCAGCATCTCCGATAAGTCGCGGGCCATTGCTGGCGGCGTGCTGGAAGCATTGTTATATTTTCTCAACCTGGCAGAAGAAAAGCAGGCGTGATGCGCTTGAGGAGGCAATTGGATGAGCAATTGGGAGTATTTGTATGTGGAACTGGACTACGACGATAACGAAAAGCCCCATCCCAGATACAGCAATGGTCAGGAGCTACAGGGCTGGCAAAGGATGACGCTGCATGAGTATTCCAACTGGTTAGGTCAACAGGGATGGGAACTGGCCGCTTCATCTGATGAGGGCTTCCTCATTTTCAAGCGCCCATCTTCTGGATTTTGATGAAGCCTTCTTTCAGGGAGCGCAGCCCATGCTGAAAATCCGCGCGTATCATCGCCCCAAACGCATTGAAGAAGCGGTCAAGCTGCTGGCAGAGCCAGGAGCGGGCCGCACCGTCATTGCTGGCGGGACTGATTTGCTGGTGAATCCGCGCTATATGATGGGCGTGCAGGAAGCAGTGGATATACGCGATCTGGGGCTGGCTGGAATCTCTGGCCCAGACGAGCCAGGCCATCGCGGGATCATCGTGATTGGCGCGGGCGCTACGATGTACCAGGCTGCCACAGTGCCGCTGTTGCAAAGAGTAGCCGACGGTATCATTGCGGAAAGCGCGGGGCTGTGCGCCTCTCCCAATATTCGCCGCATGGCAACAATGGGCGGAAACGCGGCGTCAGCGCTGCCCTCGGCAGATACCCCACCAACGCTGCTGGTGCTGGATGCGCAGGTGGTGCTGCATGGGCCAGCGGGCAGACGCAGCATCCCCCTGGGCGACTTTTTCACCGGCCCGGCGAAATCAGTACGCGAGCCGGGCGAAATCCTTGTCGAGTTTCATATCCCGCTGCCAGAGGCAGAGACACGCGGTGGCTTTTATAAGCTGGTGCGGACGGCAGAGGACATTTCGATGGTGAACGCGGCGGTGGCCCTGACCATCCAGAAGGGCACCATCAGCAGGGCGCGTGTGGTCCTGGGCGCAGTAGCTCCCATCCCCTTGCGTGCTCGCGCTGCTGAGGCACTGCTGGAGGGTCGGCCACCCACCGAAGCGGTGTTTCGAGAAGCAGCCGCACAAGCGGCTGAGGAAGCGCGGCCCATCACCGACCAACGCGCGTCCGCTGAATATCGGCGGCGCATGAGCGGCGTCTGCACGCTGCGGGCGCTGCGCCAGGCGGCAGGGCTGGCGCCCCACCCGGAGGACTGGCGCCATGCCTGAACATACAGACATTGAGATGAGATTAACAGTGAATGGCCGGGCGCAGCACTGGCGCGTGCAGCCGGGCGAGACGCTGCTGGAGGCGCTGCATCATCATAATTTCAAGGGGACAAAGCTGGTGTGTGGGACGGGCGATTGCTGCGCGTGCGGCGTCATGCTCAATGGCGAATCGGTCAACGCTTGCTGCATGCTGGCGGCGCAGGCCGAGGGCGCAGAGGTCTTGACTGTTGAGGGGCTGGCGCGGGGCGCAAAGCTGCACCCCATTCAAGAGGCGTTTGCGCAGGCTGGCGCAGCGCAGTGCGGCTTCTGCACGCCGGGCCTGATCATGCGCACATACGCGCTCTTGCAAGAACAGCCCGACCCGACAGAGGCGGAGGTGCGAGCAGCCCTGGGGGGCAACATCTGCCGCTGCACCGGATATGTGAAGCCAGTGGAGGCGGCGCTGCGTGCGGCGAAGATGATGCAGCAGGCGAGCGAGTAAGTAAGTATGAAAAAGCTCTTACAAATCTTGTTGCTTCTTTCTTCTGTTGCGCTCGCTGCGTGTTCGCGGGGGACGGCTGGCGCGTCGTATTCAGGTCAACACGATTACGCGAAGACGCTGACGTTTGACGGGCAGCAGCGCACCTATCATGTCCATTTGCCGCCAGCCTATAATGGGCAGCAGAGCCTGCCCTTGGTGCTGGTCTTTCATGGCCTGGGTGGAGATGGCCCTGGGATGGTCGCGCTGACGCACATGAACACGGTGGCCGATCAGCAGAAATTCATCGTGGTCTATCCCGATGGCCTCAACCGGCGCTGGGCGTTTGGGAAAGCGCCCTTGTTGGGCGGCGTGGATGATCCGGGCTTTATTAACGCCCTGGTGCCGCAGTTGGAGAAAGACCTCAAGATTGACCAGAAGCGCATCTACACGACAGGCATGTCCAACGGCGGGCTGTTTGTGGAGTATCTGGCATGCCAACCCTCCAGCCCGTTTGCGGCGTTTGCCGATGTGAGCGCCACCATGCCGACCATTCTCTCGCTGGCCTGCAAGCCTGTCCGAGCGGTGCCCATACTGACCATTCACGGCACCGACGACCCGATTGTTCCCTATAATGGAGGGTCATCATCCATTGGGATTATGGGCGGGCTGACGGCGCCGCAAACGGCTGCGCGCTGGGCCAGCATTGATGGCTGCAATCCCACGCCTGCCACAAGCAACTTGCCGGATAAAGTGAACGATGGGACGCATATTCAACAAAACATCTATGGCGGCTGCCAGCAGGGAAGCCAGGTAGTATTTTATATCGTGCAGGGCGGCGGGCATACGTGGCCGAGCGGCTTTCAATATTTGCCGGTGTCGATGGTTGGCAAGACCAGCCGCCAGATGGATGCCAGCCAGGTGATCTGGGAGTTTTTCCAGAAGCATGTCCGCTCGTAGCCCCGCCGACCCTGGCGGGGCACGGCCCAGCACGGAGGTCGGGGGTACAGGTGAACCGTCTACTTGTACCACCGGCTTCTAGCCGGTGAATCGTGGCAAGCGCAAACGGTGTGGTAGCGACGGTTGCCCGGCAAGATGCCGGGGCTACAAGCAGTTTACCCTGGAGAGTTGAGGATGGCGCTTATGACTACTACCACTTCTGATAAAGCTGTCGTAATTCGGCCTGATCTGGCGGTGGTTGGCCGTGCTGAACAGCGCGTGGATGCCCGCCCGCTGGTGAGCGGGGCGCCGGTCTACGCGGCAGAGTTCGAGATGCCCAACATGCTGTATGGGCGTATTCTGCATTCGCCCCACGCGCACGCCAACATTCTCAACATTGATGCGAGCAAGGCGCTGGCGCTGCCGGGGGTGCACGCGGTGCTGACCTGGCGCGATGTCCCTCGCGTGCGGCACACCACCGCAGGCCAGCCCTATCCAGAACTGTCCCCCTACGATATGTATTTGCTGGATAAGCGCGTGCGCTATGTGGGCGATTGGGTGGCGTTTGTGGCGGCGGAAACGCCCGCGCTGGCTGAGGAGGCGCTGGGGCTAATCGAGGTGACGTATGAGGTGCTGCCCGCCGTCTTTGACCCGCTGGAGGCGATGAAGGACGGCGCGCCCCAAATCCACGAGCCTGATACGCATCATCCCAACTATGGCACACATAACGGCGAGATATACGACGCAACCCATAATATCGTGGGGCATGAAGACCTGGAGCGCGGCGACGTTGACGCGGCAATGGCAGAAGCGGAAGTGATCGTTGAGGGCGAATATCGCGTGCAGCGCGTTTCGCACTGCGCGCTGGAGCCGCATATCTGCGTGGCCTATCTGGATGGCTACGAGCGGCTGAACGTGGTGAGCAGCACGCAGGTGCCCTATCACACGCGCCGCCAGTTGGCGGAAGCGATGGCGCTGCCAATTTCGAAGATACGCATCATCAAGCCGCGCGTGGGTGGCGGCTTTGGCAGCAAACAAGAGATGCTGCTGGAGCCGGTGGCCGGGGCGCTAGCCCTGGCAACGCGCCAGCCGGTGCGCGTGGAATATTCCCGCGCTGAGGAGATGAGCGCGGGGCGTTTCCGACACCCCATGCTCATTCGCCTGCGCACCGGCCTCAAGCGCGACGGGACCATCCTGGCGTTTGACATGCACGCGATTGGGAACACTGGCGCCTATGGGACGCATGGCTTTACCGTGACGCGAGCGGCGGGCCACAAGACGCTGTGCCTCTATCGCGCCAAAGCCTACCGCTTCAAAGCCGATGTCGTCTACACGAACACGCCCATTGCTGGCGCGTTCCGGGGATACGGGGCGCCGCAGGGCTTCTTTGCGCTGGAAAGCAACATTGACGAATGCGCGCACGCGCTGGGCCTGGACCCGGTGGAGTTCCGCAAGCAGAACCACGTGCAAAAGGGCGATTACGACCCAATTGATACTGAAACCATTGACGATATTGTCATCCATCATCGCCGGTTTAATTCGTGTGGGCTGCGGGAATGCGTGGAGCGCGGCGCGGCGGCTTTTGGTTGGGGCACACCGCTCAAGCGAGTGGAGGGGCATATCCGGCGCGGGCGCGGCGTGGCGACAGCCATGCAGGGCAGCGGCGTAGCAGGGTTCGAGTTGGGCGGCGCGTCCATCAAGATGAACGAGGATGGCTCCTTTAATGTGATGACTGGCGCGACGGACATCGGCCAGGGCAGCGATACCATCCTGGCGCAGATTGCGGCAGAGGCACTGGGCGTGGGGCTGGACAAGATTCTGATGCACGGCTCGGATACCGACATCAGCGTCTTTGACTACGGCTCGTATGCCTCGTCCACGACGTATATCAGCGGCAAGGGCGTGCAGCTTGCCGCGCTGGAGGTGAAGCGGCAGATTCTCGTTGTTGCGGCTGATCTGCTCAACACGCCCGCCGACCAACTGGATATTCACGACAGCGTGATCTGGGCAGCTAATGGGGACGGCCCGGCAGGGACGCCGGGGCTACAGACGCTCGTAGCCCCGGCCACTGTGCCGGGGAACGACCCGGCAGGGTCGGCGGGGCTACAGACGCTCGTAGCCCCGGCGTCCCTGCCGGGGAAAGCACCCACGAAGCTCACCCTGGCGGATATTGCCATTGAAACGCTCTACGGCAACCACCGCCAGCAGATTATGGGCAAGGGCGATTTCTCCATCAAAGATTCGCCCGCGCCCTTTTACGCGCAGTTTGCCGAGGTGGAGGTAGATACCGAGACGGGCCAGGTGCGCGTTACGCGCATGGTCAACGCGCTGGACCTGGGGCGGGCCATCAACCCCACACTGGCGAGCGGCCAGGTGGAAGGCGCGGTGACAATGGCGCTGGGCTACGCGCTGAGCGAAGAGATTAAGCTGGATGAAGTGGGGCGCGTGCGCAATCCAGGCTTTGTGGATTACAAGGTCTTCTCCACGCTGGATATGCCGCAGATGACGACGATTCTCGTCGAAGACCCGGAGCCAACCGGACCCTTTGGGGCGAAGTCCGCTGGGGAGGTGCCGATCAATGGCCCCGCGCCAGCCATCGCCAACGCCATCTACGACGCGCTGGGCGTGCGCATCCGTGACCTGCCCATCACGCCAGAGAAGATTCTGGCGGCGTTGGATAAAAAGCCGTACTAAGCAAGCGAGAATGTGAGCAGAAAAAGATAAGGAGGCACGCATGCAACCCTGGCAACAGCAGCAGCAGGCCCAGCGAGCCGCAGAGCAAGCCCAACGCGCAGCGCAGCAGGCGCAGCAAGCCGCGCAACGTCATCATCAGATGCACCAGCAAGCGGTGCAGCAGCAGCACATGCTGCAACAGCAGCGCCGCAGGAGGCCAGCGAGCCGCAGCACCTCTGGGGGCGGATGTGTTCGCACGCTCGTTGGGATTGCGTTTCTGGCGATTACCCTGGCGATACTCTACTGGTTTGTATTCGTTCGCTAGCGCTGGCGTGAGCAGCGGAAATGGGAACGTCTGTGCCATGACGGACTATCTGCGCCACAAACTCGATTTTGCCGACCCGGAGCTGGTCGCCGCCTATGACGAGGTGTTTCTGTGGTCGGCACGCTTTGGGGAACTGCTCTTTCGGCATCTGCCACTGCGCCGGAATCTGCGCGTACTGGACCTGGCCTGCGGTACCGGCTTCCCGCTGTTTGAGCTAGCACACATGCTGGGCAGGTCGTGCGAGTTGGTGGGGGTGGATGTCTGGAAAGAGGCGCTGGAACGGGCGGGACTCAAGCGCAAGGTCTATGGCTTGCCGAATGTGCAGCTTGTGGAGGCGGATGGCGCGGCGCTGCCCTTCCCGGATGCGTCGTTTGATCTGGTCGTCTCCAATCTGGGCGTGAATAATTTTGCCGACCCGCAGGCGGCGCTGGCCGAGTGCTTCCGCGTGCTGAAGGCGGGCGGCACGCTGGCGCTGACGACCAACCTCCAGGGACATATGCGAGAGTTCTACAATGTCTTTCGGGAAGTTCTGACAGAACTGCGCGACACCGACGCCCTGGAGCGGTTGCAGGCGCAGGAGGCGCACCGGGGGACGTCAGCCTCCGTGTGCCAGCTTCTTGAGGGGGCTGGCTTTACGATTGCAAAGACGGTAGAAGACCGCTTCCAGATGCGCTATCTGGATGGCAGCGCGTTCTTCAACCATTGGCTGACCAAGCTGGGCTTTCTGGAGGGCTGGCGCGGCGTGCTGGCGCCAGAGGATGAAGCGGCGGTCTTTGGCCTGCTGGAAGCGCGGCTCAACGCGCTGGCCGCTGGCCGCGCCCCTGCTTTGAGGGGTAGCACCGGCGACCCTGCCGGTGCGGGTGGGGAACGGCCCGGCACCCTAAGACAGAAGGGCACGGCGGAGGCCGGGGCTACAGGCGAACTGCGCATGACCATCCCGATGCTCTATCTGGAGGGTCAGAAGCCAGGGTGAAATATCGTTCCCAGATGCCAGTGCTGTAAACGGTGTAAAAGGTGTAAACGGTGTAAATGCTTGGGAATATCTGCCGGAATAGTACCACCATAAACAATGTAAAAGGTGTAAAAGGTGTAATACTTGATAAATAAATACCCTTTATTATTATGAAGAAGACGTAAGGCTAGAGCGTTTACACCCTTTACACCCTTTACACCCTTTACACCGGGTGTAGTCAAATCAAGGCCAAGAAATAGCAATCACACCTCCCAGGAGAACCTGATGCGCGCCTTCTTCCATGAACTCGCTGAGGCGATAGAGCGGGGCGAAACCGTTGCGCTGGCGACCATCGTCAAGCGGCGTGGCTCCGTGCCGCGCGAGGTAGGCGCCAAGATGATCGTGCATCGCGGCGGCGCCATCACCGGCACAGTTGGCGGCGGCTGCGGCGAGGCCGAAATCTGGCGCAGCGCCCTGGCGACGATTGAGAGCGGGCGGCCCCAATCAGTCTACGTGGACCTGACGGAAGAGATCGCGCTGACCAGCGAGGGCGTTTGCGGCGGCACCTACGAGGTGTTTGTGCAGCCCTGGTCGCGCGCGCTTCATCCTGTAGCCATCGAACTGCCGATGGACCAGTACGCGCGGGCGGCAGAAGCGGCGCTGGCGGCCAATCAGGGCGCGGTGCTGGCAAGCGTGATTCACGCTACTGGCGCCTGGCAAGACCGTCTGGGCGCGCAAATGCTCATTCGAGAGGATGGCGAGACAACCGGCACTCTTGATCTGGACGAGGGCAGCATGCCCGGCACGGTGGCCGGGGCTACAGGCAGCATCCGCGAGGCGGCGCTGAAGGCGCTGCGCCAGGGTACGCCGCTGGTGGCGGAATACGCTGGCCCGTCTGGGAGCGTGGCCGAGGTCTTCTTTGACCCGTTTCTGCCGCGCCTGGAGTTGATTATTGTGGGCGCCGGGCATATCGCGGTGCCGCTGGCGAATCTGGCGCACGCGCTGGACTTCGAGGTTACGGTGATTGATGATCGCGCCTCGTTTGCCAACAAAGAGCGCTTTCCCCAGGCCCGCCAGATTCTCGTGGGCGGCGCGGAAGTGTCGCTCGGCAGCCTCAAGATCACGCCGCGCAGCCATCTGGTGCTGGTGACACGCGCCCACAGCCACGATGTGGAGGCGCTGCGGGCCGTCATCACTTCAGACGCGGCGTATATCGGGATGATTGGCAGCCAGCGGCGCGTCTGGGCCGTCTATAAGCTGCTGCACGATGAAGGCGTTCCCGCCGAGCAACTGCTGCGCGTGCGCGCCCCGATTGGCCTTGATCTGGGCGGGAATACGCCCGCTGAAATTGCCCTGTGCATCATGTCGGAGATTGTGCTGCTGCGACGAGGCGGGACAGGCGCCCCGATGTCTGATCGGCTGCGTGGGCGCTATCAGGCGCGGCTGGCGCGGCTTGATGCCGAAGACGTGGATATGGATGATGAAGTTTGATACCGTGTATCCCCGGCTGGGGCACGAACCGGCTAGAAGCCGATGGTACACGTGCCCCGGCGGGGATGCTGCTAGTGCAGGTACGCTGTCCTTCAGACGGGCAAGGGGCTATCTGGTTTTGCCGTGCTTGGCGGAGCCGCCCTTCTGCCCGATCTTGGAGTAGAAGTCGGGACCATGCTGGCGCTTGGTGGATTCGCCGCCCTTGCGCCCGATCTCGGCATAGAATTCCGGCCCGCGCCTGGCCTTCACTGCTTCCCCGCCCTGCTTGCCGATGCGGGAATAGAACTCCGCCCCATACTTCTTGCTGACCGTCTGGCCGCCACGACGCGCTTGCTCGGACCCTGGCTCTGGACCACGTTTGTTGGCTGGCATGTGTGAAGCCTCACTTTCGCAACTCGCAGTATGTATCGAACAACCGTGCTGTAGCATACCACAAACGAGCCATGCTGTGAAGGGTCAGGCTGCTGGTGTGGTGGTTTGCACAACAGGCAAGACGCGGCGGAAAATCTCGGCAAACGCGGCGCGTTCTGCGGGCTGGCCCACCGTCACGCGGATGCAGCGGTTGAGCGGGGCGACGCCGGGCATGCGGATGAAGACGCCCTCAGCCGCCAGTGCTGTCACCAGATGCTTTGCTCGCTCGAATCCGCCCGCGTCTATCGTTACAAAGTTGGTGGCCGAAGGCAGCGGCGCCAGGCCCAATTCGCGGGCGAGGTGGGTGTAATCCTCTCGGCCTGCCGCGACGGACGTGACAACGCTCTGCACGAAATCATCGT
Organism: Ktedonobacterales bacterium; assembly: GCA_036557885.1. GTDB lineage: Bacteria > Chloroflexota > Ktedonobacteria > Ktedonobacterales > DATBGS01 > DATBGS01. The sequence goes on from DATBGS010000146.1 coordinate 23,718, forward strand.
CTTCCAGCGAGGCCAGGGCGCCCTCTACCGCCAGCAGATTCACCCCGAAGTGCAGCCGAATCTTCTCAAACACCTGGATGAGTGATTCTGGCCCGAAGGCATAGCCAATGCGCGCGCCAGCCATGCCATAGGCTTTAGAGAAGGTGCGCATGCGCAGCACTCTGGGGTCTTCCACAGCGATTGGGGGGATGGCGTCCGGCGGGGCAAACTCGGTATAGGCTTCATCCAGAATGAGCAGGCATTGGTTGGGGAGCCGTTCCACCAGGGCATGCAGTTCTGTAGCAGTATGCCAGGAGCCGGTTGGGTTATCGGGATTCGCCAGATAAACCAGGCACGCCTTGACGCGCTGTGCAGCCTCGGCCAATGCTTCCAGGTCGTTCTGGTCGTTGCGATAGGGGACGCGCTCCAACTGGGCGCCGAAGCCTGCTACGTGATAATTAAACGTGGGGTAGGCGCCCAGCGATGTGACGGCGTAATCGCCGCGCTCCATAAACGCGCGCACCACCAAGCCGAGCAGATCATCAATGCCGCTGCCCACAACGATCTGTTCGCGCTTGATGCCCAGCCGCTCGGCCAGCGTCTCGCGCAGCAGGTAGTTTTCGGGGTCGGCATAGTTGGAGACGCGCCCGATGGCGGCTTGCATGGCCGCCTGTGCGCGGGGCGATGGGCCAAAGTTGCTTTCATTGGCGCCCAGCCGAAGGATAAAGGTTCGCCCGCTCTGGCGCTCAATGGCCTCCGGGCCAACAAACGGCACTGTTGCGGGCAATTCGGCTACCAGTCGTGTTACTGGCGCACCCTGATTCATACAGCTTCCTCTTTCTTGTGGAGCTTCCTGATCAACTGGGCTGCATTGTAGGCTGGTTTTTTCGCGCTTGTCAACAAGGCGGTTCTATAACCCGCCTCATCTCTTGACAGCGCTGCTTTTTTGTTGTATATATCCGTTATGGATATATCGTATACGGACGTATAAGTAGGAGAAGCGAGTTGCTTGCTTAACAGTTTTGCCAGATATTTTCAGCCGGGCATTTATATGTTATGCTGAGTAGACCTTGCCGAGCTTTCCGTATGAATGAGTGTCCCTCTGGATAGGAGCGCCGTATTGTCCAGCCCAACTCACACCATCCAGGTGAGCGGCCTGTGTAAGACGTATTCCGTGACTGAGCGCGAGCCTGGCCTGGGCGCGGCCCTGCGCAGCCTGGTGCGCCGCAAATTTAAGGCAGTGAAAGCGGTTGATGCAATCAGCTTTGAGGTGGCACCGGGCGAGATAGTTGGGTTCCTGGGACCAAACGGCGCGGGCAAGACCACGACGCTCAAGATGCTTTCCGGGCTGCTCTATCCGACTGGCGGGCAGGTGAGCGTGCTGGGGCACACGCCCTCCAAGCGGGAAAAGGACTTTCTGCGCCAGATTACGCTGATTATGGGCAATCGCAATCAGTTGCAGTGGGATATTCCGGCGATGGATTCGTTTGATCTGAACCGGGCGATCTATCACCTGCCAGAAAGCGATTACAAGCGCACGCGCGACGAATTTATTGACCTGCTGGACCTGGGCGAACTGGTGAATAAGCCGGTGCGCAACCTGTCGCTGGGCGAGCGGATGAAGATGGAGATTGCCGGGGCGCTCTTGCATCGGCCACAGGTGCTCTTTCTGGACGAGCCGACGATTGGCCTGGATGTGACCATGCAGCGCCGCATTCGCACGTTTATCGCGGAATATAACCAGCGCTACGGCGCGACGGTGCTGCTGACCAGCCACTACATGGCCGATGTGGAGGCGTTGTGCCGCCGGGTAATCGTGATCCATCATGGCAAGCTGCTCTTTGATGGGCAACTGAGCGACCTGGCCGGGCGCTTTGCCGCCTACAAGACGATTGTGGTGACGCTGGAAGACCCCACGACTGACCTCAGCACCTATGGCACCGTTGTTGAGAAAGAAGGCGCGCAGGTCAAGCTGCGCGTGCCCAAGGCCGAAACGCCGCGCATGACGGCGCTGCTGCTGAGCGAGTGCCCCGTTTCCGATCTGACGATTGAAGACCCGCCCATCGAGGATGTGATCGAGCGTGTCTTTGCGCAGGAGGCGGTGTCGTCATGAGGGACATGCTGAACTTCTACACCAAGACGATGAAGATCGCCATCATGACTGGCTTTCAATATCGCGTCTCCCAGTATTTCTACATGATTGGCATGATTGCCGAGCCAATCATCTATCTGGTGGTCTGGTCCACGATTGCCAATGCGTCTGGCGGGACAGCAGGCGGGCTAACCGCCGGGCAGTTTGCCGCGTACTACATCGTCTGGACGCTGGTGCGCAATATCAACATTGTCTTTACGCCCTATGGCTGGGAGTCGCGTATCCAGCACGGCTACCTTTCCGGGCTGCTGCTGCGCCCCATGCACCCCATTCACTATGATCTGGCGTATTTTGCCGGGGCAAAAGTGGTGGATGTGGTGCTGTGGATTCCAATTGCGACAGTGCTGACGCTCATCTTCCATCCCACGTTTACCGCAACGCCGCTGGCGATTGGCGTCTTTGTTATAGCCATCTGGGGCGCGTATCTGATTCGCTCAATGGCGCTCTGGCTGCTGGGGATGATTACGTTCTGGACCACGAAGGTGAGCGCCATTTTTGAGTTATACATGGCGATTGAGCTGCTGCTTTCCGGGCGGTTGGTGCCGCTTTCGCTTTTGCCCGGCTGGGCGCAGCAGCTTTCCAATTTCCTGCCGTTCCAGTGGACCTTCAGCTTCCCGATTGAGGCGCTGGTTGGGAACCTGACGCCGCTGCAATTGCTGGGCGGGCTGGGCTTCCAGGCGCTGTGGGTTGCGATTGGTTGGCTGCTTGTACAACTGGTCTGGCGAGCGGGCGTGCGCCACTTTTCGTCGGTGGGCAACTAGAGGAGCAGGTTCATGTTCCGTTTGATGTGGCTGTTCTTCCGGGTTGGGACGATGAACGAACTCCAATACCGGGTGAATTTCTTTATTCAGCTTTTTGAGTCGCTGGTGTCGCTGGGCATTGGGCTGGTAGGGCTGGCGCTGGTCTTCAGCCACACGCCAACGCTGGATGGCTGGTCGCTGCCGCAGTTGCTCGCGGTGCTGGGTGTCTATACCCTCATGGGTGGGCTGATCAAGGCAACCATCCAGCCGAATATGCAGCGCTTGCTCGATGAGATCCAGCAGGGCACGCTGGACTACGCGCTGACCAAGCCCGCCGACTCGCAGGTGATCGTCAGCGTGCGCGAGGTGCGCATTTGGGAAACGGTGGACTTTCTTGTAGGCGCGGTGGTGCTGATGATTGCAGTGGTGCAGTTGCACAACAGCATCGGCGTTCTGCCCGCGCTGCTTTTTGCGGGGTTGCTGGTGCTGGGCGGGTTGATGATCTACTGCTTCTGGCTGATTATCACGACCGGCGCGTTCTGGCTGGTGCGGATGGATAACGTGTTGGAGTTGTTCCAGGGCGTGTATCAGGCCGGGCGCTGGCCGGTGAATATCTACCCCGAATGGCTCCAGATTGGCCTGACGTTCCTTGTTCCTATCGCCTTTGCGGTGACTATCCCTGCCGATGCGCTGACCGGGCGGCTGACATGGCAGTTAGTGGCGGGCGCGGCGGCGCTGACGCTGGGCCTGCTGGTGTTTGCGCGCTGGTTCTGGTGGTTTGGCCTGCGGCATTATTCCGGCGCCTCGGCCTAAATTTCCGGGCCGGACCCTGCTGCTTGTAGCCCCGCCGTCCCTGGCGGGCAAGCGCTCACCGGCTAGAAGCCGGAGGTACCCCTCAAAGCAGGGGCACGGCAAGTATTATGACCCTGAGAGAAGGGCCTGCATCATCTGTCGGAGGTGAGCTAGTTCGTCTTCGTTGACAGTGTGGCCCATGCCTGGATACAAACGCATTGTCACTTGTCCGCCTAGCTGCTGGAACACCCCGGCTGTTTCCTGCACGCGCTCTTTGGGGACATGTGGGTCTACATCGCTGCACCCCAGGAAGACGGGCGTTCCCGCGAGCAAGCCTGGGTAGTCGCGGGGCGTTCCCTCTGGCCCAATTAGCCCGCCGCTGAAGCCGACTACGCCACCGTAGCGCCGCGCATGGCGCGCTATAAACTCTGTCATCAGGCAGGCTCCTTGAGAAAAGCCCAGCATGATGATCTTCTCAGGCGCGAAACCAGATTGCCCCAGCAGTGTTAGGCAGCCTTCCAGCGTTGCCAGGGCGGAGGTGAGCCAGGGTTCGTTGCTGTCAATCGGCTCCATGAAGCGATTGGGATACCAGGCGTTTGCGGCTGCCTGGGGCGCGAGATAAACAAAGCCGGGCTGTGCCGCTTCAGCAGCTATCGTCAAGATGTCGCTGGCGCTAGCCCCGCGTCCATGCACCATGACCATTGCAGCCCCCGCTTGATCTAACGGTTCGCCAGCAGCCAGAATAGGCTGGCCGTGATGCGGCCCTGGAGCCGTTGTAACCAGCGCCATACACTCACCTCTTTGCCAGAGTGACGGAGTTATGCGACAGATTATTTCACGATGCCTGTTTGCCCAAAGTCGAGGAAGACACATGGCTCTTGCCCAACCACCCAGCCATCGTGCCCTGGAGGGATAACCACAAGATCTCCTGGACCAAAGTCGGCCTGGGTGCCATCGTTTACCGCCACTTGCATGTGTCCTGAAATCACATAGCCAACATGGAGCACCTGACAGCTCTCTGTGCCAACGATAGGTTTGACATGCTCGGACCATCTCCAGCCTGGTTCATAGGTCACTCGCGCCACTGGCTTGTCACCCAATTTCACGATTTCTGTCGTGGCTCTGGGTGTCGTGCGCTTTTCGTCGGGAGTGGTAAAGCTTTTCTTTTGGAAGGTTGCCATTATCTCACCTCTTCTGATAGCTCCAGAATTGCTCTAGATGTATGCTCGGTTGCCTGTTGTTACTATTCAGCGTTATTTACTGCGCGGCGTGCTGCCAGTACCATCCCTTCAGGGGCGCCGGGGCGTCCCTGCAACTGACTGTAGGTTCCTGATGCGCTGGCAAGGAAGAAATCCATTACTGGCTGAAAGCCTGCCAGGATGAAGCCTTTTTGTGAGGCCACGTTCGCAGTATCTGCGCCAATCCACGCCAGCCGCAGCCCGGCGGCGCGCAGTTCGCTGACGATATGGCTTAGCAACGCCGGATAGAGGCGCTGGCCGCGATACACAGGCAGCGTGGCGCAGTCCCAGATGTACGCCTCGCCTGGACCCATGCGCAGGCGCAAGCGCAGTTCGCCAATGACCTCTTCATCAAACGTTACCCAGCCATAGGCCGCAATTTCCTCAGCGACGCGAGCAACATAGCAGCGCTTTCCGGCGGCAAAACGTCGCTGTACAGGCACCAGGCTCCGCTTGCCCATTGCTTGCGTCAGGGCAGGCGTTTCTTCCGGGCCAACCTGCTCAAAGCGCGCGGCCACTCGTGGCGCGCACGCTGGCGGCAATGGCGCATCCAAAGCCAGCGCCCAGAACGTACCAGCAGGCCGCGCCTGCTCCAAGGAGGCCATTGGCGTTACACCTTTTCGGGGACCAGCTTTGGGGCGCGGCGCTCTGAAAGTTCAGCGATGGCGTCGGCCAGGTGGCGGTCCTGCACATTGCCCACGCCCTCGGCCACGCGCAGACGGTGCGCCAGGGCCAGGACATCCGCGACGGTGTAGCCTTCCGGCGGCACAAACTTATAGCAGGCCATCTCCAGCAGTTGACCGTTGGGGTCGCGGAAATAGATGGAATCCATAAAGCCGCGATCAATCGGGCCGGTGTTCCAGATGCCACGCTCCTCCAGCCGTTTAGCGACTTGCGTATAGACAGCCCGCGAGACGGTGAAGGCCAGATGGTGCAGGTTGCCAATACCTTCCGGGTTGGGCGTGGGGTCGTTCTGGCGCGAGGGCCGCACAAAGAAGGTGATCAGCCGCCCGTCGCCGGTATCGAAATAGAGATGCTCTTCCTCTGGCACGTCCAGGTTAGGCTGGTCCAACACCAATGGCATGCCCAACACTTCCTGGTAAAAATCAATGATGCTGTCACGATTTGAGCCGACAAAGGTGATATGGTGGACGCCTTGCGTCTGGATTTTGCTCATGAGGATGCCTCCGCCTGGAAAGGCTTGTCTGCGCCCGCTGTCCCCGGCACCCTAAAACAAAGGGCAGGCGGAGGCCGGGGCTACATGCGGCCTGCTCGTAGCCCCGGCCACCGCGCCGGGGACAGCGGGTGCAGACAAGCCTTTAATTGAACCGTTGTGTTGGTTAAATCCTGAAGAACAGGTGGCGAATCTGGTCTATGACTTTGGGGTCGCCGCTTGTTTCGCCACCGGGGAAGCGCTGGAAGGTCGTCAGCACAAAGTCGGAGGCGTCCTTAAAGTGGAACAGCGCTTGCGTTCCGCTGAGATCGGTGGCTGGCTCTGCGCTGTATGTTCCATCTTTGACCGTCACACGCCACTGGCCGCCCCACTCGCCATCTACTTTAATGCCGAACACAGTATCCACGCCCTGAGCGGTTTTCTCATCCACTGTATACTGCATGAGGATGAACATATAGGGCACGAGCACGCCAGCGCTGCGCTCGTCCATCTTAGCGCGCTTGTGGCCCAGACCCCAGTTCATGTCCCAGGTATGGACGCCGTAGTCCATGACGTGGAAGGCTGGATAGAAGAACGTGGGCAGCGGCCCCATATAGGGGTGCGTGACCAGGAAGTTGCCCCAATCATCGGCGGTCAGCGAATCGAAGATGGTGAGCATCTTATCGGAATCGGTTTTGAGGCGGGCAATCACCTGTTCGCGTGGCAGGCTGCGGAACTTTTGCGCCTCCCGGTTGAGGGTTTCGCCCATGACGACCAGGCCCAGCGCACCGGCAGACTCTTTTTTGTGGGCCATGTCCCAGCGCGAAAGGTACCCTTCCGTGACATCAATCATGTGGCCCACGATGTCGCGTACCTCCCAATCGTCGCAGCGCGTCTGGACCTGCCAGTTTTTGGGGTCGTCAATGATCTTGTAGAATTTAGCGCGCTCGGTGCGCACGACATCAAGGACGGTATCTTTTCCGCTGTAATCCATTGAGTTGACACCCATGTGGGGAAACCTCCTTTGGTCAAAGAAAACGCTCGTCGTTAAAATGATCGCGCGGGATGGGTATCCTGGTCGCCTGCCTCCTTTCTGGGATTGGATGGATGTTACCATGCCGCTTGCAAGAGTTCCAGCAACGGCGCGGCCTCCTTCACCGGCTTGGGATTGCTTTGCACGGCGCGGCTCTGAAGCGCTAATTCAGCAAGGCGGGGCAAGTCGCCTGCCCTGACGCCTGTCTCGCGTAAGTGTCGTGGCACCTGTAACTGGCCGATCAGGTCGGTTACGCGCTGGATGGCCTCTTTAGCGGCGGCGCTGGCGCTCCGGCCAGCGGTAGTAATGCCCATTGCTTCGGCTGCCTGGGCCAGTTCTGAAGCCGTAGCATCCAGGTTAAAGCGTAGGGCGTGGGGCAGGATGATGCTGTTTGCCACGCCATGCGGCACGCCTGCTGTTCCGCCCAGCACATGGCAGATGCCGTGATGCAGCCCCATTGCGACATGCGCCAGCGCTGTTGCCGCCAGATAGGAGCCTTGCAGCATCTCTGCGCGTGCTTCCAGATTGTGCCCATCGGCAGAGCAGCGCGGCAGGGCGGTCATGATCGCGCGGATACCACCCAGCGCGGTGAGGGTGGAAAGCGGGTTGCGCGTAATGGAATAGAGCGCTTCCAGACAGTGTGCCAGCGCGTTGATGCCAGTAGAGGCGGTCAGTTGTGGGGGCAGATCAAGCGTGAGCAGCGGGTCATAGAGCGTGAGCCTGGGGGCAATTTTGGGGTCAGTGACGGTGATTTTGCGGGTGATGCCGTCTTTCTGATGCGTGACGCCATAGACGGGCGTCATTTCGGAGCCAGCGTAGGTCGTGGGGATGGCGATAACCGGCACCAGGGGCTGATCAGTTGGCAAAGGGACGCGAGTTGGCTGCCCAGACCGCTGTTCCTCCAGCGTAAAGCTGATGGCTTTGGCTATACCAATCGCGCTGCCACCGCCCATACCGATCAGCGCGTGGATTTGCTGCTGCTGGGCAAGCTCCAGAACCTCGGCTACCTGGCTTTCTGGGACGTGGGGCTGCACGTTGGCATAGGTGGAGATTAGCCTCGCGCCAAGCGCCCGCTCAACTTTTGCGATGTGGCCGCCGCGCTGCATGGAGCCGGTGGAACACAGCAGGAGCCGCTGCCAGCCAAAACGCTCTACCGTTTCACCCAGCCGGGCAAGCGAGCCAGCGCCAAAGATGACTTCCTGGGCATAGCTGGTGTAGCGGAAGTCGTCCATTGGCGCGCCTTCCCTTCCATAAAGGTCTTCGCGGCGGAAACCCATCACCTTCAGGTGATCGGGAGGAGCCGCACCTCCGTCTGCCTGCTGCCCCTTGCGGGGGCTGGTTTTACTGGGAACCAGCCAACCCACTCCGCTTGCGCGGGTAAGGTGGTCCTCGTCAACGTTATCGGGCGGTACTTTCCCCAAAGGACACTGGCTCGACCCCGTTTGCCTGTTTAACCGCCAGGTTCGAGCGGTTGGGGCTGGACCGGCCACCCCAACGTCGGAACGTGAACACTTCCCGATAACATAGCCCGATAGCCTCCGTGCTCTGGCTGAGACTGGTAAGCTTCAGGCTTCCAATGAACCAGCCATCACAAGCCCCTCCCCTTCCGGGGAGAGGGTAGCTTACCCCCTAAGCACTCACGAGAAGATACGCGGGCAGGTGATATGGCTACCTATGTTTCGTAATCCGCTCACTATTATACAGCAGCAGACAAGAGACAGGCACCTTTAGCCCGCTGCCCTGCTCAGGTGGGGGCGCCCTTTTTGGGCGAAGGCACATTGGTGGGCGATTCATCCGCTGTGGCGCGCGCCAGCTTTTCCAGTTGCAGCAGGCCGGTATCCGCCAGTGCCTGGAAATCGCGCTGATTCAGCGAAAGCAGGTCCACTGAGGTAATGGCTCGCACGGTTGCGGCGCGTCTGGTCTGGTTGAGCAAGGCTAGTTCGCCAAAGTGGTCACCTTCTTTGAGGTGGGCCAGCTTTTCTTCTCCGCCTGAGCGTTTGCGCACCACCTCAAGCTGTCCGCGAATCACCATGTAAAAGCGCGAACCAATGTCGCCTTCACGAATCACGGCCTGGCCTGGCTCAAAGTGCAGACGCTGCATTGAACTGGCCGGGTCTACTTGCAGCCGCACAATATCACGTGGGAGGAGGAAATCCAGCATCCAATCAGAAGTGACCTGCGCGCGTCGCTCAAATGTGGGGAGCTTGGAGAGATAGACCACACGCCAGAGTGACCAGGCCAGCAAGCCAGAAATCTTCATGCCGAAGACCTGGGCCACCGCTGAGCCACGTCCAAGCGAGGCAAGCTGACCAAGCCCAGCAAACTTAAAGGGCTTTTTAGTGCGATCATTGATAGTTGCCAGAATGTTCCAGGCCGCAAAGCGCGCCTGGCGGATGGCATATTGCGCTGTCGGTGGGCAGCGCCCGCCGGTGGTCAGGTCAGGCACCGAAGCATTATCGCCCAGCGCAAAGACGGAGGGGCAATCGGGCACTTCCAGATATTCATTCGTGACCAATGCGCCGCGCTGGTCGTGCTCGCAGGGCATCGAGGCCAGCAGCGGATTGGGCACGTTGCCAATGGTGGCAATCAAGGTATGGGTTGGGATGCGCTCATCAGTCGCAAGGATGGCCTCGTCAGGGGTAAGCGCCTTGATGCGCGTGTTGGTGCGGACTTCGATACCTTTTTTCGCCAGCTTTTTGGTCGCAAAACGTGCCAGGCTTTCGTTGACTTCTGGCAGGATGCGGTCTGGCCCCTGGAGCAGCACCATACGTACTTCACCGCGCTCGATGTTGCGATAATGCGGTAAGGCGTCATGCACCAGATCAGCCAGTTCTGCCAGCACCTCCACGCCTGAAAATCCACCGCCAGCAACCACAAAGGTCAGCAGCTTGCGCCGCTCCTCCGGGTCGCCTTCGGCGTCGGCCTTTTCGAGCATATCTACCACATGGTTGCGCACGCGGAAGGCATCGGCCAGCGTTTTGGCGAGCAGGGCGTGTTCGCCCATGCCGGGCATACGCGAAAGATCAGTGATACCTCCCAGGGCCAGCACCAGATAATTGAAGCGCAGTGTCTCGCGCCGATTCTCGAAGCCGAGATCAACCATCACCTGGCGGTGCTCCAGATCAATCTTTTCCACTGTGCCAGTATAGAGGGTGACGCCGGAAGCGATGCGGCGGATGGGCACCAGGATATGCTGGGTTTCGATGCTGCCGGAAACCAACTCTGGCAGCATGGGGTGAAAGAGAAAGAAGTTGTCCTGGCTGACGATGCTGATGTGAATGTCGCGGCGGCGCTTCACCAGCTTTTGAAGCTCCATCGCGCAATATGCCCCGGCAAAGCCGCCGCCAAGGATGAGCACTTCTTTTTGGGGGGGACCAACCAGCCGAAAATACGTATCGCCAACGGCAATCAGATCGCCGGGCAGCAGCGGAGTGCGCCCTTCAATGCGCCGCCCGTTGACAAAGGTGCCGTCAGTTGAGCGGAGGTCAATAATCGTGGCCTTGCCACGCCAGACAACGATGGTGGCGTGTTGGCGAGAAACACGCGCATCAGCGACCCCGATATGATGCGGATTACCGGTTGCCTCTCCTGGGCGAACACGTACCAGCGTCCATTTTCCATCGGGCAGCGGGCAACTATATTGGGGATGCCCTTCCATTGTGAGCGCCAGATCACTCGCCACGACTCTACTCCTCTCGCAAAAACGACAGCAAAAAGTCAGTCCCCTTGGTTAAGATTGCCTGGCAGCAGCCGACATTACATCTGCCGCTCTATCGCCTCCCGCAAGGCACGATCAGGGCACATACCAGGGAATTTCTTCCCATAGCATACCATGCAATATTCGCCCTCATCGTCCTGTTTTTGTTCTTCGGCACCGTAATAGGTGATTGTGTGGGCGTCGCAGGCCCAATGCCCGCACGGGCGCAGGCGCCCTTCGCCGCCATGAATGCTGACATGGGCAAACGAGTCTATGTAGCACTGTTGTTCAGTCATGGCGGCTTTCCTTAGAAGGGCTAACAAAACGCTTGACGAATTTTTCCACTCAGTCAGTGGGCAATCCCCCTATTTCTATACGATAGTTATGATTGAGATTGGTTACGGAAGCAGCGGGAGAGAACCCGCCTACAACCTGCTCCAACTCGTGGTCGGTCAACTCCCTAAGCGGAGCGTCTTGTTTCGACCTGGCCGGAGTGACCGGGTGTATCTGCGATTGCTTCTTCTTCTGCGCTATGAACATATCGTCTCCTTTTCTCTATCAGAGCTTCGGCGCTGTTCTGAGCGTACCATGAGCCGTTCAGCGTTAGCATGCGCAAGATTACCCATCTTGACAGAGAGACGGCACATCCAGAAACGACTTTTGGCTACCCCTGCCGAGGATTTTGTTAGGAGTTCTCAGCGGCTTCCGGCTGGCTCCTGGCTGTTTTGTCCGGCCTGCGCCCAAAACTCCAGCAGATCGCTTTTGGCAATGACCCCTTGCAGCCCTTGCGCATCGTGGATGGCTACGGCTGTATGTCCAGTTGCAAGCAGAGTATAGGCTTCGTGGGCGCTGGCTGTGCTTTGCAGCGAGGGCAGTGGTGGACCCTGCCAATCAGTCACCACCCGGTTGTTGATGGCCTCGCCAGCAGCGATGTGTTGCAGCAGTTGTGTTTCGGTGAGGCTGCCCACCGCCTGCCCATTTGCCACCACTGGAAGCTGTGAAATGCCGTAGCGGTGCATGCGTTCGATAGCTGCCGTAACTGGCTCGGTTGGCGTGACGCTCACGAGCATGGGCATTCCGGCGCTGTGCTGGCGCCGGAACGCCAGCACCTCGGCTACAGTGGCGGCGGGTACCGGCTCGGTCAGGCCATTTTCGCGCAGCCAGGTTTCGTTGTAGAACTTGGAGAGATAGCCGCGCCCGGTGTCGGGCAGCAGCACGACCAGAATATCTTTCGGCCCCAGCCGCTTGCCGTATTCCAGGGCAGCCGCCAGCGCGGTTCCTGCTGAGCCTCCTGCCAGGATGCCTTCTTCACGCGCCAGGCGCCGCGCCAGTTGAAACGAGGTGCGGTCATCAACGCGCAGCACCTCATCCACCAGTTCCGGGTCGTAGTTTTCGGGGAAGCTATCGGTGCCAATGCCCTCCACTTTGTACGGGCGCGGCGTATCGCCAGAGTAGATGGAGCCAGCGGGGTCGGCCCCAATCACCTTCAGGTGAGGATTCTTTTCCTTGAGGAAGCGCGCCGTGCCGGTGATGGTTCCGGCGGTGCCGATGCCCGCGACAAAGGCGGTCACTTTGCCATCGGTTGCTTCCCAGATTTCCGGGCCGGTGGAGACATAATGCGAATTGGGGTTGGCTGGATTGGAGTATTGATTGGGGCTGCACGCGCCAGGAATCTCTTTTGCCAGGCGTGCCGCGACGCTTTTATAGCTTTCTGGAGAATCAAAGGGCACGCTGCTGGGGCAAATAACGACCTCCGCGCCCAGCGCTCGGAGCAGGCTGCGCTTTTCTTCGCTGACTTTATCCGTCATCACAAAGACGCAGCGATAGCCTTTGATGGCGGAGGCAATCGCCAGGCCAGTGCCAGTGTTGCCGCTGGTTGGCTCAACAATCGTACCGCCAGGCTGAAGCAACCCGGCGCGTTCGCAGGCTTCGATCATGGGCAAGCCAATGCGATCTTTGACGCTGCCGCCTGGGTTGAACATCTCGCACTTTGCCAGCACGAGTGGCTTCATTCCGCGCGTGATACGCTGAAGGTGAACGAGCGGGGTGTGCCCAACGGTTTCTAAAATTGACTCGTAATACTTCATGGTTTTCACCTCTCCAGCCAGCCAACGGACAAGCTGTTGGTTGACCGGCCCCTTTTACAATGCAGAACGCCCAGGGCTAAACGTTCCTGCCCAGCGACGCTGCTGTTGCGACCTGATGGTATGCGCGCCGTTGCGCGCCATCAGCTATATTTGCTCTCGCCCCGCCCCTGACCGGCACGGAGGCCAGTGCTACAAGCTCCGCCCCTGCGGGCAAGATGCCCGCGCTACAAGCTCTACTCGCCTTCCTGCTCGCCACCTTCTTCCTGCCAGATGGGGACAGGCGCCCCTGTTATGGAGATACGTATCTCGGCAATCGTCCACTGTGGTTCTGGGGCGGTCAGTACCCTGGTGGGCTGTTCTATCTCGTCGCTTTTTGCGCCCACTTCTTCCAGAACAGTCTGGAACGCCGCTGCTGCCTGGGGCAGTTTCCCAATGCGCAAGCGAAACCTTCCGCCCAGGTCTGTGCGCACGAGGGTGCGAATGAGCGAAAGGCCGACGCCTTCGGACGTTTCGGCATCAAAGCCCGCTGGCAGCCCTGGCCCGTCATCGGCAACAAAGAGCGTAATCACCGGGCCTTCTTGCGAAGCGCCGATCACGATTGAGCCAGAGGTGCGCTCGACGAAGGCGTGCTTAAAGATGTTGGCGACGAGTTCGTTGAGCACCAGTGCCAGAATGGTTGCCTGGCGCGAAGGGATGCCAATTTTTGCTGGCAGGACGTTCAGCCGCAGATGAAAGCCTGGCGCTGCCAGGTTCGCGCTGGCAATCTCAGCAATTTTTCGCGCGATTTCTTCAACGGTGGCAATGCCCACATCATCGCGCGAAAGCAGGTCATGCGTGGCGGCGATGCCATGTATGCGATTGACGCTCTCGGTGAGCAGATGAGCCACCGCCGGGGCTTTGGTGCGCCGTAATTGCAAAGAAAGAATGGACGCGATGGTTTGCAGGTTATTTTTTACCCGGTGGTTTAACTCGCGCAGCAGCAGCGATTTGCTGGCAAGCCCGCGCCGGGTTTCTTCGTAGAGCCTGGCGTTTTCAAGGGCAACGGTGGCTTCATTGGCAAAGGTCGTCACAAGCTGCATCTGATCAGGGCTGAGCGTGTAGCGTTGGCCGCTAAAGACGCAGATCACGCCGCGAATCTTCTCCCGGCTGCTCAGCGGCACACACAGCACGCTCTGAATATCGGGCAGCATCTCCGGGTACCGCTGGAGAAAACAGCCGGTGTCGGTGTGCATGCAGCCCACGCAAGGAAATGGCTCTTTCTTCTGCACAGCCCTGCCAGCGCAGCACTGCCCAACGTTAATGGAGAGCGTGCTCAGATTGGGCATATCCAGGCCATAGCTCGCCAGCAAGATGAGCGTTTGGGTCTGTTCATTGAGTTCAAAAATGGCGGAACGTTCCGCACCGCTTAAATGCACTGCCTGTGTTGCGATAGTGCGCAGCACTTCGTCCAGGTCCAGTGTGGAAGCGATGAGAGCAGAGACGCGGTGCAGCGTGCTCAGTTCGTGGACCTTGCGCCGCAGCTTCTCGTCAGTCTGCTCATACAGGCGGCCATTTTCAATATTCATCGCCAGTTGGCCCGCTACTACCTCCAAAAAGCCCACCTCTTCAGGGGTAAACTCGCGCGGCTCGTGGGTCTGAATGCTCATGACGCCTTCGAGCTTGACGCCGGTGAAGAAGATAATGGGAATGGAAAGCAGGCCGTGAAATTCGGGCGAATAGGCCCGCGCTTCGTAGGCGAAGCCTGTGTCGGTGCAGGCGTCTTTTGCCAGCAGGGGGTGGCCTTTATCAGCGACCCAGCCGCTGTAGCCTTCGCCCATGCGCAAGGAAAAATGGCCGCCTCCGTGTGGGCGCGGGCCGTTGGTGGCGCGTAAAACAAGCTCGCGGCTGGCTTCATCGTAAAGATAAATGGAACACAGGTCTGCCTGCATCTCTTCGGCCACCACACGCGCGCTGAGTTGCAGCGTCTGGTCCAGGTCAAGGACGGAATTGGCAGCGGCGTTAATACGTTGCAGCGCGTCCAGACGTGTCTTGCCGCGCTGCGCGCGCTCATGTTCTTCTTTTGCCAGGCGCTCGGCTACCTGCTGATAGCCCCGCGCCAGGCTAATCACGACCCTGGAGAGTACCTCGCGTAAGTGGCGTTGAGCGCAGGCGTGTAGTTCTGCATCCGCGCGAAATAGCTCGTCAAGGGCGCGATCAAGCACATCTGCGCATGATTGAAGGCCCTGAAGCCGGACTTCTAGCTTGCCGCCGTGTTCTGCCAGGCGCAGGCCAGAGACTTCATATTGGGGAAGATACGGAGAGAGATCAGGCGCGACAAACGCTTGAACGAATAAATAGGCGTCGCTCCCTTCTTCGGGCGCGGCTCCATCTCCGCTCCAGTCGCGTAGCTGGCTGCTGAGCCAATCAACATGGGGGCTGAGGGTATCACTTATTGAGTTAGCCATATGAATATATCGGTTCCTGAAAAGGGCGTATCCCTAGATACATTTTCTGTATTGTAAGTGGCATCAGTGCTGATGTCAACCATCTTTGCTGCTTCCAGCACGCTTTGCGCGTTTGCTTGCTGACAGACGCTTGACAGCAGATTGAGAACGTGATACGCTTGGAACAACCGCAGCGCTTTCTCCCAGTGGAAAGTCATTTTGTGTTCCTGAAAGGAGCAATGAAAGGATGGCTGCTGAGCGAACCGAACATCCTCACATTGTTCGTGACCCTGAAATTTCAGGGGGCGAACCATTCATTGAGGGGACGAAAACGAGCGTTCGCCATATCGTCCTTCTGTATCGGGCGGGACAAGAGCCAGAGGAAATTGCGCGGACGTATCATCTGCTGCTGGGCGAGGTGTATGATGCGCTCAGTTACTATTATGACCACGAGAACGAAATTTCTCGCTACATCATGTATATAGACATCCCCAAAGCCTGAGCGCCTCTTCTCAGGCTTTTTTCTTCGGCCCTGAAGGGCGCTTGCTGCCAGGCGCTCCGCCTGGTTTCCTCGACGGTTTTTGCAGTGTGCTTTTCGCCTTTGCTGGAGGCGTGCCCCCTGTTCCCTTTTGCGATTGATCTCCCCGCAGCATGGCTGCGTCCGCCGGATGCCCATGCGCCACCAGCCAGGCGTGCGCCTCCTGATGCAGCGGCGCGAGTGCTGGTTTGCCCAGAATCATCGTCCACATGGCCCGCTCCGGGTCCATCGTGGTATCTTCCGGCCATTGTCCCTGGGTCACTAAAAATTGACGGAGGGCAGCGGGATTTTTCTCGCGCAAGACCTGCTCCAATTGGTGATGAAATTCCCTGGCGTCCATTGTTCTTTCCATTCGCTCTAGCGGTTTGCCCGTTGCGGCGCAATGACGGGAAAGTCCAGCACAAGCATTTCCAGCACCATGCGTGCCGGGGCGTTTTGCTCAAGCTGCTCCAGCGCTGTCTGGATGCCGCCAATCACTGCCCGTGCCGCGTTGCCCCCGATCTGCCGCGCAATCGCCAGGTGCTCCCCCGCCAATAGACCAGACGGCTGCCCGCCTTCAGCCACCAGCAGCACTTCTCGCCACCACAACAGCCAGACCTCCAGCAGCGCCTCCAGATGTTCGCGGTCATAAGCGAGCTTGCCTGCTTCGCTGATTCGCTGGGCAGCGCCGATGGAGCACAACCGCACCAGCGCGGCAATCCACCCCAGGCGCTGCTCGCGCAGCGATTCATCCTGGCTGGCGTTGATTGCCCAGCCAGGGCGACCAGCCGCCAGCATGCTGAGGATGCGCGCCTGCTCCTCCGTTTGCCCCCAACCGGCCATCAGCGCGGCCCTGATTTCAGCGCTTGTTACCAGGCCAACCGGCAAGACCTGGCAGCGTGAAAGGATGGTGCTGAGAACGGCTGCTTCGTTGTTGGTGGAGAGCAGCCAGATGGTGTGCTGGGGCGGTTCTTCTAACATTTTCAAGAAAGCATTGTTGGCCTCAAGCGACAGCCTCTCAATATTTAGCAGCAGAAAAATGCGGTAGCGGCTTTCCTGGGGCTGCAAAGCACCCTCGCGTATTAACAGGCGAATATCATCTATGCCGACCTCTTTTCTGCCTTCGCCAGGAAGCACCCTGCTGACATCAGGCGAGGTGCCATGCTGCACCTTGAGGCACGCGGTACACTGCCCGCAAGGGCCGCCTTGCCGGGGTAGCTCTGCCTGGCATACAAGCGCCTGGGCAAAGGCCCGCAACAACGTACTTTTGCCCACCTGCGACGGCCCAGAGAGCATATAGGCATGCCGGGGCTGCCCGCTGTTTTGGACGGTATCAAAGAAGGCCAGGAGTTGTCGGTGCCCAATAATGTTCCACATAGCATTCATTGTACGCGACACGGCTGCTTCCCGCAAGGTCTGCTTAATGGGCAGTGGCATCTGGTGGCTGGTGCCCATCAGAAGCGGCATGTATCTGCTGCTCGAAGATGGGCGCCTCCTCTGTTTCTTCGGGCAGGCTTTCGTCGCTCTCCTGGCTGATGGACAATGTAACGTCGCTTGGGCTGGTTGGCGCCAGCAAACGTATCACCTTGGCCTCTGATGGATTCAGCACGAATTCAAATCGCTGTTCGCTCTCCAGCAATGGTGGCTTCACCTTGAGCACGATGCCCTGGCGTTCATCGGAGCCAACGAAAATGACGATTTCATTGCCGCGTTGGAAGCCGAGGGCATAGGCGTTGCATTCCAGGTGGGCGGTAATGTCGCGCTCATACACTTCAACGGGGTAGGTGCTCTCGACGGTGCGGTCAGTATAGAGCGTGCCGCTGTAGACAAAGTAGCTGAAATGACCGCCCTGGAATGGGATGTTGCGGATAGCGCACCACTGCCAGGCATCGGGCAGGTGCGGCTGAATGCGCAGGGTATCTATCCCAGGCCGCAGCCCCAGCACGCCATCAATGGTCAGCCAGAGATAGGTGGGCGCCACCCAGGGGCTTTGCGCCATGCCCCGGCTCTGGAAACTTTCCCCATGCAGGCACTCTGGGAACGTGCCAGGCACGACGTTCTTATAGGCTTTTGGCTCAGGCACTTCGGAGATGCGGTAGATGTTGCGCATCGCTTCGATCATTTTCTCTGGCTCGTCCAGGCGGCTGCCATAGGCAACCCAGGCGGTGAGGTTGGGCCAGATGCCACCTTGCAAGCGCATGGCAAACTCCGGGTCATATTCCGGCTCGTGGCGCCCGACGGTGCGCACGCCGAAGTCCGTCCAGAATTCGGGCGAATACAAGATGTTGAGAATCTTGCGGCGCATAGCATCATCCGCCACGCCAAACATGACTGGGAAGATCAGGTCGCCTGTGATCAGGTGGTGCTTGTTGCCGCTGTTATCAATGTTGAGCACATACAGGCCGGTGACTTCGGAGACAAGCTGGCGGTTCATTTCTTCCTTAAGTTGCAGTGCCGCCTCCAGATAGACCTGGGCGCGTTCGTGGTCGCCCATCTCCTCGCAGCAGCGCCCGGCCAGCCGCAGCGCCATATAGCATTCCGCGTTAATCTCAGTCACAGCCCCGCTGATCTGGTATTCGGGAATCATGTTGCGCCAGGACGCGATGCCCCAGGCATTGGATTCCTCAGAAGTACACCAGATGAGTCCCGCTCTGCGCTGGGCCAGAATCCAATCTGCCGCCTGTGTCACCGTCTCATACATCTCTGTCAGAAATTCACGATCACCTGTTAGCGCAAAGTGATGGTGGATGGCAAAAATGAAGAGAGGTGTGTCATCGTTAATGTTCAGGCCATAGTTGTTGATGCTGGGCGGGTTCTCGCAGGCCAGCAGATATTCGGTCAGTTGGCCGGTTTCTTCGACCCCATACTCTTTGGTGAGGCGCAGCATGCCATGCGAAAACTCCGGGGTGATATAGTCCGAGCCAATGCTAAACCAGGCGATGTCGCGGACGACCAGAATATCCTGGGGCGGGTCGTTGGTGAAGCCATAGCCAATGGGGTAGCGCTTCTCTTCACGCAGGATGTTGATCTTGGCCCATTTCACCGCGCGATTAATCACCGGGTCGGGGACCAACACATCGCTGGAGGTCAGGATTGCTTCTGCGGTGCGGGTGGTGGTTTCAAAAACCGCGTGGTGGTCGCAACTGCGCTCGTAGCTTTGCCGGGCTGCTTCCTCGCCATGCCCCGATATGGCGAGAATAAAGGGGATTTCCACCTCTCCCCGCCCCTCAATCTCCACCTCATAGCGCAGATCAGCCCGCCGCGCGTCAAAGTTGGCCTCCTGGGGCGCCATGTGCGGAGTGCCCAGGACACGCACCTCCTCTGGGCGCCCGACGGTTTCTGTAATCACCAGCCCATCTTCCAGGCGCGATTGCACCTTTTTATTTTTCTGGGTCATGTCTGGGAGCTTGCTAAACTCTGGCAGCATAATCCAGGGATAGTGAATCTGCGCGTGGAGCGTCACGGTGGCCGACTGTTCGCCAAAATTGCGCAGGCGCACCAGGGTATAAGCCACTTTGAGGTCGGGGACGCCCAGCGGCACAAAGTACGTTTGTTGAATCTCTATGTCTTCGAGGTGATAGGTGGTGGTTTGATGCGTGGCCCGAAAGCTGGTGCGCTCGGCGGGGATAGGCTGCTCGCCCAGGTTGTAGCGCATCACCCAATGGCCGCAGTAAAACTGATCATCTTCCGCGCACCACAATCCTGCCAGGTTGGAATATTGATCAGCGCGGCTGAACAACTCGATATTGCCATAGTTCGCGCCAGTTCGCAGCTTTGCAACCTCATACTCGTAGAGCATTGCTTGCACGATAGTCTGCTCCCAGAAGATGCCACCTGTGCTGGTGGACAGAATGAGGAGGGACAACAACAGTGTGGAAGTATATGGAGCGCATTACGGAGTGTCAACAAACGGACAAAAGGGGAACGCATTCCCTGCGAAGAAAGAAGTCCCTACGCGCAATATATCTTCCACATGATGCCCTAGCCCTTATTGGCTGGGAGTGGCTGTTTGCGAAGCTGGCGGCAGTAAGCCATGCGCTTCTGGCGGATTGTACGCAGGCAGATTCATTTCACTGCGGATAGCTTTAATGGCCTGATAGACCACCCCTGCTGAGAGATGAAGCTCCTCGGCAATTTGCTTATGTACCCCAACGGGTGGCAGCGGCAGGGTAGCCAGATACGCTTGCCGGATGCGCTCTTTGTCTTCAGACGAGCCGTGATAGGGCTGAAGTTCCCACCAGCTTGGCAGATGCAGACGTTCTCGTAATGCTATCACTATCTGCTTGACCGCTGTCTTTGGAATCCCTAGCTCTTTGGCAATCTGGGTGCGCAGTCCGTCGTATTCATGCGGCTGCGCCAGTTCGAGATAGCGCTTCTCGATGGCTGCTATTTGTTCGGCGGTGGGCGTAAAAGGCGGCGTTGGTGGACGTGGCTCGCGCTTGGGGCGCTGGTGCGGCTGAGCAGCGGCGCTGCCTTTGGCCCGCTTCTCGCCTTCCGGTTTCCTTGGGGCGGCTGTTTTCGCTGAAGATCGAGGAGGCTCGCCTCCGCGCTTTTGCGCTGGCGCGGGACCGCCGCGCTGCGCAGGAGGAGCAGCGGGCGCGGTGCGTGCTGAGGTGGCGGGTGCAGAAGCTGACGGTTTAATGGGTCCGCTGAAGGCAGGATGAACAAACGTGGGCGCTGGAATCTCGCGCTTTACTGGGGTGTCCAGGCGTGGTGGGCGAGCAGTTTCCTTGGGTGCTGGCGCTGCCACCTTTACGTCGCGCTCCTGAACAAGCCAGTGCTGTTTTGGTTGTTCGGGACGCGCGGCTGGCGCAGCGGCTTTTGCTGGCACCTGGCGTGTGGGCGCGGGAGGAGGCGTGCTGGCGCCCGGCTGCGGGCCTTTGGCTTTCGCTAGCCGTTCTCGCCTGGCTTTTTCCTCGCATTCCGGGCAAATCAACTGCCGGGCAGAGGACGATTTAAAGCTCTTTCCGCATTGGCTGCAACGCATTTTGATTTTGCTCATCCCTGTTTCCTCCTGTAGGCGCACTCTCTCCTTCAGTATAGCCCCGTAAAATACGCCAGTCAATGGCAGTTTTTCCCTAGAGCATTCGGTAATTTTGCTGGTATTGGTCGCTATGTTATACTTTATCGCGCAAGAAAAGCGCCAGACGGCACTTCTAACGATGGGAAGGTACACTAGAATGGGAACAGCGCCAGCACAGAGTGAACACGAGCAGCGCCAAGAGCAGAACCAGGCAGGTGAGATGGTTCTGAGCACCCATGCACTTACCAAGCGCTATGGAGAGACGCTGGCGGTTGACAGTCTTGATCTGGAGGTGCGACGCGGCGATATTGTCGGCTTCTTAGGCCCGAACGGGGCTGGCAAAACCACGACGATTCGCATGCTGACCGGACTGATTCAGCCAACATCAGGCGATATTTTGCTCTTTGGGACCAGGCTCAAGAAACAGCGCACAGCCTTGCTGCAACGGGTTGGCGCTCTGGTCGAATCGCCTCCATTTTATCCCTATCTTTCGGGCGCAGATAACCTGCGGGTCGCCGCTTCTGCCAGTGGCATGCTTCAGGACAAGGCGACGGCCAGGCGCATCGCGGAACTGCTGGAGTTAGTAAGCCTGGGGGACCACCCACGCGCCCCCTTCCGGCGCTATTCGCAGGGGATGAAACAACGCCTGGGCATTGCGGCTGCGCTGCTGGCCGATCCTGAGCTGCTTATTTTGGATGAACCAACGACCAGTCTTGACCCCGCTGGAATTGTTGAATTCCGCTCCCTGCTGACCAGGCTGGCAGCCCAAGGCAAGACCGTTTTCCTTTCCAGCCACCAATTGTCTGAAGTGCAGGTTTTGTGCAATCGAGTTGCTATTTTAAATAAGGGGCGTCTGCTCTATCAGGGGACGGTCAGCGATCTGCTGCACAAACATATCGGCCAGCGTATGCGCGTAGTGATTGGCTTTGAAACTGGTGAGGCGTTGCAAGCGGCATTAGCGCTGCTCCGCGCAGAGTGGACTGGGGCAGCAAAAGAATGGCTGCTGGCAGTGAAGCACCTCCCTGATCAGCAGCATGGGCAAATCCTGGTGGAGGCGAAAACCGGGCACGCTGGCGCGCTCAACGCGCTGCTGGCGCGGCAAAACCTGTTTGCCAGTGAACTGCATCGCGTGGAGATGACGCTGGAGCAGTATTTCTTGACGCTGACGACTGCGCCTTCAGGTAATCAGCCGCCCGGTGCTTCTGATCAGAGGCAGAGCCAGATGATTACACATCCTCCAGTCGCTGGCGTTGTGGCGCGTAAGCTGTAAAGGAGCCGCATGCAAGAGGCACTTTCCTCAGTTGAAGCCGAAGGCTCCGAGCCAGATTCTTCTGCGGCACACGCTGCACCACGCAGGCTGCGTGGCTTGCGGTTCTGGTTGGGCCTGGTGGAGATGGAACTCTTTAAGCTGCGCCGCCGCCGCCTGACAAAAGTGCTTTTTGCCACCCAGATGGGTCTGCTGGTGTTGGTGCTTGGGACGATTGCTTTATTGTACTCTTCTATCCAGGCGCAGCCGCTGAGTTATTTTGGGCCGCAGGCCACACCCTGCGCAACGTCAACTCCAGGCAGCGCTGCTCCAGGCCAGAGCGCGCCCTGTCCAACAGCCACGCCAACCGATGCTGACCGCGAAGCAACGCGCGCGTCAGTGCTCGCAGACTTTCAACAGTATTTTGTCCCACCGCTTGCTGTGACGCTGATTATCGAATTTACCCGCGCAACATCCTTGTTTCTCATCGCTATCCTTGCTGGCGCCGTGATTGGCGGAGAATATTCTCTGGGAACCATTCGCCTGCTGTTTTCGCGTGGGCCAGGGCAAATTCAACTCATGACAGCAAAAATCGTGGCATTGGCGCTTGCTGTTCTGGTGGGCATTGGCCTGACGATGGTGCTGGGCGCTGGGATCGGGTTGGTGCTGGCGCTGCTGACGGGGGCGCCGGTGCAGTGGTCGTTTCTGACGCTGGATTTTGCCTGGCGATCAGTGCTGTTGTGGGTGGTTACGACGCTGGCCTTGATGATCTACGCGCTGGTTGCGCTGCTGGCGGCGACGCTGACGCGCTCCTCGGCTGGGGGCATCGCGGGAGCCATCATCTACGCGGTGGTTGAGCGGGCGGCCTCCAACCTGCTGCCGTTTTTTGCCAGCCGCCTGACCAGCCCGGCGATCAGCGCCTTTTTCCTCAAGGTCCAGGTGTATTTGATGGATGCCAACGTCTCGGCGCTGATTCAGCGCTCGGAAAGCGGCCCGCTGGCAACTGGCACGCTGCCTGCCACGCTGCCCAGCACTTCGCACGCGCTGGTGACGTTGGGGCTTTATGGGCTGGTGTGTGTGGTGCTGTCTATGCTGCTCGTTTTCAGGCGCGATGTTGCCAGTTAGCAAAGAATTGTACGAAGAAAGAAGAAAGCCAAGGGGGAAGTGTGGGTGGAGAAGTGGGTACCCCCAGCGGAATTCGAATCCGCGTTTTCACCTTGAAAGGGTGGTGTCCTGGGCCTCTAGACGATGGGGGCAAGTAGTGGTTTCACCAACCACCCCTATTATATGTCCTCAATTCAGCTTTGTCAAGAAAAATAGCTGGCGGTTGAAACCCCTGTGAAGAACAGGGGCACCGCCGCGCCTATGGGCCTTCGGCCACGAAGCCCGCCTGCGCGGGCTGGGACGAAGAAAGAAAACATCTTTTGCCACCAATGGGCTTGACACCAGGTAATAGAAGCGGCTATAATCCTTGATGAAAGTTGAGAAAGTTGCTTCACTTTCTAGCATTTGTGTTGCAGGTTGTTACAAGGAGGCAGGCAAATGATTACACGCCCTCTGGCTGTGCCTCCCGTTGTGATGCGCCATTTACTGCTTGGCGCGCCCACCTCTACCCGCTGCGTCTGTACCTGCTCCCGCTAGGGAGCCTCCTGTGCTGTGTACCAGCTTGCTGATGTATTTTGCTTGCTGGCGCGGCTTTCTTCGCGAAAGACATCTCCCAAAGCCCGCGATTTCAGCGTTTTATTTGTCGTTGCTGTTCTCATATCTTTTTGGAGGTTGGTAGTTAGATGGATTCCCCAGCCGTTGTTCTACCAGGGGCGCCACGTTTGGATGCCCATATGCTCAAGTTCTCGCAAGCCTGCACCGTGACGCTTTCGGCGCTGGCGTTTATTCTCCAGCAGCCGGTGGTGGTGGCGATTGCTGCGGCTTGCCTCGCGCTTAGCGCGGCGTATCCCGCCGCCAGCCCATTCCGCCTGCTCTATCGCGGCGTGGTCTTGCCGCTGCATCTGCTGAAGCCGCGCATCGTGGAAGACGACCCCGCGCCCCATCGCTTTGCGCAGGCTATGGGCGCCGTGTTTTTGCTGGCCTCCAGCCTGCTGCTGTTTTTGACCACAGCCTTCATTATAGGCTGGACGCTTGACCTGATTGTCTTTGCGCTTTCTGGATTGAACTTTAGCGTGGGATTCTGCGCGGGCTGCTTTGTGTACTATCATCTGGGGCGGCTAGGCGTGCTGCCGCAGGTGCGCTACGAAGGCAGCTTCCACTGGCGGGGAGTCTGAGATGTTAGCAGTTGTGATTCGGCTTGGTATTCTGGCGGTGGTGAGCCTGGCGGTCTTGCTGAGCGTCTGGGCGGGGAAAACATATGTCGGGCGGTCACGTCGCCGCGCGCTCAACTCCGCGCCCATTGTGCTGCCCCAGGCGCCGAGCGCTGACGCGGATGCCCCCAGATCATCCGTGAGCATTCTGGCGTTTAGCAGTGCGGATTGCCGCCAGTGCAAACAGCTTCAGGAGCCAGCGCTCCAGCGTGTGCTGCAAGCGCGAAGCGGCAGCGTGGCAGTGGTAGAGGTGGATGCCCCTAGCTCGCCAGACCTGACGGAGCATTACAGCGTGCTGACGCTGCCAACAACGGTGGTGCTGGATGCCAGCGGTAAGGCGCGCGCCGTCAATTATGGTTTTGCGCCTGCTCAGCGCTTGCTGGAGCAGGTGGACGCGCTGCTTCAAAATTCGGGAGCGCAGGAGCCGCAGCCCGCCCTCTAGTATGTAGCATAGGCGCTGGCCTGGCGGCAACAATTGGCCGCCAGGCCAGCGCCTCATTTATTCCTCCTTGCTTATGGCAATTCCAGCACAACCTGATACAAGCCAGGCTGTGGCTGGTACCCTAGCTTGCGATTGATTGCCAGCATGGGCGCGTTTTCTGAATCGTTGTGCGTGCGAATGTACGTTGCCTGATACGAGCGGGCGCAGCGAATGCTCAGGAGCTTGAGCGCCAGCGCGATGCCCCGCCCGCGATACGTGTGATCTACGCCAGTAATCATGTTATACATGGATTGGGTATGCTCAAAGAACCCGACGGCTGCCATGCCAACCCAGGCGTCGCCATCAGCAGCGACGATTTGCCCATCGGGGCGATACCAGGACGCCGCGCAGACCTGCGTCAGAAACTCGTCGAAAGAGAGCCATCCCTGGTTGCCTGGTATATCTTCAACCGCCCGCCCGTTGAGTTCATACAGCCGCCGCTGCGCCTCCAGCGTGTTGCCGAGATCAGCCAGGGTGAAGAAGTGAATCCCGGTAGCTTCGATGGCTTGAATGTGCCCAGCAAAACGCTCGTCATCAAATGCTGCCAGATCAAGCGTAGACTCAAACGCATGGCGCGTGACCTGAAAACCGCGTGCCTGGGCAAAGCGCAAACAGGCGTCGCAGTTGTCGCGCGCCTGCCCTTGCAGTTTGGTAGCGCCGCGCTCTCGACTGAACTGAAGCGCGTCCTGGTAGAGCAGCGCGCCTATGCCCTGGTTACGCCAGGCGGGGTCAACGAGCAAATGCAGATCAAAGAGGCCCGCTGGCATCCAGGGATCGCGCCCGGTGTCGTTGTAGCCGATAATCTGCCCAGACTCCTCCACTGCCACCACGCGATGGCGGATTTGCCCCTGTGGATTCTGGCGCTCCCATTCCTGGAGCAGTCCGGCGTTGACGGGTACGGGGTCGGATGTGTTGCGCAATTCGGCAATACGCGGGAAGTCGGTTTGCGGGTTGAGCGGTTGCAAGTGTATTTTCGCAGGCATGAAGGTCGTATCCTCTCCAAAACAAAAAAGAACAGCAGCGCGTTGGAGAGCAACCCGGCGACAAGCGCACCATGAGGGCAGAACGCAATTACATTGTTGAGGAGTTAGCTGAATTGAAGGCAACACCCAACGGCCAGTTACTCAGGCAGGCTGAGCAGCCAGCAATCAGTGGGTGACGCCGTGATCTGCCGCATAAGCGAAGGCGCCGGTGCTCATGCGGCGAAGGGACCGGTGAGGCGGGGGAGATACAGAATGGTATTTCCCAAAGGTCCAGGGAGTGAACGGTTCTTCATAGACTGAAGCATAGCATGCCTCTTTGGGGGTGTCAAGGCTTTCTTCTTTCTTCGTTTTAGAAGCGGAGAAGCCTACAGGATCAACAGCCCGCGCCGGGCCGCTGATGTGACCGCTTCGGTGCGGCTGGCCGCGCCCAACTTGAGCATGATGGAGGAGACGTGAAATTTTGCAGTATGCTCGCTGATGTGCAGACGCGCGGCAATGAGCTTGTTGGGTAAGCCCTGCGCCAGCAGTTGCAGCACCTCAAGCTCGCGTGCCGTGAGCGGTTCATCGCTTGCTGCGGCTGGCTCTGGCAGCGCGGCCTGCCCGCGCCCGGAAAGGGCGAAAAGATCGCTGGCAAGGCGGCGGTCCATTGTGATCAGCCCGCCAGCTACCGCAGCAATCGCGGCGCTTATCTCTTCAGGAGTGGCGTCGCGCCGCAGGATACCAAACGCCAGCCCTTGCTCCTCTGCGGCGCGCGCCACGCTGCTGAGCAGCCGCGCCGCTTCTTGCCCAACACGGGCACCAGGCGTGTTGAGCGTTGGCGCTCCAAGCACCACCAGCCCGGCCCGCGGGCGCAAGACATCCAGCCACTCGTAGAGAGCTTCGGCGTTGGTGATGCCGTCCAGATCGGCCAGAAGCACATCGGGCAGCGGCTCGTCTGTGGGCGACTGGCTGGTGCTCAGCGCGTGAATCGCTCCGGGCGCCGCTTCACCCACGACTAGCCAGCCGGGTTGTTCACGCACCACTGCTGCTAGCCCGGCGCGGACGGTTGGATAGGCTGAGATGACAAAGACTCGCATGAGGTTGCCTTTGCACGCGCTGCTGATCTGGCAGCGAATGGGGGCGACAGCCATTCAGCCATCGCCCCAAAGCGTCGCTTAGGCTGCCGCCTTTGTAACTGGAGTCAGCGCCAATTCCAGACGCTCACCACCGCGCAGCAACAGCAGCGTGCGGGGTTTGCTGCGCTGGGCTGCGCCGCGATTGATGAGGCGTGGAAGCTGCCCGACATGCTGGATAGTTTGCCCATCCACCGCCAGGATAACATCGCCAACCAGGACGCCTGCCGCTGCTGCTGGGCCGCCCTCTTCCACCTCAACTACCAATGCGGCTGATTCCTGCTGGAGTCCGTGTCGCTGGCGCAGCGCGGGCGTCAGCGGCGCGGTGAGCACCTGCACGCCCAGATAGAGCGGCGTGGTGGCGTGCTCCACTTCTTCCAGAAAGCGCAGCACGGCCTGGCTGGGAACGGCAAAGCCCAGACCGCCGCCCACCATCGAGTTGACGCCAACCACGCGCCCCTGCGCGTCGGCGAGCGGCCCACCAGAGTTGCCAGGATAGAGGCGAATGTCGGCCTGAATCAGATCAGGCTGGCGCCCACGTCTGCGCCCGCGCTCTGGCTGCGGCTGGGGATTGGACACCTGATCTTTCTTCTCTGCCTGGCCTGGGACTGGCTCCAAAGCGATGTCCGGGTCTACGGGAGCACGCGCCGCAACGACGCCAACCGTTGCCGCGCCGACGCGCCCAAATGGATTGCCCACCGCCAGCACCAGTTCGCCCACACGCAAAGTGCCAGAGTTGCCGATTTCGGCGGGCTGGAGCCTCTCCGCATGCACCCGCAAGGCAGCCAGATCGTGCTCAGGGTCAATGGCGATGAGTTTGGCGGACAGCTTGCGCTCGTCCGCTAGCTGGGCGGTGATGGCCTGCTGCCCAATGGCGCGCACAACATGCGCGTTGGTGATGATGGTGGCATCAGCCGCGCCGCTGGCGTCGGGCGTGCCTACCTGCCAGATGATGCCCGACCCCATCCCATGCTGGCCGCCATAGACCTGCACCACGCTGGCGCGTACCCGCGCGGCCAGGGCAGCCAGGTCTTCAGAAAGTGCTG
Organism: Ktedonobacterales bacterium; assembly: GCA_036557885.1. Classification (GTDB taxonomy): domain Bacteria; phylum Chloroflexota; class Ktedonobacteria; order Ktedonobacterales; family DATBGS01; genus DATBGS01. Next base: position 51,735 of record DATBGS010000146.1, read on the forward strand.
TGTTCGTAAAAGCTGTTGTCATATCTTAAACTCCCTTTCAGGGATGTAAATAGGATGAGTGGTCTGGAGCAACGGTTTACGAAACCGTTGCTCCAACCTTGTGTTACGCCCGCTCGCCAACAGCAATGCTGAATTCGCGGGGTTCGCCGCCACGAAATACCTTTGCGGCGATGGTTTGCCCCAGCCGGTCTGCACCCAACTGCGCGCGCAGTGTGCCGCCGTCAGTCGTGGGCTGGTCGGCCAGCGAAACCAGCAGGTCGCCAATCAACAGGCCGCCCTTTTCGGCGGGGCTGCCTGGCTCAACGGTGACGATCAAGAGCGCGCTTTCCTGCTTGAGGCCAGACTTTTGCGCAATCGCTGGCGGCACTGGCACCTGCTGTGTGCCGATGCCCAGATAGCCCCGACGCACGCGGCCATGCTTCAGGAGAGTATTGGCAATGCGGGTCAGTGTGACGACTGGCACAGCGCTGCTGTTCTGACGGGTAAGCTGCGAGCTATTCAGGCCCACGACCTTGCCTGCCATATCCACCAGCGGCCCACCGGAGAAGCCAGGGTAGAGGGTGACATCGGCATAGATGATGCCCTCGATCTCTTGGCCCTGCCAGGAGCGGCGTGGACCATCCACAGCGCTGACCGCGCCAAACGAGACGCGCGGGCCATCGGAGGAGGGCCGCCCAATTGCCAGCACCAGATTGCCGACGCGCAGCCCCTCGCCAATTTCGGCGGGGACGTTCTCGGTGCCCAGGTCCACGTCCTTCAGCCGCAGCGCCGCCAGATCGGTGCCTGGGTCGCGCCCGATGAGCTGCGCCTTGACTTCGCGGCCATCAGGCAAGCCAACCGTAATATCTTCTTCGCGCTCAATCACATGATCAGCGGTCAGGACAATCGTTTCTGTCTCGGCGCGCCAGAGGATGCCGCTGGCGGATTGACGCTGCCGCGCTGATACCGTCACAATGGAACGGGCCGCGCGCTCAACGGTTGAGGCCAGTTGATCGGAGAATTGGCTGAGCGCACTGTGCTGCTCTTGTGTTTTTGGCATTGTTGTCTCCTTGTATGCTTCTGCTGTTCTCTCCGAAGCTTCGCTTGATCTGGCTGCATTCGAGAAAGCAGTTTCGATAGTGAGAGCATACACGGATTGCGTGCCCGGCTACATCCCTCTTCCGTTGAGGCTGGCACCTGCCTATTTGGGGAGGAGCGCCGCCTGTCTAAAAGAAGAGAACGCGCTCGGTAACGTCAACAATTCTGGCCCAGGCAGCGCTGTGAGGATTGATGACGGCAAAGTGATCAACACCGGGCAGTTCCACGAGCGTCACCAGATCATTTGCTGCCTGCGCTGCCGCTGTATACGCCTGGCTGACCTCCAGGGGCACAGAGTCGTCTGCGGTGCCATGTACCAGCACGTGCGGTATGCCCAGCGGCAGCAGCGCTGTGGGCGAAGATAGTTTGTAGCGGTCTGGTACTTCAGCAGGCGTGCCGCCCAGGAACTCAGACGCCACACCATTGCTCAGACTCAGGCGGCTGCATGCCTCCAGGTCGGCCACACCCGCCAGACTGACCACGCCGCCCAGTTTGAGCGGCTTGATAGTTGCCGTGACCAATGGGCCTTCTTTTGGCAGGTGCTCGCGCCCGGCCAGCCAGAGTGCCAGATGCCCGCCTGCTGAGTGCCCGATAACGACCACGCGCTTCAGGTCAAGGGCGTAGCGCGGGCCAATTTCGCGGAGCGCGTCCACTGCTGAGGCAACGTCCAACAGGGTTCCCGGCCAGCCTCCACCGGGATCGCCAATGCGTCGGTACTCAATATTCCACGAGGCGATTCCTCGAATCGCCAGATCATCGCCCAAAGGAACCATGAGGCGAAAATCGTATTTGTTGCGCCAGAATCCACCATGAATGAGGACCACAGTGGGGTGAGGGCTAGCGTAATTGGGGATGGTCAACTCGCCAAATTGTAATGCCTCTGAACCATAAGCCAAGCGCATCTTGAGTAAACCTGCCTTCTGATCAAATTGCGCGCTTCATCCCCAACATGGCATCGCGGAAGAGGCAGGATGCCCTTGTCCTCCTGCCTGGTGAAGGCGCTTGTTGGTACGTTATATCCTATCGAATGCCAGGCGTGCCAGTCCTTCTGCTTGCGTTGTTGACGTGTGGCAATTATGCCGAAGGTAGTGATCGCTACAGAAGTTTGCAAGAGAGTGCGATACCCTCTTTTCTTAGTAACTGTATTGCCCAAACTCTGCTTCTAAAAGATTTGCTTTAAAAAACATGCCGATGAAACGCGAACGCAGTAAGCGTTGGCTTAGGAATTAAGGAGGGAAATCCCGCGTGGCACGCGCCCCTCGCCCTGTCCTCTTGCTCACAATGCTCTTTTTGGTGACTATTCTGACCACTTGCGCTCCCCCTCAGAATCCGAGTGCCAGCCAACCTACAGCTACGCGCGCGCCAGAAGGCACCATCCATACGGAGCATGGCAAGCTGGTTGATGCTTCTGGTCACCAGGTCCGTCTTACTGGCGTTAACTGGTTTGGCATGGAGACGGGGTTCTTTGCGCCGGAAGGTCTGGACGTGCGCAACTGGAAGGCGATGCTTGATCAGATTGTGAAGGCGGGCTTTAACACCATCCGTTTCCCCTTTAGCAACCAGTTCCTCGACGACCCGACGAGCCGCCCGCAGCACATCAACTATCAATTAAACCCCGATTTGCTGGGCTTGCAAGGGCTGAGCTTGCTAGATCGCCTGGTTGAAGGCGCTCGTCAGCGCGGCCTCAAAGTGATTCTTGACCGCCATCAGCCCACATCTGAAGAACCAACCAAGCTCTGGTATACCGATCAGGTGCCGGAGTCGCGCTGGATTGCTGATTGGGTGATGCTGGCCCAGCACTTCAAAGGAAACCAGACGGTGATTGGCGCGGACCTGAACGGTGAGCCACACGGCCCGGCCACCTGGGGCAGCGGAGATATGAAGACCGATTGGCGTCTGGCATCGGAGCGCGCGGGCAACGCGATTTTGCAGGCCAACCCCAACTGGCTGATCATTGTGGAAGGCATCGAGCAGTACGCGGGCGGCCTGTACTGGTGGGGCGGCAACCTGCAAGGGGCAGGCAAGTATCCGGTGCGGCTGTCGTCGCCCGATAAGCTGGTGTATTCGGCGCATGACTATGGGCCGGAAGTGTACCCGCAGTCCTGGTTCAGCGCCAAGAACTTTCCGCAAAACCTGGCCTCGATTTGGGAACAGCATTGGGCCTATCTTCAACTGAGCGGAACTGCTCCAGTGCTCATTGGTGAGTTCGGCGCTCGCTCGGTTGGCGCGAATACGGAGGGTATCTGGCTGCGCAGTTTGATGGAGTATATCAAGGCGCACGGCTTCAGTTATACCTATTGGGCGTGGAATCCTAACTCAGAGGATACGGGCGGGCTGCTCATGAATGACTGGAAGACGCTTGATCAGCAGAAGCTGAGCATTCTGGCGATAGATCAAGCGCCGCTGCTGGACAAGCCCCGGCGCGCACCATAGAGCGCTATTGCTTGCTGTGCCCCCTCTGGGGGTAGCCCCGCCGACTCTGGCGGGCCGTCCCCTCGCTCACCGGCGTCCCGCCGGTGGTACAAGCAGCAGCGCCGCTCTCATTCATCGAGAGCGGCGCTGTTGTCAGGAGGGGCTGAGGCGGTGCTGAGGATTAGTGATGAACACCGCCAAGCAGCGAAATCAGCAGAGGCAGCAGCGCATCGGCTTTCGGCGTGCCCCAGCCCGTCGCGGCATCCCAGCCTGTGAGGGCGTTGAAGCCTTGCACTGTGACCAGATTGTTGTTAGCGTCTGGCTCCTGCACCGTGTTGTTGCCAACCGTTGTGTCGTGGAACGTGCTGGCATACTCTGACGGGTTGGTGGCAATCTTGTAGATGGCCTCGGTGATGAAGCCAAGCCGACGCCCAGCCATCTGATCAGCCAGCGCGATGAGTCCAGCCCAACAGGGTGAGCCAACGCTGGTCCCACCAAAGATGAAGAACGCCGGGGTGGTTACTCCAGCACAGACCCCACAGGAGGCAAGCACACCGTGATTGATGCCGCCGGTGAAGGAGATGTCTGGAATGCCCCGGTGCCCATCGCGTGTATTGGCAACGCCATGCTGCCAGCTTGGGCGCGTGAAGAGGGTGCTAAAGCCGCCACCAGTAGAGAAGTTACCAGCAGTGAATTGACCTGCCGGGTGATTCAGGGCAATCTCGCTGCCGTACGTGCCTGGGGTTGGGTCGCAGGTCGTTCCGGCGCGGCAATCGAACGCCGCGAATAGTTCAGTGGCGCCCACTGCTGTCACCAGCGGATCGGAGGCCGGGGTGCTGGCTACCTGCGTCCAGGTCGTGCCGTCGCAGGTGCCCTGCGCCGCGCCCTGATCGCCAGTGGAGGCAAAGATGGTGATGTGCTTGGAATTGGCTGTCTGGAAGACAGTGTGCTGGAGCGCGAGCACCTGGGGGTCGCTGCACGTTTCATTGCCGCCAAAGCTCTGGGAGATGATGTCGCCTATATTGTGATCTACGGCCCACTTGGTCGCGTTGATGAGGTCTACGTCCGAGTTGGACTTTGCCAGCACCAATTCAATATTGGCGCCGGGAGCAATGGCGTGCGACCACTGCACATCCAGCGCAATCTCACCAGCAAAGCTGGACTGCGCCGGGTCGTTCGGGTCGAAGGGCGTCAAGCCAAAGGGAGCATCCTGGTGGAAATTGGGCGTAGGCAGCCCAAATGTCTGATCGAAGGCCGCCAGGTCCACCTGAACGGTTGGGTCTTGGAAGGCGTCAATAATCACAATCGTATGACCAGCCCCTGTGACGCCTGCATTCAGCAGAGGGTTGATGTTAAATGCCTGGTAAATCTGCTGGGGGCTGTAGCAGACAATAGCATTCGGACCGCGATTGGTCTGGCAGCCAAATTGAGCGACATTTGGATCGCCTGCGGGCTGCATCTCTGGATTCACCGACCAGGGGGAGGAGCGAAGAGTCGCGCTGGATGCTGCCGAGGTGTGGAGCGCGAAAACACCACTAAAGACCGCGATGAGCGCGGCGAGAACGGCCAGCGAACTCACGAGAAAACGACGAGAAGAGAAGTTACGACGCATAGAAGAAATTCTCCTCAATACAATCTGTCAATCAGTTTAGATGTCCTCTCATGTAGAGGGAAAGAGAGACGCCTGGGACTCCTCCTTTCTTCTTGTTGGTGGGTGCCTTTGGCAGGCAGAAGTTCAGCAGGACGGGTGAGGATCAGGCTTCTGACTTCGAGGGAAATAGTATGTTGTTGTCCTGCTTGTTACGCGCCCTTGCGCTGGAGAGCGCAGAACCTGCTCTGCCATTTATGCACCCATCGCAAGTATAGCTTGCTGGTATGGAAAAATGGCAGGTAGTTTATGGACAAAAGCGTCCTGTGGGGACGAAAGAGTCTTGAGGAAAAAATCAATAATGGCGAGGCGCTCTGACTACCAGGGGAAATCTAGCCTGCTGATCGCTCACAAAGGTGCTCGCGCAGTTCCGCCAGGAAGACCTCGTGGACTCGTCCAACGGGGGCTGGTTCGTTCCGGCGGATGAACCCAACCGACAGGAAGAGTTGCGCCTGCTCGATCTTTCGCGTGACGGTTCCTGCTGGGGGCGGAGTGACCACCAGCGCTGGGACAATGGCGACTCCCAAACCAAGCTGTACGGCGTGCTTGATGGCTTCCATGCTGCCAATTTCAATCCCAGAATACGGGTTGGTGCCCCGGCTGAGCAAGGCGCGTTCCGTGACTTCGCGGTACGCGCAGTGCTGCTCAGTCAGCAGCAGACGCTGCCCGGCTAGCTGGTCTGGGGTGACGGTTTCGCTGGCCGCCAGCGAGTGGGTTTGCGGAGCCAGCAATACCAGGGCTTCGTTGAAAAGCGGCTCAAAGTGCAGGCCCAAATGCGCTGGAGGCGGGGAGCAAACGCCCAGGTCGAGTTTGCCTGTAGCGACCTGATAGCTGATGCTTTGCGTGCCGCCCACTTCCAGGGTCAGCCGAACCCTGGGGCGTTTGGTGAAAAAGGGCACCAGCAAGCCGGGCAGCCGCAGGCTCGCGGTGGGTTCAATGACTCCCAGACGAATATGGCCGGTTTCGCCTTGCACCAGCTCTGCCATCATCTCCTGGATGCGTGTTGCCTCCTCCAGCAGGCGATCAGCAGAATCGCGCAGGTTTCTTCCGGCCTCGGTCAGTTGGACCCGCTTGCCCTGGCGCGCAAACAGCTTCACGCCCAGATCAGCCTCTAGTTGTTGGATGTGCAGCGTAATCGTTGATTGGGCATATTGCAGTTCTTCTGCGGCGCGAAGCAGGCTTCCGGTTCGCACCACCGTCTGAAACGTCAACAACTGGCGTAGTTCCATGTCATCCCCCAACTATCAGAAAAAATGAAGTATCTCTTCATAATCTCTCGCTTGACTGATAGATCATAGCACATTACAGTTCTTTGGTAGGTCCAGGTTGCGCTTTCAAGTGGGCGCGACAGCAAGCAGAAGAGGTCACCGCAACTCGTGTTGGCACAAGTTGCCAGTGATGCACAGAGGAGAAGCACCATGTCTGATATTGTTTGGGCATCAGCCCAGGAACAGCCCGCCAGAAATCTCTACCCTGGGGTCACAAGCCGCAGGCTCTGGCAGGGCGCCAACGGAGCCAAGGCGCTGCTGGTGGAGATTGCGCCGGGCGCGTCCTGGCAAGAGTTGGATGTGCACGAGCCGGGGCCAGAAGAGGTGTTTGTTGTTTCCGGGGTCTTTAATGATGGGGTGCGTGACTACGCGCCCGGCACCTTCATCCATAACCCGGCAGGCTCCAGCCATGTCCCACAGTCCAAGACCGGGTGCACCCTATTTGTCTTTTTTCCAGAAGGCTAGCGAGCTTTTATCTGGATGGGGTGCTTTCCCTCTGTAAGATGTGGCTGTGTGCTGATCTCCGTTTTAAATACAGTTGAGAAGAATAAGGAGGCAGCACACGACGTGCCACTCTCTTACAGGAAAGGGTTGATACATGGACACCACCAGCACCCCCATTGATGTCGTCATCAGCTTTGATACCACAGGAAGCATGTACCCGGTGCTTACCCAGGTGCGCCGGAAAGTGAAGGAAGCCGTCACCCGCTTGATGCGCGAACTGCCAGGTATCCATATCGGCATCATTGCGCATGGGGACTATTGCGACGCGGGTAGCACCTATGTGACGCAGCATCTTGATTTGACGCAGGATACCGCCTCTATCACGGACTTTGTTGAGCATACCCAGGCAACGGGCGGGGGCGATGCCCCAGAATGTTACGAACTGGTGCTGCATGAAGCGCAAGACCTGGCCTGGCGCCCGGAGGCCACGCGCGTTTTTGTTCTGATTGGTGATGACGTGCCTCACGCGCCTGCATCGAATCCTCAAAATCTGAACTGGCGAACTGAAGTGGCGGCGCTCACCGCGCGTGGTATCAGCGTGTATGGGGTTCAGGCACTCAACCGCCGCCACGCGACGCCGTTTTATAAAGAGCTAGCGAATGCGTCGGGCGGGTTCCATCTGGGCCTGGACCAGTTTGCCGAAATCACGGATATGCTCATGGCGATCTGCTATCGCCAGGATACAGGTGCGGATGCCAAGCTGCAATGGTATGAGCAAGAGGTACAGCGCGAAGGGCGCATGAGCCGTTCGCTGAGACGCGCCTTTGCCACCATGCAGGGCCGCGATCTGGCAGCAGAGACAGGGCCGGTGGATTTGCGCGCTGTGCCTGCTGGCCGCTTCCAGGTGTTGGAGGTGGATGAGTCCATGCCGATTCAGGATTTTGCGCAGCGGAACGGGCTGATCTTCAAGGCGGGCAAGGGGTTCTACGAGTTTACCAAGACAGAGACAATCCAGTCCAGCAAAGAAATCGTCTTGCAACATCGCTCGACTGGTGATCTTTTTGCCGGAACGCAGGCACGCGCCATGTTAGGGCTGCCTTTCGACGAAGAGGCGCGCATCCGGCCAACCCACCTGGAAGAATATCGCGTCTTTGTTCAGAGCACGTCCTATAACCGGAAGCTGATGGGTCGGACACGTTTTCTTTATGAGGTTGCTGATTACGACCCCACTGCCACAGCAGCAGAGGCGTGAGGCATTCGTGAGGTTGACGGGCAGCAACAAACGGGGGATACCAGGGGAAACGTTGGTGCTGTTCTTCGTCACAAAACTAAAAAAACTTGTTCGCCTCACGCGCTTTCTCTGGGCACAAATGACCTCGGCTCAGCTTGCGTCTGGAGCGCGGGGATGGTATCGTTGAAGTGGTGGTACTGGACCACCCAGACATGTCAAAGGCTCGATACTCAAAAACTACCGTAGCTCTCCAGTCAGCAGCGTTGCGAAGAACAGACCTCTTTGGGACGCTGAAGAGGAGATGGTGTAGCAGCCATCCGCTGCTGTCAGAAGGAAACGCCTTACGGGTATTCTACCTGTAAGGCGCTTTCTTTTACGCCGCTTCCCGCACGCGGGATGCAGGCGGATTTTGTCTACTGCGCTTGTTGAGATAACTTCCAGAGGAACAATGTAGAAAAGCGACTAAGCACTTCGTCTAAGAGGAGAGGGAGAATGCTTATGTACATGGGTAGGATAGTTGTCTCTTGAGGAGCACAGCAATGGCAAGATACAATCTGGCTTCCTCATTACCTCCAAACAGAAGACATTGGGAAGCAATAAGCGATTGGCTGAAGGCTCAGTCGTCTCCTGCTCGCTGGCTGCCACCCCGCTGGCACCATCCAGTCATCGGTTATTTCACGGCTATAGCGCTTGCTCTGCTCGCCAGTGGCTTGACCAGCTTGCTGGAGGCGGCTTTTCCACCGCTGGTCTTGCAAGGGTCGCTGCTTGGATTGGTTACTGTGCTAGTTGCTTTGACCTGGGGGCAAGGCCCCAGCCTCCTGGCAACATTTGTTGGCACCTGCTTGCTGGCATTTCTGATATTGCCTCCTGAATTCTCCTGGAATATAGATAAGCGCGCAGACGCAGTGGGGTTGGCGGTCTATTTGCTGACCGGCATCACCGTCAGCCTCATTGCCGGCCAAAAGGGACGCGCCCACCGACGGGCTGAGCAAGCGGCGCTTCAGGCGCAGGAAGCCCGCCAGCATGCTGAACGGTTGGCCCTTTTGCTGAGAAATGCTCATGTGGCGTCAGAACAGGAGCGCCAGCGCTTGCAACAGGTGTTGGATGTGCTGCCGATTGGCGTCTTTCTTACCGACACACAAGAGAACTTGCTCCAGATGAACGCTGCGATGCGTGAACTTCGTGACCTTGAGGTTGCGCCAATTGGAGAAAACATTCGCACCCTGGGCAAAGGCTGGTGGCCTACGAACGCCTTGCCTACCTCTACTCAAGAGCGCGCGCTGCCCCGCGCGCTGAGGACTGGCGAGGGTTCTTCTGGCGAGGAGGTGGAGATCGAAACCAGGGAAGGGCGCCATAAAACAATTCTTCATTCTGTGGCGCCCATGCGGGATGAGACGGGAGCGATTGCTGGGGGAGTGGTTGCTAATGTAGATATTACCGAGCGTAAGCACCTGGAAGAGGCCCTGCGTGTAGCCAATCAGCAGATGGATACCTTCCTGGCGGTGGCAAGCCATGAACTCAAAACCCCGCTTACTTCTCTTCTGCTGGGCTTGCAACTGGCACAGCGTCGCGCTGGAGTGCTGCAAGCGGGCGAGACAGAAGCGCTTGAAGAGTCGGTCTCCCGGTTCGAGCCGTTAAATGATGCTCTGGAGCGCACTATTCATCAAGGGGCCAGATTAGACCGGCTGGTGAATGATCTGCTGGATGTCTCGCGCATCCAGGCGGGCAGACTGGAACTGCGCAAAGAACCGGCTGATCTGGCAGCCGTCGTCTGCGAGGCTGTTGAAGAACAGCGCGAAGTGGCCCCAGGGCGTAAGATTTATTTAGAATTGCCTTCCACGCCTCTGCCGCCGCTCTTTATTGACCCTGGCCGCATTGGGCAGGTGGTGACAAACTACCTGACGAATGCCCTTAAATACTCAGCAGAAGATTGCGAGGTGGGCGTTGGCCTGGAGGCGAAGGAATCATGGGCGCGGGTCTGGGTACGCGACAAAGGGCCAGGCATCCCTCTCGCAGCACAAGAACATATCTGGGACCGCTTCCATCGTGTTGCAGGCATTGAAGTGCAGAGCGGTACGGGCGTGGGGTTGGGCCTGGGCTTACATATCAGCCGAACGATGATTGAGGAACACGGTGGGCAAGTGGGGCTTGAGAGCGCGCCAGGGCAGGGTTCCACCTTCTGGTTTACACTGCCTCTCGCCTCCTGAGTTTGACAGCAGGGGTATGCTGTGAACAGTGAAAAGAGAGATGAACCGAGGAGGGGAAGTCTTTGGTGCGCGAGATTCGGCCACTTGCTGATCATGAGTTTGAAGCGTTTGTCAGGCTGGCGGTAAATGCGTATCCTGCCTACACCATCCGAACGGATGAGGAACGGCAGCGCATGGCGGGGCGTCTTCTGGAAGAAAGCCGCGACCCCACCCAGATATTCTACGGCCTCTTAGAGGAGAACGTGCTCCTGGGTGGGATGAAGCACCTTGATTTCACGATGAACCTGCATGGCACCCAGACACTTGTTGCCGGTATAGCCGAAGTCGCGGTTGATCTGTTGCGAAAGAAGGAACATGTCGCCCGCGATCTGGTGCTGTTCTTTCTGGAGCACGCCAGAGCCAACGGAGCGGCCCTTGCATTGCTCTACCCATTCCGCCCCGATTTCTACAAGCAGATGGGCTTCGGCTATGGGACCAAAATCAATGAGTATCGGGTTTCTCCGGCCAATTTCCCGAAAGGGCCTTCAAAACGGCAGGTGGTCTGGACATCGCCCACAGACGCCGCTCTTTTGCTCAGATGCTATCAGCGCTACCAGGCGCGCACGCATGGGGTTATTCAGCGCTCGGAAGCCGAGTTCACGCGCCTGCTCGCGCATCCTGAGAAGCGCGTAGTCGCATATAGGGATGCTGGGGCTATCAAGGGGTATCTCGTCTTCAGCTTTCGTCGCCACGACCAGGGCAATTTTCTGATCAACGACCTGCATGTGGACGAGCTTGTCTATGAGACGCGCGAGGCGCTGAGCCAATTGCTCACGTTTCTCCAGAGCCAGGCAGATCAGGTGCGGGCGGTGGTCATTCGGACCCAGGAGGAAGCGTTCCATCATCTGCTGCTTGATCCACGCAATGGCTCAGAGCTATTGATCCCCTCTGTCTATCATCCCAGCAATGTTCAGGGGGTGGGATTGATGTATCGGGTGCTGGATACACGCGGCATCTTTGAGCAGTTGCGCGAGCATTCCTTCGGGGGCGTAAACTGTCGGGTGAAGATCACGCTTGTGGATAGCTTCTTTCCCTCCAATGCCGGAAGTCTGGTGGTACAGTTTGCTGAGGGACGGCCAACGCTCAGCGAGGACGAACGCCACGATGTGGAGATTCGGCTGGAGGTCGCGGAGTTCTCTTCGCTGCTGCTGGGGGTGGTGAACTTTCAGAGCCTGTATCGCTATCATCTGGCAGACATTTCAGACCCTGGCTACCTCGAAACAATCAATCGCCTGTTCTACACTCCAGAGAAACCCATCTGCCTGACGGCATTTTAGGCGCCATTCTCTTAAGGAGCCAGAAAAGGCCGCAGCATCGCGTCTAACTGGTCCCATTCCTTGAGGAAGGCATCGTGGCCGTGTGGCGAGCGAATTTCGGCGTAGCGCGCTCGCCCACCTGCATCGCTGATGCCTCTGGCAAGCGCCCCGACCTGACGCGCGGGATAGAGCCAGTCCGTTTCCATGCCCACCGCCAGCACCTCTGCCTGGATGCGCGCGAAAGCCACCGCATCGGACCCACGCTCAGGCCCCTCTGCGGCGTTGTAGCGGTCCATCGCGCTCGAAAGATACAGATAGGTATTGGCGTCAAAGCGGCGCACCAGCTTCTCTGCCTGGTGTTGAAGATAGGTTTCCACATCCAGACGCGGCCCGAAGACAGGCCAGGTGCTGGGGCGCGCGGCGGGCCGCCGCCCAAAACGCGCTTCTAATCCCTCCGCGCTGGTGTAGGTCAGCATGGCGAGCATGCGCGCGATGCCCAGACCTGCCGCCGGTCCTTCGCCAGGCGGGTAGCGTCCGTTTTGCCAGGCGGGGTCGGCCATGATCGCCTGGCGCGCGATGTCGTCTATCGCCAGTCCTTGAGTTGAAAGGCGCGGCGCCGCGCCAATCACAATGGCCCGCGCTACAACGGATGGAAACGCAATCGCCCATTCCAGCGCCTGCAACCCGCCCAGCGAGCCACCCGCAACAGCAGCCAGGCGCTGAATGCCAAGATGCTCCACAAGCGCGCGCTGCGCTCGCACCATATCGCCCACGCTGACGAGGGGAAAACGCAGGCGATAGGGCAGCCCGTCGTCGGGGTGAGGGCTGGTGGGGCCGGTGCTGCCGTAGCAGCCGCCCAGGATGTTTGAGCAGATAACAAAGAAGCGCTCGGTATCAAAGACGCGCCCCGGCCCAATCACAGGATTCCACCAGCCCGCGCGGGCATCATCTGGCGCCTCAGCATCGTAGACATGCGCGTCTCCGGTCAGCGCGTGGCACAGCAGAACGGCATTATCTGCTGTGGCAGAAAGCTGGCCCCAGGTTTCATAGGCAATGGTCACTGGCGCCAGGCATGTTCCATCATCGAGTGGGAGGCTGGCAATCGTCATGGTTTCGCGCTTGTTGGGCATGCTCGTCCTCATCATGCGTGTTCAGGCGTATACACACAAAAAACACCCTCAACCCGCGAAAGGCTGAGGGCGGAAAGGTCAGGGAGAATGCTCCTGCGCTGTCTTTCCCCTCTCATCTCGCGGTAGCTACCGCCGGAGTTTGCACCGTTCCCGCGTCATTGTGGGTGGTTGCCAGGCTTCGTCGGGCCTTTTCCCCTCAGCCTATCTTGATAAGAGTGGGCAATCGTTTCGTTGCTCTAAACTATAGAGAAAACCAGGGCTTCTTGTCAAGGCTCGGAGGCGGGGCGGCGTAGCCGCTTTCTTTCCTGGTAAAATACTCCAGAAGGCTTGTCATTGGAGAAGGAGTTTCACCCCATGCCAGAAATTGATGGCGATCACCTCTTTGGCTTCGATACGCTTGCCGTGCACGCTGGGCAGCGGCCTGACCCGGCGACGGGAGCGCGAGCCGTGCCCATTTATCAGACGACCTCGTATGTCTTTGATGATACCGATCATGCCGCGCATCTGTTTGCGCTGCAACGCTTTGGGAATATTTATACGCGCATCATGAACCCCACCACAGCGGCCTTTGAGGAGCGCATTGCCGCGCTGGAGGGTGGGACTGGAGCGGTAGCTACCTCATCTGGCATGGCCGGGCAGATGGTGACGATGATGACGCTGCTGCGCCCTGGCGATGAGATTGTGTCCTCTAGCAGTCTGTATGGTGGCACGCATACACAGTTTGATCTGACGCTGCGCACCTGGGGCATTCAGACGACGTTTGTTGATAGCACTGACCCAGAAAATTATCGCCGCGCCATCACACCACGCACGCGCGTGCTCTACGGCGAAACCATCGGCAACCCGCGCGGGGATGTGCTCGACATCCAGGCAGTTGCCGATATTGCGCACGAGGCGGGCATCCCGCTGGTGGTGGATAACACCTTTGCCACGCCGTACCTGTGCCGCCCAATCGCCTATGGGACGGATATTGTCGTGCATTCCGCCACCAAGTTTATCGGCGGGCATGGCACTTCCATCGCGGGCGTGCTGGTGGAGTCGGGCAAGTTCCCCTGGGATAACGGCAAGTTTCCGCATATTGTGGACCCTTCGCCTGGGTATCATGGCGTGCGCTTTTACGAGACGTTTGGCGATTTCGCTTTTGTGATGAAGGCCCGCGTGGAGACGGTGCGCGATATGGGGCCGTGTATCAGCCCGTTTAATTCGTTCTTGCTGCTGCAAGGCTTGGAGACGCTTTCGCTGCGCATGGAGCGGCACTGCCAGAACGCGCTCAAAGTGGCGCAGTTTCTCAAGGCGCATCCTGCCGTCAGTTGGGTGCGCTATCCAGGGCTGCCAGATGACCCCTCGCATGAGCTGGCGCGGCGCTACCTGCCACGCGGAACCGGCGCTATCTTCACCTTTGGCGTCAAAGGCGGCTATGAGGCGGGCAAAGCGGTAATCAACAATGTAAAGTTGTTCTCGCATCTGGCGAACGTTGGCGACGCGCGCAGCCTGATTATCCATCCTGCCAGCACCACGCATCAGCAGCTTTCGGAAGAGGACCAACTGGCGGGCGGCGTGACCCCTGATCTGATTCGGGTTTCGATTGGCATTGAGGATATTGAAGATATTCTGTGGGACTTGGACCAGGCGCTGCGCCAGGCATCAGCGACGGTGCAGGTGGCAGCAGGGCAGGACGGTCTGGCGCAAGCAGCGAAAGGGGGCGCGGCATGAGCACCACTCAACAGAAACGCGCCAGCCTCACGCCAGATATGTACGGGCGGCTTCAGTTGTTGCAGCAGTATCATCATATTGCCATCGTGGGCATCTCGGCAGACCAGTATCGCCCCAGTCATTTTGTGGCGATCTATATGCTGGCAGAGGGCTATGATATTGTGCTGGTGAACCCGCGCTATGTCGGCCAGACCATCCTTGGCAAGCGCGTCTATGCGTCCCTGACCGAGGCCAAAGCAGCGGGCGAGACAATTGAGATTGTGGATGTGTTTCGCAAGCCCGAAGACATCCTGCCGATTGCCGAGGAAGCGATACAGGTTGGGGCCAGGGTGTTGTGGCTGCAACTGGGCATTCGCAACGATGAGGCGGGCAAGCGTGCGAGGGAAGGCGGGCTGGAGTTTGTGCAGGATAGATGTGTCAAGATGGAGCACGCCAGGTTCTTTGGCGGGCTGCATACGGTTGGCCTGAATACGGGGGTCATTCTGGCGCGTAAGCTGGCAGCCGTTGATGGGTCTCCCAAAACGCATACGTAGCATGCAACGGTTCTTCTGAGCGCTGACTCGTCGGTCAGAATATGACTCGCCAGTCAGAATATGACTGGTGCGTCAAAAAGTGAGCAAAGGCTGAGCGGGTTGTTGAGGGCTGCGGCAAACAGGGCAGTACACTGATTTTTGCGGTACTATTCCCTCTGTAGCCAACGATACAGAACATTGGCTTCTATGCGGGTATTCTTGAAAAGGAGCATGACGCTTCTGGAGAAGAGGTCAGCCGATCCTGAAGGATGAACGGGCCACAGATGGATCTTCGCCCGTTGCCCCAGACCGCTGACCTTCCCATCCTTGTATTTCAGCCTGCATGGATGCAGGATACCCGCGAGCGTTGCCGAGAGATCATCCGTAAAGCGGTGGGCACCCGGCTGGCGAGATCACTCGATGAGAGGGAACCTCCAGCGCTCCAGTGTGGCATCTCAACGCTGCACTGGAGCGCTGGAGGTTTGATTTTTAGGATATATGCCCGCGCTCATGGCAAACTTTTAGCATCTGCATCAGCCCTTCTCCTGGCTCCCCCGCTCAATGCACTCGCTGACGCCTCCTTGCTTCTAGTCCCCACGTGTCCTCCTGAACCCGCAAGAGGGATTGAATAATCGTCTTGTGTTACATGCTCGCTGATCTACTCGTTACATGAGTGGCGACTCCGAGTAGACACAACGACGGGAAAGGCAAATTCCCACCATAACGTCTACCCAGGCAAAGGGTGATGGAATTTGCTTTTGAGAGCAAGAATAAAAGCTTCGCATCTGGGGCAACCAGACGATTTGTACCAGGAGGTGTCTTGTGCGCATGCAGATACGGCCTCGACAGCGGTTGGCTTCACAGCGCGGTCAAACCCTCATCATTCTGGCGTTTCTCATTACTTTTCTGCTCTTACTCCTGGGCCTGACTATTGATACGGTTCGGTTGTATATCCTGGTTGCCGAGGCTGAGCGAACCGCTGAGGCCAGCGCCCTGGCAGGCGCACTCTATATGCCCGATTACTACAATACGCTCGCGCCCGATGGAGCCGATGCGGTCAATCGGGTCTGCGCTGTGGCTCAACAGAACGGGTTGACGGCGTGCCCTGCGGCGGCAGGCACAGTAGGTGTGATGCCCTCAGTGGTATCCGGCAACTCGTATGAATTACAAGTCACCGTAACGATGACGGCAGATGTCTTCTTCTTAAACTTGCTTTCGCCGAACTTTTCTACCGCGACGATCAGCCGCAGCGCCAAGGCGCAGTATCTGCCCCCTATTGCTATGGGGTCGCGCGCCTCCTATTTCGGCGACCAGGACCCAAAGGATGGGACTCCCCAGAGTTTCTGGGCGCGTGTCAACGGTCCCTACGCGCTCAAGGAAAATGGCGATGCCTTTACCCCGATCTGGGAAGAAGGCCCGACAGACCCGATTGCTTACCCAGATGGTGGTAGCAACTGCTATAACCGCTGGACGCCAGCCGTCTGCGGCACCAATCATCAACAGTGGCCCTCGCCTGTTTCCAATCCCGATCAACATCAGCCCGGCTTTACCGGCGCCAAGGGCACGCGGGGGTACTCCTATGAGATTATTGTGCCTCCTGGGGCCGGCAATATTCAGGTACAGATTTACAACCCCCCCTTCGACCCGACAGCCATAGGTAACACCGGCATTGATGATTTGGGCAGCGCGTGCAATGACCCCAGTTTTCGAGGCCCTCCCTGTAAAACCGATGAACGAAACGAATATGCCCAGATGACCTACTCGTTGTATTCGGCGCCTCTGGAGTTTGAGCGAGCGACCGATACGCTGCTGAACACGCCCGCTGGTTTCTCGCCACCCTCGCTGGATTTACTACCGGGCGATGACACCAAGCATGGATGTACGGGTGCAACGGGGGCCTGGAACCCAGAACTGAAGCTGTGCGTTGCCATACCTAGCTATGTGGAAAGCTGGTACACCCTCTACACCATTACCAATCCTGGCACGTACCGCTTGACTGTTGAGACGACGGGCTATTATGGTGAGCATGAATATGGCGTGAAACTGACAGACACCACCGGGAACGCTCCGCCCGCTGGAGTCCGGTTGTGGGCCTGGAATGAGATGTGCGTCTACTTCACGATCACTGGCACCGACTCCAAATTTGATCTGGGCGAGATTCCAGCCGCCTACGCGGGCAAGACGCTGAATTTCAGCCTTTTTGACCCAGGCGACGGCGGCGGCAATATCTTTTTGCGGATTCTGGACCCCAGCGGCAATGCTGTTCCCTTCCCTTCCTGGGTGAGAACAGTTACTGGCAGCGGAGGCACCGAGATAGATGCCACCAACCAATTCTATAACGGCCTCTGGCTGCATCTGCCCATTGCGATTCCGACCACCTACAACCCGTCCCCGCCCAATGATTGGTGGCAGATCGAATACTTGACGAATGGAACCCCAAACGATACGATTTCGATTAGCATTTCGCTCAGTGGCAACCCTATCCATCTGGTTTCAGAAGTGGTATAGGGGGGCTTGCCCGCTGGCCCTGGTTTGAATTGTGTTTCTTCAAAACCAGGGCCAGTCAATGAAGTGATTGGGTTTCAGCATGCCTCGGAACCAATCACCGGGCGGTTGTTGGGGTTTGCTATGCAACAAAGACGCTCATGGTTTGCAAGGATGAGTTATTTTCAGCCTCCGCTCAGTTGTTGAGTAGAGCGTTACTTGCGATATATAATTTCACTGATCTTTATGCTGATTTATTTGCCGCCTGCCTGGTATTGAGGAGCAAGGAAGAATTGCCATGCTGAGCAATCCCGACGGGGTTTCACCCAAGCTCCCATCCCCTGACGTGTCCCCTGTCTCGATTGGCATATCGGTTTCTGCTGCCGATTCGCTCACCCAGAGCGAAGCGCGCTTTCGCGCGTTAGCTCAAGCAACAGGGCAAATCTATTGGATTGCTGACGCGCAAGGGTCTATGACCGATTCAACGGCCTTCTGCGCTTTCACCGGACTGACCCTGGAAGAGGCGAGCGGCGAAGGATGGAAGGTTGCCCTCCATCCAGATGACCAGGCGCAGGTAATGGCAGACTGGAACAAAGCCATTGCGACCAGGCAACTCTATCGCCGCCAGCACCGCATTCGCCGGGTGGATGGGCAGTATCGGCTGATGCTGGCCCAGGCATATCCTGTCCCGGACGCTGACGGAATTGTGCGTGAGTGGGTCGGGGTAGATACAGACATCACGCTCCTTCAGGAATTACACGCAGAGGTGCAATCCAGCCAGGAGGAGTTTAAGGCGACTTTCGAGCAGGCAGCGGTAGGTATGGCACACATCCAGATTAATGATGGGCGCCTGCTGCGCGCGAATCAAAAGCTCTGCGAAATCCTGGGTTATACCCAGGAGGAGTTATTGGGCCACACGTTTCAAGAAATTACTTACAGCCCGGATTTAGACGTGAATATGGCGCTGTTTGATCGGATGCTGGCAGGCGAACTTGCTACCTATACGCTTGAGAAGCGCTATGTGCGCAAGGATGGAAGTCTGGTCTGGGCAAATCTGACAGCTTCATTCAAGCGCGATAAGGCTGGGAACCCGGAGTATGGCATCGCGGTTGTTGAGGACATCAGCTTGCGTAAAGCTGCCGAGGAGGCACTCAGGAAATCTGAGCGGCTACAGCGTCAGCTTGTTAAATCAAAGAGTAAACTGGAGGAGCAGCTACGCGCCCGCGCCCAGGAATTAGAAGCGATTTTTGCCTCATTGGGTGAGGGGTTGATGGTCATTGGCAGCAATGGGCAAATCATGCAGGCTAATCCAGCCTATAAAACTCTGGTGGGCTGGCCTGATGAGTCAGCCTTTTATACTCTGTCCCTGGAGGAGCGACTCCACACCTTGAATATACGGGATGACCAGGGCCAGCCGCTCTCCTTGGAGCACATGCTAACTGCGCAACTGTTGTTGGGAAAGACCGCTTCAAGTGAGCAAATCCTTCGGAGGCGGGATGGCCGTGATGTCAATGTGAGTGTGCGAGGTGCCCCCCTGACTGATGCGACAGGCAAAGTTACCGGAGGAGTTATCCTGCTCGATGATGTGACAGAACGGCATCAGCTAGAGCAGCAAAAGCAGGAGGCCCTGACGACGTTGCTACGCATGGCTGAACTGCTGGTGCAGCAGCCTGGAGAGCGCGAAGAACAGCAGCCACTTCTGGTAGGCCGATTGCTGGCTGAACTGGCATGTTCCCTGCTGGATTGCCCAATGGCGATCATCATCACATTTGACCCTCAAATGCTCTCTATGCGCGTGTTGGCAACGGTAGGGTATCCGTCGGCTCTGGAAGAATACCTCAATAAGCTAATGACTTCCTGGTTACATACCCCCGCTGATCTGGCTGATATTGCGCGTTTGTTGGCCGGAGAAACCCTCGTGCTTGATGTGACCCAGCCGCCCTATCAGGAATTTGCCGTGCCTGTGGAGGTTCGCCAGGCGCTGGTTGCCCCCATGCACCTACAGGGGCAACTGATTGGGTGTGTGGTCTTTAATCCTCATGAGCAGGAGCAGACGTTTACCAAGCCCCAGATTGCTCTTGCCGGAGCGACAGCACAGTTAGTCGGGCTGGTCGTTGAGCGCGACCGGCTGCTGCGCGAGCGAGAAGAGGCGCGGGCGAGCGCGTTAGCGCTGCAAGAGACAAATCGCCAACTCGATACATTTTTGGGCATGGCGAGCCATGAATTAAGAACCCCGCTCGCCAGCCTGAAGTTAAGTATTCAAATGATCCGCCGCAGCTTCGAGCAAGCGCTTTCCGACCAACTACTTACTGCTGAGTCACATGTTGTTGCCACCTTTCTCCCCCGTCTGATGATGGCAGAGCGCCATGTGTGGCGGCTGGAGCGATTGGTGAAGGATTTATTACATGCTACCAGGATCAAAGAGGGCAAGTTAGAGCTGCGCATGGAACAGGCAAACCTGGGCAGCCTTGTGGAGGAAGTGGTAGCCGAGCAGCGTCAGCTTGCTCCAGACCGCCTCATAGATCTGCACATGCCGACAGACCAGCTATTTGAGGTGCGGGCCGATAGTGATCGAATCAGGCAGGCGATGACAAATTATCTGAGCAATGCGCTGAGGTATTCACCAGAGACGACGCCAGTGCTGGTGGGCATGGAGCAACGGGAAAAAGAGGCATATGTCTGGGTATCCGATCAGGGGCCAGGTATCCCCCCAGAGGAGCAGGAGCACTTGTGGGAGCGTTTTCATCAGGTGCCGGGCATTTGGGAGCAAGGCGGCCCCAGGGGAGGGTTGGGCCTGGGATTATATGTCACCAAAATGGTGATTGAACGGCATGGTGGACAGGTTGGCGTCATCAGCGCTCCGGGGTGTGGTTCAACCTTCTGGTTTACGCTCCCTTTGTCTCATGCCTCATAAGATGCCCCTGATGCTGCTCTTATCAAGGGGAGTGTGAACCAGAAGGTTGAGCCATGCCCTGGGGTACTTTGCACCCCAGCCTGGCCGCCATGCCGCTCAATGATCCTCTTACTGATAAACAGCCCCAATCCTAGCCCAACCCCCGAACCGCTCTGCACCTCTATCCCTGGCACCCGATGAAAGCGCTCCCAGATGCGGGGTTGTTCCTCTAAGGGGATGCCTGGCCCCTGATCAGACACCCAGACACGCGCTTGTTGGTTGCTCACCTGGACACCAACCCCAACCGGGCGCTCTTCCAGAGAGTATTTCAGGGCATTGGTGAGGAAGTTGATCACCACTTGTCCGATACGCTCAGGATCAGCCAGAATGAGCACAGGTCTTTCATCGGGCAGTTGCAAGGAAATGGTGCGTTCAGGGACTAACTGCTGGTGCTCTTTGACGACTTCTTCAACAATCGTTGCCAGATCAACTGCCTGCAACCGCAGGTCCATGCGGCCTACCTGAATGCGGGAGGTTTCCAGGAGGTCGTTCACCAGGCGATTCAAGCGCCCTGCCTGGTTGAGCACCAACTCTAGCGCGCTTTGCGGACCAGGAGCCTGCTTGTTTTGTTGGTCGGTAGTGCTGGGCTGCGAGGTATCTGAAGGATGGGTACGGCGCTGGATGAGCTGCAAGCCCATGATTACGGAGGCCAGAGGTGTCTTGAGTTCATGGCTGGCAATGCCCAGGAACGCTTCCGTTTGCCGATTCGCTTCGCGCTCGGCCAGTTCATTCGCCAGAGCGATTTCGCGTTCATGGCGCAAATGGGCGTTTTCCAGAACAGTGATGCCCTGGCGTATCGTCACGAGACCCAGCAGCCCAAAAATCACAAGAATGGGGACAAAAGGCGAGACAGGCTGAACCGGCGAAAGGATGGCACGCACAGCAATTACTGCGCAGGCAAGCAAAGCAGCTACTAATGGGAAGAGAAACCGCACAACTTCTTGGAGATTTTGATGCCACTTGAGAGGATGCAAAGGAGCTCTCGTTGGCGCTTCTTGTGGTGAGAGCAGTTTATGTTGGGTGAGACGGAGCCAGACCAGCGCTGATAGGGGAAGGAGTAGATAAAAGGCCATCCAGAACAAGTCGGGTGGGGTGCCTGGAGTGAAGCCGACGGTGGCAATGAGCCAGGCGACCCAGAAATCCGCTGTCACCAGGCAGACGATGGCAGCGATGAGTATCGCCATGACTCTCCTGTCCATGCGGCATTGATGGTAGAAGAGCGTTACCGTAAGCCCAAAGAGAATCACTAAATCTGCCGTTGGGTAGTAGAGGTTGATGAATCTGCCGAGCGGTGATACATGCGTTTGGAGGTAGAGTGGGGCCAGGAGGAAATACCAGGCAATGGCAGTGGTGGACCCCATGACAAGCAAGCCATCCAGAATGAGTTTGACTCGTGACCCCCAGGGGTGCCCGCTGGGAATCAAGATGACAGCCAGGAAATAAAAGGGGTATTGGAGCATAAAGAAGGCATCGGGGAAGGATGGAAAGGGCGCGTGGTTGGGGTAAAGCACTTGATCCCATATAGACCACAGCGTCCGCGCCACCACGTATGAAAGCAGGGCCACGCTGAGCGTCCACCATGTACGAGCCTCCGGTTGATGGGTGCGGCTGGCCCAACTGCTTACGATCAGCATGACGGTTAGTTCCGGCCAGGCCAGGCCCGCGCGAATCCAGTCTGTTGCCGGGCCGCTCCAGGGGAGCCGAAGCACCGTCATGGCAAGTTGATAACTCAGGAGCAATCCGCAGAACAGAACAGCGCCCACCAGCAGGGGGTCGCGCCAAAAGCTCTGGACGAGCCTGGCATTTGCCGCGAAGGGTGCCTTCCCCTGCTCTTGAGGTTCAGGGGTCTGGAGGGTGACAGTCATGGCGCTCTCAGCCCTTTCTGTGCGGCAAGAGAAGTTCTTACGCTGGTGTCTCAAGAACACGGGCTTGCAAGAAAAACACCACCGCCAAGGGCGCCAGCCTCTCTATTCAAGCGTAAGAGGTTTTCCAGGGTGCCGTTGGAGGTGTGAAAGCCCACGCCGCGCAAGATGACTCTCTGGATGAATGGTAAGCGCGCGTTGCAGGCAATAGCGTCGCTGACCATCGCTGCTTACTCTGGTTGCGAGCCAGAGCCAGTCCATCTCAAGGTTGGAATCCTCCCGTAGTCCCTGGAGAAAGAGGCCATCTGGAGTTATCGAATTGGTCTGAACATGCGGGTTATACATTGTGGGTTCCCGTCGTTTTCGGCGCCTGATACTTTGAGGAAATGCGTTGAGGGGCTATCCTTCGTGGGTTGCTGTGACCTGGGTTGGGCCACAGTGAGAGGACCACGCTGGTGTCATCCCCTTGAGAGAGGCAGTTCAACCCGGAAGCATGGACAAAACCACCCTTCTCCTGTGTTTGTAGCAGAAGGGTGATAGGGAAATCTGTAATCGGGGCCACAGAGAGGCGGAGCAGGCGTTGCTAGTAGGGCCAGCTCACCGGCTGGAAGCCGGTGGTACCGGGACCGACTGGAAGCCGGTGGTACACGCAGCAGCCTGCTTCTAGGGGAGACTGGTGCTTAGAAACTCGTTCACGACCTGCATAAACTCTGCAAAGCGGCTGCGATGCACATTATGCGTGGCCCCAGGAATTTCAATTGCGCGGCTAAAGGCTGGCAGGGAGCGTTTTGCCTGCTCCCAATCAGCCGCATTGATGGTTGTTCCCATGTTTGCATCGGCACGCATCAGCAGGGTTGGCGTGGTTATCCTGGCTAGCACAGGGAGCAGTTCACCCGTCTGGCCTCCTTGATCAAAGACGCTGACGACGGCCTCGCGGGTGACTTTATGCAGCGCGTCAATCTTGCCCTCAATATCGGCCTCGGTCCACCCAGGGTTATTCGCGGCAATTTCCACCCGTAGTTGCGCATCATCGGTGCGCCCGATGTCCTGAGTGTAGTTGCCTATGCGCGTTTTGGATGCGTCCCGGCCAATCGCATGCGCCGGGTCTTCGAGGATGATGTGCGCCAGAGGAGGAACGGGCTGCCCTGCGCCCCCGCCGCCCGCCAGCACCATTGCGGTGGCGCCTCCCCAGGAGTGCCCCATGATGGCGGGCCGTTCCAGCCCCAACGCCTCGATCAAGGCAGCGGCGTCATCGGCGGTGTGGCGCAGGCTGTAGGCTCCGGCGGGCGGTTTGATGCTGTCCCCATGTCCACGCATATCCAGGGCGTAGACGCGGTAGCGATCAGCGAGCGCGGGGCCAACACGCACCCAACTTAAGGCCGAACTGGTAATGCCGTGCAGCAGCACCACACTGGGGAGGTCTGTGCGCTCGGCTCCCCAACTGAGGTAATGAAACCGACCATCTGGCAAGTCAATGTAATGGGATGTCGCGCGCACTTCCAAAGAATCCATGATGTTACCCTCTTTCAAAACGTATCTTACTCGTCAGCGCTTGCGGAAGATAATCCCCCAGGATTTCTACTGTGGCAGCCCCCAGGCGCGCTCCCAGGTTGAGCGCTTCGGAGAGCGGTTGGCCGCGCAGCCAGGCGGAGAGAAAGCCAGCGTTAAAGGCGTCGCCCGCGCCCACCGGGTCAATCACTTGAGCGACAGGAGCAGGCGGAGCATGCGTGTGTGCGGCGCCATCCCAGGCGCAGGCGCCGCGTTCCGCCTGTTTCAAGATGACGATTTTGGCGCCTAATGCGTGGGCAGCATGGAGCGCCTGTTCGTCGTCGTCCACTCCCAGCAGCGCCTGGCTATCTTCGTGGCCCATGAGCAGCAGATCAGCCTGGGCCATGAGCGGTAAGAGCGCTTTTTGGGCGGCGGCGGGGTTCCAGAGCGTGGGCCGGTAGTTGGGGTCAAACGAGACAAGCGCTCCGGCAGCGTGGGCTAATTCAATGGAGTAAACAACAGCAGCGGAGCAAGTGGCGCTGAGCGCTGGAGTAATGCCGGTGATATGGAGCAGCCGCGTGCCCGCAAACAGTGCGGGGCGCAGATCATCGGGCGCCAGATGGCTGGCAGCGGAGCCAGCGCGGTAATACAAGACCCGGCGCTTGCCATCGGGCAGCCATTCACGAAAGAAAATGCCTGTTGGGGCCGTCGCATCGGTCAGCAGACCGCTGGTATCAACCGCTTCCTCTTCCAGCGTGTGGCGGATGCGCTGGCCGAACGGGTCGGCGCCAACGCGACTGATGAATCGCACGCGATGCCCCAGATGGCTCATCATGATTGCCAGATTGGATTCAGCCCCGCCTACTCCCAGGGTGAGCGTGGTGGCCTGCGCCAAGGAAAGTGGCTCGGTGGGGTAAAGCACCACCATTGCTTCTCCCAACGTGACCACTTCGCTCATGCTGGTTTCCTCAGTTCTGGGCTGTCTGGATGGCCTGGACATATTCCTGGGCCTGGCGGGTGATCTGCGCCCACTCGCGGGCGGCGACGGCTTGTTCAGAGATGAGATTGCCGCCAACGCCAACGGCCACCGCCCCTGCCTGGAGATAGGCGCTGGCGTTTTGGAGCGTCACGCCGCCAGTGGGCACAAGACGCAGATGCGGGAGCGGTGCCAGGAGGTCGCGCAGATACTGCGGGCCAACCTGCCGCGCCGGAAACACTTTTACCAGCGCGGCCCCCGCTTCATCGGCCTCTACAATCTCGGTGGGGGTGAGCGCGCCGCAAATGATTGGAATGTTGCGGGTGAGGCAGGCTTCGATTACTGAGTGCCTGAGCACTGGCGTAACCACAAATTGCGCGCCCGCGCTGACTACATCCGTGACATCGCCCGGCTTGAGGACGGTGCCCGCGCCAATGAGGGCGGCGTCGCCAAGCGCCGCACGTGTGCTGGCGATAGCTTCGGTGGCGCCTCTGCCGGTCAGCGTGAACTCTATTACCGATATGCCGCCCGCAAGCAGCGCCTGGGCAACCTCCAACGCGCGCTCATAGTGCTCCAGGCGCACAATGGCGACAAGGCGCGTGCGGGTGAGCAGTGCGAGATCAGATGGCATAGAAGCCCTCTTTCCTGGTGGAGAGTGCCTGACAAAACCACCTCCTAACACGGATGAAAATAATATAATTGCTTGCGCCTCTCCCTGTCCACCCTTGTGATGAGATGAGAGAATGATATGGCCGCAATTTGCTCCCAAAGGAGGGACTGATGATTCCCGCTGGTAATGCTCTGGCAGAAGTTGACACGCCCGTGCTGCTGGTTGACCGTGACCGGCTGGAGGCCACCATTCGCCGTTTTGCCGCGATACCCGCGCAAACGGGCGTGGCCCTGCGCCCGCATATCAAGACACACAAGACGCTGGAGATTGCCGCGCTGCAAGTTGGCGCCGGGGCCAAAGGTATTACTTGCGCGAAACTCAGCGAAGCCGAGGTCTATGCCGAGGCCGGGTTTACCGATATTTTTGTGGCGTATCCGGTGATTGGGCAGGAGAAGGCGCGGCGGGCGGCGCAACTGGCGCGGCGCTGCCCGCTGATTGTGGGGGTGGAGAGCGCGGTTGGCATTCAACAATTGTCCGAGGCGGCAAGCGCGGCAGGCGTGGCGCTCAACGTGCGCCTGGAGCTTGATTCGGGGCTGAAGCGCACAGGGGCGGCACCAGAGGCTGCCGAGGCGCTGTGCCGACTGGTTCAGGACGCGCCGGGCCTGCGGCTGGATGGCATCTTTACGTTTCGTGGGGCCTCATTTCCGGGGGCGCCAACGCGGGACCACGAGGTGCTGGGGCGGCTGGAAGGCGAATGGATGGTGGCCCAGGCTGAGCGGCTGCGCGCGGCGGGCATTCCCATTAACGCGGTGAGCGTAGGGTCCACGTTTACATCGGAGTCTGCGGCCCGCGTGCCGGGTGTCACTGAAGTGCGGCCAGGTACCTACATCTTTCTTGACCGCATGACAACCAGGGCTGGCGTCAATACGCTTGATGAGATTGCTCTGACGATACTGGCAACCGTTGTCAGCCGCCCGGCGCCCGATATGGCGATTATTGACGCTGGATCAAAGACGTTTTGCGGAGATGTCGTTCCTGCCGACATCGGTTTGGAGGGCTACGGCGTGACGGTGGACGGGCGGAGCGGCGTGGTTGAGCGCATGAATGAAGAGCATGGCTTTGTGCGCCTGAAAGACGGCTTTGCCCCGGCTATTGGCGATCAACTGGCTTTTTTCCCCAATCACGTTTGCACAGCCGTAAATCTTTCCGATGAATTGGTCGTGGTGCAGCAAGGGAGGGTGACGGAGCGCTGGCGTGTGGCGGCGCGTGGACGCCGACAATAACGGCACCAGAGAGACACCAACCGGCCTGTTGGCCTTGTTTATGCAGCATTTTCTGCGCGGGGGAGTGTTGTACCTCAAGCAGAAGCCCAACCCTCCCCTGGAAGATACACCTCTCTGGAAAAGAGCATGCAATGCAGAGCACTCCTGCTGGTTTGCAGACCCAACAGCCACGCGCTCAACGGCATTCAGCGCTGCCACCCGGTACCCTGGCCCCCGATTTTACCTTGCATACTACGCCTGATCAAACGGTTTCTCTCCACGACTTTCTGGGTCAGCCGGTAATTCTGGTGTTCTATCCTGCTGATTGGAGTCCTGTGTGTGGTGATGAGATGACGCTCTTTAATGAAGTCTTGCCCGAATTGCACCGCTATCAGGGGATAATGCTGGGCATTTCGGTAGATGGGGTGTGGTGTCATCTCGCCTTTGCGCAAGATCACAAGCTGCGCTTCCCGCTGCTTTCGGACTTTGAGCCAAAGGGCAAGGTTGCGCGGGACTACGGCGTCTACCGGCCACAAGATGGGACGAGTGAGCGCGCGCTGTTTGTCCTCGATGCTGAAGGGAAGATTTACTGGAGTTATGTCTCTCCGGTGGGAGTAAATCCAGGGGTGGATGGTGTCCTGAAAGCGCTTGATTCGCTCGCCTCCTTAACCTCCCCATCCGTTGAGACATCATTCTCGACGTGACGGGGCGCTAGATGTGAAGGTGCATGTATGTCACAACTCACCATCCCGGTTGGTTCGGGTGATCATGTGATGGGGCCTTTGACGGCCCCTGTCACGCTGCTTGAGTACGGGGATTACGAGTGCCCTTTCTGTGGAGCGGCCTACGCAAACGTCAGGTCCGTTCAGCAGCAGCTTGGCGACCGGCTTTGCTTCGTCTTTCGGCACTTTCCTTTGACCACCATTCATCCACGCGCTGAGCACGCTTCCGAGGCTGCGGAGGCGGCAGGGGCGCAGGGGAAGTTCTGGGAGATGCACAACCTCTTGTTTGCCAACCAGAAAGCCCTTGATGAGGCCCATTTGCTTCAGTACGCTGGCAGCCTGGGCCTCAACCCGCCTCAGTTTGAAGGCGATTTACTGAACCACACTTTTGCTGAGAAGGTGCGTGGAGATTTCCTGGGCGGCATTCGTAGTGGGGTCAATGGGACGCCAACGTTTTACATCAACGGGCAGCGCCACGATGGGTCATACAGTGCTGAAACGTTACTTGCTGTATTAGAACGAGCGGCTTCGCTGCGTCAAGGGCCAGCCGCTCTCTGAGGGTGTTGGCCTGGCTAGCCGCTCGCCCAAGGGGGCATCGGTAGTGTCCACCCTTGTGGCAAGCTGCTTTTCAGAGGGCCAGCGCCTATTTTTTCTGCTTTGGAAAGAGGGGATTCTATGCGGGCAACACCATCCGAGTTACGCAACGATATGCTGATTCGCTATCGCGGTGAATGGCAGAGAATCCTGGAGTTTCATCACGTGAGCCAGGGGCAGATGCAGGCGCTTATTCGGGCAAAACTCAAACAACTCAGCACTGGTGAGGAGCATGAGGTTCGGCTGCGTGCCGGGGAAGTGGTTGAGCTTTTGCCTGCTGAGCATCGCCACTGCGATTTTCTCTATCGTGATGAAGACCATTTCATCTTTTTGAACCCAGCAACATACGACGAAGTGCCGTTTCCCGCTGAGCACTTTGGAGGAGCCAGCCGCTTTTTGAAGTCTGGCGTGGTTGCTGAGGGCATCCTGGCTGGAGATCAACTGGTCAATGTCGAGTTACCGCATTCCCTGGATGTAACCGTCAAAGACACCTCAGACACCATATCGGGCGAGTATTCCGCAAAAGGCTGGAAGACCGCTATTGTGGAAACGGGCGCGCGGATTGAAGTGCCGCTCTTTGTCCAGCCCGAAGATGTTGTCAAGGTGAATACCAGGACTGGCGAATACATGGAGCGCGTGCATCCATCGTAGCGAGCCTGATAGCCCCGGCAGCGCAGATGCGCTCCCCTGGAGGAGGTTGCGTGACGCCGTGAAATTAAACGCCTCACCGCCCACCACATCATCTGCCTCGTTACCTGCTGCCGCATGCCATGAGCGTCCTCAACGATTGGCGCGGGATCGGCTTGTGCTGAGCGTTTTTCTGCTCGTTAGTCTGATCGTCGGCTATCAACTGATGCTAACGCTGCTCGCTCCCCCTTGGGAAGCGAGCGTGACTGGCTGGTTTCGCGCATCCATTGCCTGGCCGGAAACCATTTTCCTCTTGCTCCTGAGTTGGTGGCTCACGCGCATCCACCGACCAGAGGCGCCGACCTGGTGGCTGTTGAGTATTTCCATGCTCGGCTATGCGATAGGGAAAACGCTGCTGGTGGTTGTTGATCAATTTGGCTCCGCTCAAGAGATACCGTTTCCCTGGTGGTCCGATGTTTTCTATCTGATCACGCTCCCCTGCTTTTTCCTGGCGCCTATGTTGTGGCCGGGGGTATTTGCCCAACACCGACATGGGTTGGCCCGCGCGAAAGTGCTGCTGGATACCCTGCTCGTGATGGGGGCAGTGACCGCGCTCTCCTGGTATTTCTTTCTGGCGCCCCTTTTTATGCGAAGCTCCGCTACGTGGCTTGCCAAGGCGACCGGACTGGCCTATCCGGTTGCAGACCTGGGCGGCTGTTTCGCTTTGACCGTCATTTTGCTGCGCCTGGGGTTTCACGCTGAAGATAGCGCGATCTTGCGGCTGCTGCTGGTAGCCGCCGCCTGCCTGATTCTCGCTGATTCCTGGATGATCTGGCTGCGCCTCTACGCGCCTTCCCAGGCGGGGGCGCTCCCTGATCTGTTGTTTTTAATTGCCTCGCTGCTGCTGCCCCTGGCTGGGCTGGTGCAGCTCCGGCTGGCTCAGCGCTCATCGTTGGATGTGGCGGTGCATCCTGTGGCCCAACAGGGCAGCCCAAATCCTATGCGTCAAGACCTGATTGGCGCCTTTCGCTTTCTCCTGCCATTCATCATTGTTTTGCTGGCGTGTATCGCAATTGAAGCCCGAATCCTGGTGAGTCCAAAACTTGCTCCAAGGGAATTGATGTCTCATCTGATTATTCTGACGCTCTTGCTGCTGGTGCTGGCGCGTCAGGGGGTGGCCTTTCTGGAGCATGCGCGTACACTGCGCGAGCGCGAAGCAGCACGCGCCAATGAGCAGGCGATGCGTGAAACCAATCGCCAGATGGAGACTTTTCTTGGTATCGTGAGCCACGAACTCAAGACCCCGCTGAGTTCGATGCTGCTGGGCCTGCGCATGCTTCAGCGTCGGGCCGAAACCCTGGCACGACCAGAGGGTAGCGCTGCGCAGGAAAATGCAGGGGGAATGATGCCCCTGTCGGCTCCGTTGGAGCTAACGTGGCAGCAATTTGGACGATTGAATCGGCTGGTGAACGATCTTGTTGATAATGCGCGCATCCAGGGGGGACAGTTGGAGTTTTATTTTCAGCAAGAGGATTTGGCGGCTGTCGTTCGCCCGGCGGTTGAAGAACAGCGCCAGTTGTTTCCAGAGCGCGTCATTCTCTTCTCGCAGCCAGATGAGGCGCCGCTGCCCGTCTGGTGCGATGCCGCGCGGGTCGGCCAGGTCGTCACCAACTTCCTGACGAACGCGCTCAAATACTCTCCTGAAGATGGTCTGGTCGAAGTGGGGGTCCAGGCAGAGGGTCAACAGGCGCGTGTATGGGTGCGCGATCAAGGGCCAGGCATACCCAAAAGTGCGCAAGCCCAACTCTGGGAGAGATTTCACCGTGTCCCTGGAATTGAGGTGCAATGTGGGTCAGGAGTCGGATTGGGGCTGGGACTCTACATCAGCAAGATGATCATCAAACATCATGATGGGCAAGTTGGGGTGGAGAGCACGCTCGGCCAGGGTTCCACGTTCTGGTTTACCCTTCCATTGCTGGAAAAGCAGGGAAACGAGACGGTTCCCCCAGCCTCTTGATGCTTTTGTGGAACATTCGCCCGAAAACCCTCCAACAGCGAGGAGAATTATCCCCAAAAGCTATCTGCTACTTGTCGTAGCACTCTCCATGTGCGAAAATTTAACCAGGACATTCAGCTTCTTATACAGTGCAGGGTGAACGAGGTTGGAGGAGGTGTGCCAGACAGGAGCCGTCCATGCAGAATGAATGCTCCCCCCCCAATGAGCATTTGGGAACCGGGACAACCACATACACCGATAGCACCCCCAGCAACGCGGCGAATACACTTTTCACTCTGCTGCGAGATCTGACCTTCTACCTGGTGGGAACATCCTGGAAAGTGCTACGTCGTCGCCTGCAAGTAAACAGCTTTTCTCCGCGTTGGCTGCCAGAGTCGCTGCGCCATCCAGCCATCGGCTATCTTGCCGCGCTGCTGATCCAGACAATCGCCATTTTGACGGTCTTTTTTCTCTTCCAGCCTCTCCCGGACTTTACGTTTGAGAGCCTCCTGCCGGTGTTGGTGGTTGTGGTGGTGGCGCTGGGATGGGGGACCGGCCCTGGTTTGCTTGCGACACTGCTGGGCGCGTTTTTCTTCTATTATCTGCTCTTTCCACGTCCGTTCATCTGGGCCTTTGCCAGCAATGGGGATGGGATGAGCATTCTCCTATTTCTGCTCGTTGGCTTAGTGGTGAGCATTGTTGTCGGCCAAAGTAGCTGGATACGTCTGCGGGCGGTAGAGATGAATGGCTCGCTGAGAGAGGAGCAGGCCAGAACTGAACGAGAGCGTCTGCGCTTGCGCACCTTGTTTAATACGCTTCCGGCTGCGGTAGGGATGGTGGACGCGCAGGGCAAGTTTCTGGAGAAAACCCCCGCATGCAAGGCGCTTTGGGGTGAAGGAGCGCCGATACCCCGCGATATTTCAGACTACGAGGGCGCAAGAGCCTGGTGGCCTGACACCGGGCAGCCGCTCGCGGTGAAAGATTGGGCGCTGACCCGCGCCTTGAAACAGGGTGAGGTGATTACTCGCAAAGAGGTGGAGATAGAAACCGCCGA
The DNA here is from genome assembly GCA_036557885.1 of Ktedonobacterales bacterium. Lineage (GTDB taxonomy): Bacteria > Chloroflexota > Ktedonobacteria > Ktedonobacterales > DATBGS01 > DATBGS01. Next base: position 83,300 of record DATBGS010000146.1, read on the forward strand.
TGGGGAGCGCAAGTTCGTTCTGGACTCAGCCTCGCCCATCCGTGATGAGACGGGAGAAGTGATTGGCGCGGTGGGTATCCTTCAGGACATCACTGAGCGCAAGCGATTGGAGAAGGCGCTGCGTAAGGCAGAACATGAGTCAGCCGCCCGCGCCTGCCAACTTGAAGCGGTCTTTGAGGCAATGACGGATGCCGTGCTCGTCTTTGATACGAATACACGCATTGTTCAACGCAACGCGGCTGATCGTCAGTTGTTTGCCTTTGACACGGAACCAGAAACCCTGGCTGAGCGCAGGGCGTTGGTCCATCTTCGTGACGAGAACAGGCAGCCCATCCCAGAGGAGCGGTTGGCTACGCTGCGGGCGTTAAAAGGCGAGTTGCTCACTGATCCAAATGTGCCCGATATGCTGGTCAGAACCACCAGAGGCGAGGATACGCTGATCAACGTGACCGCAGCGCCACTGCGCAATGGAGATGGCAACGTCATTGGCGGCATCATGGTGATGCGCGACATCACTGAACGCCGTCAGTTGGAGCGCGAAATAGGTCGGCGTGCCCGCGAATTGGAAGTGATCTTCGAGACTATCGTTGATGGCGTCTTTGTCTATGATACCGATGGGCATATTGTGCGTACCAATTCGGCTGGCAACCGCCTTCTTGACATCGAGGCCCATCCTGAGATTTGCTCGCTCTCTGTGTCTGAGCGGATGTCTCTTTTTCATCCCAGTTTTGGGTATGATGGGCGCTCGCCTGAATCCCAATGGCCGCCAGCGCGTATGCTGCGTGGAGAGGTGCTCAGTGACACCGATGCAGTTGATGTCAGCTATCGCATGCTTGATGGGCGTAAGGTGGAAGCAAGTATCACTGGGGCGCCGCTCCGAGATGACAGCGGGCACATCATTGGCGCGGTAATGATGGTGCGCGATATGACCGAGCGCCAACGCTTAGAGCGGCGTACCCATGAAGCGCTTCAGGCGTTGCTGACGATGGCAGAAGCGTTGGTCCAGGTACCTGCCCCTGAAGCATCGCCGCCAGCGGAGGAAGACATCAAACCAAAATCCGGGCCGACAGCCTATCGCCTGGCGGAGTTGGTGAGCAATTTATTGGGCTGTAAGAATGTAAGCATCTCTGCTATGGACCTGGAAAAGGGAGTTGCTTGCCCCCTGGCTGTGGTGGGCCTCTCGCCAGAAATGGAGCAGCGTTGGTGGGCTGGTGAACGCCGCAGCGCGCGTTGGATGGATGGGTCGCATCCAGAGGTTTTGGAGCGCTTGCAGGCAGGCGAGGCACAGATACTTACTATGGACAACCCGCTCTTGCGTGATGAGCCAAATCCTTACAAAGCGCAGACCATTCTTGCTGTGCCCATGCGTATCGCTGAGCGTCTTGTTGGCCTTCTGATTCTGGACCCTGCCGACGAGCCGCGTCGTTACACTGCCCAGGACATCGCGCTGGCGGAAGCATCGGCCAAACTTGGGGCGTTGGTGGTGGAGCGGGAACGGCTGCTTCGGGAGCGCGAGGCGGCGCAGGCGAGCGAATTGGCGCTGCGTCAGACCAATCAGCAGATGGATGCGTTCCTGGGCATGGCAAGCCATGAACTGAAGACCCCTGTGACGACGATTCTGCTCGGTCTTCAGTTGGCCCAGCGCCGTATCCAGAACCTCTTGCGTAATGAGATGGCGGCAAGTGATGGGGCCGGCAAAAAATTGGAGGCGCTGGAAGAACAACTCTCGCGTACCAACCGCCAAGCCACCAGGCTAGACCGCCTGATCAATGATCTGCTGGATGTCTCGCGCATCCAGGCCGAAAAGCTGGCTTTCCGGCTGGAATCGGTTGATCTGAAAACGATGATTTATGAGATAGCCCAGGAGCAGCGCCAGGCAAACCCGCAGCGCCATATCCAGATTTGTCTCCCAGCCCATCAGGAGGTCGAGGTGAATGGCGATGTTGGGCGCATCGAACAGGTGGTGATGAATTACCTCACCAACGCGCTAAAGTATTCACCCGAAAGCGAACCTGTTGAGATTGGGGCGACACTGGAGGGAAACAACGTGCGCGTCTGGGTGCGAGATCATGGGCCGGGCATTCCTCTGGCAGAACAGGAACTCGTCTGGAAGCGTTTCCATCGGGTGGAAGGGGTCGAGGTGCGCAGTGGTTCCGGGGTTGGTTTGGGACTGGGGTTGTATATCAGCCGAGCCATCATCGAGCGCCATCATGGGCAGATTGGCGTTGACAGCCTCCCAGGTGAGGGCGCTACTTTCTGGTTTACGTTGCCCTTGCCTGAGAAAACTGGGTCTTGAGTTCGCGGTAGAGGCTTGCACGTGAGATATGCTACTATGTAGCTCACAAGAGGCAGCCGGAATCTCAAAGACGGCGGGCGACCTCTCAAAAGAACGCTTGCGAGCAGAACAAAGCGAACAACGGAGGATGCCACCCATGCAAGATGCCCAGGGCGACTCATCAGCAGCATTGGAGTCAGGAGACCCCTCTCCCAGGTGCCCAGTTGACCATGCAGCCTGGTCCCGCCAGAAAACCGCTCGCGTTGCTGAGCCAGTGGACTTGCCTGTTGAGCGCGATGCCAATGGGGTCTGGCAGATTCGCGGCTTTGCCGAAGCCAGGGCGCTCCTGCGGAGCAGCGCCACCAAGCAGGCAGGATTTGGGGCGGAAGTGTTTGAGAAGTTTCTGCCTGACGAGGAGATTCCAGGGATTTTATACCGAGAAGGGGCGGGCCACCACGAGCAGCGTAAGAAAACGGCGCGCTTTTTCACGCCAAAGGCCGTGAGCACCAACTACCTGCCACTCATGGAGCAGGTGGCCGACAAACTTGTTGCCACCCTTCAGCGCCAAAAACAGGCTGATCTCAGCCAGCTTAGTCTTGCGATGGCTGTTCAGATAGCCGCGCAGGTGGTGGGCCTCACAAACAGCCGCTTGCCGGGAATGACCGGACGCCTGGAATCGTTTTTCGAGAATCAGATGCTGGTGGAAACCAATTCGCGGCTGCCCAGGTTCCTGGAAAATCTGCGCTTTGCCTGGGGGCAGCGACGTATGACTTCTTTCTTCTTTCTGGATGTCCAACCCGCAATTAAGGCACGCAGGCGCCAGCTTCAAGAAGATGTAATTTCCCACCTGATTACCCAAGGGTACAACGATACGCAAATCCTGACAGAGTGCGTAACCTATGCGGCGGCGGGCATGGTGACGACGCGCGAGTTTATCAGCGTGGCGGCCTGGCACTTGCTGGAGCAGCCGGAATTATGCAAGCGCTATCTGGCTGCCCCTGAAGAAGAGCGCTATGAGATGCTGCATGAAACTTTGCGCCTGGAGCCAGTGCTGGCGCATCTCATGCGCCGTGCCACCGCTGATGTGGTGCTTGAAAGCAAAGGCGAGCAGGTGACAATTCCGCAGGGGGCGCTGGTGGATGTGCATATCTACGCGACCAATTCGGATGAAAGCGTTGTCGGTGAACATCCCCTGGAACTGTGCCCAGGGCGGGCGATCAAAGAAGAGAATATTCCCCCGATGCTGATGAGTTTTGGAGATGGGCATCATCGCTGTCCAGGGGCGTACCTGGCAATTCAGGAGACGGATGTATTGTTGCAGCGCCTCCTGACGGTGCCGGGCTTGCGCATCGAACAGCCCCCACAGATTCGCTGGAACGCGATTTCCGCAGGCTATGAACTCCGCAAGTTTCTGCTACGGGTAGACTGAGACTCCCCTGGCACAAACATCTGACAAGCAAGGACGAGTCGCTTGTAGCCCCGGCCTATGTGCTGGGGGCGTGGCCCCGCCAGGGTCGGCGGGGCTACAAGCAGGCTGGTACTACAAACGACCAGCCTTTGTTTTCGCAGCAGATATTCCTCACAAGCCCCCTCCAATGTGATGGGCAGACCAGGGCATGCCCTGTGCAGCAAAAGTCTCCACGAATTGTTTCTTTACAGAAGGAGACCTTTGCGTCATGGAACTTGAGATTACCCTCCGGGTGAATGGGGTCGAGCGTCGGCTTGCCGTTGATACCCGGACAACCCTGCTGGATGCGCTGCGCGAGCGGCTTGGGCTGACGGGCGCCAAAAAGGGCTGCGATCATGGGCAGTGCGGCGCCTGCACCGTTTTGCTGGATGGGCGCCGGGTGAATAGCTGCCTCGCGCTGGCCGTTGCGCATCAGGGTGCTGAGATTGTCACCATAGAAGGGCTGGCCGATGGAGAACATCTCCACCCCATCCAGAAGGCGTTCATCGCGCATGATGCCTTCCAGTGTGGCTACTGCACGTCGGGGCAAATCTGCTCGACGGTGGGCATGCTGCGCGAGGCTGAGGCGGGCTGGCCTAGCGCGGTGAGCACCAACCTGAATGCTGACCACGTGACATTGACCGATGACGAGATACGCGAGCGTATGAGCGGGAATCTTTGCCGATGCGCGGCTTACGCCAACATTGTCCCGGCAATTGAGGAGGTGGCCCATGAATCCCTTTCTGTATGAACGCGCCAGTGACGCTCGCGGAGCCATCGCGCTGCTTGGCAAAAAGCCTGGCGGCGTCTTCCTGGGCGGCGGCACCAATCTGGTAGACCTGATGAAGCTGGGGGTTGCGCAGCCCGAACTGCTGGTGGATATTACCCACCTCCCCTATGACAAGATCGAGCCGCTTCCTGGTGGCGGCGTGCGCATCGGGGCGATGGTGCGCAATAGCGACCTGGCCGCCGATCACACGATTCGCCAGCGCTACCCCATGCTGGCCGAGGCGCTGCTGGCGGGAGCCTCCGGCCAGTTGCGCAACCTGGCAACGACAGGCGGCAATCTGCTTCAGCGGACGCGCTGCGTCTATTTTCAGGATGTCTCGAAACCCTGCAACAAGCGCGAGCCAGGCAGCGGCTGCTCCGCGCGCGAAGGCTACAATAGAGAGCTTGCCATTTTGGGCGCTTCGGAGGCGTGCATCGCTACGCATCCCTCGGATATGGCCGTTGCGTTGGCCGCGCTGGATGCTGTGGTGCACGTCCAGGGGGCAGACGGCGAGCGGACAATTCCTCTGGTTGACTTCTACCGCCTGCCGGGGGATACCCCGCAGCGCGATACGGTGCTGGAGCATGGCGAATTGATTACGGCTATTGACCTGCCAGCGCTTCCGTTGGCTGTGCATTCGCGCTATCGCAAGGTGCGTGATCGGGCGTCGTATGCCTTTGCGCTCGTTTCAGTAGCGGCGGCGCTGGATGTAGTAGGTGGCAAAGTGCGCGATGCGCGCATTGCGCTTGGCGGTGTTGCGCACAAGCCCTGGCGAGCCACGCAAGCCGAAGCCATCCTGCGCGGGGCACCGGCAACCGAGGAGAAGTTTCTTGAGGCTGCCCAGACTGAACTGGCCGCAGCGCAGCCGCTGCCCGGCAATGCGTTCAAGGTGCCGCTCGCCCGAAACACGCTTGTGCGGACGCTGCTTGAACTGATGGAGGAGAACCGATCATGACCCTCAGCATAGAGCTTCCATCCCGCGCTATTGGCACGTCACTGGACCGCATTGATGGCCCGCTGAAAGTCACGGGGGCTGCAAAATATGCTTTCGAGTATCCAGTAGATGACGTGACCTATATCTACCCCATCCAGAGCACGATTGCGAAAGGCCGCGTTGTGTCCCTCGATACAAAAGCTGCGCAGAAGCTGCCTGGTGTCGTCACCATCCTCTGGCACAAGAACGCGCCCCGGCTCGCTCCGCTGGAAAATCAGAACCTGGCGGTGTTTCAATCCGATGCTGTCGCGTATCATGGGCAGTTCATCGCAGCGGTCGTGGCTGAAACGTCGGAAACGGCGCGCTACGCAGCGAGCCTGATCACCGTTCGCTACGAGGAGCAGCCGCATGATGTGGAACTGCGCGCTGATCGTCGTGATCTCTCCAAGCCCGCGCAGTTAGGCAATGGCGATGAGACGGACAGCAGCCAGGGAGACATAGAGGCGGCGTTTGAGGCGGCGCCCATCTATCTCAGCCACACCTATACCACGCCCCCTGAACACAATAACCCGATGGAACCACACACGACGCTGGCGGTCTGGAGTGATGACAGCGTGACCCTGTACGATTCCAACCAGGGACCAGACTGGATTCGAGAGGATGTTGCCAGGGCATTTCAACTTTCGCCAGAGCATGTCCACATCATTTCGCCGTATGTGGGGGGCGGATTTGGGTCCAAGGGGTTTGCGCGTCCGCAGGTCATCCTGGCGGTGATGGCCGCGAAAGTGGCAAAGCGGCCCGCCAAGATCGCGCTGACGCGGCAGCAGATGTTCTCGATAGCGGGCTATCGCACGCCAACGATTCAGCGCGTGCGGCTGGGTGCTGAGCGCGATGGAAAGCTGGTAGCCATTGCGCACGATGCCATTGAGCAGACAGGGCATATTCACGAGTTTGTCGAGCAAACTGCCGTCGCAACCCGCATGATGTACGCGGCGCCCAATCGCAGCACCACGCATCGGGTGGCGCGGCTTGACCTTCCAGAGAACTCATGGATGCGCGCGCCGGGCGAATGCCCAGGCATGTTCGCGTTAGAGTCCGCGATGGATGAACTGGCGGTTGCCTGCCGCATTGACCCCATTGAGCTGCGCATCAGGAACGAACCCACCGTTGACCCTGAAAGAGGGCTGCCTTTCAGTAGTCGCGGTCTGGTTGCGTGCCTGCGCGAAGGGGCTGAGCGCTTTGGCTGGGCGCAGCGCAGCCCACAACCGGGTATACGCCGCGAGGGTTCCTGGCTGGTAGGGATGGGAGTGGCCGCTTCGACCTATCCGGTTTACCGCTTTCCTGCGGCGGCCTCGGTGCGGCTTGATCGGGAGGGGCAGTACACCGTTCGTATTGCTGCTTCAGACATTGGAACTGGCGCCTGGACTACCCTGACGCAGATCGCCGCAGATGCGCTAGAAGTTCCTGTAGAACACATCAAGCTGGAGATTGGGGATAGCACCTTGCCGCAGGCAGGCGGGGCAGGCGGCTCGTCGGGCACTGCTTCCTGGGGGTCAGCGATTGTTGACGCGGCGCAGAAGCTCCGCGCCCGCAAAAAACGGCAGCGGGGCGGCGTGCCAGCCGAAGGACTGGAAGCGACTGGCGAAGCGGAAGAGAGTCCTGAGTCGGAGCGCTTTTCTATGCACGCCTTTGGCGCGCAGTTCGCAGAGGTGCGAATCAACAGGGATACCGGCGAGGTGCGCGTGCCGCGTTTGCTCGGCGTCTTTGCCGCTGGTCGTATCATCAACCCGAAGACGGCGCGCTCGCAATTCCTGGGCGGCATGACAATGGGGCTATCTATGGCGCTGTTCGAGGCGAGCGCGCTTGACCCGCGTTTTGGGGACTTTGTGAACCATGATTTCGCGGAATATCACATTGCGACTAACGCGGATGTAGGCACAATTGAAGTGCATTGGATAGACGAAGATGACCCGCACCTGAATCCTATGGGGGCGAAGGGCGTCGGCGAGATTGGCATCGTTGGCACTGCTGCCGCCATTGCCAATGCTGTCTATCACGCGACAGGCATCCGCATCCGCGATCTGCCCATCACGCTTGACAAGCTGCTGCGTTGAGGGCGCCTGACAAAATTGTGCTGAGAACAAGGAGGTATGCTTGTAGCCCCGGCCTCCGCCTGCCCTTTGTCTTAGGGTGCTGGGGAACGCGGCCCGCCAGGGTCGGCGGGGCTACAAGCGGCCCCTTCCTGCCTCCACAGGGGTTGTGTTAGTCGCCCGCGTTCGCTGGCGCTGGGCGGGTGAGTTGGGGTTCTGTCTCGCGGTAGGCTTCCGCTTGCAGGTGAAAGAGTTCAGCGTAGCGCCCGTTGAGGTCAAGCAGTTCGGCGTGTGTGCCGCTTTCCTTGATGGTCCCTTGCTCGATAACAAAGATGCGATCTGCCAGACGCACAGTGCTGAAGCGATGGCTGATAAAGATGGCCGTCTTGCCTTCGGTCAACTGCCGAAACTTCGTAAATATCTCATATTCGGCTTGCGCGTCTAGCGAACTGGTTGGCTCATCCAACACCAGCACCGGCGCCTCGCGCATAAAGGCGCGCGCCAGCGCCACCTTTTGCCATTCGCCCCCGCTGAGTTGATAGCCATCCTTAAACCACTTGCCCAGCATCGTCTGGTAGCCAGCTGGCAGCTTAGAGATGACCGCCGCGGCGCCGCTTTTCTGCGCCGAGGTCTGCACCCGTTCCAGGTTCGTAATCTCGTCAATCTGCCCGACGCCAACATTGTCTGCCGCGCTCATGTAGTAGGTGACATAATCTTGGAAGATCACGCCAATCGCCCGGCGCAGGTCTTCCAGCGCGTACTCCCGAATGTCGCGCCCGCCGATGAGAATCTGCCCCGCGTCCGGGTCATAGAGCCGCGTGAGCAGTTTGACAATGGTGGTCTTGCCCGCGCCGTTCCGCCCCACCAGCGCGATAGCTTCTCCGGGTTGGATGGTAAAGCTCACGTTTTTCAGCGCCGCCTCAGTTTCCGGGTCTTTCCCTGGATAGGTGAAGCTCACCCCGCGAAACTCAATATCCAGCCCGCGCCTGGCAAGCTCAAGCGAGAGCGGCTGGGGTGTGCCTGGAGAGAGAATGCGCGGCTGGTAATCCAGAAATTCATAGAGCGTGCTGACAAACAGGTTGTTCTCGTAGATGCCGGAAAGGTCGTTGAGCAACCCCTGGAAACTTGAGCCTACCTGCATGGCTGCCTGGGTGTACATCGTCAGGCTGCCAATCGAAATAGCCCCGGTCACTGCTCGCAGCGCCACATAGATATAGATGCCGGAGTTTGCCAGTGTGGTCAGCCCGCCCCAGCCAAAGCCAGCCAGATAGCGCCGCACGATGATTTTCTTGTGTTCCTGGAAGAACTTCTCGGAGAGTTCGCGGTACTGGGCCAGGAAAAACGGCGCCAGATTGAACAGCTTGACTTCTTTGTTAAAAGTATCCACCGTCAGCAAGCGAAACAGATATTGCATGCGCCGCCGCTCAGGGGACTCCCGCCGCATTTTCTGATAGCCGCGCCAGCCATAACGCGAATTGGAGAGAAAGGACGGAATCGGCAGCAGCAGCGCGACGATTGCCAGCCACCACGCCAGGCTGAGCAGCAGCGACAGCATCGAAAAGAGCGTGACCAGCGTTTTCACAAAATCGAAGAGTTGCGAGATCATCTGCATCGGCTTATAGGTGGATTCTTCGGAGGCATTGCGCAGCGTATCGTAAAACTCCGAATCCTCGAAAAACGCCAGGTCCAACGTATTGGCCTTCTCCAGCACCATCACCTGCACGCGGTTACTCACGCGCTCTTGTAACAATTGCTGCGAGATGTTGCTGAGCGTGCCCAACAAGCTCTGCACCACATTCACCCCAAGTTGTGCCCCCACAAACAGCCAGACACCCGCCGAAGGATGGTTTGGCCTGATGGCTGCCGTAATGACGCTATCCACCAGTCCGCGCGTAATCCACACGCTCAAGGCGGGCAAAAACCCGTTGATCAGGCTAATCAGCGCCATGCTGATCGTCAGCCAGTGGCTGGTGGACCAGACCAGCCGGAGAATGCGCGGCAATTCGGTAAATGCCAGAAACACCCTGGAAAGCTGAAAGCGCTTCTCTTCCGGCGTGTTCCTCGAATTGAGGTTGGGTGAACGTCGCTGTCTCTGCGGGGTGCCGTTGCTGGACATGAAAAAAGCACACCTTCCTTGTGGTGATGACTGTTGCCTCCAGGGACTGGAGTACACTCTATGAGCAAACCGGGAGCGGTTTGGGTTGCTCTGATTGTAGCAGCCCCTCGTCACGCCGCGCACCCGCTATCAGGCTAGCTCTGGTACTAGCCTTTCGTCCAGGGCTGTTCTTTCAAATGGCCTGTCTCTCATTTTCTTATCTTACCAGCAGCTATATGACATCTTCTGTCACAATGAGCGGCAGTTTTCCGGGCAGTGCTAAGCGGTGGTAAAGTTATCAGAAAAGAGAAGAGGAACAAGCTCCATGCAACATGAAGACCACGTTGGGCTGCTGCGCGGCGGTATTACAGAAACGGGTGGAGTCTGGGCTGATCTTGGGTCGGGCGCGGGCGCGTTTACGCTGGCGGTGGCCGATCTTATCGGCCCAACCGGGCAAATCTATTCGATTGATACAGACCGCCGGGCGCTGCGCGAGCAGGAGCAGGCCATGCGTGCCCGCTTTCCAGACGTGATGGTGCGGTATCTGGTGGCTGATTTGAGCCAGCGCCAGCCCTTGCCCCTGCTTGACGGGGTAGTTATGGCGAACTCGCTGCATTATCAGCGCAAGAAAGAGCCGGTGCTGGAACTGGTGCAGAGCTATCTTAAACCGGGCGGGCGCCTCATTCTGGTGGAATATAACGCCGATCACGGCAACCCCTGGGTGCCCTATCCGCTCTCGTATCCCACCTGGGAAGCGCTGGCAAGTAAGGTAGGCTTGCTCAATACGCGCCTGCTGGCAAAGGTGCCCAGCCGCTTTCTGCGCGAAATGTATTCGGCTGTCAGCTTCAAGCCGCTTTAGTTTGCCTAACAAAACCGTTCCCCGGCACGGAGGCCGGGGCTACAAGCGCTCACCGGCTGGAAGCCGGTGGTACGAGCCTGCGCGTCTCGCGCGCCACCAACAGGTCTTCTCGTGCTTGAATTACCAGGATGCGCACCCTGGATGCTGGCGCGGATATATCGGCATCCGGCTGGCAGTGTTCGTTGCGATTTTCGTCCAGGGTGATGCCCAGATAGCCCAGTGGGGCACAGACCTGCTGGCGGATGAGCGCGGCGTGCTCGCCAACGCCAGCGGTAAAGATCAGCGCGTCCAGCCCGCCCAGCACTGCTGTCATCGCGCCAATCGCTTCACGGATGCGCGCGGTATACATGTCCAGCGCCAGTTGCGCGCGCTCGTTTCCCTGGTCTGCGGCCTCCAGCAGCATGCGCACATCTCCCGAAAGCCCAGAGATGCCTTTGAGTCCCGACTCCTCTTGCAATTGGTGCTCAAGCTCCTCTGGAGACAGCCCCTTTTGCCGCAGGATGTAGAGCAAGGCGCCGGGGTCCACCGAGCCAGAGCGCGTGCCCATCATCACGCCTTCCAATGGGGTGAAGCCCATCGTCGTCTGCACAGAGCGCCCCTGCTGAATGGCGGTAATGGAGCAGCCGTTTCCTAGATGACATGTGACCAGGCGCAGTGCTTCAGGTGGCCGGTTCAGCAGTTCAGCAGCGCGCCCGGCAGAGTAAGCGTGGCTGATGCCATGAAAACCATAGCGCCGAATGCCCCAATCGCTGTACCACTGGTAGGGCAGGGCGTAGTGGGCGTTGGCGGGCGGGATGGTCGCGTGAAAGGCCGTATCAAACACCGCAACCTGTGGCACGCCTGGCAGCGCTGCCTGGGCCGCTTCGATGCCCTGAAGCGCGGCGGGGTTATGCAGCGGTGCCAGGTCTGCCAGATCAGCAATGGTTTGCTTGACCTTCTCATCAATCAGCACACTCTGGCGATAGTGTTCGCCGCCATGCACCACGCGGTGCCCCACTGCCTGAATCTCACTCAGTTTGCTGATACCGCCCGGTATCTTCTGGGTGAGCGCTGCTAAGGCATGCTTTGTCGCGTCGGTATGCTGCTCTGCCGAAACGGTCTGACGATGCTGCTGTTTGTGGGCATCGGTCAGGGTGAGCGTGGCGTGTTTGGGGTCTTTGCTCCAATCAATCAGGCCGCTGCATGTGGGATCAGGCGACCTTTCGGCAAACAGGCTGAATTTTAGGCTGCTTGAACCCGCATTGAGCACCAGAATAACCATAACTACCTGCCAATATATGTGTTATCTGAGAGAAATCATGGTGTTTCCTCTTTCTCTTTATAGCACGCCTCGCGCCAAAGGGCGTTCGCCCGGCGGTCTTTGGGCAGCAGGCCGACGCCCCGGCAGGGACGCCGGGGCTACCCCTCAAAGCAGGGGCACAGCAAGCGGGACATTCACCGGCTGGAAGCCGGTGCTACAAGTTTAGAAGCCAGGTTACACGCCTGCCGCCTGCTGCTGCACGACCCACTGGTCTGTGGTTGGCTGCGTGGCGGGCGCTGCCAGCGCGTGCTGGTCGCTGATGCCCAGGGCTGCCTGCGCGTCGCCGCTGTGCCCTTGCAGCAGTTGCGTTTGTGCCTGGAGCTTCACCGGCAGCCCCCACAGCGCGATAAAGCCGACTGCCGCCTGATGGTTAAAGGTGTCGCCGCGCTCGTAGGTGGCGAGCGCGTGCTGGTACAGCGAATGCGGCGAGCGCCGCCCCACGACCTGACAGGTACCCTTCCACAGCTTCAGCCGCACTTCGCCGCTCACAAATTGCTGCGAGCTGCGCACAAATGCCAGCAGGTCGGCATGGTGCGCGGTGTACCACAGGCCATTGTAAATCAGCCGGGCATGCTCGCCCGCGAACATCTCTTTCAGCCGCACCTGCTCGCGGCTCAGCGTGACGGTTTCCAGGGCTTTATGCGCGGCCAGCAGCGTCACGGCGGCGGGCGCTTCGTAGACCTCGCGCGATTTAATGCCCACCAGCCGGTTTTCTACATGGTCAATGCGCCCGATGCCATGTGCTCCGGCCAGCGCGTTCAGTTTTTGCACCAGCGTTACCGGGTCCAGCGTCTCGCCATCCAAAGCGATAGGCACGCCTTGCTCGAAGGTAATCGTAATTTCGGCTGGCTCGGCTGGCGCAGTTGACGGGTTGGCCGTCCACTCCCACACGTCGGAGGGTGGCTCGGCCCAGGGGTCTTCCAGAATACCGCATTCAATGCTGCGTCCCCAGAGGTTGGAGTCCACGCTGTAGGGGCTGCTTGCCGTCGCCTTGATGGGAATGCCGTGCTCGTGGGCGTATTCGATCTCGGCGTCGCGCGTCATGCTCCATTCGCGTACCGGCGCGATAATCTTCAGATCAGGCGCCAGGGCCATAATCGAGACATCGAAGCGTACCTGATCGTTGCCCTTGCCGGTGCAGCCATGCGCTACCGCTGTCGCGCCCTCGCTGCGGGCGACATCCACCAGCAGCTTTGCAATCAGCGGGCGAGCAAGGGCCGTTGCCAGCGGATAGGCGCCCTCATAGATGGCCCCTGCCTGTAACGCGGGCCAGACGTAGTAGCTGAGGAATTCCTGGCGCGCATCTACTGTGAGCGCTTTGGCGGCGCCAATCGTGATGGCACGTTCCGCGATGGCGGGGATGTCGCGCTCGTTGCCAACATCAATCGTCAGCGTAATGACATCCATGCCATACGTCTCTTGTAGCCACCGGATGGCAACGGACGTATCCAGCCCGCCGGAATAGGCAAGCACAACTTTTGGTTTCATCTGCTTTTTGCTCCTTCTTGAAAGGTGTCAGGGTTTCTCCTACTTATGCTGAAACTGCTTCTAAGGTCTTGCTGGCGAGCAGCGCGCAAAGAATCGCTTTCTGGACATGCAGCCGGTTTTCTGCCTGGACCAGCACCCGCGACTGGGCACCGTCCAGCACGTCATCGGTAATCTCTTCGCCGCGATGAGCGGGCAGGGGGTGCAGAACGATGGCCTGTAGGCTGGCGAGGGAAAGCAACTGCTGTGTGACCTGATAGGCGGAGAAGATCGCGCGCCGCTGGGCACTTTCAGCCTCCTGGCCCATGCTGGTCCAGACATCGGTATAGAGGACATGCGCGCCGGTTGCCGCTGCTTCTGGGTCAGCCGTCAGAGTCAGGCTGCCACCAGTTAGCCGTGCCTCTTGCTGGGCGGCTGCAATGACTTCGGCGTTTGGCTCGTAACCGTGTGGTGTGGCGATGCGGACGTGCAAGCCTGCTTTGATGGCAGCCTGAAGCAGCGAATGGGCCACGTTGTTACCGTCGCCAATATAGGCCAGCGTCAGCCCGGCGGGAGCGCTAAACTCCTCCTGAATGGTGAACACATCCGTCAAGCCCTGGCAGGGATGGTGGCTATCGGTCAGGCCGTTGATGACGGGCACGCTGGCGTGGTTGGCGAACTCTTCCATCAGCGTGTGGCTGAAGGTGCGCAGCACAATCGCGTGCACATACGAACTGAGCACGCGGGCCACGTCGCCAACCGCCTCGCGCTTGCCCAGCCCCACTTCCTGGGGCGAAAGATACAGGCTGGTACCGCCAAGTTCGCGCGCCGCCACCTCAAACGAGATGCGCGTGCGCAACGACGGCTTTTCAAAGAGCAGGGCGATGGTTCGCCCGGCAAGCGGGGGAAAGGCGTTAGGGGTGGTGCGCCCATCTTTCAAGGTCTGGGCGTGGGCAAAAAGCTGCTTCATCTCTCCGGCGGACATTTCGTCCAGGGTCAACAAGTGCTGCATCTGGCACTCCTTTCCAGGTTACAATCTGGCTGGTTTGCTGCTTTCTTCTTTCTTCTTGCGAAAGACAATAAAAAACTCCCGTCCCTCCGAAGGGACGAGAGTTGCATTGCTCTGTATGCTCTCGTGGTGCCACCCTTATTGCCACAGGGGGCAACCATTTGCCCAGGGCATCACCACATTGTGAAGCGTGCTGTGACCACTCTTGGTTATTGCTGGCGCGAGAACCGCTCGCACGCCCTACTTGCGCGTTGGCGCTTTCTTCGGGCAGCCGCTCACGAGCGCGTTCGACAAGGGCTGATCTGTCCCAGACTCTCACTCTGTTCTGGGTCGCTGTTAGAGGCCGCTTGCCTACTGGTCTCGCTCAACGCGGGCCAAATCGTATCCTATTGCGCCTTATACTATAGTACATGGTGACTGGCTTTGTCAAGCCACCTTGCTGAAGAGCTTTTAATTGCTGCTCTGGCAGAGTTAGCCGCCCCGAACGACGCCGCCCGGAACGACTGGCCTTTGCAGCGAACAAAAGCAGCATTCCGTATCAACTCCAGAGCATGTTACCAGACCCCAAGGTGTACGTCTCACATGACGAGCGGTTGACGCTTTGATGTGGTAAGAAGGAGAAGAAAAGATGCTACAAAAGAACCAAAGAGGCCAGGGCCTGGTAGAGTATGCGTTGATTATTGCTCTGGTAGCAATCGTGGTGATTGCCATTTTGGTCATCATGGGTCCGCAGATCGGCGATATTTTTAGTAACATCACACACGGACTGTAAAAACATCTGCAACAAGCCCGGCAGTTTTGGATACACCCAACAGAAGAAGCGCCTGGAAGGAGAACGTTGCCAGGCGCTTCTCATTGCTGCTATCCTTCCAGCAGCAGCGCCTCCGGGTCTTCGACCAGTTCTTTCACGCGAACCAGGAAGCGCACCGCTTCGCTGCCATCAACAATGCGATGGTCATACGATAACGCCACGTACATCATGGGGCGAATGACCACCTGCCCATTGCTGGCAACAGGGCGTTCTTCGATCTTGTGCATCCCCAGGATGCCCACCTGCGGCGCGTTCAGGATGGGCGTGGACATCAGCGAGCCATAGATGCCGCCGTTGGTGATGGTGAAGGTGCCACCCTGAAGTTCTGCCAACGTCAGCGCCCCTTCGCGGGCGCGTTTTGCCAGATCAGCAATCTCGCGTTCAATTTCGGCAAAGGTTTTGCGGTCCGCGTCGCGCACAACAGGCACGACCAGCCCCTCTTCTGTGCCAACAGCAATGCCGATGTCGTAGTAGTATTTCAGCACAATCTCGGTGCCTTGAATCTCGGCATTCAAGCGCGGGAACTCTTTGAGCGCCCCCACAACGGCCCTGGTGAAGAAGGACATAAAGCCCAGCCCGATGCCATGCCGCTCCTTGAACGAGTCTTTGCGCCGCTTGCGTACCTCCATGACGGCGCTCATATCAATCTCGTTGAAGGTGGTGAGCATGGCTGCGGTGTGCTGCGCCTGGACAAGCCGCTGCGCAATGGTCTGGCGGCGGCGCGACATGCGCATGCGTTCTTCCAGCCGTCCAGCCGAAGGCATGCCTAAAGCCCCCAGAGGAGCGGGCAGACCCACCTGCGTGGGCTGGGTGGGAGCTTGCAGCGCCCCCTTTTGGGGTAGCGCGGGCGTCTCGCCCGCAGGGGCGGGGGCTTGTAGCGTGGGCTGCCAGCCCGCAGGGGTGGTGCTGGGCGCAGCAGGTGCTTGTGTGTGCTGCTCCAGATAGCCCAGCACATCTTCTTTAGTCAGGCGCCCATGTGGCCCATCAGCTTGCACTTGCGAAAGATCAAGATGATGCTCGGCTGCGATCTTCCTGGCAACAGGCGTGGCCTGGGGCGCTTCACCAGACGCCGCAGGAGCAACAACGCTTTCTCCATTATCGCGTGGGGAGGCGGCTGGCCTGACCTCTCGTCCTTCTGGCTGCTGCTTGGCGGCAGGTGTTGACGGCTGGGCCGACGTTGGCTTTGCCGCTGGTGCTGCGCCTTCAGCAATTACCGCTAGCACATCCCCGATGCCCACCGTCTCGCCCGCCTGCTTGAGAATCTGCTGAAGCACGCCGCTTTGCTCTGCGGAGACTTCCAGATTGACTTTATCTGTCTCCAGTTCTACCAGTACCTCGCCTTGCTGTACCTGCTCGCCTTCGCTCTTGCGCCAGGCAGCGACAGTAGCATCTACAACCGACTCCCCAAGTGTGGGAACACGAATCTCAACTGGCATGACGACCTCCGCGTTGCTTGATTGCAAGATGCAAGGCTTGAGAGAGAATGCGCTGCTGCTCGGCCTGGTGCGCTTCCAGCACGCCCTCGGCAGGGCTGGCGCGCTCCGGGCGGCTGATGTGGCTGACCTTCAGGTTGCGGCCAGCGATATCTTGAAGTCTGGGGGCTACAAGGTTCCAGGCGCCCATATTCTCTGGTTCTTCCTGCACCCAGACCAGTTCCCGCGCATTGGGATAGCCCGCGAGCACGCTTGTTAGTTCTTGCTGCGGGAAGGGGTACAACAACTCTACGCGCCCGATGGCGACCTCTTCGGCTTGCGCACGCTCCGGGCTGGTGAGCAAATCAATTGCCACCTTCCCTGAGCAGACCACCACGCGCGAGATACGCTCTGGGTGGGCGCGTGCTGTCTGGTCATCCATGACGGGTTGGAAGGTGCCCTGCGCTAGATCATCCAGGCGTGCCGCTGCCTGGGGGTGACGCAGCAGGCTTTTGGGCGTCATGATGATCAGCGGGCGCGGCTGATGCTCCAAGCGTGCAGCGTGCCAGCGCAGCAAATGGAAATATTGCGCGGCGGTGCTGCAATTGGCGACGCGGATATTATCCTCGGCGGCAAGTTGCAGATAGCGCTCCAGCCGGGCGCTGGAATGCTCTGGCCCCTGGCCCTCGTAGCCATGCGGCAGCAGCAGCACCAGCGATGGCTCCTGGCGCCATTTGGCACGAGCCGAAACGATGAACTGGTCAATGATGACCTGCGCGGCGTTGGCAAAATCGCCAAACTGCGCCTCCCAGAGTACGAGCGTTTTCGGCGCGTGCATGCTGTAGCCAAACTCAAAGCCCAGCACGCCTGCCTCAGAGAGCGGGCTGTTATAGATGGCAAACGATGCTTTGGCGTTGGGCAAGTGCTGAAGCGGAGTGAACGTCTCTCCCGTCTGCTCATCATGCAAGACGGCGTGGCGATGGCTAAACGTGCCGCGCTCGGTGTCCTGCCCCGTCAGGCGGATGGGGATGCCTTCTGCAAGGAGCAAGGCAAAAGCCAGCGCCTCGGCCTGGCCCCAGTCTATGCCGCCCTCAGCACCAAGCGCGGCGCGCTGGCGCTGAAAAAGCCGCTCCAGTTTGGCGTTAGGATGGAAGTTTTCTGGCCGCTGGAGCAGTTCTTCATTCAACCGCACAAGCTGCTCGGTGGTCAAGGGCGCGGGCTGCGGATTGCTGTAGCGCCCGTTGGAATCGCCTGCTTCGTCGGCCTTCATCTCCAGCAAGCTCTTTTCCGCTTCGCGCTTGGCGCGTTCCAGCCGCTCAAAAGCCGCTTTGGTGGCCTCCTCAGCAGCTTGCGGGGTAATCACCCCTTGCTGCTCAATCTGTTTGGCATAGAGGGCGCGCACCGTTGGATGGGCGCGAATCACCTCATACATGCGCGGCTGCGTGAAGGCCGGTTCGTCGCCCTCGTTGTGACCCCAGCGCCGATAGCCAACCAACTCAATCAGAATATCTTTGTGGAACTCGTTGCGCCAGGCATGCGCTATGCGCGCCGCGACCAGACAGGCTTCGGGGTCATCGGCGTTGACATGGATGATGGGCACCTCAAAGCCCTTGGCTAGGTCGCTGGCAAAGTGGGTGGAGCGCCCGTCTCTGGCTTCAGTCGTAAAGCCAACCTGATTGTCTACGATGATATGAATAGTACCGCCCGTCCAGTAGCCAGGGAGCCGCCAGAGGTTGAATGTCTCGGCCACAATGCCTTCGCCAGGGAAAGCGGCATCGCCGTGAATCAAGATGGGCAGGGCGCGGTTCACGTCCTGCGGTGGCTTGCCAGGTTGGAGGCGATCTTCCTGCGCGGCGCGGGCCATGCCCTCCACGACGGGGTTGATAAACTCCAGATGGCTGGGGTTGGAGGCCAGCGTCAGCTTGATGCTTTGCCGGGCGCTTTCCCGGTGCAGCCGCTCGGCGCCAAGGTGGTACTTCACATCGCCCGTCCAGCCACTGTAGGTAAAAGCCGGGTTTCCCTCGATGTCTTGCTGCTTGAGGTGCATAAACTCCGAGAGAATGACGGCATAGGGTTTTTCCAGTACATGCGCCAGCACATTGAGCCGCCCGCGATGCGCCATGCCAATCGTCACCTCGCGCGCGCCAACCTCAACGGCGCGACAGATGATCTCATCCAGCATGGGCACCAGCAGATCGGTGCCTTCAATAGAAAAGCGTTTCTGTCCAGGGAAGGTCTGATGCAAATAGCGCTCAAAGACCTCCACTTCTGTCAGCCGTTCCAGCAAATCGTGTTTTTCCCTGGCATCGGGTTCTTGCTGATACAGCGCCAACCCAACGGCATCGCGCAGCCAGGCGCGCTCCACCGGGCTTTTCACTTGATTAAACTCATAGCTGATGGTGCCAGAGTACATCCTGCGCACGCGGTTGATCGCCTCAAGCGCGTTGCGTGCGCCCTCTGCGGCGTGCCCGCCCACGACGATTGGCGGCAGCGCGGCCAGATCTTCTTCGGTCAGGCCATAGGTTTCTGGCAGCAAGGCCGGGTCTCCGGGTGGCTCGGTGCCCAGCGGGTCGAGCCGCGCGCCCAGATGCCCGCGATCACGGATGGCATGGGCCAGCGCCGTCGCGCCAACCACCTTGGCGGTGGTGAGGACTGCTCCAGCGACTTCACCGGCTGGGGCATGTAGCGCGGGCTGCCCGCCCGCCGGGGCTGGGCTGGGTGCGGCAATCGCCTGCTCCGTTGCGCCATTGGGCGACCACTGCGCAAAAAAGGCGCGTGTGGCTGGGTCCACCGAGGCCGGGTCGCGCTGGTAGCGCTCGTAGAGTTCCAGTACATAGCCAGCGTTGGGGCCATAAAATGCTTCTAATTCTGTTGGCATGGAAGATCACGTCCTGATGAGCAAAGACGCTCGCAGTCTTTTACAGGTGTTTTCTTTCATTATATCCCTTCGCATCTAATCCGGTTGAACAGTATTTCCGCTTCCCTGGTTGATGAAAGCAAGAGATGTGCTATGATAGTGCTGCAATCGTCCCTGGTATGTGCAGGAGGCAGCCGATGAACAATACCCGCGAATCCGCCAGGCAGATGGCGGCCTGCCGAAGCATCTTGATTCGGACACACAGCCGGGTGCGGGTCTATCTCTGGCGGCGCTGGGATTGGTGGGATAAGCAACGGCAAGCGCGTTTTTTGCCCTGGGTACTGACAACGCTCTGGGAGGGTATCCGCCAGTTCCCGAACCAGGAGGCGCTGGCGGGCTACCTGCAAAGCGAAGGTCGCCAGTTCTGCCAGAACGCGCTCAACGAGTCGCGTACCGCGCTGCGTTTCCTGGCTCTGGCTGGAGCCGGGCTGGTGCTTGTTGCTGGCCTGGCGCTGACGATTAGCTTGCTCAACCTGGAATCCTTTTATGAACTGGAATCAGCGCTCTGGGCTGGGGTCATTGTGGGCGCGCCGCTGTGGATACTGTTTTTCTCGGTGGAACTGATTGAATATCGCACCGCGCGCTATCTCTCGGCAGCCATCGAGACGGCAATTGAGCGGCTAGGGCAGGTGGAGGCAGAGCAGTAAGGTGCCAGACTGTAAGAGAGAGTCTTATAACCTCGCCTCCATATCATCCTAATCCCCCACCTCTGATAGCCCCGCTGTAACCTCGCTGAGTGCTGGCGCAATCTCCTCTGGCTCCTTTTGCGAGCGAAGCGAGATACCACTGATGAGGAAAACGCTTGAGAGAACGATGGCAAGGCCAACAACGGTGCCCACTGTCGCGGTTTCTTGCAGAAAGAGCGCGCCCCAGAGCAGCCCAAAGACCGGCACAAGAAATGTCACGATAGCCGTTTTGGTGGCGCCAACGGTCTGAATGAGATGGAAATAGAGCAGATAGGCGATAGCAGTTGACATCAGGGAAAGCCCAAGAAAGGCCAGAAGCACCTCTGTCGAAGGAAAGGTCGTTGGCAGGCGAAGAAGCGCAAATGGAACCAGCACCACGCCCGTCGCAAGCTGCTGGCCGATTGATAGCGCCAGTGGAGAAGCGCCCTTAAAGTTCTGGCTGGCGTACACGTTGCCGAATGCGTAGCAGAGCGCCGCCAGCAGGGACGCGCCAGCGGAAAGCAGGATAATGCCCGTGAGCGGCAAGGGACTCAAACCCACCAGCACGCCAACCCCAACCATGCCCATAAGCAGCCCGATCACTTTTTTGAGCGTCAGCCGATCTTTGAGCCAGCCAGCAGCCACCAGCGCCGTGAAAAGCGGCACAGTGGCGTTGAGCATCGCGGCCAGTGAAGCGGGCAGATTCAGTTCGGCGGCGGCAATCAAAGTCAGCGGGATGGCCCCGTTGATTGTGCCCAGGATGAGGAATGCGCGCCACTGCCCCTTGAAGCTGGGCACGCGCCGGGCAGCCAGGGCATAAAGCATCAGCGCGCCGCCAGCCAGCAGGACGCGCGCATCCATCAGCACGACTGGCCCTAACGCTGATGCGGTGATGCGAATAAACAGATAAGACGCGCCCCACATCGCGCCCAGGAGCAGAAGAATCCCAAAGTCGCGTTTGCCCATGCGTTCCCCACTTCTTTCATCACAAGCAAATATTACGGTGGGCCATTCTCAACTGATCACTTTGGTAAAGGCTCACCTTATCATATTTCTAAGCGGCATGCTGTTTCTTACGACCTGGGCAAACCAAGCACGTGCTGGGCAACGAAGCTGAGAATGAGATTGTTGGAGATGGGCGCGACGCGATAGAGCCGCGTTTCGCGGAACTTGCGCTCTACATCATACTCAACGGCAAAGCCGTAGCCGCCATGCGTATCCAGGCAGACGTTTGCCGCCTGCCAGGAGGCTTCGGCTGCAAGCAGTTTGGACATATTGGCCTCTGCGCCGCATAGTTCGTGCTGATCAAAAAGCCAGGCGGCTTTATAGCGCATCAGGTCGGCAGCTTCGATGGCGGCGTGCGCCTGGGCAATCGGGAATTGCACGCCCTGGTTCTGGCCGATGGGTCGCCCGAACACTTCTCGCTGGCGGGCATACTGGCTGGCGCGCTCAATAAACCAGCGACCATCACCGATGCACTCTGCGGCAATCAGGATGCGCTCGGCGTTCATGCCGTCCAGAATGTAGCGGAAGCCCTGGCTTTCCTGCCCAATCAGCGTGTCGGCGGGAATCTCAACGTTATTGAAAAAGACTTCGTTGGTTTCGTGGTTGATCATCGTTGCCAGCGGGCGCACCTCTAAACCCGCGCCTGCTGCGCGCAGGTCCACCAGAAAGAGGCTCAGCCCCTCTGTTCGCGCTTTCACCTGCTCTAGCGGCGTGGTGCGCGCCAGCAGCAGCATCAGATCGGAGTGCTGCACACGCGAGGTAAAGATTTTCTGGCCGTTGATGAGGTAGCGCTCTCCCTGGCGTGTTGCCCTTGTCTGAATGCGCGTGGTATCGGAGCCAGCGTTGGGTTCGGTGACGCCAAAGGCTTGCAGACGCAGGCTGCCATCGGCAATGCCGGGGAGGTAGCGGTGCTTTTGCTCCTCGCTGCCATGCCGCAGCAGCGCGCCCATGATATACATTTGCGCGTGGCAGGCAGCAGAGTTTCCACCAGAATGATTGACTTCCTCAAGAATGATGCTGGCCTCCAGCACGCCCAGCCCGGAGCCGCCATATTCCTGCGGGATGAGCGCGGCCAGCCAGCCCCCGCGCGTCAGTTCTGCCACGAATGCTTCAGGATAGGCGCGGCGCTGGTCCAGGTCGCGCCAGTAAGCGTCTGGATAGCCTTTGCACAGGTCGCGCACCGCCGCGCGAATGGCCTGTTGTTCCTCGGTTAAACGGAAATCCATAAAAGCCCCTTTGCTCTTGTCTTCTGGTTGCATCTCTTTGATTTACAGGCATAATAAGCGCTTTCTGGCAGTTTGTGAAGGCAACGCAGGAGAGAACTTTTCCAAACTGCGCTATACTGTGGGCATTCACAACGCTTTATTTTGTTGCGCGCCGCTTTGGTTAGGAGCATCGCCCCGATGTCTACATCATCTCTCACAATGGAAATCCATACACTCACTCCCGAACGCTGGCCGGATGTGGAGGAACTGTTTGGGCCACGCGGCGCGTGCGCGGGATGCTGGTGTATGTGGTGGCGGCTGGTGGCAAAGGATTGGGAGCGCAACAAAGGCCAGGGTAATAAAGATGCCTTTGAGGTGTTAGTAAAGGCAGGTGAAGTTCCCGGCTTGCTTGCGTATACCGATGGGAAGCCGGTGGGTTGGTGCGCCATTGCGCCGCGTATGGAGTACGTGCGGCTGGAGCGCATGCGCATCTTTCAGCCAGTGGATGAGCAGCCAGTCTGGTCTGTCACCTGCTTTTTTGTGGCGCGAGGCTTCAGAAACAAGGGTGTCACGGCACAATTGCTTCAGGCAGCGGTGGACTATGCCAAAACGCAGGGGGCGCAGATCGTCGAGGGGTATCCAGTGGAACCGAAGAAAGGCAGGATGGCCGATGTGTTTGTGTATACCGGGCTGGCTTCCACATTTCGACAAGTGGGCTTTGCGGAGGCGGCGCGCCGCTCAGAGACGCGCCCCATTATGCGCTATGTGCTCAAGCAAGAATAAAGCGTCATCGTGGGTGATACCTATCAAACAAGAGGGAACTTCAGATGCCATATATGGTTGGGCAGCTTCTGGTGTTGCTAGGATTTGTGACAATACTGCTTGTCATGTACACGCTGATCGCCAGAAGCGCTGGCATCTTTCCCACACAGCGCCATTTCTGGCGCAATACGCTTATTTCAGCGGTCTTATCCTATGGCTTGAGCAGCGCGCTCTTCTGGTTCTTTCATACGCCAATTGTGGGCGCATTCATTATTGCCACCATTGTGCCATTTATCATTGGGAACTTTGATGGGGCTGAGCGAGGGAAATCCGCTGAGGAGATTGGAGATGCGGCTGATGAACCAGATACTGCCCTGGAAAAAAATGGAAACGCAATGGCTGATGCAGCCATTGCCGAAGAGCAGGACTAGCCTATCTCTTTCAATCGGCGCCAGGAGCGGATATAACGATCTAACCGTTCGCGGTCTTTTTCCGTGACGGCGAGAAGCCGCCGCATATCCATATTGTCTTCCAGGTCGGCCAGCTTGACCCGCCGCGCGAGCGGGTTGGCGGCAGCGCGCTCGATGAATTGCTCATAGGTTTCTGTGGAGCGGCGTGTCAGACAGTCCAGCGCGGCCAGTATCTCATCTGAGTAGCCCAGCCTGTGCAGGCCGCCTTGCGTATAGTTCGTGTCCTCAATGACATCATGCAGCACCCCCACGATGCGTTCTTGCTCGGTTTCCAGCCGGAACATGACGCGCAGCACATGCAGGGCATAGGGCTGGCCGACCTTATCCACCTGCCCGTGATGAGCCTGAACCGCTAGCGCAATAGCATCTTCAAGCGTAGGCATTTATTTTCCCTTAAATACTGCCGGGCGCTTTTCTCGGAAGGCAGCCATTGCCTCCAGCGCGTCATGCGTGCCAAACGTTTGCATGATGGTTTCGAGTTCGTTGTAGAAAGCGCGCTCTAGCTCCGTCTCCAGCGGGCGGTTGAGCAACTGCTTACTGAAGCGGCGCGAGAGCGGGGCGCGGCTGAGCAGCTTTTCGGCCAGCGCCTGGATTTCCGTATCCAGCTTCACTGGCTCAACCAGGCGATGCAGCAGCCCAAATGAGTGCGCCGCCTGGGCGTTGAACACATCAGCCAGTAAAATAATTTCGCGCGCGTTGCCTTGCCCAACCAGCGCGGGCAGCAACACTGTCGTGCCGCCAGTGATGACCATGCCAACCCGCGCTTCGACACAGCCCATGCGCGCCCGCGTGCTGGCAACGCGAAAATCGCAGGCCAGCGCCAACTCAAAGCCCCCACCAACCGCCACTCCATCAATGGCTGCAATGGTTGGCTTGTCGCGCAGGCAGAGCAGGCGGGTGAGGATTTGCAGGTCCAGAATCAGCGCCAACGAGTCTTCGCGCGTCTGATGCTCAGCCTCTTTCAGATCGTCGCCCGCGCAGAAATTGCCACCTGCCCCCGTGAGAATGATCACCTCAGCCGCGTGATCATTCTGAGCATGTTCCAGCGTCTCACGCAGCCTGGTAATCATGGCGCGGCTCATGGCGTTCATAGCCTTGGGGCGATTCATGGTGACGCGCGCAATCTTATTGTGAACCTCGTAAAGCACCAGTGCTTCATCGGACATCGTATCTGGCTCCTTGCTGTGTGTAGCGTCCAAAGACGCGCCTAATAGCTCCTCTGCACTCGTTTGGCTTTGCCCTCGGTACGCGGAATGGTCTTATATAAGACCAGTTCGAGTTCGGCACGAAAGCTCAGTTGCTGGCGCAGCGCGCGGCTGATGGCCTCTGGCAGTTCGGCGCATTGTTCAGCTTGTAGCCCATCGGCCAGTTCCACCTGAATCCGCAAATATTGGTGTGGCGGAGGATGATCTACGACAATTAAAAACTCGCCTGAGAGTTTGCTGGAAAGCTTCGCCAGCACATTGCCAACAGCAGTGGGGAAGACGTTGACGCCGCGCACATGCAGCATATCATCGCTGCGGCCCAGAATACGAAAGCGGAAGGTTGTGCGTCCGCAGGCGCAGGGGCCAACGCCCAGGATGTGCACCACATCACGCGCACGATAGCGCACCAGGGGCTGCGCCTCTTTCTTGAGGTGCGTATAGACCAGTTCGCCCTCTGCGCCTTCGATGATTGGCAGCGGCGTGCCGCTCTCTGGCTCGATCAACTCAACTGCTACCAGACCCACTGCCTGAAAGTGCAACCCCGCTCGCTCTTCGCACTCCGACCCCATGATGCTCAGAACGTCGGCCATGCCAAAGTTGGCATCCATCGCGCGCAGGCCCCAGGTTTCCTCCATACGGGCGCGCACGCTGGGTTCGCCCATGCCTGGCTCGGCGCCAAAGAATCCCTTGCGCAGCCCAAGCTCGCGTGGTTCCAGCCCTTGCGCGCGGGCAACATCGGCCAGGATCGCCATATAGGACGGCGTAGCGCTGATAGCGTTAGCCTGTAATTCTTTGATAGTTTGAATGAGCAGTGCGCTTTCGCCCACGCCAAAGGGGATGATGTTTGCGCCTGTGGTTTCCAGGTTATCATGGTCAGAGAAGCCGCCCACCCACAGCCGATAATTCAGGCAATGCACCACGCGATCACCAGGGCGCAGCCCCGCCGCCCAGAACGAACGCGCCGCCACTTCTTTCATTACGTCGCGGTCATGGGGCGTCAGGGCGACATAGAGGGCTTTGCCGGTGGTGCCGGAGGTTTTATGCGTGCGAATCAGCCGATCCGAGGGCGCAGCCAGATAACTGCCAAAGGGCGGATGCTCGCGCTGGTCGCGGCGGCACTCATCCTTTTCGGTAAAGGGCAGCAGAGGCAGGTCGCGCAGGGTGCGAATAGCCTCGCGTGCGACGCCCGCCTCGCGGAATTTGGCTTGATACAATGGCGAGTTGGCCCAGAGATAATCAAGCTGCACGCGCAGCCGCTCGTTTTCCAACTGGTTCAGGGCGTCTGGCGCCATTGTCTCAATGGCCTCATCCCAATAGCGGCGCTCCATGAACATACCTCCAGCACGCGATGTGTTTTCAAGTATAGGGTATCTGTCTATACCTGATTTGGGAACACCAGCCCCAAGTAATCGCCATCCCAGACAAGCTGCTCTTGCGTTGGGTGGCTCATCCAGAAATAATGAAACACCATATCCCTGTCTTCGCCATTGCCAGTCACATGATGGTCCCAGGTATCAGGCGCGTCAGCTACTGAAAGCCAGAAAAAGTGGCGCTCGTATCTGAAGGTCATGCCATCTTTCACCAACTCTTGTTCGTCCACCACCAATCCGCGCTCAAAAATAAAGCTGTTCAGCCCGGCTTCTTCGAGGATTTCCCGCCGCATCCCTTCCAGCGGTGTTTCGTGAGCTTCGATGCCGCCGCCTGGCACCTGGATGCCTGAATCATCGTCATCTTGTGCGAATACCAGAAGCTGCCTGTCCCCGTCTTTCTCCCTGGTGACGTAAATATAGGCACGCCGTCGTTGCTGCAAGGGAATACGCCTTTCTTGAAAACTCAGCAGAGAAGTGGAAGTATAGCACAGCGCGGCGCATAATGTGGGAAACAAAAGCACGCCAAATAAGAGGGGGGAGAGTTATGGAGACAGGGGCCAAAGAGACAAACACCCTGGATGCTGTTCAGGGGGAGTATATGCTTGTCACCACATATAAGAAAAGCGGTGAGAAGGTGCCAACGGCTGTCTGGTATGGGCGAGAGCAAGGCAAGCTCTACCTTTTTAGCCTGGCTAATACGGGTAAGATCAAGCGCGTGCGCAACAATCCCCAGGTCGAGGTCGCTTCCTGCACTTTCAACGGCACTCCCACCGGTCCAGCGATTCAAGCAAAGGCGCGCATTTTGCCCCGCGAAGAAGAATACATCGGGCGTCGGGCGCTGCGCCGTCATTATCCCATCCAGTTTCGCTTCAGCGAAATCTTTGCCAACGGCCTGCTGCGACGCAAGTGGGCGTTTTTAGAGATTAGCCAGGCGTAATCAATCACACATATTTCCTCTGAAAGGATGCCAGATGGCTGAGTTTCAACAGTTTCCAGCGGGTTTTCTCTGGGGGGCTGCCACCGCTTCGTTTCAAATCGAAGGGGCAGCAAATGAGGACGGCAAAGGGCCGTCTATCTGGGACACGTTTTGCAAAGTCCCCGGCGCAATCTTCACTGGCGATACAGGCGATGTTGCCTGCGATCATTACCATCGCTACCGCGAAGACGTGGCGCTGATGCAGGAGTTGGGCCTGGGCGCGTATCGCCTTTCTATTTCCTGGCCGCGCATCTTCCCAACGGGCCGAGGTCAGGTCAATATCAAGGGCCTGGATTTCTATGATCGGCTGGTTGATACGCTGTTGGAAGCGAAGATTACCCCGTTTATTACGCTCTATCACTGGGACTTGCCCCAGGCGCTGCAAGATCAGGGCGGCTGGCAAAACCGCGAAACCTGCCACGCTTTTGCGGAATATGCCGAAGTAGTGGTTGATCGGCTGGGGGACCGCGTGCAGCACTGGATTACGCACAACGAGCCGTATGTGACCACCTTTATTGGGCATATGATAGGGCACCACGCCCCAGGACTCCACGAATACGAGGCCGGGGGCCAGATAGCACATCACCTCCTACTCTCGCATGGTCTGGCGCTCCCCGCAATTCGCGCCGCCAGCAAAGTCCAGGCGCAGGTAGGCATCACGCTCAGCTTGCAACCCGTCTATCCTGCCAGCCAGCACGAGGCCGACGTTGCTGAAGCTGCGCACACGCGGGCGCGTGTCTATAACTGGTTTTTGCAACCGCTTTTCCTGGGAACTTATCCAGAGGAAGCGCTGCAAGGCTATGATCTGCCGTCGCCCAAGATTGAGGATGGCGACATGGAACTGATTTCGGCACCCATTGATTTTCTGGGGGTCAATTACTACAGCCCTTTCCGGGTTGCCAGTTCTCTGAGCGGCTCCAGTGATCGGCGGCCCGGCGCTGAATATACCGAAATGGGCTGGGAAGTCTATCCTGAAGGCTTGCGCGACCTGCTGGTGCAGATCAATCAAGACTACGCGCCGCCAGCTCTCTATGTCACCGAGAACGGCGCGGCGTTTGATGACGTGCTGGGGGAAGATGGAACGGTGAACGACGAAGCCAGGCAGCGCTATCTGGAAGGACATCTGTGCATGGCGCACGAAGCCATCCAGCAAGGTGTGCCGCTCAAGGGCTATTTCGTGTGGTCGCTGCTGGATAATTTTGAGTGGACTTTTGGCTATTCCAAGCGCTTTGGTGTCGTCTATGTGGACTATGAAAGCCAGCAGCGCTTTATCAAACAGAGCGGCAACTG
Organism: Ktedonobacterales bacterium; assembly: GCA_036557885.1. Lineage (GTDB taxonomy): Bacteria > Chloroflexota > Ktedonobacteria > Ktedonobacterales > DATBGS01 > DATBGS01. The sequence goes on from DATBGS010000146.1 coordinate 111,630, forward strand.
GTACGGCGAGGTCATTGCGCGCAACGGGCTGGACTGTGGCTAGCCCAGGCAGCACCGAACTCGCACCAACCCCTTTATATAAACAACAAGGAGAAAAACAAAGATGTCAGTCACATTCGCGGATGTCATCCAGGCGCAGAAGCGCATTCGCCCTTACCTGCCGCGCACACCGCTTCATAGCTACCCTGCCATCAACGAATTAGTCGGGACAACACTCTTTATAAAGCACGAGAACTATCAGCCAGTGGGCGCATTCAAGGTGCGGGGCGGCATCAACTACCTTTCGCAGCTTCCCAAAGAGGCGCGGGCGCTGGGCGTCATTACCGCTTCAACTGGAAATCACGGCCAATCCATTGCGTATGCCGCACGTCTTTTTGGGATTCCTGCAAGGATTGTGGTGCCGGAAGGCGCCAATCCTGGGAAGGTGGCCGCAATTGCGGGGATGGGCGCGGAGATCATCACGTATGGGCGTGATTTTGATGCAGCGCGGCTGCACTGCGAGGCGCTTGCCAAAGAGCATGGCTATCGCTATATCCACTCAGCAAATGAGCCGCTGCTGATCGCCGGAGTTGGCACCGAAGGGCTGGAGATGCTGGAAGACCAGCCCGACCTGGAAGTGATTATCGTGCCGGTGGGTGCTGGCAGCGGGGCAGCAGGCACCTCGATTGCGGCGCATGCCATCAATCCGAATATCGAAGTCATCGGCGTGCAGGCAGAGGCCGCGCCCGCCGCGTATGAATCCTGGCGGCAGCGCAAGCTGGTGGAAGCGCCCAACAAGACGTTTGCCGAAGGGCTGGCAACGGGCCTGGGCTTTGCGCTCACACAGTCCCTCCTCTGGGAGCACATCAGGACGTTTGTGCTGGTGAGCGAGGAGGAAATCTTGCAGGCAATGGTTTGGATGATTGAGCAGGCCCATACCCTGGCAGAAGGTGCAGGAGCCTCTCCGCTGGCGGCTGCCTATCGCCTGCGCGAGCAGCTTCATGGAAAGAAAGTTGGGCTGGTCTGCTCCGGTGGAAACACCTCTCTGGCTCATCTGGAGCGGGCGCTGGATATGGCAAAATCTGGTCGCTGACTTTTTTGAGTATCAAGTTGGCGAGATGCCAGCCAGGGAAGAAGAACATGGCGACACTGGAAACCCGCGCGACGATTCGCTGTCCACACTGCGGGTTTGAGCGAGATGAAGAAATGCCTCTTGATGCCTGCCAGATTGTCTATCATTGCTCATCTTGTGGTAATATCTTGCGTCCGAAAGCGGGGGATTGCTGCGTCTTTTGCTCCTATGGAAGCAACCCATGTCCTCCCAAGCAGGAAGAGCAGGCGAAATGAACTGCACGTTGCTCATCAGCCAGAAGCGCTGTATTATGGCGATGATGCAGTTTGAGCCTGGCCGGTTTCTTCGGAGAGTACAGCTAGCCTCTTTACGAAAATGCTCAGCGCGTATTTAAGCTCTAAGGAGATGTAAATGATAGATTTTGCCCCTACAGAAGACCAGACAGCCATCCGCGATCTGGCGCGTCAAGTGGCAACGGAGCAGTTTCGCAAACACGCGCGCGCGGCTGAGGAGGCAGGCGAGATGCCCACTGCTGTGCGCAAGGTGCTGGCCGAAACGGGTTTGCTGACCCCATTTCCTGAAGACTTTGGTGGCTCTGGGGTACAGGATGCCGTGACCCACGCGCTGATTACCGAGGAACTGGCTTTTGGCGACGGCGGGCTGGCAATGAACGTGGTTGGTTCCATCCTCGCGCCGCTGGCGGTGCTAGTTGCGGGGAATGAGGACCAACGCAAGGAGTTCTTGGGGTTATTTAGCCAGGATGGGGAGACGCCCGGCGTTGGCGCTGTTGGGCTGGCAGAGCTTGCCACTGGATTTAACCTGCGTGAGACGTCTAACGTGCTGCAATCTCTTGGCGGCTCAATGTGGCTTGATGTGCAGCAGCGCGGCGTCGTGCATGGGATAAATTCAACGCTGCGTATCGTGCTGGCGAAGCTGTACAACGCGCCTGATGGCGAAGGGCTATGTCTGGTGGCGTTGCCGGGCAACCTGGAAGAGTGGGAAGTTACAGCCGAGGCGCATCCGCTGGGGTTGGTGGCGGCGCCTCGCGCCCGGTGGAAGCTGTACGTTGAGCTAAACAGCGTCTGGGTGCTGGGCGGCCTGGAGCAGGGCGGCCCAGGCGCGGCGCGTTTTGTGGCGCTGGCAAATGTGCTGCTGGGCGCCCTGGCAGTGGGCATAGCGCGCGCGGCACTGGAGTATTCGTGCGATTATGCCAAGGGTCGCATTCAGTTTGGCAAGCCGATCTCTTCGTACCAGGCGATTGCATTTATGGCGGCAGAAATGGCAATGGACGTGGACGCGGCGCGCTTCCTGATCTGGCGCGCGGCGCAAACCTGGGACACTGGCGGCGACGCCCTGCGCCTGGCTGAGCGCGCGCGTATGCAGGCGGTAAAAACCGCCCAGCGCGTGACTACCGACGCGGTGCAAATTCTGGGCGGTGCGGGCTTCCTGCAAGATCACCCGGTGGAACTGTGGATGCGCGACGCAGCGGCGCTGGCCGCGCTGGGTTGAGTGCTTGTAGCACCGGCGTCCCTGCCGGTGCCAGGGTGGGGTGTTGCCTTGATGGTTTACAGACGCGAGAGATGCTTTCAGCGTTGATATACGAAGAAAGAAGAAAGACGATGATTGACTTTCAACTCAGCAAGGTAGAACAGGCCGCGCGCGAGGCCGCGCACGAAACCGCCGCCAAAGAACTCCGCCCAATCTCGCTGGAGTGTGACCGCTCGGAGAGCATCCCCGAATCGTTCTTCTGGCGCATGAAAGAGATTGCCGCCACGCGCACGCCTTCCGGGGGCGATGGACGCCGCTGGGCGGTGCTGGGCGTGCTGGCAAACGAGGAGATGGGCTGGGGCGATGCTGGTCTGGCAACGGGTATTCCAGGGCCGGGGCTGGCTGCGCCGCCGATTATGGCCTTTGGGTCGGATGAGCAAAAGAAACGCTTTCTGGGCCTCTATGAAGATGGTAAGCTCCACTGGGGCGCGCTGGCGCTGAGCGAGCCGGGCGTTGGCTCGGATGTGGCCTCCATTGCCACCCGCGCTACAGAAGATGGCGACGATTGGGTGCTGAACGGCACCAAGCACTACATCACCAACGGTGCGCGGGCCGATATTGTGGTCGTCTTTGCCACCATCAATCCCCAGTTTGGGCGCGCGGGGCTGCGTCCCTTTGTCGTGCCCAAAGGCACGCCCGGCTTTAGCGTGGGGCGCATCGAAAAGAAGCTGGGCCTGCGCGCCTCGCAAACTGCCGAGCTGTTTTTCCGCGATTGTCGCATCCCCAAAGACCATCTGCTGGCCGGACGCGCCTTCGAGTCTATGGCGGGCTTCAAGGCGGCAATGGGCACGCTGGACGCTACCCGCCCACTGGTGGGCGCGCTGGCCGTTGGCATTGCGCGGGCCGCGCATGAAGTCGCCACTGCCTGGGTGCGCGATGAACTGCCGCAGGGCTATCCCTATAGCAAGAAAGATGCAGCAGTGGAGGAATTGGAAGACCTGGGCACGCGCATTGAAGCGGCGCGGCTGCTCTGCTGGCGCGCGGCGTGGATGGCCGATCAAGGCATCCCCAACTCCAAAGAAGCCTCGATCTCCAAAGCCTACGCCGGGCAATTGGTGATGCAGGTGACGAGCGCGGCGGTGCGCATCATGGGATCAGCCGAAGATTGTGAATGCAAGCATCTGGCGGAAAAATGGTTCCGCGACGCCAAGGTCTTTGACATCTTCGAGGGCACAGCGCAGGTGCAGCGGCTGGTCATTGCGCGTCGGATGTTTGGCGAGGCTGGGCCGCAACGAGACTAGGCGGTCTTGTAACGGAAGAGTACCGCGTGATCTGCCATGAAACCTATCAAAACACTCTTTGAAGCTTTGCCCCAATCTAGCGCTGCCTTCCCTGCGCAACTGGCAGCGCTCTATGATGGTGGGCTGACGCTGACGCCACCAGATAATCGCCCATTGGTGCTGGCAAATTTTGTTAGCACCATTGATGGGGTAGTGTCCTACGCTTTGCCGGGGCGCTCTGGCGGGGGCGAGATTGGCGGATTTAATGAGCCAGACGCCTGTATCATGGGTCTGCTGCGTGCTCATAGCGATGCAGTGCTCACAGGAGCAAGCTCATTCAACGCGGACAGCGGCCACGTGCGCACGCCTGGCTTTGTCTATCCCCCTGCCCGCGAATTGTACGCCCGGTTGCGCGCGAGCCTTGGGAAAACGCGCCCGGAGCCAATGACCGTCATCATCAGCGCCAGCGGGCAGGTGAACTTACATGAGGCAAACCTCCACACGCCCGGCGTGGAAACGCTTATTATCACGACGGATGCGGGTGCTGAACGCTTGCGCGCCCAGCCAGGCGTATCAGCAGTTACCTACATTCGCAGCGTTGGTGCTGGACCAGAGCTAGCCCCAGAGCAGATTGTGCGCCTGCTTGGGGAAGACTTTGGGCTGAAAGTTCTGCTCAATGAGGGCGGCCCTGGCCTCTTCAGCAGTTTCTTAAAGGCCAGGCGCGTAGATCAGCTTTTCCTGACGCTTGCCCCGCAACTGGCTGGGCGCGACCCGGCCCACCAGCGCCCGGCGCTGGTCAGCCAGCATGCGTTCTTGCCCGAAGACGCTCCCTGGAGCCAGTTGTTTTCTTTGAAGCAATCTGGCGATCACTTGTTTTTGCGCTACGGCCTGGCTGCGCGTGACACATCTTCATAAATCGCCGGTTTTGCTCAGCCCGCATCTCCTTCCCTCTTGCTTCCCCAAGCGAGATTCCGCCGCGCTTGGCATATGTGGTGCAGCGGAAAAAGCGTGTTTGCGACAAAGCGGCCACAGGTGGTGAGTCGTAAGCGTGTCGCCAGGACCAGGAAGGAGAATCGTTCAGACATGGCAATGCAGAGTGTCCAAGACCTTTTCCGGCACGAGCTATCGGACATGTATGATGCCGAGCAGCGCATTATGCAGATGCTTCCCCAGATGGCAAATGAGTGTAGCAATACTGAGGTGAAGAATGCGCTTGAGTATCACGAGCAGCAAACCCGCCAGCAGATAAATAATTTGGAGCAATGTTTCCAGGTGCTTGGCTCCCAGCCAGAGCGTGTTTCTTGTCAGGCCATCATTGGGTTGAAGCAAGAACACGATACCTTTGTGAAAGAGAAGCCAGCGGAACCCATCTTGACCATGTATGATCTTGGTGGAGCAGCAAAGACCGAGCATTACGAGATTGCTTCGTATCGCGGCCTGGTGGAGAAAGCAACCTTGATGGGCCAGAAAGATTGTGCCAGGCTGCTTCAGGAAAATCTGCGTCAGGAAGAAGAAATGGCGCAAAAGGTAGAGCAGATCAGCCGCAAGCTCGGCCAACAAATGATTCAAGGGGCCGGTCAGCAAAAGCAGAAAGTGTAGAGCAGGGCTTCGCGGGAAGCAAGCCCGCCATCACAGAGCAGATAAGCCCAAGCAGGCTGGAGGGCCAGAAAAGGAAAGGGTGGCTCTCCAGCCTGCTTGGGATTGCATTGTAGAGCAGACAGCTAACTACTTGTCTTCTGAGCACGCTCGCGCTCCTGCGCCAGCAAGCGCTTTTTGCGCTCCAGCCCCCAGCGATACCCGCCCAGGCTGCCATCTTCGCGGATAGCGCGATGGCAAGGAACAACCAGCGAGACGGGGTTGTTGGCGCAGGCGTTGCCAACAGCCCGCGCTGCCCTGGGATGGCCTATTGCTTCAGCAAGCTCGCTGTATGTGCGCGTGCTGCCCACAGGGATGGCCTGCAATGCCTGCCAGACCTGCCATTGAAATGCCGTTGCTTGCACATCCAGCGGCAGATCAAGGCTGGGCGCGCGCCCGTTGAGATAGTCCAGTATGGCGCTCACCCACGCATGCACTTCGCCTTCGGCGCGCTGAATCTGCGCCGCCGGGTAATCGCTTGTCAGTTCTTGAATCAGGTACGCTTCGCTCTCGCCCAGGCTGACCATGCAGATGCCGCGCTCCGTCATCGCAACCAGCACAGCCCCCAGCGGGCTGTTGGCGATGGTATAGCTGATCTGCATGCCCTTGCCGCCCTTGCCATAGGTGGCGGGCGTCATGCCCAGCCGGGCGTTGGCCTGTTCATAGAGGCGGCTGCTGGAGCTATAGCCCACGCCGTATAATGCTTGTGTCACGGATTCTCCCTCTCTTAGCCGCTCCTTCAGGCGGCCCAGCCGATGCGCTTCTGCATACTGGCGCGGTGTGATGCCCAGGACGCGCTTAAAGGTGCGCTGCAAATGAAATGGACTCATACTGATTTCTGTGCCCAGTTCCTCCAGGCTTGGTGAGCCTTCAGGGTGCTGCTCGATCACGCGGCAGATCTGCTGCACCAGCGTCACCTGTTCTTCGGGGGTGCCGTTCTGCCGGGGGCGGCAGCGCAGGCACGCGCGATAGCCCGCCTGCTCAGCGGTACCTGGCTCAGCGAAGAACAACACATTCTCGCGCTTGGGCCGCCTGGATGGACAGGAGGGGCGGCAATAAATGCCGGTGGAGCGCACCGCAACGACAAACTGCCCGTCCGCCGCTTTGTCTCTGGCAGAAAAAGCCTGCCAGCAGCGTTCCTCGTTCATGGCTCTGTTCCTCCAAGGAATGCGCGCCTCATTCACCCGTAAGGCATCTCTCTCGCATTCGTTACAGGAATATCATAAGCCAGAACGCGCCAGAACACTATCCGATTCTTGCCGTTCAATGTGGGCGTTTACACTTCCCGCAGATCAATCACTCCGCTGGTCCCCGGCGCGTCGGGGTCGGCGTCCATCGTCCCAAGAGGACCACCGCTCCGCGCCTTGGCGCTCCACTCTTCAATAGTAATCTCGGTGAGTTCGGTGGCATCCAGGTCTTTCACCGGCGGCGCTTTGTAATCCTGCCCGATGACGCGGCCAGGAAAATAGCGTGAAGTCATCCGATCAAAAACAGCGGCTTTTTCCTGAGAAGAGGTGATGCGACGGGCGTGCCCAAAGCACACCACGCTGCGATAATTCACTGAGTGACTGCGCGCGGTGCGCGAATAGACCAGCCCATCCAGCAGGGTCACGGTAACACAGACAGGCACGCTGTTGGCAAGGGAGCGCAGGGCGCGGCTGGCATGCGAGCCATGCAGATACAGCTTGTCGGGCATGGCGGGGTCAAACTGATAGACAAAGGGAATAACAAAGACTTGCTCCTCAATTGAGAAGCCAACATGGGCCACATAGCCCTGGGTAAGAATCTGCGCCGCTTCTTCTGGCACGGAGCGTTCGGAATGTCTGCGAATCCTGGTGCGCTGAGACACAAGTTTCCTCCATCTTCACAAGCAAGGTCCCTCTGCCAACTATGCGGCGAAAATGGACTGGAGACAAGCGCCATTTTGGGGTAGGATGAAGGAGCCATTTTCATCGCAAAGGGAAGAATCTATGGTCAAGACGCGAACCACGCTGGCGCTGGCAAGCCTGGCGGTGGATGGGTCTTTGCCTGCCCCGCTGTATCGCCAGTTGTATGATGGGCTGCGCCGGGCGATTCTGGCCGGACAATTGCGCCCAGGGGTGCGCTTGCCATCAACCCGCGCGCTGGCTGGCGAGTTGAACCTCTCGCGCAACACGGTGATGAGCGCGTACTTGCAATTGTTTGCTGAGGGCTACCTTGAAGGCAAAGTTGGCGCCGGGACGTATGTGGCGCGCTCGCTGCCTGATGAGATGCTGCAAGCGCAGGCCGCTGCGCCTCCGGATGCTCGTCCCAGGAAAACAGAGAGCCGACTCTCTGAGCGCGGCAGGCACCTGACGAGCATCCCAATCAACCTCTCGCGTGGGCGGGGTGGGCCGCGTGCCTTTCGGCCTGGGACGCCCGCGCTGGATGCCTTTCCCTTTGATCTCTGGCGGCAATTGCTGGCGAGATGCTGGCAGTATCCTCCGCAGGAGTTGCTGGGCTACGGCGCTGCCGCAGGCTATCCACCACTGCGCGAGGCGATTGCCGCGTATCTGGGCGTGGCGCGGGCGGTGCGCTGCGAGCCAGAGCAGGTAATCGTGGTGGCTGGTTCGCAGCAAGGGTTGGACCTGGCGGCGCGGCTGCTGCTGGACCCAGGAGACGCCGCCTGGCTGGAAAATCCAGGCTATCCTGGGGCACGTGCCGCGCTGCTGGCGGCAGGCGCGCGGCTGGTTTCGGTGCCGGTGGATAACGAAGGGCTGGATGTGGCCGCTGGCATGGCTCGCTGCCCGGATGCCCGCTTTGCCTATGTTTCGCCTTCGCATCAGTTTCCGCTGGGCGTGACGATGAGCCTGAAGCGGCGGCTGGCTTTGTTGGAATGGGCCAACCGCGCGGGCGCCTGGGTGCTGGAAGATGACTATGACAGCGAATATCGCTATGTGGGCAGGCCGCTCGCAGCCCTTCAGGGGCTGGATACCGCGCATCGGGTGATCTACCTGGGGACATTTAGCAAAGTGCTGTTTCCGGCGCTGCGGCTGGGCTATCTGATTGTGCTGCCTGATCTGGTAGATGCGTTTACAGCGGCGCGCACATTGGCAGACCGCCATTCGCCCTCGATGGACCAGGCGGTGCTGGCCGAGTTTCTGGCTCAAGGCCATTTTGCGCGCCATCTCCGGCGCATGCGCGTGCTCTATGCCGAGCGGCAAGCCGCGCTGGTCCAGGCCGCCCAGAAAGAGCTAAGTGGGCTGTTGGAGGTGCGCCCGGCTGAGTCTGGAATGCACCTGATTGGCTGGCTTCCAGAAGGAAGAGATGATAAGCTCGCCTCGCAGCGAGCAAAAAGATGTGATGTGGAAGCCCCGCCGCTTTCGTCTTACAGTAGTGAGCCTTTGGAGCGCGGCGGACTGGTACTTGGGTACGCTGGAGTGAATGCCAGCGAAATTGCTGCTGGCGCGCGGCGGCTGGCAAAGGCGCTGCGCGCACTTATCTGAACGAAGAAAGAAGAAAGAATGGCGTTTCGCACCCTGTTACCGCTCTTTGATCAGTTGGAAGGCGAGCGCGTGCTGATTCGGCCCTATCGCCTGGACGATGCTGACGCGCTCTATGAGGCAATAGCAGAGTCGCGTGATCACCTGCGCCCCTGGCTGCCTTTTGCTGATGAGACAGAAGACGAGGCGCGCGATTATCTGGTGCGAGCGGAGGCACGCTGGCTGCTCCGTGAGGGCTTCGACACCGGCATCTGGTCGCGTGAAACCGGACGATTTCTGGGCAGCATTGGCGCGCACCCGCGCGATTGGGACGTGCCTTCGTTTGAGATTGGCTACTGGCTGCGCGCCTCGGCAGAGGGGCAAGGGTATCTTACTGAGGCGGGGCGCATGCTCACCGCCTATCTATTTACGCATCTCGGTGCCAATCGGCTAGAGATTCGCTGCGATGCGCGCAATATACGCAGCGCCAACGCAGCCCGGCGGCTGGGCTTTGTGCAGGAGGCACATATGCGCAATCAGCGCATCTCGCACGAGGGCAAGCTGCGTGATACGCTGGTATTTTCCATGATTCCGGCTGACCGTCAGTAATACGAAAGAAGAAAGAAGATGTCTACCACAGAAACCTTGCGCCAGGCCGTCGAGCAACTCTATACGGCTTCCAGGCACTACCTCGCGGGCAATCCTGCTCCGTTTCTGGCGTGCTGGTCGCATGCCGAAGATGTCACGATTTTTGGCGCCTGGGGCGCGTATGAGCGCGGATGGGAGCAGGTGCGCCCACGCCTGGAATGGGGCGCAAAGCGCTATCGCGGCGGCAGCACCAGCTTTGAGTTGCTCTCGCTGGAGGCCAGCGGAAATCTGGGCTACACCGTCTATGTGGAGCGTGGGGATGTGCTGGTTGAGGGGCAAGACCACCCCAGGCCGCAGGCGCTGCGTGTGACGCAGTTGTATCGTTGGGAAGACGGCGCCTGGAAGATTATCCACCGACACGGCGACGCCATCATCAACAAGACGGAGGCGTCGGCAGTCTTGTTTCCATATCCTCAAGCGGATCGTGATTAGTGCCTCCAGCCTTGGGCTATTTTACCAAAGTGTGCCAAAAAAGTCAATGAATGTATACTATGGCATTAATCGTCATACGAGAGGTAGATGCGATAGGCCAGGAGGCGCCATGAACGAACAGCCGATGACGAAATCCACACTGCTTACGATGCTTGGGGACAACTTTGCCCTCTTTCTGCGCACGCTGGCCCAGATCAGCTACGAGCAGATGACACAACCGCTGGCCGAGAACCAGTGGGCGGGCAAAGACATCCTGTCGCATCTGACGGCGTGGAATTATCGGCTGGTTGGCTGGCTTCAGGCGGCTGGCCGCAACGAGACGCCAGCAATCCCTGAGCCGGACGCCACCTGGGATGATGAAGACCGGCTCAACGCCAAAACGTTCGCAGAAACGCACCAGCTTCCCCTGGCTGATGTGTGCAAGGCGTTCGAGCGCTCGTTTCAGCAAGTGCTGGAGCGGGTGCAGGCGCTCTCCGACGAACAACTCACCGACCCCCGCCGCTACGACTGGCTCAAGGGCAAACCGCTCTGGCGGCGTATTACCAGAGGGCCGGGCTATGGGCATTTTCACGCCCACCTTGCCGACCTGTTGCAGCGCGTGGACCAGCGCGCCTGGTATCGCCCCAACCCAGGCATACTCTCGCTCTATACTGGCGCCTATCACCACTCCGACCTGGGGACACTCACCGTCTGGCTTGAAGACGGGCAACTGCGCCTCAACCGCTCGTGGAACACCCCAGGGGAGGCGCTCTGCCTGCCACTGGAGCAGCATCGCTTCGCCTATCACGAAGGCGGGTTGCTATCGTTCCAGGCGGCACGAGATGGCAGCGTGTCAGCGGTGGAGTGCTGGAGCTATCTACTTCAGCGCGTCCAGGCATAGCCCAGGCACACCTTTCTTTTCTCCCCGCTAGCTGTTTTCCCACCCTTTCCTTGTGCCTGGGCAGGGCACCTGTACTACCGGCATCTTGCCGGTGGTACAGGTGGGAAATGGCAGCCACTCACGTGTATGGAAGAACATTTACGAAGAAAGAAGAAAGTGGCGTATGTTTGTGACACTTACCTGCCACGCGCCCAATGCCCCAGAGTTGGGGCACCTGCTGGGGAAACACCCTGGCTCGGTCTTTGAGCGCGCGTTTTCGGCGGGCACCATCTGGGTCTTTTATCCAGAGGTAGCTGAAGATCATTTGACCATTTCGCTGGTCGCGGAAGTGGACCCGGTGGGCCTGGTGCGCGGCCCGGCCTCGCTCTCCAGCATTGATCAATACGTGAATGATCGGCCCTATGTGGCCTCCAGCCTGACCAGCGTGGCGCTCAAGGTCGCCTTTAGCAGCGCGATGAGCGGCAAAACCAAGCAGCACGAGGAGCGGCTGGCCGAAAAGGTGCGCTGGGTGGTTGCGCTGCCCGCGATTGCCTGCGACGCGGGCGAAAGCCTCATCAAGCACATTTTCGAGCCGCTGGGCTATACCGTGACCATTACCCGTCTGCCGCTGGACCCGCACTTTCCTTCGTGGGGCCAGGCTGATCTCTACAGTGTGCGGCTTGAGGGCGAACAGACGGTGCAGGATGTGCTCAGCCATCTGTATGTCTTGCTGCCGGTGCTGGATAACTCCAAGCATTATTCCGTTGGCGACGATGAGATTGAGAAGCTGATAGATCACGGCGGCGCGTGGCTCAGCAGCCACCCGGCACGCGAGCAGATTACCCGCCGCTATCTACGCTTTAAGCGCGCGTTTGTTGATTCGGCGCTGGCGCAACTGGTGGAGGAAGAGCAGAAGGAGGCAGCAGAAGAGCAGGCAGAAGACGAGAAAGAGCCAGAGAAGGGAGCAGAGAAAAAGACGACAAGTCCCTTGCTGGAGGCGGTGAAGGGCCTGCATGAGCAGCGGCTCAACGCGGTTATGGCGGCTGTGCGCGAAGTTGGCGCGCGTTCGCTGGCTGATCTGGGCTGCGGCGAGGGCAAGCTTGTCTCGATGGCGCTGAAAGAATCCAGCCTGGAACGCATCCTGGGCATGGATGTTTCTTCGGATGCGCTGAAGCTGGCGCATCGGCGGCTGCACCTGGATTCCATGCCCGCCGCGCAAAAAGCGCGCCTGCAACTGGTACAGGGTTCATTGTTGTATCGAGATCAGCGGTTGGAAGGCTTTGACGTGGCCGCGCTGGTGGAGGTCATCGAGCATCTTGATCCGCCGCGCCTTTCCGCGATGGAGCGCGTCATCTTTGAGCACGCCCGCCCGCGCCGGGTGGTCATCACCACACCCAACCGCGAGTATAACGTGCGTTGGGAATCGCTCGGCCAAAAGCTGCGCCACAGCGACCACCGCTTTGAGTGGACGCGCGCCGAGTGCCAGGCGTGGGCCGAGCGCATCGCTTCTGCTTATCCTTATCGCGTGCGCTGGCAAGGGCTTGGTGCGGAAGACCCGGAGTTGGGCACGCCCTCCCAATTGCTGATTTTTGACCTGTTTCCATCCCATCAAAACGGGTTGCCTAAGAGATGAAACACAAAACCGCTTCTGGAGCAAGGCAGCGCTGCTTGTAGCCCCGGCCTCCGTGCCGGGGAACGCCCCCGCCAGGGACGGCGGGGCTACGAGCAACTGATAAGAGAAAGAGAGGAGAAACCACCAATGGAGGAAATGACTTCACAAGAAAACATCGGCCCGCCGCCCGCGATGGCTGTGGAGCCGCGCGTGCTGACCATCCCAGAGTTGGCGCTGGTCGTGTTGATCGGGGCGACGGGTTCGGGCAAGAGTACGTTTGCGGCGCGCCACTTTCGCCCGACGGAGATATTGAGTTCCGATCATTATCGCGGCGTGGTTGGCGATGACCCCAACGATCAAACCATCAGCAAACAGGCATTTGAGGCGCTGCAATTTATTGCCGGGCTGCGCCTGAAGCTGGGCAAATTGACTGTGATTGACGCGACCAGTGTGAAGCCACAGGACCGCGCGGAATTGATCAAGATTGCCCGCGAGCATGACGTGCTGCCGGTGGCGATTGTGCTCAATATACAGGAGCGCATCTGCCGCGAACGCAACGAGGCGCGCCCTGACCGCCAATATAAGACGCATGTGGTGCGTAAGCATATCACGCAGTTGCGGCAAGGGCTGCGCAATCTGGAGCACGAAGGCTTTCGCTTTGTCTATACGCTCGATTCGCCAGAGGCGGTTGACGCGGTGCAGATTGCGCGCGAGCCGATCCACAGTGACCGGCGTGCTATGAACGGCCCATTTGATATTATTGGCGACCTGCATGGCTGCTATGATGAGTTGCTTGAACTGCTGCCGCAATTGGGCTATCAGGCTGATGAGGACGCTGGCTGGCGGCACCCCGACGGGCGCGCAGTGATCTACCTGGGTGATCTGGTAGATCGCGGGCCAAAGATTGTGGAGACGGTGCGGCTGGTGCAGCGCATGGTGAGCGCGGGGCAGGCGCTGTGCGTGCCCGGCAACCATGACGCCAAGCTGCTGCGCTATCTCAAGGGGCATCATGTGCAGGTGAAGCATGGCCTGGGCGAGAGCATTGCCCAGATCGAGGCGCTGCCCGCCGAGGAGCGCGAGAAGTGGTCGGCTGACTACCGCGCCTTTGTGGAGGGCATGACCTCGCATCTGGTGCTGGATCGCGGGCGGCTGGTCGTGGCGCATGCTGGCATGAAAGAGGAGTATCAGGGCCGCGCCTCTGGCCGGGTGCATAGCTTTGCGCTCTTTGGCGAAACGACGGGAGAGACGGACGAGTTTGGCCTGCCTATCCGCTACAACTGGGCCGCCGACTATCGCGGCAAGGCCGCTGTGGTCTATGGGCATACGCCGGTGCCGCAATCAATCTGGCTGAATCAGACGATCAACATTGATACGGGCTGCGTCTTTGGCGGGCAGTTGACGGCGCTGCGCTGGCCGGAGCGGGAACTGGTGAGCGTTCCAGCGCACAAGACCTATTCCGAGCCGGTGCGCCCGCTGACGCCTGCCACGCCTGAAACTGCGATGAGTGAAGCATCGGGGGATACGCTGCTGCGCATCGAGGACGTGGTTGGCAAGCAAACCATCGCTACCAGCCTGGCCGGAAACGTGACGGTGGAGGCTGATCGCGCTGCCGCCGCGCTGGAGGTGATGAGCCGCTTTGCGCTGGACCCGCGCTGGCTGATCTATCTGCCGCCCACGATGTCGCCCAGCGAAACGTCCACGCAACCGGGCTGGCTGGAGCATCCGGCGGAGGCGTTTGCCTACTTCCGGCATCATGGCGTGCCGCGTGTGGTCTGCGAGCAAAAGCATATGGGCAGCCGCGCCGTCTTTATCGTGTGCAAGGATGAGACGGTGGCCGCGCGCCGCTTTGGGATTGCTGACGCAAAGTTTCCTGGCGCGTGCTATACCCGCACCGGACGCCAGTTCTTCGATGATGAGGCGCTCAACCGCGAATTGTTGACGCGGATATCTGGCGCATTGGCGCGGGCTGGCTTCTGGGAGCGTTTTGAGACGGAGTGGGCCTGTCTCGACGCTGAACTGCTGCCCTGGAGCGCCAAGGCGCAGGGGTTGCTCCGCCAGCAATACGCGCCCGTCGCTGCTGCTGGCGAGGCGGCGCTGGAGGCTGCTGCGTCTGCTGCGCAAGCTGCTGCTGAGCGCGGTATGGCTGTTGGCCCGCTGCTGGAGCGGCTGCGCGGACGCCAGACGGCGATTGCGCGCTATGCTATGGCGTATCGCTCGTACTGCTGGGATGTGCAGGGGCTGGAAGGCGTGTGCGTGGCGCCATTTCACCTGCTGGCAACCGAAGGCAAGACGCACCTGAACCGCGATCACCTCTGGCATATGGCGGAACTGGCGCGGCTGGCCGAGGTTGAGCCGCTGTTCATGGCGACAGAACATCGCGTGGTAGATGTGCTCGACAGCGAGGCGTGCGAGGCTGCAACAGCCTGGTGGGTGGAACTGACCGAAAAAGGCGGCGAAGGCATGGTGGTGAAGCCGCTCGATTTCATCGTGCGCAGTTCGCGGGGGCTGGTGCAGCCCGCCGTGAAGTGTCGCGGGCGCGAATACCTGCGCATCATTTACGGCCCAGACTACACCGAGCCAGCCAACCTGGAGCGGCTGCGCAAACGCAGTCTGGCCGGAAAGCGCAGCCTGGCGCTGCGCGAGTTTGCGCTGGGCGCGGAGTCTCTTGAGAGATTTGTGCGCCAGGAACCGCTCTGGCGGGTGCATCAGGCGGTCTTTGGGGTGCTGGCACTGGAAAGCGAGCCGGTTGACCCCCGGCTGTAAAGCATCCTATAAGCTACCGGGTACTTCCTGGCTATCCCTCTCCCAGGCTGGCCTGGGGTACGTTACAATAAGCGTACAGGTCGTCGCCCCTACGGGGATGATAGCCTGACGGACACTCGCCCCACCGCGAAACTATGTGGTGTGTATGGCGAGCATGTCGGGGCAGAGATGGTGCGGGCTAACGCTTGAACCATCTCTGTTTGCGCTTTTGGGCCGCGAAAGATCAACCCGTTTGATCGGCAAAACGATACTCCTCTCCAGGAAAGTTACCCGGCCACTGGAGCGTGTTCCAAGACCTCGGAGACGGCCTGCAAAGCGTGCTCGAACTCGTCCTCCCGGGTAAACCCATGCGGAGCCAGCCGCAAGGCGT
>DATBGS010000147.1:0-58479 GCA_036557885.1 Ktedonobacterales bacterium
GAGGCGTGGACGGCCAACGGCACATCCGCGCGGCTGATCGGCGCAAAGCCGAAGCGGGGAAAGTAGTCGGTAGCTGTCGTGGTCAAGAGTACAACCTGACGTATCCCCAATTTGGAAGTCTGCTCCAGCACTTGGCTGACCAGCGTCTGGCCGAGACCCTGGCCCTGCGCAGAGGGAAGGATCGCCACCGAACGCAGAAGTGCGGTTGCCCCATACCGTTCAAGTGCCGCAGTGCCCACCAAGGTCTGGTCGTGAAACGCGAGCAGGAATTCAGCCAGATGTTCCTTCGCTCCCGCCAGCGTGAGTTGTGCAGTCTCAAGCAGGGCGGCCATCTGCGGCCAGTCGTTCTCGGTGGCCTGACGAATTGTTATGGGAGTCATCGAGATTCCTCCTCAGAGACGCTCTTTGTTGTCGTCTCCGCTGCTTCGGCCAGGAGCGCCTGATGCAGCAGTTCAAGCGCGACAGTCACGTGCTGGCGCTGCTCAGGCAGGATACGACCCAACACACGCTCTTAGCTCGGCTTTGTACATTTTGAGGAAGAACAAGGCATGAACTCCTCTGGAGTAAGATAGCGCTGACGAAAGCTCAATCTTCCCCAGGAGAACGTGCATGCCTTGTTCTGACCCCATTATAGCCATGCTGGAACCATTCCGCCCTTTGTTTACTGCCCCAACTTGGAAGAAAATGCTGATCCTCTTGAGAGGAACGCTCCTGGCAAGAGGAAGGCGAACAGTGACGGCTGCCTTGTGGCAAACCGGCTATCAGCAGGATCCGCATTTTAGCAGCTTTCACCAGGTCCTCAATCGTGCGCGCTGGTCTCCGCTGGAGGCAAGCCGACACTTACTCTCCCTGATTGTGGAAACCTTTGCCCAGGCAGGAGGGACACTGGATATCGTGATTGATGAGACGTTGGAACGGCGTTGGGGAGCCCACATCTCCAAACGGGGGCACTATCGCGATAGTGCTCGTTCCAGCCGTAAGCGCTCCGTGAGCAGTCCGGGGTTACGCTGGATTGTCCTGGCAGTGGTCGTGACGGTACCCTGGACCCGGCAGCGGTGGGCTTTGCCAATTCTCGCTGTCCTAGCCACCACGCCGGAGGTGAGTCAGGAGTTAGGTCTGCGTCACAAAACGCTCGGCATGCGAGCCCACCAACTCGTGAGCCTGCTGCGGCGCTGGCTGCCAGGAGTACCGATCAAGCTGATGGGCGATCTGGCCTACAGCATCCTGGAACTGGGACTCCACTGCGCTCAGCACCAGATGACACTGATTGCTCCGTTTCGCCTGGACTCGGTGATCCATCAGCCGGCTCCGGCGCGCAGCAAACATACCCTGGGACGTCCCCCTGTGGTGGGCAAACGCTTGCCCTCTCTTGAGCATATCTTGCATGATCCACAGACCCTCTGGCAGCACCTCACCCTGGACTGGTATGGCGAAGGCCAACGGACACTGGAGTTCTGTAGCGGAACCGCTTGCTGGTATCGCTTTGGATCGGTTCCCTTGCCCATTCGATGGGTCCTCACGCGCGACCCGGCGGAAAAACGACCTGCAAAAGCCTTGTTTTCCACTGACCAGGCCCAGCCCGCCGAGGAGATTATCGATGATTTCATGAAGCGCTGGAGTCTGGAAGCCACCTTCGAAGAAAGCCGCGCCCACCTGGGCATCGAGACGCAACGGCAGTGGTCGGATTTGGCCATTGAGCGTACGACCCCGCTGCTCTTTGGCCTCTACAGTCTGGTAGCGCTCTTTGGGCACGCCTTGGCGCCCGATGGACAGCTTCCTCTCAAACAGGCCGCCTGGTATCCGAAAGAAAGAGCGACCTTTGTTGACATCCTGGCCCTGGTGCGATGGCATCTGTGGGGCAATTTTCTTTTTCCCACATCCCCCTCGGACCCACATGTGGTGTTATTGCCCCGGTCAACGCTCGCTCAGTTGGCTCATGCGGTTTGTTACTGAGAAGAAGTGCACAAAGTCGAGCTGAGAGGGCATTGAGTGTATCGTTAAGGTGCTGGCAGCGGGCTTCTCCCGCTGGTGAAAGCGCAATGGTGATCGTGCGGTGATCATTCACCCCAGACTGCTTTGTCAGCAGCCCAGCTTGCGCTAGGGTCTCCACCGCCCGGCTGACCCAGCCTTTGTCCAATCCCAGGCGGCGGCCCAACCCCGCCAGCGTCACTGGACCAGAACGACCTACTTCGGTCAAGATGAGACACTGGGTGGAAGTGGTGCCCTGGCAACAGGCGACCTGCTCGCGTTGCATCTGAGCATGTCGGCGCGCTACCTCCCGCAGGAGCGCACCCGCCACGAGCGTTTGCATCAGTCGCCTCCCTTCTTCCTCATGCTGAACGAGAACGTTGCCACTCACAACGTTGTTATACGCAATGATATGCGGATGTTTGATCAGTGTCAAGCACCTTTCTGTTTCCTCCCTCTTGCATCCCCAACAGGAGTTCGCTATAATTACATCAAATCGTTTTGATAGATCGAATTGATTTGATAGAATTTTCTGGGGAGGGCACCATGAACGGCGTCCTGATGGCTCCGCCAGCGGTCCTCCGCCTGGCTGGACATCCCATCCGCTGGAATGTCTTAACGCGCCTGGTCAGATCTGATTATCGGGTACAGGAGTTAGTAGCCTTGTTACAGCAGCCCCAAAATGTGATTTCGTATCACTTGGGACACCTGCGCGCAGCCAAATTGGTCAAAGAGCGCAAAAGCAGCGCTGATGAGCGTTCTGTGTATTACAGCCTGGACCTGGAGCGCTTCCGTGCGCTCTACCTTCAGGCGGGCGAACAGCTTCATCCGGCGCTGACAGAGAGGGCTGTGGGTCCGAGCGCCATTGCCTCCTCAAATGAGCCGCCTCAATCTCCCTTGCGGGTGTTGTTTCTCTGCACCCATAACAGTACCCGTTCGCAAATGGCGGAGGCCCTCTTGCGGCAGGAGAGCCAGGGACGCATCGAAGCGTTCAGTGCTGGAAGCGCGCCAGCCGAGCGGGTCCATCCTCTGGCGGTGCGGGCGATGGAACGCCTCACCATCGAGATGAGCCAGGCCCACCCCAAACACTTTGACGAATTCCTTGGACAACATTTTGACGCCATTGTCACCGTGTGTGATCGAGTGCGCGAGGTGTGCCCGCTCTTTCCTGATGACCCAGAGCGCATTCACTGGAGTTTTCCTGACCCCGCCGAGGTCGAAGGGTCAGAAAGCGACCAGTATCGCGCCTTTGAGCAAATAGCGGTGCAACTGTTGACACGCATTCGGTTGCTCGTCACCCTGCTGGAACGAGAACATCAGCACCCCCACTAAAGGAGGCCAATGACCAGCTCATCTTTTATTCGTGGAGCGAATCGCCCCCCTGCTGCATCCTCGGAGCCGAGCAGCAGCCCCGCTTCTACTTCGCTATGGACTAGTCTGCTCGCTGAAGGCATTGGCACCTTTGGGTTGGTCTTTGCGGGCTGTGGAGCCATCATGGTTGATGCCCTCTCTCACGGGCAGATTACCCATGTGGGCGTGGGCCTCGTCTTTGGGCTAGTGGTGGCCGCGATGATCTATGCCACCGGGCACTTGAGCGGCGCACATTTCAATCCAGCAGTCACGCTGGGCTTTGTCCTGGCGCGGCATTTCCCTTTGCGCCGTCTCGTCAGTTACTGGCTGGCGCAATTCCTGGGAGCGGTGGCAGCCTCTGGCTGCCTGCGGCTCCTCTTCGGGGATGTGGCGCAGGTGGGGGCGACCTTTCCAGCCGGAAACGGTGGCGCTTGGCAAGCGTGTGGGCTGGAAGTGGTCCTCACCTTTTTCCTGATGTTTGTGATCATGGCTGTCGCCACTGATACACGGGCTGTGGGACAAGCGGCTGCCCTGGCGATTGGAGCCACCGTTGGGCTGGAAGCGCTCTTTGCTGGGCCAATTAGCGGGGCTTCGATGAACCCCGCACGTTCTCTGGCACCCGCGCTCGTCAGTGGAAGCTGGACCGACCAATGGGTCTATGTCCTGGGGCCAGTGTTTGGCGCTGCCCTTGGCGCTCTCGTCTACCGCTGGCTCCGCGAGTTGCGCCAGCCTCCCTTTCCTTCCACCCTACGTCCGAACGGGGCGGCTGCCCCGACCATTCAGGAGGAGACCCATGCTTGACTATACGCCTGCTCCCGCACACCCTTTGCGCGTCCTCTTTCTGTGCACGCATAATTCTTCGCGCTCCCAGATGGCGGAGGGCTTGCTGCGTACCCGTGGCGGCGCGGCTTTTGAGGTGTTCAGCGCAGGTACCCAGCCGCGTAACGTCCATCCGTTTGCCATCCAAGCCATGCAGGAACTGGGCCTTGACATCAGCAGGCACACCGCCAAAGGCATCGACTCCTTTGAAAGCCTGCAACCGATGGATCTCGTGATTACCGTGTGTGATGAGGCGCAGGAAGCCTGTCCGATGTTTCCTGGTGCGCGGAAACAGGCGCATTGGGGCTTCCCAGACCCCAGCCGTGTGACCGGCACCGAGGCAGAGCGGCTCGCTGCTTTTCGCCAGGTGCTTGATCTGATTGCGGTCAAGATCACTCAGTTCCTGGAGCGCCAGCCCGCCCTGTCTCTCGAACAGCTGTATGCCGCCGCCAAAGCAGAGGAGCAGGAGACATGACGCACCTGCTCATCGTGGGCGGCAGCGATGCGGGTATCAGTGCCGCGCTGCGGGCACGCGAAGTAGATCAGAGTGTCAAGGTGACGGTGGTAGTGGCGGATGCCTATCCCAACTACTGCACCTGCGGGCTGCCCTTTTTTCTGAGCGGCGAAGTTCCCGAATGGTCGTCTCTGGCCCACCGCACGGTTTCAGAGATCGAGGCGCAAGGCAACGAACTCTAGCCCAACGAGCGTGGGGAAGTGTCTTTAGCCAGCTAGAGCGCGCGATGCAGCATACCGCGGAGCCTACAGCTTTTTAGCCCATCTCCATCGTGACGCCTCGTACCAAGGTGATCAAGAGATCTGGTGGGAAGCTGGCTCCTGGAGTGAACGGCGCTCTCACGACCATGGGGCCTGGTATATCCTGCGAATTGGTGCGGCCTTCGAGTGCCACGCCGGACTCCAGCGCGTTGGAGCCCGGCTGGAATGAGATGAGGGCACGATGACAGGCGGGGCACTGGCGGCCAAACTGCGCACCTATGCGCACTATCTCGCCTCCCGCGAGTGGGCCAGGGAACGACACGCGCTTCCTTTGCTACTCATCATCACCCCAGAACCAGGACAGGAGCGAAGGGTCTGGCGTCCTGTAGAGATCGCTGGCGGCCATGGGACTCCGTCTTTTCACCACGAAAGCACCGCGCTTGGCCGGCGCTTCAGTGCAAACAGCCATCTATCTTCCCATAGCCAGACTCGTCCTTTCTCGCAAGGATGGCTGGCAGAGGGGGGAGGTGCTTAAAATGGCACGAGCAGATAAGTTGCTTTTGTAGAGCCATTAGGGCAAGAAATGCTTGCCAGATGTTGCCCACCGAAGAATGCGGAAAAATCCATGAAACCAGCTACGCGAAGTAATGTTTTTGCTGGTTCCAGTCAGGGTTCCAGTCAAACCCCTCAAAAGCTTGCAACAAAAAACACGTCAGGCCAGGATTTACCTGGCCTGACGTGTTATGGAATCATCGACTGGTAGCGCATACGGGATTCGAACCCGTGATCTCCGCCTTGAGAGGGCGATGTCCTAGGCCGCTAGACGAATGCGCCTCATCGCTGTATTTTCGTCGGCTCCCCTATTTTACCCCATCGTTCCTGGGGTTGTCAAGATTTTGCTTCTCTTTTCTTTGCCAACAAGATAGAAACGCTCAGCGGTAATGACGCCGCAACTCAGAAAAATAGGTTTGCCCAATGCCGCTGGCATGTGCCTCCAGCCACTCACTCAGGCGCGTGGGCGCGGTGGGTGGGTCACGCGAGATGAGCAGATTCTGCATCAAGCCCTTGATCTCATCTCCCGTCAGCACCACATCCCCCAGCACCAGGCTCATCATCTGACTAAGAGCGAGCATGAGAGTAGGCGGGAGATGAAAAATCCGTGCTTTGCGATGTACGTTCTGAGCAATCAAACGCACCAGTTCTTCAAAGCGATAGGTTTCAGGGCCAACGGCATCCATCACCACCGGCTCTTTTTGCTGGCCCACACGCACCATCAAATCGGCCAGGTCTTCCACAAAAATAGGCTGAAGCTGATAATCGCCAGCCCCAGGCACCGCAAACACAGGAAAGCGTCTGGCAAGCCAGGCGATATTGTTCAGCAGGATACCTTCGGGGCCAAACAGGACCGTTGGCCGCAAGATCGCGTAGGATAGCCCGGAATCTCTCAGCGCGTGTTCAAGCCGCGCCTTGCCGCTGAAGTAAGGGAGCGCGGAGCTTTCGCTGGGGTTGCTGATGCTGATATAGACGATGCGCTTAACGCCAGCTTCTTTGGCAGCCAGAAAAAGCATCTTGGTATTTTCAACTGCCCGCTCATGCGTCATCTGTCTATACGAAAAGCGCACCCAATAACTGATGTAGAAGGTGCTGACACCTTCCAGGCTCTTGACCAAAGCGGCAGAGTCATCAAAGTGATACGAAAAGGCCGCCACCTTGCCGCCAAACGGATTGGGGGTATCTGGATGGTATGTCAGCGTTCGCACCTGCCTTCCCTGCGCCAGCAAACGCTGCGTCAGATACTTCCCGGTAAAGCTAAATGCCCCGGTAACCATATCTACTTCAGCCATGCGCATTGCCCTTTCTATATTGCTGCCTGCTTTCAGTCAGTAAACCGAAGTAGCCCGGCGTCGCGCAAATGGCAGATGTCATTCAGCCCCAGCAGCACGCGCGTGTCCCCTTTGACCCGCACCACGTGGATAGAGGTATTCACCGCCGGAAAGAAGAAATCGCGCTCCAGCCCCAGCGTTACAGCTAGATACGTATTGATGACGCCGCCATGCGAAAACAGCGCAACGCGCTGGCCCGCGTGCCGCGCAGCCAGCCCATCAATCGCTGCTGTCACCCGCGCTCGAAATTCCGCGCTCGGCTCGCTTCCGGCAATGGACGACCAATAGCCGGTAGCAGCCACCCGGCGCACAATCTCATCCAGCCGCGCCCGCAGCGCGGCTGCGTATTCATCGGGCGAGACGCCTTTCGGAAGGCCGTTTCCCACCTGCCCCAGCCGAATCTCGCGTATTTCCGGCTCAATCAGCACCTCCAGCCCTTGCATCTGCGCCAGGGGAGCCGCCGTCTCGCGGGCGCGGCGATAGGGGCTGCTGTAGATGGCATCAAACGGAAACGCGGCAAACCTGGCACGGAGCGCTTCGGCCTGCTGTCGCCCAAGCAGACTCAATGGCTGGTCATCATAGGTGCCTCCAGGCACAATCTCATCGCCGCCAGGAAGGGCGTCGCCATGCCGAATCAAATAGAGTTCAGTCGCGCCATTTTTGCGGCTCGGAAACGGGGATGTTTCTGGAGAGTCAGGCGTACTCACGTATTACTTGCTCCTTAAAAAATCTAACACAACCCTCTGGAAGTGGGCGAATTGCTTGTAGCACCGGCCTCCATACCGGTGAGCGACGGCACCAGCGCCGGTTCTTCAGGCTCACGCTTTCTCCACCGCGCAAAGCACAAATTTTAGGTAGCGCCCTTCTGGGAAGTGGGCTGGCACAGGATGATCGAGCGGCTGCCCCGCTTCGTGCAGGATAAGCAACCGCCTGTCCACGCTGGTTGCCGCGTCGGAAAGCGTCTGGCGAAAGAGATCAGGGGTCACATAACTGGTGCAACTGGCCGCCGCCAGCAGCCCACCAGGGCGAACACAGCGCAGCGCGAGTTGGTGCAGCCGGGTATAGCCGCGCAATGCCGCGTGGATATGCTTTTTGGTATGCGCGAAACTGGGAGGGTCGAGAATCACCAGATCAAACGCCTGGCCTTCCTGCGCCAGACGCGCCAGCAACGCGAAACAATCCTCAACCACAAAAGCATAGTTGTGGGGGTTGAAGCCATTGAGCGCGAAGTTTGCGGCTGCCGCCTCTGCTGTGGCTGGCGCGCTATCGCAACTCGTCACTGAGCTGGCGCCGCCACGCGCCGCGTAGAGCGAAAAAGCCCCGGTATAAGAAAAGCAATTGAGGACTGTTCGGTCCTGGCACCAGGATTCCAGAAAGCGGCGGTTTTCGCGCTGATCTAAGAAAAGCCCCGTCTTTTGCCCGGCAAAGAGATTGGCGTAGAACCGCAGCCCATACTCCTGCACCACCAGATCACGCGGTGGCAGCTTTCCCCAAACGGCTTCAATCTTGCCACCCTCCACACGTTCCACCTCCACCTGTCCACCTTCTGCTGCTTCCGCCTCGCGGCGGCGCAGCGCAATCCCCCGCAGCGGCGCAACGCTGCGCAGCGCCTCAACCAGCCAGGGGAGCAAGATGGTCACGCCAGCGCTGTACATCTGCACTACCGCAAACGCGCTATACAGATCAACGGTGATGCCTGGCAGCCCATCGGCCTCGCCAAATATCCAGCGATACGCGCTAATATCCTGATCGCGGAGCGGCGCCCGCAGCTCCCAGGCGCGGCGCACCTGCCCAAGCACCCACGCGGCATCTGGCACGCCATGCGGAGAAAACAGGCGAATAGCAATCTGTCCAGTATTTTCCCACAGCCCAAAGGAGGTAAAGTTCCCGGCGCGCACGCGCACCCAGGCGCCATCGGGCACCGCAGGCAACGACGCAATCTGGTTGCGATAGACCCAGGGATGCCCGGCGGCCAGCCGTCCCTTCAGCGCTGGTGGCAAGACCACCTCTGGCGGCTTCATGCTTCTTGCAGAAACGCCTGCGCCATCTGGTTAAAGCGTTCTGTCGCCTCCAGGTAAGGGTGATGGCCGCACTGGGTATACATCTCCAGCCGCGCATCAGTCCGCAATTGGCGCAGCGTTTGCGAATCCTGTGTGGGCACCGTCCGATCTTCATCGCCCCAGATCACCAGCGTGGGCAGGGTCAATTCAGCATAATCCTTGCGCACGCGATGGTCCCTGCCCTCGATCAACTGAATACACGCCCGGCCAGTCCGCACCAACCCTTGCACAAATCCGCGCTCCTGAAACATCAGCACCGCGCTCTCCGCCCAGGCCAGCGCACCCTCCTGGCTGATGCGCCCACCAAAACGCCGCTGTGCGCGCTGAATCATCTCCTCGCGCGTGGGAACGCGAAAGCGGCGGAAGCGCAGCAGCACCGGGGCCACTCCAGGGAGGACTGCCAGGCGGATAAAGCGTATATTGCGCCGGGCGCCAAAGCCCAGCGGCGCCACCAGCAGCAGTTTGGTCACTCGCTCCGGGTGGCGCCGCGCCAGACGCACCGCCACCGCGCCGCCCATCGAATGCCCCACCACTGCTGTTTGCTGAATACCAAGCTGGTCCAGCAAGTCCACCAACTGATCTACCCAGCGGTCCAGGCTGTAGCGCCCGCGTGGTTTGGCCGAGCGCCCCATGCCCCACAACTCAGGCACAATCACCCGAAAGCCAGCCGCGCCCAGCGGCCCCATATTCAGCGTGAAGTTTCTGGCTGTCCCACCAAAACCATGAATAAATACAACGGCTTGCCCATCCACCGGCCCAGCCTCAAGATAAAAGGTCGTCCGGCTTTTTGCGCCAACCAGCCGACCAGGAAACGACTCGGAAGTAATCGAAACTGCCATATCTTGCCCTCAACAGGAACGAGCATCATAAAGATATTCACCTTCTTAATTATAAAGCCTCTGGCCTAAAGTGTTCCAACTTCCTGCTTAAGTTCTTGTTACGTTTTCTCTCTGCCTGGAAACAGGATTTCGCTTGCTCGCAACCATACCCCTTGCCAGGAAACATCCAACATGGTAGAGTGGAGCCACACAGGGAAGCGTTGGAGACTGCCTGAGCAACAAGTCAGCAATAGCCGCCTTTAGCGAGGGTATCTGCCAACCACCTGACACTAGCAATAGCGAGCATGCAAAAATCCTATGGCCTCAGATCAACAAGCAGACGCAAGCCCAATAATAGCGCCTTCTCGCCCTCCCCGGCGGAAGCCGCCAAAGGTGCCCTTGTTCAATAGCCGCATGGTCGCTATTCTTATTTTTTTGGTGATCATCATCCTTGGCGCCTTTGTTTTCGGCACACAACACCCGAACCTGGCATCTGCCACCTTTGGCGCGCAACAGACGCCCACCCAGGACCAGCCAACGCCCGCCGCTCCACGAGAATGCCCGGCGCTGCGTCCTGACCCCACATTTGGCATCAGCATTCTTGACGCGCAAACCGGGAAGCCGCTGTGCGAGCGCAACCCCGATGGCATCGCCCAGCCTGCCTCAACCACAAAAGTGATGTCGGCCCTGCTGGTTGAGGAATATCTCCAGGTCAATAATTTGAGCCTGGATACCCCTGTCATTGCCCAGCAAATAGACAAGCAGGTTGAATCAGACGCTTCGATTGCTTACCTTCAGGTTGGGCAGCCATACAGCGTGCGTTTGCTCCTCTACATGGTGTCAATTAAAAGCGCGGCAGATGCGACGATGGCGCTGGCCCGCTTTGTTGCCGGGTCGCGGGAAGCCTTTCTTGAACAGATGAACTTACGCGCGCGCGCTCTGGGCCTGACACACACGCATTTCACCAGCCCCTATGGGTATGCCCTGACTTCGCCGGATAATTGGCAGCAAGGCGAAGATACCTCAGTAGGAAATTATTCGAGTGCCCATGATTTGGCACAACTTATGCTTGAGTTCGCTCGGTATCCCGATCTTGTGACTATTTTTGGCGCAACGGAATACCACGAGGGAGCAGTCTGGCTGTATCGCTCAATTGGTCACACCATCACCGATAGCTGGGTTGGCCTGCAAGCGCCAGATGATCCCTCACCCAACGCCGTACAAGACCTCCATTTGCCCTTCCAGGTACTGGCCGTGAAAAAGGGCTGCATGTGGTGTTATGGCAGCAAAATCCATAAATATTCCTATGTCTTATTGGTCCGATTCCAGCAACAAGTCGTGGTTGCCGCTTTTTTATACACCAACCAGGATTATTTTAACCCCCTGGTTGGTGATATGCTCCCTGTCTTGTTGTGGGCGTTTCATCAATGTGAATATCCAGCCTACACTATGTACTGTTACCCTCCTGCGCCGACCCCAACGCCAGCCGTATCGCCAACCCCGTAGCATTCACCAGAGGCTAAACCCTCTGAACGAAAAGCATCGCTTTCTGGCGGATATGCTCAGAGGGAAGAAGGCGCCATGACTCCAAATTCGCCCCCACCAAGGCTCCAACCGCTCCCTACGCGACACGCCCCGCGCCAATTGAGTACGTTACTCATTGGCGCTGCCTTTGGATTTGTCGCGGGCATCGTGCTGGTAACAGGCTTGGTCTGGCTGTTCGGCATTACTGCTGCGCCCTCCACACCAGCGCCCGGAAATAAAGGCGCTCAATCCAACGCGCCCACGCCAACGCCATCACCTACCCCTTCGCCAACGCCATCACCGACGCCTTCTCCGACGGCAACGCTGGCTCCAACCCCAACCCCTGTTCCTGCCACTACCCCAACGCCTGTTACAAGCCCATCTGATGGCACGCAGGTGAGCGTGTTCCCAGCCATCCCAAGTTTTTATGTGGCTGCTCTTGTCGTCTTTCTCCTCGCTTCTGCGGTGGTGCTTTTCAACACAAAACGCCGAGAATAGCAACCTCAAGCACCCTCAAATGAGTGCAAGAAGCCAGGAAAAAAGTCCCATTTCCGCCTGCGAGCTTGACCAATTGGTGCATGCCAGGCTATGATTCACACCAGAAGGGAGCCATCCTCCAAAATGGCACAACGACATCATGGAGAATAGGACTACTGGCATGCGTCAACGGAGTGCTTCGCAATCATCAGAAGAGCTTGCTTCCATGAATGCTGGGCCAAGAGGGAAAGGGGCCACCTCCCCTAACGCTCGACGTACCGCGCCGCGCCTTTCTTTGCCACAGCGTCCTATGGTCGTAGAATCCACTCTGGCGTCCTCTGCCGAACGTCGTTTCTCTCCCTTGCCAGACGAAGAACCAGCACAAGAACTCCCTTATGATTCGCGCGCCCTTGTTCCCGCGCCCGCGCTGGCGCCTGAGCTGTCTCCTGTTACCATTGCAGACATACACCTGATCCCGCGCACGCTCCCGCCCACCCGTACCAGTAAGCAGCAGCGCAGGCCGCGCTCGTCGCGGATGAACATCATCAAGTTTTCGCTTATTGTCGCTGTGACCTTAACGGTGCTGAGTGCTACCCTGGCAACCGCAGGCGGCGGCCAGGTCTTCCGTTATCTCTCGAACGCCCTCGGAAATATCGGCCCGTATACGCCAGCCACCCCCAAGCCCGCCTTTATCACTCAGCGGGTCAAGCCGCTCACCCAATGGAACCCCGACGCTGGCTACGATTCACAGGCACAGCGCGATGCGTATTGGAACTCAGCGTGTAGCGCCGCCGTGCTCACGGAACTGCTCACCGCCTGGGGTGTCCCCAACATCACCATTGGGCGCATGATTGATGAGTTAGGGCCAGACATTACTCCCTGGGGCGGCCTGATGACCCAGAGCGCCTGGAATCGTATCGCCCAGATGCACAACATGCACGCCACCGTCTACCTGAATCGCCAACTCAGCTACAACGACATTGTGCATATGACGGTAGCACAGGGTATTCCCGTTATTCTGGACCTCCGTGACTCGCAGGGCCTTTACTACCCCGCTCTGTATGGGGGGCATTTCCTGATTGTCGTTGGCGGCAGTTCGATTGGCCTCACGGTGGTTGATTCCTCGCTCTACCACATCACCTTCATCTCAACCGACCAGCTAGATTACCTCTGGCAGCGCGGCGAATCCATCGTCATGCTGCCCAACTAACCCCATAGACAAGCGCCTCTCTTTTATGCCACAATAGCCCCATCTGGCAAGCAATGGCACGCGCACAGGAGAGAAACAGGCATGGGCGAACCATCCCCACGCTATCGTTTGGGCATTGATACTGGCGGCACCTTCACCGATGTGGTAGCGCTCGATGAAGGCTCTGGCGCGCTGGCAACCACCAAAACCCCCAGTACGCCCAGCGACCCTTCGCGGGGCTTACTTGATGGCATCCGCAAGGTGCTGCGACAGATGGGCACCTCTCCCGACACAGTAGCCACTGTCGCGCATGGCACCACCGTTGCCACCAACGCCCTGCTTGAGGAGCGTTTTAGCTCGCTGGGGCTGCTGGTGACGCGCGGTTTCCGCCATATTCTGGAGATTGCCCGGCAAAGCGTGCCCTCTGGCTACGGCAATTCCTATTTCTGGGTCAAGCCAGATCGTATTGTCCCGCTGGAGCGCGTGCGCGAAGTCACCGAACGCCTGAACTGGCGCGGCGAAGTGCTAACTGAACTGAACGAAACTGAAGTGCGCGAAGCGGCGCGCTGGTTCAAGGCGCAGGGCATCATCGCGGTGGGCATCTGCTTCCTGCACTCATACGCCAACGCTGCCCACGAGCAGCGTGCCCGCGAACTCTTTCTCGAAGCATATCCAGACGCCTTCCTGTCGCTCTCCTCGGATGTGCTGCCGGAATACCGCGAATACGAACGCACCATGACGACGCTGGTTGATGCCTTTGTCAAGCCGCAGGTGCGTGATTACATCACCTCCGCAGAACACCATCTGGTGCAGGCGCTTGACGGCGCAGAGCGGGCTGCTGCCAGCAGCGTGCCTTTTCTGATCATGAAATCCAACGGGGGCGTAGTCGCCGCCCAGGAAGTAGAGCGCCAGCCCATCACGACGGTGCTTTCTGGTCCCGCTGCCGGAGCGCTTGGCGCCAGTTTTATTGCCCGCGCCGCTGGCTTCCCAGACGCCATCGCGCTTGATGCCGGGGGCACCTCCACCGATGTCTGCCTGATAGATCAGGGCCAGCCGCGCCTGACCACTGAGGGCAAGATCGGGCGTTTTCCGGTCAAGACCCCCATGATAGACATTATCACCGTTGGCACCGGCGGCGGCTCGATTGCCTGGATTGGACCGGATGGCGGGCTGCGCGTGGGGCCGCGCAGCGCGGGCGCAGACCCTGGGCCAATTTGCTACGGCAAAGGCGGCACACAGCCCACCCTTACCGACGCCAATCTGGTACTTGGGCGCATCCCGCCGCACCTGCTCGGCGGCGAAGTGCCGCTGGATGCCGAGGCCGCCCGCCTGGGGCTGGAGCCGCTAGCCCAGAAGCTAAGCCTGGATGTACTCAAGGTCGCGGCGGGCATTCTGGAACTCGCCAACTGGAACCAGGCGAATGCCATTCGTCAAATCACCGTCAAGCAGGGACGCGACCCGCGCAATTACGCGCTGGTCCCGTTTGGCGGCTCCGGCCCGTTGCAGGCCGGGCGTCTGCTCGATCTGTTGGGCATGCGCACAGCCATTGTGCCGCCTATCCCTGGCGTTACCTCAGCCTTTGGCCTGCTGGTTGTGGACCTGCGCAATGACTACGTGCTCACCAAAGTGCAGAGCGAAGAAGCCTTTGACCCGCCAGCCACTCAGGAACTCTTCCAACGCCTGGAAGCGCAGGCGCGGGAGGGATTGCAGCGCAACGGCGTGCCTCCAGAGCGCCGCGTGCTGCTGCGCTCCGCTGATCTGCGCTATCACGGCCAGGCGTATGAGGTGCGCGTCGAAGTCCCCGGCGGGGCCATTGACGCCGCATTTGGGCAGCAAGCGGTGGAAGCGTTTCATCAGGCGCACCAGCGCATCTACGGCTACGACTATCGCGGCAGGCAAAAGGTGGAATTCGTCAACCTGCGCGTCACTGGCCTGGGGCTGATTGATAAACCCACGCTGCAAGAGATTGCTGCTGGCGGCCCTGACCCCTCAGCCGCCTTGAAGGGCGAACGCCAGGTCTATTTTGAGGGCGCCGGAGTCTTCCAGCCTTGCCCGCTTTACGACCGGGCAAAACTGCTGGCCGGGGCGGTAGTGCCTGGGCCAGCGATCATTGAGGAATATGGTTCAACAACAGTCGTCTTTGAACAGCAGCAGGCGCAGGTAGATCGTTTCGGCAATATCCTGCTCACCAAACACGAATAAAGGTTGTGTCTATGCCCTTTCCGCTTTATGGCGTCTACCTGTTGCCACCAACAGGGTTGGCTGCCCAGATAGATACGCTCCGCGCCGACCTGGAACGGCGCTATGGCTGCCACGCGGCGCGCAGCTTCATGGTGCACTGCACGCTCAAAGGCTTCTTTCGCCTGGCCGAAAATAAGACTGAGGAGCAGATACAACAAATGCTTGAGCCAGTGCTTGCCACGTTTCCCGCCTTTGAAGTGCAGCAAAAAGCCATCACTCAGGTGCTTTCCTCGGTGCTGATTGATCTGGCTTCACGCGAAAATCCACGCTTTGAAGAGCTGTATAACACCATCTTTCATCAGATTGACCCGGAGTTTGTGCACCCGGACTGTCCCTTCACACCAGACGAACGCAAGTACGGGTTTGCCGCGCACATCACGCTGGCGTCTCTCAAAGACCAGCCCAACAACGAGGTCGAAGAAGCAACAGAGTTTGCACAGCAAGCGGCAAAAGAGCGCAACCTGCTCCAACCCTTCCTTGCCAGAAAGGTTGTGCTCTATCGCCTCACCACCCAGCACACGGCCTGGGACGACAGCGAGCGCTGCTGGGAGCGGTTCCACTACACCGCGCTGCATACCTGGCGGCTGCGCAACGGTTGCCTTACCAATCTCTGGAGCTTTCGCCAGCCCGACAAAGACGCCCAAATTCACTATACTTGAGCCGATGCCCTGATTTTTTATTTAAGTCTGAAGGAGATCATAATGCCCGCCTGGTCAACTATCGCGCTTTTCCTCGTGGCAGCGCTGGGACTGCTGCTCATCCCTGGCCCCGCCGTTCTGTATATCGTCACCCGCAGCGTCGCCCAGGGCAGGCGAGCAGGGCTGGCCTCTGTCGGAGGGACCGTGCTGGCAGACTTTACCCACGCTGTCGCTGCCGCGTTGGGGCTGTCGGCGCTCCTCCTCACCTCGGCGCTGGCGTTTAGTGTGGTGAAATATCTAGGCGCCGCTTATCTCATCTATCTGGGCATGCGCACTCTCCTGGCGCGGGATGAAAACCAGGATACAGCAGCAGCACCACCCCGCAGCCTCTCGCGGCTCTTTGCCCAGGGATTTCTGGTGGACCTGCTGAACCCCAAAACCGCGCTCTTCTTTTATGCCTTCTTGCCGCAATTTGTGGACCCCGCCAGAGGAGCCGTCATCGTGCAGATGATCTTCTTTGGGGCACTGTTTGTCTTGCTGGCCTCCTGTACGGATAGCCTCTATGCGTTACTTGCCTCGACAGTAGGCCACCGGCTCACTAAGCAAACGCGATTTCAATCCATCCGGCGTTATGTCACAGGCAGCATCTATATCGCGCTGGGCGTGACCGCAGCCTTCGCAGGTTCCGAGAAAAAATAACCGCCAGCAAAGGAGCCAGCCATGAGCGACCTGTTAGAAAAAAACAGCCCAACTATCAGCAGAACCACCAGCGCTGACCCCATCCTGCTGCAAATTGTGGAGGGCACGCTAGGTTCAGTAGAAGCCGAAGTGGAGGCGGCTATTGAGCGTACCTCACGTTCGCCTATGATCCGCGACCAGCACGACTACCGCGCGGGCATCCATGATCGCTTCTGCCGCAAGCTCACGGGCCGCTCGTATTCAGCAATGGTCAACCCCGTTGTGCGCGATTACCCGCTGGAAAGCATGCAGCCGGGCGATGTCTATTTCCATAACGATGTCTATCTCTCCGAAGGCAGCGTCGGCCACCTGCCTGATCTCACCGTGACCGTGCCCGTTTTTTTCGAGGGCGAAGTCGTCGCCTTTGTGCAGGCGTTTGGGCATCACGACGACATCGGCGGCATGGTCCCTGGCAGCATGCCCGCGCACGCCACCAGCATCTTTCAAGAAGGCTTGATGGTGCCACCCATCCGGCTCTTTAAAGCGGGCGTACTTAATCTAGACGCCTATAAGATTATCTTTCGCAACACGCGCATCCCCGAAAGTCTGGCGGGCGATATTGACGGCGAAGCCGCCGCCTGTCGCATGGGCGCCGAGCGCATCACCGATCTGTTTGCGCGCTATGGCCGCGCCACCATCGAAGCCTGCTTTGAGGCCATCATCCAGCGCTGCGCGGACACCTTCCGGCGCGAAATCCTGCCCAAAATCCCCGATGGCACCTACACCTGGGAAGACTACATCGAGCACGACGGCGTGGAGCCGCCCCGCCTACATACCATCCGTCTCACGATGACCAAAACGCCGGAGAAAATCACCCTGGACTTCAACGGCACCAGCCCGCAGACCGTTGGCCCCATCAACTGGCCCGGCAACTACGCAGAGGGGCGCTTTCTCAAAAAGTGGATTGCCGCCGTCTTGCGCAATCTGGCCGACACGCCAGAACGCGCCGCCGAACTGGACATCAACGAAGGCATCTGCGACGTGCTGGAGGTGGTGTTCCCGCCAGAAGGTACGCTCATCACCCCGCGCTTCCCCGCTCCCACCAACGCGCGCTCCTTCACCATCCTACGCTTGCTGGGCATCTTTGCGGGGGCGCTTGCCATTGCCACTGGCGGACGCATGCCCGCCGATCAGGAAACCATCCGCTATTGGGGCATTCACGGCACAGACCAGGACGGGCGCTTTTTCTTGCTGCGCGAAGTGCTGGGCGGCGGCTCTGGCGGGCGCTTCTATGCCGATGGCAGCGATGTGATTCACATTGTCCCCGACTCCAAAAACCTGCCCGCCGAGTTCTGTGAGACACGCTTTCCGGTGCTGATTGAAAAGCTGGCGCTGGCAACCGATTCTGGCGGCCCAGGCAAACGGCGCGGCGGCCTGGGCTACGAGAAAGATGTACGCCTGCTCACGGATGCCAAACTGATCAGCACCGCTGACCGCACTATCCTGAGTTGCTATGGCGTGGCAGGCGGCATGGCGGGCGGCACCTACAAAACCATCATCAACAACCCTGGCACACCGGAAGAACATCGTCTGCCCGGCCTGGTAGACGATGAGCCGCTCGAAAAGGGCACGCTTGTTCGGCTCGTCACCACTGGCGGCGGTGGCTGGGGCGACCCACTGGAGCGCGAGCCAGAACTGGTGCAGCAAGATGTGCTGCGCGGCCTGGTTTCAGCGCAAAGCGCCGAGCGCGACTATGGTGTGTGCCTGGGGCCAGCAGAAGCAGGCTACCCCTTGCTGGCCGAAGCAACGGCAGCCCTGCGAGAGCGCTTGAGCACTGAGCGCGGCCCGCGCCCCTTTATTGATCGCGGCCCAGGCTACGAGGTGCTAAAAAGCCAATGAGGAGTAGCATAGCACCAGCGCCAGCGCGGGCGCAGCAGGCAACACAACAGCGAATCACGCAGCTAGACTCGGTACGTGGTTTGGCAGCACTGACGGTTGTTGTCCACCACTTCCTGCTGGTCTTTCCAGTGATAGAGAGCAACACCTACGGGCAAAGCAACTTCTGGCTCATCAATCTGTACAAATACACTCCATTGCGGGCCATCGGATCAGGCTATGAGGC
Source organism: Ktedonobacterales bacterium (assembly GCA_036557885.1). Classification (GTDB taxonomy): domain Bacteria; phylum Chloroflexota; class Ktedonobacteria; order Ktedonobacterales; family DATBGS01; genus DATBGS01. The sequence continues at coordinate 18,482 of DATBGS010000147.1, forward strand.
GGTATTGCTCTTCTTCCTCCTGAGCGGCTATGTTCTCTCGCTCCCCTTTTACGCGGGCAAAGGCGGCAGCTACCTCTCATTTATAACCAGGCGCATCTGTCGCATCTACATCCCTTATCTTTGCGCCCTGGCCGTCGCCATCACGCTGGATGCGCTCTTCTCCAGGCATGGCATTGCAGCACTTAGCGGGTGGTTTAATCGCACCTGGCAGGAGGTGCCCACCCTGGACCTCGTTCTCAAGCATGTGCTGCTGGTGGATAGTTTCAATAGCAACGAGTACAACACCGTTTTATGGTCGCTTGTGCAGGAAATGCGGCTCTCACTGATTTTTCCGTTTCTGATGCTCCTGGTGATTCGCTGCTCCTGGAAGCGCTCGCTTGGCGTAGGGATGGCGGTGGGCATCGTTGGGGGCTTCCTCTACGATCTCTTTCCTACCTACAAAACCGACATTTTCTTAAGTATGGAATGTGTGGGGCTGTTTATTGGAGGCGCGCTGCTGGCAAAGCATCGTCTCATGCTCGTGCAGGCGTACTCCAAACTTCCCCGCTGGGCACACTACGCGCTCTTCACTGTCGGCATCCTTTGCTACACGCTCCCCTGGTGGCTCTACGGTGTCACGTTGCTTCAGAGCTTTCTTATTCTCAGCGACATCTACGTCGCGGCGGGCTGTGCTCTCCTGCTGGTCCTGGCGCTGGCCTCACCGCGACTATCGGCAGTGCTGCTGCAACCGCCCATTACCTTCCTGGGGAAAATCTCCTTCAGCCTCTATCTCTATCATGCCATCATCTTGTTAGCGGCTATCAACCTGCTGTATGGCTTCGTAAACATCTGGCTGATTCTGCTGCTGGCTTTTGTGCTCGCGCTGGTCGTTGCGACAGTTGCCTACTCTTACATAGAAAAGCCTGCCATTGCTTTGGGCAGATTTCTTTCAGCCAAATCGTTGGCTTTTCGCCGCATCTCCCCCAGCAATGCGCTATAGTTAGAGCAGGAGCCATAGGACAAATAGCCGCATGGCTCCTGGGTATTCAACTTGTGGAAAGAAGAAAGTAGGGTAAAGCGATGAACAAGGTCCGCTGGGGTATTCTCAGCCCTGCCAGAATCGGCACGAAAACCGTCATTCCAGCCATGCAGCAAGGCGCGCATTGCGCCATCACCGCCATCGCCTCGCGTCATCTGGCGCGGGCGCAAGAAGCCGCAGCAGAACTGGACATCGAAAAGGTGTATGGCTCGTATGAGGAACTGCTGGCCGACCCGGATATTGATGCCATCTACAATCCGTTGCCAAACCATCTGCACGTCCCCTGGTCCATCAAGGCGCTGCAAGCGGGAAAACACGTGCTCTGCGAAAAACCTATTGCCATGACCGCCGCCGAAGCGCAGGAACTGGTAGACGCTGCCCGCAAGCACCCGCATCTCAAGGTGATGGAAGCCTTTATGTATCGCCATCATCCTCAGTGGCAGCGCGCCCGCCAACTGGTTGCTGAAGGGCAGATTGGCGAACTGCGCACCATCCATACCATCTTCTCGTACTACCTGGACGATGGGCAGAACATCCGCAATATCGCCGCTGCGGGCGGCGGCGGGTTGATGGATATTGGCTGCTACGCCATTTCCGTGCCGCGCTTCATCTTTGGCGCCGAGCCTGCGCGAGCCTGCGGCATCATCGAGTATGATCAGCGCTTCAACACGGATCGCCTGGCCTCAGCCATTCTGGATTTCGGCACAGGGACGGCAACCTTCACCTGCTCAACGCAACTCACGCCATTCCAGCGCGTAAACATTTACGGGACAGAGGGGCAGATCGAAATTGAAATCCCCTTTAATGCCCCAACAGACCGGCCTTGCAGAATCTGGCATCGGCATGGAAACAAAACCGAGGAACTTGGGTTCGATATTTGTAACCAATACACCATCCAGGGCGACCTGTTCTCACTCGCAATTCTCAACAACACCGATGTATTTACGCCCATTGAGGACGCCGTTGCCAACATGCGCGTCATCGAAGCCGTGTTGCAAAGCGCCAAAAGCGGCGCGTGGGTCCAATGCTGATGCTTGTAGCACCGGCCACCGTGCCGGTGCAAGGAGATAACTTGATGGCAACGTATCGCTTACCACCCGGCCCCAAACCCAACCCCATCATGGGCAACGTTTTGGAGATGCGCAAAGAAGGCCCCCTGGCCTTTGTCACCCGCCTTCAGCGCACGTATGGCGATGCCGCCACCATCTATTTCCTGCGCAATCGCGCCGTGCTGTTCACCCGCCCGGAAGCCGTGCGCTATGTCCTGATTGGAAACGCCCGCAGCTTCACTAACCGCGAGGCTAGCGAGAGCTTGCGTCTGCTGCTAGGCGATGGCCTGCTCAGCATTGATGGCGCGTTCCACCGCCAGCAGCGGCGGTTTGTCCAGCCCGCCTTCCACAAGCAGCGCGTGGAAAGCTATCGTGATGCGATGGTCGCCTGCACAGAGCGCGTGTTGGCCGAGTGGAAGCCTGGCGAGCAACGCGACATGGCCGACGAAATGATGCGCCTGACCATGCACATTGTCGCCAAAGCGCTCTTTAACATTGATCTGACCAGCCAGAGCGAGCGCATCGGCCTGGCGTTCTCCGAGGCCGCGCAATTTGCCAACCGCTCGCGTGCCCCGTTTCAGCGCCTGCGCATCAACCTGCCCTTCACCATGTATGGCAAATATGTGCGTGCTCGTCGCTTTCTTGATGAAACCGTTGCTCAGATCATTGCCGAACATCGCGCCAGCGGCGAAGACACGGGTGATGTCATCTCCATGCTGCTGCATGCTCAGGACGAAGATGGCGCGACCATGACTGATCAGCAGATTCGAGACGAAACGCTCACCCTGCTGGCCGCCGGGCACGCTACCACCGCCAATACCCTCACCTGGACCTTCTACCTGCTCTCGGAATACCCAGCCGTCCGCGAGAAGCTGCTGGCTGAATTGCAGACAGTGCTCGGCGGGCGCGCGCCTACCGTAGATGATCTGGCGCGGCTGCCCTATCTTGATATGGTCGTCAAAGAATCCATGCGCCTCTACCCGCCCGCCTGGGCGCAGGTGCGCTACACCCAGGCTGATTTTGAATACGGCGGCTACTCCATCCCACGCGGAACCGTCGTCATGCTCAGCCAGTGGGTCACACACCGCCTGCCCGACCCCTGGCCGGAGCCTGACACATTCAAGCCTGAACGTTTCGACCCCGAAACCGGCGAAAAATACCCCCCGCAAGCCTATTTTCCCTTTGGCGCCGGGTCGCGCATCTGTATTGGCATGCCTTTTGCTAATCTAGAGGCCAGAATTTTATTGGCGGAGATTCTCCAGCACTATGTGCCCAGGACCGTACCGGGTTTTGCAGTCGTGCCGCAGCCCTTGATTACGCTGTTCCCCAAGTTTGGCTTGCAAATGATTCTGGAGCCGACGGCACAGGTGCGTGAAGCGCTCCCCGCCTAAAAGGATGTGGCGGTTCTTTACCACGCTATTTTTTTAAACCGGCTGCCATCCACAAGAAGATGCTCTGTGAGGGGAGGAACTCCGATGATGAACAGAAGCATTTCCACCGTTATCGTGGCCGACCCAGACCCCTACTATCAGCAGCAGATTGCGTACCTCCTGCGTGAAGGTTTTCGCTGCATCCCCACCGGCACACTGCGCGAAACCTATCATGTTCTCCAGCGCGAGCGCCCGTTCATGCTTCTTTTGGAACTCAATCAATCAGACGGGGATGGCATGTCGCTTATCAATCTGATTAAAGAAGACCCCGCCCTCAAACCCATGCTGATCGCCTGCGTGACGGCGCGTTCAGGCATGATGGACAAAATACGCGCCTTTCGCGCGGGCGTGGATGATTACCTGGCGAAGCCCATCTCCCACAAGACCTTTTACAGTCAGATGCTCTTGCTCAGGCGAACCGGACATATGGCACGCAGCTTTGCCACCAGATGACCGTCTGCCTGGCTCGCTCTGGCATGCTTGAGCGAAACGCAGCAGAGCCTGGGTCACAAACAGGCTGCGCTTGGGCAAGCGCTCTGCCTTGCTGATATATCTGCCTGCTCTCTTGTAGGGTTCTGGCAAGCGCGCTCAAACGCTGGCTGCTTCTGCCAATCCTTCCTTGCTCGCCCACGCGCGATACGCGCTGACCTGTTCGCGCTTCTGTCCCGCAGACCAGCCCAGATGAACCGCCATCAGATGAGCAACCTCTGCGGCCACCTCCACTCCGCGCAAATGATCTTCAATCGCAATGCGCGTGCGCCGCGCCAGCATATCCTCTAACGTCAGCGTCATTTCTACGCGGCAAGCATGCACCACCTCCGCCCGCAGATACGGCAGATCAGCCACCAATGGCTGTCCCAGTTTACGGTCCTGGTCAATCAGGTCCAGAATGTTCAGCGCCTCGCTGCCATAATACAAGCCGAGATGCTCAATACTTGCCTCGCCTAATCCCATCTTTTCGCCGCGCCGTTGAAGCTCCATCCTGGCTTCCTGCCAACATTCCGCCCCCAGCAGCGGGAGATGTTCTGTGGGATGCACAAGCGACCTGTTGTCGCGTAGGGCCAGCCGGTCCACCGTATCCTGGGCCATACGGCGCCAGGTGGTCAGCTTGCCGCCCACAATCGAAATCAGCCCCAACTTGCTTTCGATCACGGCGTGCGTTCTGGACAGGTTCTTCCCTTGCGTCTTGTCGCGTGAACGCACCAGCGGGCGATACCCCGCGTAGGTGCTGAGCACGTGTTCTCGCGTCAGGCGCACATCCAGATAGCGGTTGACATGCCGCAGTAAATAGGCAATATCCTCATCTGATGCCACTGGATGATCGAGATCCCCTCCGCTGGTATCTGTCGTGCCAATCAGCGCGCGCGACTCCCAAGGAATTACAAAGACGATGCGCTGATCCTCTGTTTCAGGCAGCACAATCGCATCATCAAGCACGCGCACCTGCTTGCGCAGCACCACCAGATGCGCGCCCTTGCTGGGCTGCACCTCAATCTGCGGTTCAGCGCCCGTCAGCGCCTCGATGCGCTCAGCAAAGACGCCGCCAGCGTTCACAAAATGCCGCGCCTGAAGCGAAAACTCGCGTCCGGTCAGCCGATCACGCACCCTTGCCGCAGAAAGCCACCCACCTTTCTGCTCGAACCCAATTACCTCGGCGTGATTAGCGACGGCTGCATTCCAACGCGCAGCCGTGCGCAGGGTGCTCAAGGTCAGCCGGGCATCATCAAGCTGAGCATCATAATAGAGAAACGCTTCCTTCAACCCTTCAGGTTGCAGCGACGGCGCCAGCTTCAGCGCTTCCTGGCGGTTGATGCGTTGATGACGCGCAATGTTATGCTTCCCCGCCAGCAAATCATACAGCCACAGGCCAATATCCAGCACCAGGCCAATGCCTAAGCCGCCCGGCAAGGTCACAGGCAACCCCACTGGATGCCGATCTTGCTGGTAGATGGGCAAGACAAAACGAATGGGCCGCACCAGAAAAGGCGCGTTCTCCAGCATGCGCCCTCGTTCAATCAGCGCCTCGTGAATCAGCGCAAAATCAAACTGCGGCAAATAGCGAATGCCGCCATGCGCCAGCTTGGTTGATTTGCTGCTGGTGCCGCTGGCAAAATCGTTGCGTTCCACCAGCGCGACAGAGTAGCCGCGAGTTGCGGCATCCAGCGCCACCCCGGCGCCCGTAATGCCGCCGCCAATCACCAGCACATCAAACGGCTCCTGTGCCATGCGTTCCAGATTAGCGGTTCGAGAAGCAGCAGAGAACGTATCCATAGCATATCCCTTTCTGTGGCCAGGCGGCGTGTTTGTAGCACCGGCGTCTCGCCGGTCAGCGCTTGTAGCACCGGCCTCCGTGCCGGTGAGAAGCCGACCCTACCAGCACAAAAACCATCTCTTACACTTCACGCACCGTCCGGCCACGCTCCTCAAGATCACGTTCTGTTGCTCCTGGCTCCTCGCGCACCGTCCGGCCACGTTCTTCAACGCCGCCAGATACTCTTTCATGCCGGGCCACCAGGGTAGAATGAATACCCAGGTCATAGACCAACGCGCCAGCAATCGCGCCCACCAGCGGCCCAACAATTGGCACCCAAAAATACGCTCCCGGCCCAGGCATGGCAAGCTGCCCAAACCCTACCGTCAGCGCAAACAGGCGCGGGCCAAAATCGCGGGCGGGGTTAATCGCAAATCCAGCGTTCAGGCCAAAAGACAGGCCAACCGCCACCACAATCAAGCCAATCACAAATGGCGCCAGATTGGATTGCACCGGCTGATTGAGCAAATCAACAACCGCAAAGATCAGCCCTACTAGCAGCGCTGTGCCCAGCACTTGATCGGCAAAGGCCGCAGGAATAGAAACAAATGGCTGAGGGAACGTGTAGAAAATCTTGGCCTCGGTTACTGCTGCCGAACTCAGGTCATTGATGCCCGTCACGCCGCGAATAATATGGAACTTGGCTTCGTAGGTACTGAGCAATCCCGAATAGTTAAAGTACACAATCGCCGCGCCCACATACGCGCCCACGACCTGCGCCGCCCAGTAGGGCAGCACCTTCCACCAGGGGAATTTCCGCCGTAACGCAAAGGCCAGCGTGACCGCCGGGTTAATATGCCCGCCGCTGACCGCGCCAGCCACATACACGCCCAGAACAACCGCCAATCCCCAGCCCCACGCGACGATCATCCAATTGTTGAATAGCGCATTGGTATTGAAGACGCCGTTTCCGGCCCCCAGAGCAATTGCCACCGCGCCATTCCCAAATAAAATCAGCACCATTGTCCCCAAAAACTCCGCTAACATCTCTCCCCAGATGCTGTTTAAGAAGGCATTGCTACGGAGTCGGCTATTTCTGAGTAATGAGCCTTGCATCGAATCTCCTCCTCTTCAAGATGTTCGTGGACGATGTTCGTCCAGGTACAAACTCCAGATTCTGCTGCTACACAGAAAGCGCTTCCCTGCGCTGAGCCTGGGGCGTTTCCCAACCGCGCGCATGTTCCACAGCGCGTTTCCAACTGGCGTACAGGTCTTCCCGCTGCTCCCTGCCGATTTGTGGCTCAAAGACCCGATCCACGCCCCACAGCCCAACAAGCTCTTGCTTATCGTGCCAGAATCCAGACGCCAGCCCCGCCAGGTACGCCGCGCCCAGCGCCGTCGTCTCTGCCACTTTTGGCCGTTCAACTGGCACGCCCAGAATATCGGCCTGGAACTGCATCAGCAGATTGTTCAGGGACGCGCCGCCATCCACGCGCAAGCGGCGCAGCGGCTCTTTGCTATCGCGCATCATGGCCTCAGCCACGTCGCGCGTCTGGTAACACATAGACTCCAGCGTGGCCCGCGCCAGATGCCCGGCAGTGGCGCCGCGTGTCAGGCCAAGAATCGTCCCACGCGCCGAGGAATCCCAATAAGGCGCCCCCAACCCAACAAATGCCGGGACAAAGTAGACGCCTCCATTATTGGGGACAGATGCAGCCAGGCTTTCTACCTCGCTGCTGGTTTTGATGATGCCCAGGCCGTCGCGCAGCCATTGCACCGCCGCGCCAGCTATGAAGACGCTGCCCTCCAGAGCGTAAGTAATCGCAGGGCTGGCGGGGCTGCCCTCGCCCCAGGCAATCGTGGTGAGCAAACCGCTGGATGATTCAACCGGCGTCTTGCCAGTGTTCATCAGCAAAAAGCAGCCGGTGCCATAGGTGTTTTTCGCTTGCCCCGCCTCAAAGCACGCCTGTCCAAAGGTAGCCGCCTGCTGATCGCCTGCATCGCCCGCAATCGGAATGGCTTTGCCAAAAAACTCCGGAGCAGTTTCGCCATAGACCGCGCTGGAAGGCATCACCTTTGGCAGCATCTGGCGCGGGATGTTTAGCTCGTTCAGGATGACATCATCCCAATCAAGCGTCCGAATGTTAAAGAGCAGCGTGCGCGAAGCATTAGAGAAGTCGGTGACGTGGACCCGGCCTTTGGTCAGCCGCCAGATCAAAAACGTATCCGCGTTGCCAAAGAGCAGTTCGCCGCGCCGGGCACGCTCGCGGGCGCCCGGAACGTTATCCAGAATCCACTTGACCTTCGTGCCCGAAAAATAGGCGTCCGTCACCAGCCCAGTGCGAGCACGTATCTCTTTATCAAAACCTTTCGCCTTTAACTCGTCGCAAATCGGCACCGTCAGGCGGCTTTGCCAGACAATCGCGTTGAAGATGGGCCTGCCGCTCTCGCGCTCCCAGACAAACGTCGTCTCGCGCTGGTTGGTGATGCCAATGGCCGCAACGTCATCAGCTGAGATGCCCGCCTTCCGCAGCACCTCCTGCGCAACCTGAAGCTGCGTGCTCCAGATGTCTTCGGGATTATGCTCGACCAGTCCGGGTTGGGGGTAAATCTGGGGAAACTCTTTCTGCGCAACCTGCGCAATGGTGCCAGCAGAGGTAAAAAGGATAGCGCGGGAACTGGTGGTCCCTTGATCTAACGCCAGCACAAACTGAGCCATGCAGCCCTCCTTCTGGGTATCCTGCAATCCACCGATCAGGAGCAAATCCAGCGTCCACGAGAATTCGGCAAAGAATATGCCAGCATTTTTCATCTGGCCCCTTGCCAACACCCACCGCGCAAGACATCATTAGGGGAGTTGCTTGCCGTGCCCCTGCTTTGAGGGGTAGCACCGGCGTCCCTGCCGGTGAGCAGCCAGTAGCACCGGCGTCCCTGCCGGTGAGCAGCCACTTGTACCACCGGCTTCTAGCCGGTAACCTAGCCCCAGAAACAGCAAAGGAGAGGGCATGGCTATAGGACAAACCAAATGGAGCGTTGCGCTGGACGTGAGCGACGCCGAAGCAGCGGCAGTGCTGGAACAAGACCGCATTTGGAGCAGCTTTATGCTGGCTGACCTTCTTCCGCCCTTTCGCGCGTATAGCCGCTACGCGCTTGCTACCAGAGCAGGCAGCAACGGGCACGCGGCCTGCCTCATCTTGCAGCATCCGGCGTTTACGGTCATTTCTTCGTATGGGGCAAACGCAGGCGTTGCCGCCATACTCGCGCAGGCAGCACTCCCAAAGCACGCGCTCATTCAAGCGCAGGCCCAACACTTGCCGCTGTTTGAGCGCTATTACCGCTTCGAGACGAACGGGCGCGAACTGCTGCGCATGGCCGTTTCAGCGCGAACCTTTCGCCCGCCACCAAGCGCCCCTGCTCTCCCTGTGGAGCAGCTTACACGTGCTGATGCAGCCGCGCTGGGGGAGTTGTATAAGCTCTACCCCGAAGCTCATTTTCATCCAGACCAACTGGAGCATGGCGTGTTCTATGGCCTTCGCAGAGACGGGCGCCTGCTTGCCACTGGCGGCACCCATGCCGTCGCACCCGCCTATGGCATAGCCGTCCTGGGAGGCATCTTCACCCATCCAGAGGCGCGCAGGCAGGGCCACGCCACAACCATCACCGCCGCGCTTGTCGTGCATCTCCTGGCACAGGGCTGCCGCGATGTGGTCCTGAATGTGGTTGCAGAAAATCACCTGGCCATCAGCGTCTATACGCGCCTGGGCTTCCAGGCACATGTTCGCTACTGGACAGGTCAGGGGATTTGCAGAGAGGATTGAGAGGAACTCTCAGAAGTTACAAAGAACGCTTCCGGGTAAAAAAGCGCCTCCACCTGCTGAGAGAGGCTTCAGCAGGGCGCTCGCCGCGCAGCAGCGCCTCAACGGTAGAAATAGCTTCATTCGCATTGGGCAGCACCGGAGCGCCGGTGGCAGCCTTTTTTGCCGGAACGCTTGTGCTTTGCCCCACCCCAACCAGCGCGGAAGCTCGCAATCCCAGGCACCGCTGGCAGAGCATCTCCAGGCGCGGAACTGCCATCGAAGCCAGGCCGTGTCCTGGCGTTGCGCGTTCCTCCACGTGTTCCAGGCAGCAAGCGGCCCCACAGCCCTGGCAGATCGCCACCGCAGGCATTGTGTGCCCTTCACGCTGGCAGGTGTAGCAGTTCATCTGAGAGATTGTCCTTTCAAGAGCTTATCGCGTTTCATCTTGTCTAACAGATGGCTGAGGCTCTGTCAATGGACTAATGACAACAGTTGGGCTGATGACAGTGCCATCAGCCCAACTGTTGTACCTGCTCTTACAGCGTAATCCGCACCTCCAGCAGCCCCGGATTGCCCACCTGTTCTTCCTTGAACATATTGCGCACAATCACCGCCCAGTGCTGCGCGGGCACATCTTTGGCTTTTGGGCCGCCCGTGATCGCCCTGGCAAGCTGCTGGATGGGTCCGGGCTGGCCCTTGCCGCCGTTGCCCTCGGCCATCCCCACCGCTGCGGCCACCTCGACGGGCACCAGCGTGGGGCCAACCGCCGCCAGCGGCACGCGCAGTTCGTTTTTCTCGGCAAAGTCCAGCGCAAAGCGCTTCACCTGCCCACCACCCACCACACGCGCCAACCCATCCGGCAGGCAGACATGCGCCACCAGACACGGCTCGTAGCGCGGCACGCGAATCACCAGATCAAGCGCGTCGCCCACCTTGAAGACCTGCGCGGGCTTGCCGCCTTTCTCCAGGCTGATCTCCACCTGAAGTTCGCTCTTGAAGTCGTTCCAATCCTCGATCACTTCCGCCGTCACCTCAACGGTCAGCACACCCTTCTTGCAGGCCACCGACTCCACCGGTTCCGTGCTTTCCAGCGCTTCGCCTAGCGTAATCAGCTTGCCATTCACCTCCACCTGGTCGGCATTGGCGCCCGTCGCGCCAATGCCCGCGCGACGCAGCCCAATCATCAGCACCAGCGCCGCCGCCGTATCAACGGTGCTGTAGAGGATGCCCGACTCGTTGATCTGGTTGGTCAGGTAGTTGGTCCCTTTGATGACCAGAGGCAAATCACTTGGCGCGCCAGCCGCCAGCAGCGCGGCTGAGGCATAGGCCGTTTCCTCGCGGTTGGTCACTGCCGCGCCCCACAGCCGATAGGAGGGCTGGTTGGGTGGCACGTCCACGAAGGTCTGCCCATCCTTCTCGCGCAGGCGGCTGCGCACATACGCGGCTGCCTCCGCCTTCTTCTCGGCCTTGGAGCCATTCGAGAGCACCAGATAGGCATCGTGGCAGCTTTTCACCTCATCCGGCGGATAGCCCAGCTTATAGACTTTCGCCGCGTCGCTTGCCATCTTGCGAATCTCGGTGAGCGCCTCAGACATCGCCTGGCTGATACCGCTGATCTGCTCTGGCTTGGGCAGATTCAACTGGTGCCGCGTGCCCAGCGGCGCACAGTAATTGTCTGGAGAGCGGCTGCCGCCTTCATTGGGCGGATAAAGCGTATAGCCGCGCCCCGGCAGATACATGCTCTGGATGCGCTTGTAGTACGCCAGCGCGGAGCTTTCGTACTCGTCGCGCACTTCGGGCTTATCGAGATTGGAGAAGTAACCCGTAAACATGGCTAAGACCTTAGCCGAACTTTGCTGTATTCAGCCATGTGGGTATTTACAGGCCCCTTCGACAAAGACTTCAAAGGGCCGCTCCAACCCAGGCAAGACGCGCAGGGCTTTCGCCTTCTCCTCCGTTTTGCTGAGCGCCTCGCCCGCCGTCAGCAGGCGCGTGCGCTTCACCAGATGGCGCATCCTCCCTGGCGGAGTCACATAGCGCTCGCTCACATCAGCCTCGCCGCTGACCACATCGCGCACCATCGCCGTGAACGCGCCGGGCTGCACGGGGAAGCGCACCGCCGTACCGCTCCTCACCTCCTCGTCTGGCCCCAACTTCCGACCATCCACCCACAGCGAGACTGGCTCGCCATCGCGCTGCACCACCACACGCGCCCGCCCGCTGGCTGCGCCCACATGCACAGTCCCCAAGACCTGATCACCAGAGAAGACAAAGGGCGAAAGCACCAGTTCGCCATAGACCGGCAACTGCGCCTCAAGCTGTGCCTCCTCGCGCACCCAATCCAGCCCATCCAGCGCAAAGGCTTCGATGCTGTAGATCGTCAGCGCGTCGCCCAGCTTGATCGTGACTTCTTCCTGGCCCTTCACATACACGATGCTGTTGTGGATGACCTCCGGGAACTCGACGCGAATGGGCGTGAGCGTCGCCGTAGCAGCAGGCTTATCATCTACCTCCTTCATCACCGCTTTCTCAGCAGTGACCTCTTCATCCCTGTGCCTTCCGCTTGCAACCTCAGCCAGCATTCCCCCTAGCGCTACCGGAGCAGCCGCTGCATCGGCAAAGGCTCTTCTCATCAAGCCGCCGCCCCCTCTGCGTACTGAGGGGCCTTGCGGCGCTGGCGCCATCATCGGGGCTGGCGGAGGCATCATCGAGAGTGACTGCGCTGGCATTGCAGGCACTGCCCCACTTGTGAGCGTTATGGCTCTGGCATAGTACATCCCTGGCGGCGGGAAAGGTGGCTCATAGCCAGCCGCGTAGAGATTGGCCCCTGGCTCGCCTGGCGACCAGCCATGCTGGGGCAGCGCCGCTTTGATGCGCGCCGCCAGTTCCACCTGCGGGTCGCTAGGCGCGATTAATCGCTGGTCTTTGACGATCACCTGTACCGGCACCGTCCGATCTGGCTGATTCGTGCGCAGGGTTAGCTTGACACGCTCGCCCGGCCTGGCCTTCTCTGGCGCGTTGATCGAGAGCGACAGGTCGCTGGGCCGCACCACCGCGCACCAGCCCTCCCAGGCTTTGCCTTTGACAAACGCTCCCACCAACAGCACACCATAGGGCGCGGGCGTCTTGATGCTGAACTCGGTGCCTGGGGCCACGTTCTCTTGCAGCGCCTCGGTGACTTCGCCCGTCGCGGGCGACACCATCACCACGCGCAGCAGATCAGCCCCGGCCCGCGCCACCATGTTGACCTTCTCGCCAATCACGTCACTGACCAGGAACGGCGACGTATTCGTGCCACGCTCGGCAATATACAGCCCCCGACAGACCTCAGCGCCAGGCAGCGGCAGCAAGCTCAATTCCTGCACCTTGCCAAATTCGCTGATGGTGATGGCTTCGCGCCGCTCCTGCTCGGAGCCTTTCAGCGCGACGGTTGCGCTGCGTTCGCCCGCGATGATGTTGAGCGTGTATGGTCCCGCGCCGGTCAGTTCCACCTTGCCGGAGCAGCGCCCCTCCGCATCGGGTTTCAACTGCTGGCGCTTGCCCACGCGATTGCCGCGCTCGATCAGTTCTACATCTACCTCGTCGGTAAAAGGCTGCCCAAAGGCACGCAGCAGCAAGGTAAAGCTGAGCGTGGTGCCCTCCATCGTGCGCTTCACCAGATCAGCGGTCAGCGGCGCCAGCCGATATTCCGCTACCTCAAAACGGGCGGCGCTCACCTCGGTGCCTTCCAGCGTGGCCTCGTATTCGCCTTCCGGCAGACCAGAAAGCCCGCGCAGACACAGGCCATAGTCGTCCAGGGTGGCGGTATAGCTGGCGTAGTGGTTGCCGCTCAAGCGTAACGTTAGTTTCAGGTCGGCTTTGGGACGCTGTGGCGAGGCAATCAACAGCCGCACCGTATCTTTGCCCGCCCGATAGAGCGCCTTGTCGCTGGTCAACGAAATAAGATCAGGTTTGGCGTAAGGCTGCCCCGCGACGGTGGCCCCTGGCAGCGTCACCTCTTTGTCGCCTAAAAACACTACAGCCGAGCGTTTGCTAATTTCCCCAACGGTGGCCTGGCTAAAGCCCCATTGATCCATCCCAGGGAATGCCTGCTCCATCCACCCCGGCTTAATAAATGCAAATCGCCTTCCTACCAGAACCAGATCGCCCAATTTCTCGGCCAATCCCTGGTCCCGCAGCGTCACTCGCCTATCTCTCAGCGCTGGAGAGGGCGGGGATGGGTTCGGGTTTGACATCATTGTTCCCCTTTACAATGCACCTGTTGCCGCTCTACACGTAGAATGGTTTCGTAGCTCGTCTACCTCCCCTACACCCTGAGCAATGCTATAATACATACTCTATTTTTGACAACACCAGCATTCAGTCTAACAGAGGCACGCACCGCTGACAAGTGAACAAAATCACACCTCCTCACGTGACCAGCAAAAGAAACAGTCCGTCTCATCTTCATAAGAAGGGCATGCTCTTGGGGAGTTGGCGGGCGCCACGCCGCTCCAGCCTGATGGTATAGAAGCAAGTCACGCCTGAAGAGGGGGCGTTATCATGGCCGCACAAGAGCAAGAAAATCTAGATTCTATTAGTAGTGTCTCGCCCGCCGTGCCCCCTTTGGGGGTAGCCCCGGCCACCGCGCCGGGGAACGGAGCAACCGCGCCTACACGAAAACGCCTGCGCGGGCTGGGCAAATGGGTCGCCCGCGTTACTCTGGCAGCCGTACTGCTGCTGGGCTTCTTCCTTTCGGTGGTTCCGCTGGGCCGCGCAACTACACGCGCTGCCATTCTCGTACCAGGACTGCTGAGCGCCACCCAACCCGCGCCGCTGGTCGTGGCAGGCGAAGAAATTAGCCATACCTCCATCACGATCTCTGCCCAGAATGGCCCGGTGTTTCTGGATGTGTACGCGCCAACCTCCGCGCCCGCGCTCGTCCCCGGCTCACGCGAGGCAGTGGTCATGGTTCCCGGCGTGGGGGATAACCGCACCGACCCGCAGCTCATCAATCTTTCGGAATCGCTGGCCCGCGCGGGCATTGTCGCGGTAGAGATGACCACGCCCGCGCTGATCGGCTTTAACATTACACCAGCGGATACCGATGCGATTGTGCAGGCCGTGCTCTTTGCGTCGCATCTGCCCGGCGTGAATCCAGCCCATGTGGGCATTGTCGGCTTTAGCGGTGGCAGCGTCATGGCTTGCCGCGCCGCTGCCGACCCGCGCATCCGCGATCAGGTCGCCTTTATCACGCTGTTTGGCTCGTGGTTTAATGCCGCCAACGTGCTGCGCGACTTTGGGCAACGCTCGGTGACGGTGGATGGGCAAACACAGCCATTTCACCCCTACGCAACGGCCATTAAAGTGATGGCGACTATCGTCGCGGGCACCCTGCCACCTGCCGAGAGCACAAAGCTGCTCACCGCGCTGGCACCGGGCGGGGAGCCGCTCCAACACCCCGAACAGGAGCTACCATCTCCGGGCGCGGCGGCTGCCTATCATCTGCTGGCTGGCGACGACCCGACCCATGCCGACGCGAATATCGCCGCGCTCTCGCCAGCGCTGAAAGACCTGCTCACCGCGCTCTCGCCCAGCGACTTCCTTGACCAAATCCATACGCCGATCTATCTTTTACATGACCACAACGACCCGGCGATTCCTTCGGTAGAATCAGGAGACTTTGCCGCCGCGCTGACGCAAATGGGGCATAAGCACGACTTTGTGGAGTTTGGCATCTTCCACCACACGGAAATCACCAGCGGCTTTGGGCTGGGGCCGCTGCTGGCGGATGGCAGCCAGTTGTATCGCATCCTGACGAAAGTAGCGTCGGCAGGGGCATAACAAGAAAGGCGCTCTCATGTTACTCTTATCGCTGGCCTGGGTCGTCCTGGGCGTCGTGATAGGCGGGCTGGCGCTTGGCGCGCGGCTGCTGCCTGCGGCGTGGAAACTGAACGAAGAAAGAAGAAAGTGGCTGATCATGCCGGGCCTTAGCGCGGGCGCAGCATTGCTGGGTGGCTGGCTGGGCACGCTCATCTGGGGGCGGCTCTTTGGCACGCCTACCGCGCTCTGGGTCGCAGTGCTGGTGGTTGCTCTCGGCCCCTGGCTGTTTCTCAGGCTGCGAGCACGTATCCAGAGAGCGTAGAATAGAGGGAAATTGAGAGGAGGGCCAAACCATGTCAACAGGTCTGCGGGTTCAACCCGTTGGGGAAGCAGTGGTCAGGGTGTTCACTATGTACGAACTTTCCTTCCATCTGGCGGAAGCGTTCAACGTGCCAGAAAGCGTCTGGCGCCCAGACTACGCGCAGTATTTTGAGCGGCCCATGCTGTTCCCAACGCAGGGCATCCATATCACCCTGCCTGGCATGTCGCTGCTCATTGATACCCCTATTTATGATCTCACCCCGGATTCCCCATTCTACGCACCGGACGCCCAACCCCGGCCCGGATTGCTTGAGCAACTGGCGGAGCAGGGCATTGCGCCCGAAGACGTGACCCAGGTCGTCATCACGCATACCCACTTCGACCACATCAACGGTGCCACCATCGAGCAGGAAGGACAGCTTAAGCCGCGTTTTCCGCGTGCCCACTACTACCTGGGGCGTGCCGACTGGGAATCCAACCAGAAAAAGCTACTCCAGCCCGATTCACTTTTCAGCCGCACGATGGGTGCTCTGGAAAAACAGGGAGTGCTTGAGTTTGTTGAGACGGCGACTGAGCTTGGGCCAGGGGTGACGATCATTC
Organism: Ktedonobacterales bacterium; assembly: GCA_036557885.1. Classification (GTDB taxonomy): domain Bacteria; phylum Chloroflexota; class Ktedonobacteria; order Ktedonobacterales; family DATBGS01; genus DATBGS01. The sequence goes on from DATBGS010000147.1 coordinate 34,750, forward strand.
CCGCGCCAGGCGAGAGCAAGGGCCACCAGATCGTTCGTATCCACTCTGGCGGGCAGACGCTCTATTGCATCGGTGATCTCTATCATCATCCCGTTGAGGCCGAACACCCCGATTGGATGCAGGCCGGCATTGACGTGGAGGCGAACCTTCAGAGCCGCGCAGCCTTCGTTCCAAGGGCGCTGGATGAAGACGCCTTGCTCATCGCAACCCATATCCCAGGCATTGGCCGTCTCAGGCGCACTGCCAGTGGTGGCGTCTGGGAAGCAGCATAATTAGATGTCCACTTCGTAGCGGTCAGGGTTCTGGCGATCAAGCAAGACTGGCACACCTTGACCAATCTTATAGTTTATTGCACCAAGCCTCTCAGTAGTAAACGTCCGGGTGTGGCCGGTCTTTGGGTCGGTCCACTCGGCCACCAGGATATGAATCGTCTGTTGGTGGCTGCCGCTCGACCGACGCACTTCCTTGAATCTGACCACCTTCGCGGTAATTATCTCGCCGTTTTCCCGCAGGTCTTCTAGCCGTTTCTGTCTAATCCCCATTCCAAGCAAGGCCAGCACACCAGACACCATTACGAGAACCACGACAATGACAATAAACCACCCAGGAGCACCCATGAGCTTCCTCCTCTTCTGCTTGCAGCGATGATAGGCAACAAACGCTTCTCCTCCATCTTAGCAGAATGCTCATGGGCATTCGATGAACTATCAGACAGCCGCAGTGTGAGCAGAGAGGCAAATCAGAGCCTTTCTTCGTACGTATCGCCCTGCACTCTGGGGAACAGATCACCTACGAACCCTGCGTTGCTCTGCTCTCAAAGTATGCGGTGGCCTCTGCCGCTGACTCTGGTTGCAGGATATTGTGCGCCGCGAAGTCTTCCGCCTGCGGATAGCCGCTGGCGCGAACGACGGCAGCGGCGTGTTCCAGATCATATGGCGTGCGCCGCAAGACGACCTCTGGTCCCAGCGCGAGCCAGTAGGCTCCCGGCTCAGCATAGGGCATGCCGACACTTCCAGCGTTGACAATCTCTTTCCCGTCCAGGTGGCGGTCATACTGCATATGGGTGTTTCCACAGACGATCATGTTCTGCGTCACCCCTGCCAACATTGCTCTGAGGCGGGCTTCTGGCGTTGCAACCGTGAGAATCTCCTCATCGCTGCGTGGCGTCCCATGACAGAACAACACCTCTCCCAAGCCTTCAATTGAAAGCTGGAGATGCTCTGGCAGGCTGGCGAGAAAGTCTCGCTGGCTGCGGTCCAGTTGCTTTGCCATCCAGTTCGTTATCTCCAGCACCTCTTTGGAAAACTTGGGATGAGGTGAGATGCCATCATAGGCGGCGACAACTTCGCGCTCACAGTTGCCCCGAATGTAGCGGACACGCTCCCCCAAATCCAAAAGACGCTGCAACGTCTGTATTGCCAGAGGCCCTGGCACAATATCTCCCCCAATGACAATCAGATCAAAATGGGCTTGCTCAATCTCTTCAAGGACGGCATCCAACGCGGGCAGATTGCCGTGAATGTCGTAGAGTGCTGCTACCTTCATATGCTGCTCCGTTCGCTGAGAGAACTGCTTTGCTCTAAGCGTAACAGATGCTCAGCGACGAGAGAAAGCAATAGCTATGCTCTCAGCATAGGGAAGGGAAGAACTATGCTCAGAGCATACCTGACCGCCAGCGGATGAGCGATCATTTACGAAGAAAGAAGAAAGGGGAGACTCACCGGCATCCTTGCCAGTGAGCGCCCCTTTCATAGAGGTGAATGCCTTGCCCCAAAAGACGCTGTGCCCCTTCCCTACTCCTCCCCGTTGTTAATCGCCGGAGGCAGCACCGCCACCACCGCCAGTTCGCGTATGCGGTTATTAAACGCCGCAACGTCCGTCTCGATCAACTCCTGAAGCTGCTTCTGGTATCCGGCCAGCTTCCCAGCAAGCTCCTCGTAAAGCTGTTGGGATTGGCGGGTGGGCGCGGCCTCCGCGCTGCTCACGGCATAGCCCAGGAACGCAAAGCGGGTGTTGAGCTTGATGGGATAGTTGAGCGTATCCTGGCGGCTCTTGGCCTTGGTCTGGATCAGCTCCTCTTCCAGCGCCGTCAGCTTCTCCTTGAGCGTCTTGCCCGCCTCGGTGACGGCCTCAGCATCCTTCTGCTTTTTGGTCTTGCGCTCCCACTCCTCCACCTGCCCGCGCAGGCTGCGAATCGTGCGAATGGCATCGTTGGTCTGCGAAAGGCTATCGCGCACCTTGATTGCCAGATCGTACTGCGCCTCCAGATCGTGCTGGCTGGCTTCGATGCGCGGGTCCATCACGATCTCAAACGTTTCCGTCTGGGAGGCATCGCCCACCGTCAGGCGCACCTGATAGGTGCCCGGTGGCACCGTCGGCCCCGCCAGTGCCGCTTCCGAAGCGACATAGCCCGCCACCTTGTGCGGGCCTGGCACGCGCATATTCCAGATGAAGCGGTTGGCCCCGGCCTCGTTGGGCACAAATGCGTCGCGCTGCTTCTCCTCGCCTTCCGTATCTTTGGAGGTATGCTCGTCGGGCTTCTCCTTGGCCTTCTCCTTCTCCTTCTCTTTCTCCTTCGCCTCCTCTTTCTTGCTCACAAAGCTGCGCAGTTCCTTGCCCTCCGCCGTCAGGAACGTCAGCTTGATCTCGCCTTCTGGCTTCTCCTTCAGGTAGTAGGTCACGATGACGCCATCCGGCGGATTCTGCCCGGCCTCCAGCGGCTGGCCGATCATCCTGCCGCCTGGCTTTTCCACCTGCTTCGTCAGCAGCAAGAAGGGGCCGCCGCCAAACTCATAGTTGCGGCCACCGGCGCTGCCCGGCTCTGTGGAGATTTGATCTGAGCCAGTGAGCGCGTGCAGCGTCGGGCGCGGCTTGTAGAGATGCACCGAGGCATCCGCCACCGCAGCGGTAATCTGGCGCAGCGGCGATATATCGTCCAGAATCCAGAACGAGCGCCCATGCGTGGCAACGACCAGATCGCTGTCATGAATCACCAGATCGTGGATGGGCACGACAGGCAGATTCAGTTGCAGCGGCTGCCAGTGCGCGCCATCATCAAACGAGACGTGGATGCCTGTCTCCGTCCCTGCGTAGAGCAGTCCGCGCTGCTGCGGGTCTTCGCGGATGGCCCGCGTGAAGTCATCCTCATGAATGCCGGTGGTGATCTTGTGCCAGGTCTTGCCGTAGTCATTGGTCTTGAAGAGATACGGCTGGAAATCGTCGTGCTTGTAGCGATTGGCCGCCAGATACGCGGTGGCCGGGTCGTGCGGCGATGGCTCGATAATGCTGATCAGCGCCCACTCCGGCAGCGCCTTGGGCGTCACATTCTCCCAGTTTTTGCCACCATCCCGCGAGATATGCACCAGCCCATCATCCGAGCCAGCCCAGAACAGCCCGCGCTTTTTGGGCGACTCCGCAAACGCAAAGATGGTGCAGTACATCTCCGCGCCCGTGTTGTCTTTCGTCACGGGGCCGCCCGATGACTCCTGCTTCGTGACATCGTTGCGCGTCAGGTCTGGGCTGATCTCTTCCCAGCTTGCGCCCTCGTCTGTTGAGCGGAAGACGTGATTGCCGGTGACATAGAGCACGTTGGCGTCATGCGGCGAAAGCAGAATCGGGTACGTCCACTGGAAGCGATACCTGTAATCTTTGGCGCCCAGACCCGAACCAGCCTCCGGCCAGACCATGACGTTGCGTGCCTGACCAGTACGCCGGTCATAGCGCGTGAGATAGCCCTGGTAGTTTCCGGCAAAGATGATATTGGGGTTATCAGGCCGGACAGCGATATAGCCGCTCTCGCCGCCGCCAATCTCATCCCACTCCGCCTGCATAATTGACCCCAGGAATGAGCGGCTGGGCAAGCTCAGGGTGCTGTTATCCTGCTGCGCACCGTAGACGCGATAATACGGCTGGTTATCGGTGATAACGTGGTAGAACTCCGACGTGGGCTGGTTATAGATCGAAGACCAGGAATCCCCGCCAGTAAACGACACGGTAGCCCCGCCGTCGTTGCCGCAAATCATGCGTTTGGGGTCGCGTGGGTCAATCCACAGGTCGTGGTTATCGCCATGCGGAACGGGCACCTCAGAGAACGATTTGCCCCCGTCAATGGACTTCCAGCAGCGCACATTCAGCGCCCAGATCGTCTCAGGGTCTTGTGGGTCGGCAAAGATATGCTGGTAATACCAGGGGCGCCCATGAATAGCGCTCTCCTCAGAGAGCCGCTGCCACGTCTCGCCGCCGTCATCCGAGCGGAACAGCGCCCGATCCTCGGCCTCCACAATGGCCCAGACGCGCTCCGCCTTGGCCGGGGAGATTGCCACGCCGATCTTGCCGAGCGTGCCCTTGGGCAGCCCTTTGTTGCGGGTGATTTCCTTCCAGGTATCGCCGCCATCGGTGGACTTAAACAGCCCGCTGCCCTCGCCGCCGCTGTTCAGGGCATGCGGCATGCGGACCGCTTCCCAGAACGCCGCGTACAGAATGCGCGGGTTGTTGGGGTCCATCGCCAGATCAATCGCCCCGGCTTTGTCGCTGCGGAACAAAATCTGCTCCCAGGTTTTGCCGCCGTCCTTCGAGCGATAGACGCCGCGCTCCGGGTTGGGGCCATGCGCGTGCCCAAACGCCGCCACATAGACCAGATCAGGGTTGGTGGGATGAATGACCACGTTGGCGATATTGCGCGTCTTCTCCAGGCCCAGATGCGTCCAGGTCTTGCCCGCATCGGTGGATTTATACACGCCGTCCCCATGCGAAACATTACCGCGAATGGTCGTCTCGCCCATACCCACATAGATCACATTGGGGTCAGAAAGCGCGACATCAATCGCGCCCACCGAGGCACGCTTAAAGAAGCCATCCGAGACATTCTCCCAGACGATGCCCCCATCCGTCGTTTTCCAGATGCCGCCACCCGTTGAGCCAAAGTAAAAGATCTGCGAATGCGCCGGATCACCGGCCACCGCCACGACTCGCCCGCCACGATGCGGGCCAATCAGACGCCATTCCAGCGAGCGAAACAGTGCTGGATCAACCGTCTGCTCTGCTACTGTCTTAGCCACGAGTGTTTTACCCTTCTCAGATGTACGATTTACAACATCTCTTTCAGAGATACTGCCTATTGTATCGCGCTTTGCAAGAACGTGACGGATACCTTACTTCTTTCTTCGTAATCCTTAAACTACCTAACAAAACCTCCTGGAAGTGGGATGCTTGTAGCCCCGGCCTCCGTGCCGGGGACGCTGCCCGGCACGGAGGCCGGGGCTACAGCAAGGCGAACGTGATCTGCTCTCTCAGAGTAGAGAGCGGTAAGGTACGAAGAAAGAAGTAAGGGTTTGACAGATTAGAACTTGTGTTCTATAGTAGAGGGGTGATGTGTGTCTGCTTTGTTAGTGATGATGGAAAGGATGGATGAGCAGATGGAGAAACCCCACGAGATGAGGGATTTTCCTTTTGACCTGAAAGTTCTGGAGCCTGAAGCGGCAGAGTACCTCGCCAGAACCAGGCGAGATGTGTCAGTGCTGCTCAGGGAAGAGATGCCCGCTGAAGGCGAGGATTACGGTCCCTGGACGCCCCAGATGGAGTGGCTGCTGTACCTGGCGAACGAGAAGTGGGCCACCGTGCAATTGTTGGACGTGTTCGCTTACCTACTCAGGGCTAGAACCCTCTGGGCGGTTGTTCTGTTGTTCGGGGAGCGGGATTCAGACGGGATTCTCTGGACGGAGGAGCTAGAGGATTGGGCGCGCTGGAAAGAGGCAGACGAGGACGAGCAGCGCCGGTTCGTGGCCCGCGCAAGACCGCAATGGACGGGGGATCGGGTCGCTGATGAGATTTTGAAGAAGTTGCACCAGGGCCAGTATGGGCGAAGAGACCTCTATGTGCTGTTTAATCGGAACGTCTCGGCAGAACAACTCGACAAGGCGCTCTTTCTCTTGCATCGCCAGGGCCGCATCACCGTCAAGCTGTGGCGCACTGCCGGGCGTCCCCGCGAGGTGTGGATGCTGTGGAAGGATGAGTACGTGAACTAGGGACTTTCTTCTTTCTTCGTAGTTCAGAGAAGCATGCAGAGAGATGAAGGCGTACTTCTCTCTGCATATTACTTTCTTCTTTCTTCGTAGTTCAGAGAACAGGAAACGTTATCATATCTCTTACCTTTCTTCTTTCTTCGTAGCCTGGTTTCTGTAGTCTATATATGTTCATATATATGTATGTATATAGATTCTCTCTTACGAAGAAAGAAGTAAGTGGTCCCTTCTGAGATGATAGACTGAAGGCCAGCAGATCAGCCGAAAAGTAGTTGCAAGCGCCCCAGGATGGGATATGCTGGAGGGGTATGCACATCATCACCAAGCGTACGCTGAAAGCGTTCTGGGCAAAATACCCGGATGCAGAAACGCCGTTAGATACGTGGTACCGTATCATGAAGAAGGGGCAATTTACCGATTTCGCTCATCTCAAGCAAACGTTCAGCAGCGCCGATTATGTGGGAAAGCTCACGGTGTTTGACATAGGAGGCAACAAGTACCGCCTGATAGCCTCTATCCACTACAACACAGGCCAGGTGTACATCAGGAATGTGCTAACACATGCCGAATATGACAAGGGGGATTGTGAAGAAGTGACACAGACACAAAGAATCATGCCGGAACCACAAGCGCTCTCCCAGGCGTGGCTGGCATTCAAAAATACCGTTGGGATCACCTCAATTAAGACAGAAGAAGATTACGAGCAGGTAGTTGCGGTTATTGATTACCTGCTTGACATCGTGGAGGATGATGAGGATCACCCGCTTGTGGACGTGCTGCACTACTTTGGCGATTTGGTGGAACGATGGGAAGATGTACACGTCATCATCCCCGATGTGCCCCCTCGTGAAGTGCTGCACTTTCTGATGGAACAGCACAGCCTGGCGCCGGAAGACCTGGCCGACTATGCGCCGCCGAATAAAATTGCCGAAATCCTGGCGGGCAAGCGTGCCATCAGCGTAGCGCTGGCGAAGAAGCTCGCCCAGCGGTTCCATGTCCATGCTGATCTATTTCTATGAAGGGCGGTAATTAACGAAGAAAGAAGAAAGTGCCCCGCCAGAGTCGGCGGAGCTACCCTCAAAGCAGGAGCACGGCGAGCGGCGCTTTCGCTCGTAGCCCCGGCGTCCCTGCCGGGGAAGTCTTGCTATTTCCCGCGCAAGGCAGCCATAAAGATGCCCGGCACCCTGGCGGGCGATGGCGCGGCCTCAAACTGGACGAGTTTGGAGAACACCGCCCGCCCCGCGCCCAGATGCAGCGCGAACCAGGGCGGCGTGGGCTGCGCCTTGAACGGCCCGCGCAGGACGGTCTTCTGCGGGCGCGAGAACATCAGCGTGTTGTGCACCACGCCTGTCCCAGACTGAATATCGTGCAGCGGGTGGCCGGGGAACGCGCCCCAGGTCGTCGTGCCCAGCACAAAGCTGGTGCCCGCCCAGTAATTGATGCCCACGTTGCCATAGCGCAGATTGGCAATGGCGCGTTCCAGGGCAGCGGCTACCGCCGGGTCTTTCAGCGAGACCGGATGAATCAGGATGGTCGCGTTCAGCGTGCCCCAGATGTGCTCGTTGGCAAACTCCACCGCGCGATCTAGGAACTCGGCAGCGTTGGCAGCCTCCAGCGTCGTCTCTGAGAACAGCCCGCAGAACGCCTCAGTGGTGAAGCAGATGTCATCGTGCCTGGCTGAATCAACGCCGGTCACGAGCGTCCAAGGAAGCTGCCCTTCGGCGGCTGTCCCAATCTGTTCGGCATCGGGATGCTCCGCCACAAACGCTTGCTGGCGCTGCTCCGCGCCGGGATAGTAGGCGCTGCGCGGCGGCACCTTCGCCAGAATGCCGCGCATCTCCTGAAGCAATTGCTGGCGCTGGCCCCAGGCGGTGTGATTGATGATGACGCGCGTGGCGTTGCAGTTAAAGCCCGCGTTGTTGGTGAGCATGCTGGCAAGATGTTCCGCCTGATAGCTGACACCGCTGGCGCTCCAGGGGCCAGGCACGACGATCACCGGGCTGACATTGCCAAGCTCGCCCGTGATGCGCTTCTGGAGATGCGGCTTCTTGTCCTTCTTGTGCTTCGCGCCGTCCTTGCCGGTGCCAAAGACAATCGCATCGAAGGTTTTATCCGAGCCGGTAATATGAATCTCGTCTACGCCCGCGTGCTTGCAGAGGTAGCTGCCCTCTGCCGCGCCGCCATAGACGACGCGCAGGAAGCCCCTGTCAATCAGCCCCTTAAAGCCCTCCTCAATCAACGGGCCAAGGTAGGCGTTCACCGGGTTGGCCTTATAAACCACCACCTGATTTTCCACAAAGAGCTTATAGAAAATATCCATCGGCCCAATGCTGGAGACATTCCCCGCGCCCAACACCAGCGCCACCTTGCCCGGCGTCTTCTCGTGATAGACCGCTGCCTGCGTGCTGGCAAGGCTTTCGGCGCTCACGCCCGGCTCCATCCAGATTTCGGCCTTCACGCCGGTAAAGAAGAGGCCATCGTAGCGGGTATAGGGGAAGACCTGCGCCGTCACCTGCCCATCGGGGCGCGTCTTCACCGGCCCAGGAATTTTGGGGTGGCCGGTCTTCTCAATATCGCGCAGCGCCTGGCGGAGCTGGGTGAGATTCTTCAGCACCGGATAGGGGCCAGCGCCCCACTCCTCGCCTGCCGTTGGCGCGTCGGGGGTCAGCCCCTTCGCCTGGAGGCTGGCGGCCACCCAGCGATCAGCGATGCGGGCAAAATCAGCAATCAGTTGATCAATCAGGGCGAGGCGTTCGCGGATAGTATACGCGACCCATTCTTCTTTCTTCGTTTGTAGCTCCTGCACCGCCGCATCCATTGCCTCCTGGCTGGATGGTGGCAGGCTGGTGGTAATCGCGGGGAATTGTGGGGCGCCTTGTTGGGTGATGGTCGCCATAAATCGGACCTCCTCTGTCTCTGGCAGATACATGGGGGACGATGCCGGTCATGAAGATTCTGCCAGAAGCATACAGCAAGAAGCCAGGATTGGGCAAGCCCACCCCAGCCCGTCGCGTCTAAAGTCGCGTCTAACAAAACCAGCGCAGGGAGAACCAGAAGGTGCTGCCCTGGCCCGCGATGCTCTCGACCCCCACCTGCCCATGATGCTGCTCGATAATCGTGCGGCTGATATAGAGGCCCAGGCCCAGACCGACGCCAGACCCGCTCTGCACTTCAATCCCTTTGACACGATGGAAGCGGTCCCAGAGGTGCGCCTGCTCAGCGAGCGGAATCCCTGGACCGTAATCGCGCACCCACACCCGCGCCTGCTGCTGCTCCACCTGCATGCCTACCTCCACTGGCGCCGTTTCTCTGGAGTATTTCAGGGCGTTGGTCAGATAATTCGTGACCACCTGCTTGATGCGATGGGCATCGGCTTCAACGGGCACCGCCTCAACGTCTGGAGGGTGCCACACGATGGTGCGCTCTGGCACGACGCGGCGATGCTCCTCTACCGCTTGCTCGACGAGGCGCACCAGATTTTCCGGCTGGACCTTGAACTCCAGTCGGCCATGCTGGATCAGGGAGAGGTCCAGCAGGTCATTCACCAGACGATTCAGCCGCCCGATCTGATGGATGGTTGTCTCCAGCACCTCTTGCGACGTGCCCAGCGCGGGGTCACCCTGCGGAACGCCTGCCGCTTCATGCGCGAGGCGCTGCACGCGCCGCTGAAGAAGCTGCAACCCCAGCAGCACCGAACTCACCGGCGTTTTAAGTTCATGGCTGACAATCCCCAGGAACGCTTCCATCTGCTGGTTGACCTCGCTTGCCCGCTGCTCTCGCACCTCCGCCGCAAGCTGGCCTGCTAGCGCGTTCTGCTGTTCGCGCCGCAGCCGCGCATTTTCCACCAGGGTAATCCCCTGGCGAGCCAGCACCAGAATCAGCAGCCCAAAGATCACCAGAGCAGGCGCCAGCGGAGACATGGGGCGTACTGGATTGATGATGGCACGCAAGCCAATCGCCGCGCTTGCCAGCACCGCAGCCGCAAAGAGGGAAAGGAAGCGAAGCGCCTCTTTCAGGTCTTGAAAGGGAAGCGCTGGCTGCGCCTGTTCTGTGGGAAGTGGCTCCGTAGCCCCTGGAGGCTCGCTTCTAAGCAGGCGAACACCTATTATACCGGCCAGAGGCACCAGCAAATAGAAAGCCAGCCAGAACACATCGGAAGGCTGTCCTGTTGAATAGAAATGCTGTGGAAACAAGATCACAAAGGCTGCCCAGGCATCCGCGATCACCAGACACAGGACGGCAGCGATCAGTAACGACAGGACCACACGAGTCAGGGAGCACTTGCGATAAATGAGCGCAACAGTCAGGCCAAACAGCAAGCAGAGATCACCGATAGGATAGCCCAGGTTAACGATCTTTCCAAGCACCGATTCCCCGCTGGTGAGGTAGATCGGGGCCAGGACAAAATACCAGGACAGCGCGGTGGCAGCGCCCATGAGGAGCAGGCAGTCCAGAACGACGCGGACACGGCGCCCCCAGGGAGGCACCCCAGGCAAGAGGAGCAGAGCCAGAAAAAAGAACGGGTATTGGAGGAGAAAAAAGATGTCCGGCAGCGTTGGAAAGGGCACATGGTTGGGATGGAGGAACCGATCATCAATGGTCCAGTAGGTGCGTGCAATCGTGTAGGAGATGAACGCGCAGGTGAGCATTATCCAGGAGCGCGCCCCAGGGCGCCGGAGCTTGATCAAGCACCAACTGATAACCAGCATCACTGCCAGTTCCGGCCAGGCCAATCCTGCGCGGAGCCAGTCAGTCACAGCGCCAAGCCACAAGGGATGTAAGAGCGTCACCACCACTTGATAGAGAATGAGCACCCCAACCAGGAGGCAGGCGCACAGCAGTATCGGGTCGCGCCGGATGAACTGGGCCAGGCTCAGGGGCGCAGGGGATGGAGCCAGGTTAGCAGGCGATGCGCCAGGCGGGATGAGAGAGTGGGCCATGCCTTGAGCGCTCCTATCCAGGTGGAATGCTCACTCAATCATCCTTCTTCGTTGCAGGATTTAGACCGACCCATTCGTCAGATTGGCCCCGGTGCGTGGGAAGTTTTCGCCCGGAGATTTACGACTTGCGGTACTGCGTCTCCAGCCGTCTGGCATCGCGTGGGTCGAGACGGTCACGCAGCGCATCGCCGAGGATATTCAGGCTCAAGAGGACCACAACAATCGCCAATGCTGGGCCGAGCAGCATCGAGGGGTCGCTGTAGATGAAGGTCTGCGCCTCGGTGATCATCGAACCCCACTCTGGCGTTGGCGGCTGAGCGCCCAGTCCCAGGAAGCTCAGCACAGATTCGTCGAGGATGGCGAAAGAGATCGAAAGGGTGGCCTGAACGAGCAGCGGACTGAAGATATTGGGCAGGATATGGCGCCGCAAGATTCTAGCTGTTTTCGTGCCTGTGCTGTGAGCCGCCGCAACATAATCCTGGGCGGCAACTTGCAGCGTCTGGCCGCGAGCCAGGCGAGCGTACAGGGGGATGCGCACGACAGCAAGGGCAACCGCCACATTGACGAGGCTGGGGCCGAGCGAAGCCAGAATTGCGAGCGAAAGGATCAGCGAAGGGAAGGCCAGCAGCGCATCGGTAATCGTTACGACCAACTGATCAACCCAGCCCTTGAAGTAGGCCGCGAGCATGCCGAGAATCACGCCCGCCATTCCGCCCATCAGAATCGAGATGACCCCAATTGAGAGCGAGATGCGCGCGCCATAAATTACCCGGCTCAACTGGTCACGCCCAAGCGAATCGGTGCCGAGGAGATGCGCCCAACTAGGAGGCTGTTCAACAATGGCTGGATGATAGGTCAATGGGTTGTAAGGGCTGACTTGAGGCGCGAAGATGGCCGCCAGAGAAAAGATGAGGAGCACGACGCCGCACCACCAGCGCGCGTCCTGGCGAAACTCTCTCAATAGAACCTTGAAGCGAGAGTCCCTGGCCTCCTCTTCCTGGGCCACTGTTACCGGAACTTCGTCACCAATTTGAATCGGCCTTGCCATAATTACTCCTGCGTACTATCGCCATCAGTTGACAACCTTATGCGAATGCGTGGTTACGGCTGCTAGTAGAATAACACAAACGCTACGACTTGCTGAGACGTATACGCGGGTCAAATAAGGGATAAGAGACATCAACCAGGAGATTGGTTAGCATATAAGAAAAGGCTACGAGCAGGACAACGCCTTGAATCACGGGATAATCTTTCGAGAAAATGCTCTGGATTGCCAGCGCTCCGACCCCCGGCCAGAGGTAGATCGTCTCAATCACAAACGCGCCGCCCAGAATCGCGCCTATTTGCAGCCCGACGATGGTAATCATGGGGATTAAGGCATTGCGAAAGGCGTGGAGATAGTTGACGCGCCGCTCAGAGAGGCCCTTCGCGCGCGCGGTACGCACGTAATCCTGTTCCAGCATCTCCACCATGCTGGCGCGAATCTGGCGCAGGTTCGCGGCAACGGTGCCCGTGCCCAGGGCAATCATCGGCAGAACCAGATCGCGCAGGTTGACAAATGGCTCATCCGCAATCGGCACGTAGCCGCCTGGTGGAAAGATGCGCCAGAACACTGCGAAGAGAAAAATCAAAAGCAGGGCAAGGACAAAACTGGGAATAGCCGTGCCAACGAGCGTGGAAACATTGACCAGCCAGTCAATCACGCTGTTGCGGTGCGTTGCGCTGTAGATGCCCAACGGGATAGCCAGCACCAGGGAGAAAAGCAGCGAAGCCAATCCTAGTTCGATGGTGACTGGCAGGCGCTGCATCAACGCCTGGGCCACCGGCTGATGGAGTTGGATTGAAATGCCCAGATTGCCGTGCAGCGCCTGCCAGAGCCACAGCCCGAATTGCACGAGAATCGGCTTATCCAGGCCAAGTTCCTTCTCCAAGGCCGCGACTGTCTCTGGCGTTGCTTCCTCCCCCAGTAAGACCCGCGCCGGATCGCCAGGAATGAGGTGAATCAGCATGAACGTCATAAAACTGACGAGCAAGGCCACCGGTATCATAAAAATGATCCGCTGGATAATATAACGCAGCACGCCTGGCTCCTCTCAACAAATACCATCTGTTCAGGTGCGGAATCCGAGGGATGCAAGTTAGTTTCATCCCTGCACGCGGGTGTCAGCGAGGCGAACCCGCTGACACCCGCGTGCAGAGACGTACGGTGATCTTCTCATTGGCCGTGCGCCGCGTGGCGGCAGGTGGGCCTGAATTTGCCGCAGGCCCACCCAGGAGACGAAAGCAAGCCAGCGTCTCCTCAGCCAGAGGGTTACGAACTCACGTACACGCTGAGAAACTCCATGATGCCTGTTGGCAGCAGGAGGAAGTTTTGCACTTTCTTCGAACTTGCCTGAACGGCAACCCCATGATTGATGAAGATATATGGGGAGTCGGCCAGGATAAGCTGCTGCGCCTGGATATAATCCTGGGCACGCTTTGACTGGTCACTGGAAGCGCGACCATCCTCCAGCAGAGAGTCTACCTGCGTATTGGAATACTGCATGTCGTTCAGACCGCCGCCAGTGTGGAACCAGGAATACGTGTTGCCATCCGGGTCCGGGCGTCCGCTCCAACCAACCAATGCTGCCTGGTAATTAAACGCGGCAGTATCAGTCAATATTGTAGCAAAAACTTCCTCTTTGATGTTGACGGTAATCCCCACAGGTTGCAGTTCTGATTGGATGAACTGCGCTTCCTGAGTATTCAGGGGACTGCCGCTGGCAATCAGCAAGGTGAAGGAAACATTCGACAGCCCAGACTGCTGTAAGGCAGCTTTCGCCTTGTTGACATCGTAGGTGTAGGGCGCGAACGAGTTGTCGAAGGCCCAACTACCGGGCGAGAGCGGTCCTTGCGCGATGACGCCCACGCCTTTGAGCACCGTGTTGAGAATCTCGTCGCGGTTCACTCCAAACGCAATAGCCTGGCGCACAAACGCATTATCCAGCGGTGGGGACTTGGTGTTGAGTTCGAAGCCGCCGAAGCTCAAACTGGCTTGCTGGCGATAGATGAGATCGGGGTTCGCTTTGGCTTGCGCAACGAGGTCCGGGCTGACGCCATCAGAGACATCAATATTGCCCGTCTGGAGGTTGGTGAACTCCACCGTGCCGTCAGTGATGGGGCGATACGTCACGGAACTCAGGTATGGCAGGGCGACGCCTTGCGAATCTTTCTGCCAGTAATGCGGATTGCGGAGAACGGTGAGATGATCGCCCTTCACCCACTCCTTGAACATAAACGGTCCACTGCCAGCATTGGTGGGAGTCGTTGCCAGCGCGGTATCGCCCAATTGCTGCACGGCTGTGGGTGAAAGCATCATTCCAGCGCGGTCAGTCAAGGTCAGCAACAACGGGGCAAAGGCCGACTTGAGGTCGAAACGGACATGGGAGGCATCAATCGCCGCGACATCTTTCACGGTTGAAATCTCGCTGAGTCGCGGTGAGCTTGGAGTGTTGAGGATGCGATTGATGTTGAAGACAACGGCATCGGCGTTAAAAGGCGTTCCATCCTGGAATTTTACGTCGGTGCGCAGGGTAAAGTCCAGTTCGGTTGGCGTGGGATAGGTCCAGGCAGTCGCCAGGTCCGGCTGGACGCTGTTCTTCTCATCTACCCGCACCAGGGTATCGTAGATATTCAACATCACCTGGCGATCATAGAACGAGCTTGATTTTAACGGGTCCAGGGTGCTGAGGTCAGCCGCCAGGCCAACCCTGAGAGCGCCGCCTTTGGTGGTCGTGGTGTTGCCCCCTGAACCACAAGCTGAGAAGAGCATGGCTAAGACGACGAGAAAGACTGGTAGCGTGCTCCACGCAACGCGGCGTGAAGAGGCGCCTTTGAAGAGGCGCCGGGTCAAGTGCTCCACTGGGTTACCCTCCGTTCGTTTGATTCGAGAGGCCACATGGCCGCAGCAAGATGCTTGTTGGCGGTGCGTGGCCCCTGCTCCACATGCCTCTATACGGGTGCTCGCGTCAGACAAGCAAACGCGCATAATAAACCCCAAAATGGGCAGCGCTTGAAGCTGGCTATTAGCATACCACACAAGAATACGGTAATTTTTGATTATTTTGGCAGAGAGATCACATACGCAGGAGTCGAGGCTCAGGAAGGATGCTGCATTTTATTTGTCGTTCACTGATTCCATGCCTGGAGGAGAGTATTTGGGGCCAGGTTTCACAATTCTGCTTTATAGAACGTTCTCCGCAATATGCTCCAACCAAACTGTGGGATGTGGATGCTACTATTCAGTACGCTGGCAGGTTACAAAAGGTGGATTACGGAATAATATTTACTTACAAAGAATACGTCAATTTCACTTATAACCTCACAGGGTGATGTTTTTACGCATGGTTTTTGTTCTGATCTTCTCTTGCGCTGCATCTTCCCTGTATACTATGGCTGAAGCTTTTATCACTGGGCACATGCTCATGTGTGGGTATCGTGCTGTTTTCGGAGAGAATAGATGCGGAAACGACCAGTCACATGGAGAGGGACCAATCGGCGCGCGCTGCCCCAGACGGAGGCGACAGCCGCCACAACGACGACCCTGGCAGGCTTGCCAGCTACCACGCTGGCGGGCAAACGTGGGTTCACGGACCCAGGACCGGACGATCTGATTGAGGTGACAATCGCAGAACTCCAGGCTCGCATGGCGTCGGGAGCACTCACCGCTCTGGCGCTGGTGCAGCAGTATAAAGCGCGCATCAAAGCCATTGACCGGCATGGCCCAAAGGTGAACTCTGTTCTGGAACTGAACCCGGACGCTGAGGAGATTGCCGCTGCGCTTGATGAAGAGCGACGCAAGCAGGGACCGCGTGGGCCGCTGCATGGCATCCCCCTCATGCTCAAAGACAACATAGATACTCATGACCGGATGCACACGACGGCTGGCTCATTGGCGCTGCTCGGCTCGACGCCGCCCCTGGATGCCACCGTCGCCAGCCGCCTGCGAGACGCCGGAGTAGTGCTGCTGGGCAAGCTCAATATGAGCGAGTGGGCCAATTTCCGCTCCAATATCTCATCGAGCGGCTGGAGTGGACGCGGCGGCCAATGTCTGAACCCCTACGCGCTTGATCGCAGCCCTTGCGGTTCCAGTTCAGGCTCAGGGGCGGCAGTAGCAGCCAATCTGTGCGCGGCGGCCCTTGGGACCGAAACAGACGGCTCAATCCTGTGCCCGGCAGGGATTAATATGGTGGCCGCCATCAAGCCCACGCTTGGACTCACCTCGCGGGCCGGGGTGATACCGATCTCACACAATCAGGACACCATCGGACCATTTGGGCGCACAGTGGCGGATGCGGCAACGATGCTGGGCGCATTGGTTGGGGTTGATCCGCGCGACCCGGCCACTGCTGAAAGCAGCGGCCATTTCTTCAGCGACTACCGGCCCTTCCTGAACCCCGACGGCCTGCGGGGTGCCCGCATTGGCGTGATTCGCCAGGTGTTCGCAGGCTTTCAGGACAAGGTGGATGTGGTCTACAATCAGGCGATTGAGGCGATGAAGCGGGCGGGCGCCATCATCGTTGACCCGGCTGATCTGCCCTCCGCGCAGGCCATTGCGGACTCGAACGATGAGCTGACGGTCCTGGTCTTCGATTTCAAGGCAGACCTGAATACGTACCTGGCTGAGCGGGGCGACCCAACCATTCGCACCTTGCAAGACGTGATTGACTTCAACAACGCCCACGCTTTGCAAGAACTGCCATTCTTCGGACATGACCTCCTCCTCCAGGCCCAGGCGCTTGATTTGACCGACCAGGCCACGATTGACACCTATGAAGCGGCGCTTGCCAACGACCTGCGCATGGGCCGAGAGCAGGGCATTGACGCTGTGCTGCAAGAATTCAAGCTGGACGCGCTGGTTGCCCCCACCAACTCCGTTGCCTGGAAGATTGATCTGCTGGACGGGGACCGGCACCTGGGCGGCTCATCACGGCCAACCTCGCTGGCGGGCTATCCGGCAATCAC
The DNA here is from genome assembly GCA_036557885.1 of Ktedonobacterales bacterium. Taxonomy (GTDB): domain Bacteria; phylum Chloroflexota; class Ktedonobacteria; order Ktedonobacterales; family DATBGS01; genus DATBGS01. The sequence goes on from DATBGS010000147.1 coordinate 51,713, forward strand.
GGTGCCTGCCGGGTTTTCCTACGGGTTGCCGGTGGGCATCACATTTATGGGCACGGCCTGGAGCGAGCCAACGCTTATCAAGCTAGCCTCTGGCTTCGAGGCGGCGGTAAAGGCGCGCCAGCCACCCATGTATGTGCCCGCCAGCGCGGTAATCTAGAGCAGGAAGGCAAAGACGATGGCAACGCCACCAGTTGACTTGGGCAAGGTGTTTACTTATGTAGATCAGCATCAGGAGGGCTTTCTGGCGCGGCTGATAGACTATCTGCGACGGCCCAGCATCAGCGCCTATGGTGAGGGCATAGGCGAGGTAGCCGCATATATCGCAGACGTGATGCGCCAGATGGGGCTGAAGGTGCAGGTTCTGCCTACTGCTGGCTGGCCGATGGTCTTCGGGGAATACACTGCTCACTCTGGCGCGCCCACCGTGCTGCTCTACGGCCACTACGATGTGCAGCCGCCTGACCCGCTGGAAGCCTGGATAACGCCGCCTTTTGAGCCAACCGTGCGCGATGGGCGACTCTATGCGCGTGGGGTAGGAGACAACAAGGGCCAGCATTTCGCGCAACTGCTGGCCCTGGAGTCGCTCCTGGCCTGCTCTGGCGAACTGGCCTGCCATGTCAAAGTCTTGCTTGAGGGTGAAGAGGAAGTGGGCAGCCCCCATATGCCGGAGTTTATCCGCGAGCACCGCGACGAATTGCAGGCTGATCTGGTCATTATCAGCGATGGGCCGGTGCACGAGAGCGGGCGTTCGATCATCAGCTTTGGCGTGCGCGGCGTGCTTGATATTGAACTAAGCGCACGCGGCGCCAATCAAGACCTCCATTCGGGCAACTGGGGCGGCATCGTGCCTAATCCCCTCTGGACGCTGGTCCATCTGCTTGCCACGATGAAAAATGCGCGTGGTGAGATTACCATCGAGGGTTTCTATGACAATGTGCTGCCCCAGAGCAGCCTGGAACGCGCCGCGCTGGAGCAACTGCCCATTGATCTTGCGCAGGTCAAGCACGCCCTCGACCTGCACCGGCTGGACGAGCCACAGGAGCGCGGCTATTTCGAGCGCCTTTCGGCCTGGCCGACTCTAACGATTAATGGCTTGCACGGTGGCTATGGCGGGCCAGGCTCCAAGACTGTTTTGCCGCATGAAGCCGTAGCAAAGTGCGATATTCGTCTCGTCGAAGCGCAAACAGTGGAGGAGATTCTGGGCAAGGTGCAAGCGCATGTCCAACGCCATGCCCCGGAGGTCAGCGTCATCAGTCATGGGGGGATGGACCCCTCGAAGACGCCGCTGGACTCGCCATTTACCCCAGTATTGCATCAGGCGATCACCGCAGCCCAGGGAGAGGAGCCGCTGCTGGTGCCCGCGATGGGAGGCAGCCTGCCTAATTATGCCTTCACGAAAACGCTGGGTATCCCGGCTTTTGGCGTCCCCTATGCCAACGCCGACGAAGCCAACCATGCTCCCAATGAAAATATGGAAGTGGCACGCTTCTTTACAGGCATCAAAACCGGCGCGGCCATGCTGAGTTACCTGGGCGCGCTGGTTAAAGCCAGCCCAGCAGAGGATAGCTGAAGTCTTTGCCCTGAAACGCCTGAACCGCCCCGTAGATGCTGAGCGCCTGGCCGGTGAGTCCGAGAATGATGATGAGTGTGAAGAACGCAAACAGCCAGGCAGGAAGGGTAGGAGTGGAGGGCACGGTGTTACTCGTCACCGCCTGCGAAGCAATGGCAAAGACCGAACTCACCCAACGACCCACCAGCACCAGAACCGCTACCACGCCCAAAACGCCCATCACAATGTGAAAGAAGAGGGCTTGCTTTGCCTGACGCGCAGCATAAGGCATGCTGTCACGCGACGTCAGCCAGATAATCAGTGGGCCAATGATGGGCGCAAAAAGGCTGCTGAGATGCGCGATGCCAGCTATTGCCGTCTCATTCTTGGGTGACTGCGCTGAAGCGCCACCTGGAGGAGACGGGGTGCTGGGGGTGGCAGCGCCAGCGGGGGGAATGCCGCCACTTGAACCGGGAACCTGGCCCCCGCTGCTAGACGGAGTGTTTTGAGTATTCACTATTCCCTCGCTTTCTCGCAGCTACAGTTAAACAGAGCAGCTATTCGTCTTTCCAGGTCACAAGCACGTCAAGCGCCTCGACCGAGTTCCCCGAAACGAGCAATGGGTTCAGTTCAAGCGATGCTAACGACTTCTGAAGCGTTTGCGCGACAAGGCTGACGCGAAAGATGACCTCCACAAGCCCGTCCAGGTCTGCGGGTTGTTGGCCGCGTCCTCCGCTCAGGAGGGGAGCGCCTTGTAACTCCAACAGCATAGCTCGAATGTCCTGGCGCTCCACCGGCAGCACGCGCACACTCGTGTCTTTGAGCATCTCTGTCCAGATACCACCAAGGCCAACCGTCAAGAACAGCCCCCACAACGGATCGGAGACAATGCCAACGAGCAACTCTGTGCCTGCTGGACGCATCGGGCTGACCAGCACTCCAGCAGGCACCAGCGCGGGAAAACGTGAGCGAGCGCGTTCCATTACCATCTCGAATCCCTGGCGCACCTCCTCTTCTGAACTGAGGTTGAGGAGCACCCCGCCTATGTCGCTTTTATGCGCGATGGCGCTTGACTGAATCTTTAGGGCAACCGGGCCTGCAAATGAGCGGGCCGCAGCCGCAGCCGTCTCAGCATCCGCAGCCAGCACCCCTGGCACCAGAGGAATGCCAGCCGCGTGCAACAACTGACGCGCCTGAAGCTCAGACCAGACCCCCTGCGGAGCGGCTTCCAGACGTGGTGCTTCTGGCAGGCTGGCGGGTTGGCGTGCTGGCCGCAAAGCGCGGCTCATTTCAGCCCACCAGAGCGCGTTGCCCAGGGCGCTCATGCCATGCTCAATGCCCGCCACAAAGTGAACACCAGTCCGCTCAGCAATCATACGACCAAACGGAGTGAGATCGAGGCATAGAGTTGAGAGCACCAGCACAGGCAACCCTGCTTCGCGGACAATTTTGCCCAGCAGATCATACCGCTCCAACAGCGGCTCTAGCTGCGCTGGCTCCACGCGAGGAGGGTCTACCAGGCAGAGCACACCATCTATGCCAGGGTCTTCTACCACCACCTCCAGAGCGCGCTGTGTCAACAGGCGCTCTACCACCACATAGCCGGTTACATCTATCGGGTTCTGAATCGTAGAAAAGGGCGGAAGGAGCGCCCGTAAGCGCTCGACGGTTTGCGGCGCAAATGGTGGAAACTCGATGTGTTCATCCTGGGCGCGATCTGAAAGCAGGTCGCAGGCTCCTCCAGAGGGAGTTACCACGCCGAAACGTCGCCCTGAAAGCCTGCCAGTGTAGCCAAGTACCCCGGCGGTGGTAAGCAACTCTTCCAGCGAGTCTACGCGGATCATCCCCAGTTGCCGAAAAGCTGCCGCATTCACCATGTCGTTGCCCACCAGCGCGCCGGTATGGGCCAGGGCTGTTTGACCGCCCAGCGCGCTTCGTCCGGCCTTGAGGACCACCAGCGGTTTATTGTGTTCGAGGGCTTTATCGGCGACGCGGCGCAATTCCCCTGGATTGCGGATAGATTCGAGGAATAAGGCAATGACCCGCGTGTCTTCGGCTTCAAGCAGATAGTCAATGACATCGGTGGTCGAGAGCATGGTTTCATTGCCCATTGAAACCAGCAAACTCAACCCGATGGCGTGCGCTTGCGCAAACGTCAGCACGGCGCTCGCCAGCGCTCCGCTCTGGAGCACGACCCCGACTGGCCCCGCGAGCAATGGGGGGGTAACTGGTAAGCCATAGGGGATGATCTGGGCGGCGATGTTGACGAACCCGTTGCCATTCGGCCCCAGCACAGTCAGGCCGCGCTCCCAGGCAAGCGCGCGCAATTTTTCCTCCTGGGCCGCCCCCTCTGTCCCACTCTCGCTGAAGCCTGCGGTAAGGACGACCAGATGCCGTATCCCAATCTCCGCAGCCTCTTCAGCAATCGCGCACACCCGGTTGGTCGGCACCATGACAAACACCAGGTCCACCCGCTCTGGCAGATCACGCAGGGATGGGTACGCGGGCTGCCCATGCACGATCTGATAGTTTGGATTCACGCAGTAGGGGGCCTGGCCGCCAAACGTGAGCAGGTTGGCAAATACATTTTGCGACCACCCGGAACGATCTGTAGCGCCAACCAGCGCGATGGTACGCGGATGAAAGAAGCGATGGAGTTGATCAGGAGTGATCTGCTGTATCTCAGACATGGCACCCCCTTTGATTGAGCCAAAAGCTCGGATAGCCCTGGCGAGGCAGGGAAGGGGAAACAGTGATGGGCATGAGCAACCAAACAAAAAGAAGGGGGAAGGCCCCCTCTTTCTGCTTCTATTGTATCACAGTTAGCCGCAAAATAAATCGGGAAAAATACCCGATTTATTTTCGCCGCCCGCGCGATATAGTTCTACGGATGTATCATCAGAAAAGCATACTCCTTCTCGTTCAACAGGAGGCACCCTGATGGACTTTTCAGAGTTTGCCCAGCTTCTTGCCGAGGCTGAACAACTCTCCCCGGAGCGGCACCCGGCCCAGGCAATAGAATTGAACCAACGCATTGTGCAGCTCGATCCCCACAATGCAGCGGCTTCCCTGCGCCTGGCGCGAGGCTACCAGGCGCAGCGCAACTTTGTGGCCGCCGCTGCTGCCTGCCAGAATGCGCTGCACCACCACCCGCAAAGTCTCGCCGCCCAGCGCCGCTTGCAGCGCATTAAAGAGGAGTGGGCGCTCTCTGAGCAGGCCGGGGTGATTGCAACCTACGACGAGGCCCTCAGACGTGGGCGAGCCAGCATAGAGCAGGGACTCTTTGGGAGAGCCATTGCCTACCTCTGGCGTGCCGTAGCGTTGAGCGCCTCGTCGAGCCAATCCTTCCGCGCACACAACGCGCTGGGCGCTGCCTACCGTTCCAGGGAAGACCTGGCTTCGCTTGATCGAGCGGCTGACCAGTACGAATGGGTCTTGCGTCAGTCCCCCGACAATCGGACAGCCAGGAAAGGGCTGGCAGCCGTGCTCCGCGACCAGTGGGAACTGCGCCAGACTCAACGGGGGCAGACATGGCAGCGCCACGAAGTGAAGGTGCGACCAGAACAGGGGCATCAGCAGGGGCAGCGAAAACATCGCCCCACGCGCAAGAAAGCCGCGCCGCGCAAGCCTGTCCATCAGATCGTAAGGAAACCAACGACCCTGGCTGAGGCTTTGAGAATTCTTAAACTGCGGCCACCTGCTACGGCAACCGAGATCAAGCGGGCCTATCGGACACTGGCGCAGGTGGCCCACCCAGATCACGGAGGCAGTCACGCAGCGATGGTGCGCGTAAACGCGGCCTACAAACTGGCGCTGTCAAAAGTAAGCGCGGGTTCATAGGCGGATACACGACACAACCACCTTCCCTGATGCGATAATCCTGCCAGAAATCTCGCTCTCTGATTGTGCCAAGCAGAAAGGAAAAGAAGGATGACGAGAACGAGGGAGTTCCCAGAAGCGCTCCAGAGGTTGCGAGCGTCGTGCCCCCTGGTGGACCAGTCTATTTACCTGGCCAACTGTTCTCAGGCTCCACAAGCCGCCCCCGTGCGCGCGGCTATCGCCGCCTTTATGGAAGATTGGGCGACCAGGGGGATGAATTGGGAGGGATGGATCACGGTTGTCGAGCAAGCCCGCGCCAGCTTTGCCGCCCTCATCAACGCCGAACCCGCCGATATTGCGGTGGGCACCTCGGTGTCGCAGTTGGTCTCGTCCCTGACCAGTGCGCTGGTGCGACCAGATGCGCCGCGCCGCCGCCTGATCACCAGCGTGGTCGAGTTCCCCGGTGTCGCGCACGCCTGGCAAGCGGCAGTGCAGCACACCCCAGGCTGGGAGCTAGGCATCCTCACCTCCAGCGGGGAACTCAGCCTCGCTGCGGATGCGCCCGTTCCCCCTCCGCAGGGAGCCACCGACCCCGCTGTGACCCTCAGCACCGAGCGCTTTCTCCAGGCACTCGATGAGCGCACCGCCCTCATCTCTGTGCCCCAGGTGCTCTACGCCAACGGAGCACGGCAGGACATCCAGCGGGTGGCCGAAGCCGCCCATGTCCAGGGTGCGCTGGTCTTCGTGGATGCCTATCAAGCGCTGGGGACGGTGCCTCTGGAGGTGAAAGCCAGCGGCGTTGACTTCCTGGCGGCGGGAACGTTAAAGTATCTGCTGGGGACGGCAGGCATTGCCTTTCTCTACGTGCGGCCTGGTCTGCGCGAACAGCTCACCCCCAGCGTGACGGGCTGGTTTGGGCGAGTGGCTCCCTTTGCCTATGACCCCACCTATCTGGATTATGCGCCGATGGCGGCCCGCTTTGACCTGGGGACGCCGCCTTTGATCAACGCCTACGCCGCCAAAGCGGGTATAGACCTGGTGCGCGAGACGGGGGTAGAGGTCATTGCGGCGCAGGTGGCGCGGCTGTCAGCGCTGTTCTGGCGGGTAGCCCCCGCGCTGGGGCTGCGCATCCTGGGACCGCACCCAGGCGCTCCCAAAGGGGCGACCAACGCGGTGGATGCCGGGTCGCCACAGCGGGCACGCGCCTTGGAGGAGGTCTTGCGCCAGCAGAAGGGGGTGATTGTTTCGGCGCGGGGCAACGCCTTGCGGCTGGCTCCGCATGGGTTTACCCGGGAGGACGAGTTCGAGCACGCTTTGCAGGCCGTCTCCGAGGTCTTGGAACACGCTCCAGTGGCCGGGTAACTTTCCTGGAGAGGAGTATCGTTTTGCCGATCAAACG
>DATBGS010000148.1:0-53755 GCA_036557885.1 Ktedonobacterales bacterium
GGCAATCGTGATGCCGCGCTCTTTCTCTTCGGGGGCTTTGTCAATCTGGTCAAACGCGGTATACTTCGCCAGCTTGGCAGCGGCCAGCACCTTGGTGATGGCGGCTGTCAAGGTCGTCTTGCCATGATCAATGTGCCCAATCGTTCCCACGTTCACGTGCGGCTTGCTCCGCACAAACTTCTGCTTCGCCATGAACTAGTTTTGTCTCCTTTGCTCTCGCAGCAATTAGGACCGGCTTCCTACTCGCCCTGCGGCTTTGGCTTTGATCTCCTCGGCTACGCTTTTGGGAACCTCGGCGTAGTGCGCGAACTCCATCGAATAAGAGGCCCGGCCACTGGTCATTGAACGCAAATCATTAACGTAGCCAAACATTTCTGCCAGCGGCACATTCGCGCGAATTACCTGCGAACCACCGCGTTCTTCCGTTCCGATGATATGGCCCCGGCGGCGATTAATATCGCCCAGCACATCCCCGAAGAACTCTGGCGAGGCCACTACCTCCAGCAGTTCCACCGGCTCCAGCAAAACGGGCTGCGCTTTTCTGACGGCCTCCTTGAAGCCTATCGAGCCAGCCATCTTAAAGGCCATCTCGCTCGAATCCACCTCGTGGTAGGAGCCATCATACAGCGTCACGCGAATATCAATCATGGGATACCCGGCCAGAACGCCGGTCTCCATTGCCTCGCGCACGCCCTCTTCCGTTGGCTTAACATATTCACGCGGCACAGTCCCGCCAACAATGGCATTGACAAATTCAAAGCCCTTGCTGCGCTCCAGCGGCTCCACTTTCAGCCAGACATCGCCATACTGACCACGCCCGCCCGACTGTCGGACAAAGCGGCCTTCTGCCTGAGCAGTGCCGGTGATGGTTTCTTTGAAGGCCACCTGCGGGCGGCCCACATTGGCTTCAACTTTGAACTCGCGGAACATGCGGTCCACAATCACTTCCAGATGCAGTTCACCCATGCCTGAAATGATCGTCTGCCCCGTTTCTTCCTCGGTGCGCACCTTGAAGGTTGGGTCTTCTTCCGCCAGACGGCCCAGCGCAATGCCCATCTTATCTTGATCGGCTTTGGTCTTTGGCTCAATGGCGATGGAGATCACCGGCTCTGGGAACACAATGGACTCCAGGATCACCGGATGGTCCACTGAGGAAAGCGTGTCGCCCGTAAAGGTGTTTTTCAAACCCACCGCTGCGCAGATGTCGCCCGCGTGAATCTCGGTAACATCCTCGCGGTGATTGGCGTGCATCTGGAGCAGCCGCCCGATGCGCTCGCGTTGTCCCTTCGCCGTGTTGTAGACATAGGAGCCTGCCGTCAGCGTGCCAGAATACACGCGGAAATACGCCAGGCGGCCCACAAACGGATCGGCCACAATCTTAAACGCCAGGGCTGCAAAGGGGGCCTCATCGCTGACTTGCAACTGCTTCTCTTCACTGGTCTTGGTATCGGTGGCAACGGGGGCGGGAATATCAAGGGGAGAGGGGAGGAAGTAAATCACGGAATCCAACATGGCCTGCACGCCCTTATTTTTAAGCGACGAGCCACACAGCACCGGAATCAGCTTACCTTCAATCGTGGCCTTGCGTAACGCCCTGCGAATCTCATCCGGGGTAATCTCTTCGCCTTCGAGATACTTCAGCGTCAATTCCTCGTCGGTTTCGGCCACGCGCTCAATCAGATAATCGCGCTGTTGGCTGACCTCGGCTTCCAGTTCGGCTGGCACAGCCGTCTGATCTGACTTGGTGCCCAGATCATCCAGAAACACGACCGCCTTCTGCTCGATCAAATCCACAAAACCCTTAAACTGGCCCTCCCGCCCAATCGGAATCTGGATCGGCACCGGAACGGCATTAAGCCGGTCACGAATCATCTGGACGGTACGCCAGAAATCTGCGCCAATGCGGTCCATCTTGTTGACAAAGCAGATACGAGGCACATGATATTTATCCGCCTGACGCCAGACCGTTTCCGACTGCGGCTCCACGCCCGCCACAGCATCAAATACAACCACGCCGCCATCCAGCACGCGCAGCGAACGCTCTACCTCAACGGTAAAGTCCACGTGCCCCGGCGTATCAATAATATTGATGCGATAATCCATCCAGAAACAGGTTGTAGCGGCAGCCGTAATGGTAATGCCGCGCTCTTGCTCCTGCACCATCCAGTCCATCGTCGCCGCCCCTTCGTGCACCTCGCCCATCTTGTGAATGCGCTTGGTATAGAAGAGGATACGCTCGGTGGTCGTGGTTTTGCCTGCATCAATATGAGCAATAATACCAATATTGCGTGTTTTCGCTAGGGAATATTCTCTCGCCATGATTCCTTACCAGTGTTGCTTCCAGGCCAAAGCTCCTGAAGCGCAGCGCCTCCTTACCAGCGGTAATGAGCGAACGCCTTATTCGATTCGGCCATCTTGTGCGTCTCTTCACGACGCTTAATTGTTGCTCCTTGCCCGGTAGCAGCATCCATCAACTCTGCCGCCAGCCGCTCGTGCATGGCTTTGCCCTTGCGGTCCCGCGCGTAGCGAATCAGCCAGCGCATCGCCAGCGCCGTCCGACGCTCACCGCGAATCTCTACCGGCACCTGATAGGTCGAGCCGCCCACACGGCGAGGCTTGACCTCCAGCGTGGGGGTCGCGTTGCGCAGCGCCAGCTCAAAGACCTCAACGGGGTTGCGCTTCTGGCGCTGCTCAATCAGATCAAGCGTGTCGTACACAATCCGTTCCGCCAGGCTGCGCTTGCCATTCATCATCAGTTTGCTGACAAACCGGGTCAGATTTTTGTTGTTGTACTTGGCATCAGGCACTACAGGCCGTTTGACAATCTTTGCTCGCCTTGGCAATGTCTGCCTCCCTGGTACAAGAACCAGATCACCTGATCTGGACCTCTGTGATGTTCATCAATACAACCGTATCTGCCGCCAGGCAGCGTCAGGGGTGCCGAGCAATCTCGGCACCCCACACGCAAGCGCCTTTCTACAGTGCTCAGGCGTCTGGTGGTTTCCTTGCCTGAGCGATAGAGGTCGCTCGACTCTGTTGGCACCAAAAGTACCAACCGTGTGTTTCTTGCTGACCTGGCCGCACCCCTTGTACCACACACGCGCGGCTGGTTTCAGCTTGCCAGTCGGGTGCAGGCACCCAGCACCGGCAGATTTGCCCTCGTAAACGAGGGGCTTGTATTAGCGCTTTTTGCCTTTAGCCGCTTCCTGGCCTGCCTTGGGCCGCTTGGCTCCGTACTTTGAACGTCCCTGGCGACGCTTTTCAACGCCATTGCTATCGAGCGTTCCACGTACAATATGATAACGTACACTGGGCAGGTCTTTCACGCGCCCGCCCCGAATGAGTACCACCGAGTGTTCCTGAAGGTTGTGGCCCTCGCCAGGGATATAGGCCGTAACCTCCATCTGGTTCGTCAGACGCACGCGGGCAATCTTGCGCAGCGCAGAGTTGGGCTTTTTGGGCGTCATGGTACGCACCTGGGTGCATACTCCACGCTTTTGCGGGGCGCCCCGCAGCCGTCGGGTCCGGTTGGTCAGCGCGTTATAGGCAAATTGAAGCGCCGGGGCTTTTACCTTCTTGACCTTCTCGCCGCGCCCTTTGCGGATCAACTGATTGATTGTTGGCATAAGTTCCTATTCATTCTTATGATCGCTGCTCACCAGATCAGATGCCAGCGTACGGGACCGAGGATTCGGTCCCGTAGCAAGTCCTGAATTCTGGCGCACAATACCCAATAATATCACGAGCCAAGAATCATGTCAATAGCGGGCGTTGATGCAGCAGCGAGGCGTTCTGCCTGCTGCTTGCCCAGCAGTTCCTTGCGGCCCAGCACCCCGGTTCCGGCAGGAATCAGCTTGCCGATAATGACATTCTCCTTCAGGCCAACCAGGTGATCGGTTGACCCATGCACGGCTGCGTCGGTCAGCACGCGCGTCGTCTCCTGGAAGGAAGCCGCCGCGAGGAAGCTCTCCGTATTCAGCGATGCCTTGGTCACACCCAGCAGCACTGTCTGGGCAGTGGCCGGCTCGCCGCCCTCTGCCAGCACTCGCGCGTTGGTCTGCTCGTAGATAAAACGATCAACCAGATCATTGGGCAACAGGTCGGTGTCGCCTGGGTCATCCATGCGCACCCGCCGCAGCATCTGGCGCACAATCACCTCGATATGCTTGTCGTTGATGTACACACCAGTGGCCCGATAGACCTTCTGGACTTCCTTGACCAGATACATCTGCACAGCATCGCGCCCCTGAATGCGCAGCACATCCTGCGGGTCAATCAAGCCCTGGGTCAACTGCTGCCCGGCCTGCACCCGCTGGCCCGCCTCCACAATGATATTGATCGCGCTGGGAACCGAATACTCGCGCTCCTCACGCTCCTCGAAGCGCACCACCAGCTTATTATCCGCATTTAAGAACGCTTCGCCAGCCGTGCGCGCGCGAATCTCTTCGCTGGAGGTCGTGCCGTTCTCGCCGGGGAGACGCGCGATCACATGGTCTTTCTCCACACGGTCGCCATCCCGCACCAGCACTTCTGCCGTCACCGGCAGCGGGTATTCGTCCAGGAAGACCTCAGCGGAAACCACCTTGAGCTTGCGCACGCCGGTGACTTCATCCGCCGTGATCTCGACGGCACCGTCAATCTCGCTGATGATGGACTTATCCTTGGGCACGCGCGCCTCAAAGAGTTCCTCCACACGCGGCAAGCCCTGCGTGATGTCTTCCTGCGCGCCAGCAATACCGCCGGTATGGAAGGTACGCATGGTCAACTGCGTGCCCGGCTCACCAATGGACTGCGCGGCAATAATGCCAACGGCATCGCCCAACGCCACCAGCTTCCCAGCCGCCAGATTCCGTCCATAGCACTTGCGGCAGACGCCATGCGGCGCCAGGCATTGCAGCACCGAGCGTACATAGACTTTATCTACCCCGGCGCGCAAGACCTGCTCCACGACCTCATCTTCCAGTTCATCACCAGCCTTGATATGCTCAAAGCCGGGAATCGGCCCGGCCAACGCGCGACCAACCAGCCGATTCTTCATCGGCTCCATGATCTCCTGGCTGTCCTTTTCCGTAACCCAGACGCCCTCAGTCGTGCCGCAGTCCTCTTCCAGCACGATCACATCCTGCGCCACGTCAATCAAGCGCCGGGTGAGATAGCCGGATTCGGCAGTACGCAGCGCCGTATCAGCCAGACCCTTGCGGGCGCCGTGACTGCTGATGAAGTATTCGAGCACCGTCAGCCCTTCGCGGAAGTTGCCCCGAATAGGCACCTCGATGATGCGCCCGGACGGGTCGGCCATCAGGCCGCGCATCCCCGCAAGCTGACGAATTTGCTGGAACTTCGCTTTCGTCGCGCCAGAGTTGGCGATGGTGTAGATGGAGCCATAGGGGTCAAGCACCGTCTTCACCGCGTCGGTCACTTTATCCGTTGCCGAGTTCCACAACTCCACCAGGCGCTGATAGCGCTCGTTCTCGGTGATCAAGCCCTCGCGGTATTGATCATCAAGTTCCAGCACCCGCGCGTCAGTCTCTTCCAGAATCTGCTGGCGCTCCTCTGGCACCACCACATCGCTGATGGCAATGCTGGCGCCCGCCTTCGTCGCGTAGGCAAAGCCCAGACGCTTGATCTCGTCCGCCAGCTCTGCCGTCTGCTGGCGCCCATACTCACGGAAGCACTCCGCGATGACCTGGCGCAGATTCTCCTTTTTCATCGCGTAGTTCTTGAATTGGAGTTTCTGCGGCAGCGCCTCGTTAAAGAGAATGCGGCCCGCTGTTGTCTCCACCTGCTGCCCGCGCATCGCTACAGGCGGCGCCCCTGGCGCATCATAGATGCTCAGGTCAGCAGGCAGGCGCACCTTGATCTTGGCCTGGAGTTCAATCACCCCATGATGGTAGGCCAGCAGCGCCTCGTTCGTGTCAGCAAAGCGGTGCCCCTCGCCCTTCAGCTCTGGCCGGTCCACCGTCAGGTAGTAGCAGCCCAGCACCATATCCTGGGTGGCGCCAATGGACGGCTCGCCGGTGGCAGGTGACAGGATATTGCGCGTCGAGAGCATCAGCTTGCGCGCCTCATCCTGGGCCTTCTCCGACAGCGGCACGTGTACCGCCATCTGGTCGCCGTCAAAGTCCGCGTTAAAGGCCGAACAGACGAGCGGATGCAACTGGATGGCGCTGCCTTCCACCAGCACCGCCTCAAACGCCTGGATGCCCAGACGGTGCAGCGTCGGGGCGCGGTTCAGCAGCACCGGATGGTCGTGGATGACCTCCTCCAGCACATCCCACACCTCGGCCTTCACCCGCTCCACAAAGCGCTTGGCGCTCTTAATGTTATGCGCCAGGTTCTGCTCCACCAGCTTGCGCATCACAAACGGCTTAAAGAGTTCCAGCGCCATTTTCTTCGGCAGACCGCACTGGTGCAGCTTCAGATCGGGGCCAACCACGATCACCGAGCGCCCGGAATAGTCCACGCGCTTGCCCAGCAAGTTCTGGCGGAAGCGGCCCTGCTTGCCCTTGAGCATATCCGACAGGCTCTTGAGTTTGTGATTGCCGGAGCCAGCCACCGCGCGGCCACGCCGTCCATTATCAACCAGCGCGTCGCAGGCTTCCTGCAACATACGCTTTTCGTTGCGGATGATGATCTCTGGCGCCCCAAGTTCCAGCAGGCGCTTGAGCCGGTTGTTGCGGTTAATGACCCGGCGATACAGGTCGTTCAGGTCAGAGGTCGCAAAGCGCCCGCCGTCCAACTGCACCATCGGGCGCAGATCAGGCGGCAGCACCGGCAGCACGGTCAGAATCATCCATTCCGGGCGATTGCCCGACTTGCGGAAGGCTTCAACCACCTTCAGGCGCTTGGTGGCCTTCTTGCGGCGCTGTCCGCTGGTGGTGTTGATCTCCTGGCGTAAGTCACCCGCCAGCTTTTCCAGATCAATCCCCGCCAGCAGTTCGCGCACCGCCTCCGCGCCCATCCCGGCCCGGAAGACATGCCCAAACGCATCGTTTAATTCGCGGTAGCGATTTTCTGGCAGCAGATCACCACGCCGCAGGCTTTCCAGGTCGCGCCGACGGGTATCGCCCTGCGCGTGATGGTCATGCGTCTGCGCCACCAGTTGATCTTGAATGGCGCTGATCTCGCCCTCGGTCTGGAGCTTGGCACGCTCGCCCTCGCGGTCAGATTCCAGGCGGGCCTGTTCAATATCCAGCCGCGCCTGCTCTGCCGCAGCATTGCGGGCGGCTTCGCTGGCCTTCTCCAGCGTCTCCAGATGCTTGGTGGTGACGGTATCACCCTTGCGAGCAATGCGCTCCCCGGTTGGCTCAAAGACCACATCCTCCATGAGCACATCGCCCATGTTGGAGCGCAGCACCTCGCGCACGGCCTTCTCAGCCAGGCTGGCTTCCTGCAACAAATCCCCGCGCCGCATCTCGGCTTCTTCGCGCACCAACTGCGCCTGCTCGCGCATCTGCTCAATCAGCGCGTCGCGCTGGTCCTGAAGCCCGCGCATGCGCCCGGTGGCGCTCTCCTCCAGGCGTTGAATATGTCGCTGCATATCTTCCTCAAGCTGCGACAGCATCTCGCGCCGGGCCTCTTCATCCACATAGGTCACGACGTACAGCGCAAAGTAGAGAATACGCTCCAGATTGCGCGGCGAAAGATCAAGCAGCAGCCCAATGCGGCTGGGCGTACCCTTGAAGTACCAGATATGGCTGACCGGCGAAGCCAGTTCGATATGGCCCATGCGCTCGCGGCGCACCTTGGAGCGCGCCACTTCCACGCCACACTTATCGCACACAATGCCCTTGAAGCGCACGCGCTTATACTTGCCGCAGTAGCACTCCCAGTCCTTCGTGGGACCAAAAATGCGCTCGCAGAAAAGGCCGTCCTTTTCCGGCTTCAGGGTGCGATAGTTAATCGTCTCCGGCTTCGTCACCTCGCCATAGCTCCAGGAGCGAATCTGCTCCGGGCTGGCAAGGCTAATCCGAATAGCATTAAAATCATTTACTTCGAGCATGGGCGCTTATTCTCCTTCAAACCCAGACAGGTTGATTCCCAGCTCTGGCATGACATCAGAGGAGGTATCCTCCACAAACTGAATCTTCTGCTCATCCTCGTTCAGCACTTCGACGTTGATGCCCAGGCTTTGCAACTCTTTGACCAGTACCTTAAAGGACTCTGGCACGCCTGGCTCCATGATATTCTCGCCCTTGACGATGGCTTCATATGTCTTGACACGCCCCACCACATCATCGGATTTCACCGTCAAGATTTCCTGCAAGATGTTCGCAGCGCCATAGGCTTCCAGCGCCCAGACTTCCATCTCACCAAAGCGCTGTCCCCCAAACTGCGCCTTGCCACCCAGCGGCTGCTGCGTGATCAAGCTGTACGGACCAGTCGAGCGGGCATGCACCTTATCTTCCACCAGATGCGCCAATTTCAGCATGTAAATGTAGCCAACGGTTATGGTGCGATCAAACGGCTCGCCCGTGCGCCCATCAAACAACTGCACCTTGCCATCGGTCGGCAGGTTTGCTTTCTCCAGCATGCGCCCAATGTCGGCCTCATGCGCGCCATCAAAGACCGGCGTCGCCACATTAAATTCCAGCGCCTTCGCCGCCCAGCCCAGGTGCGTCTCCATAATCTGGCCGATATTCATGCGGTGCGGCACACCCAGCGGATTCAGGATGATGTCCACCGGCGTCCCATCCGGCATGAAGGGCATATCCTCCATTGGCAGCACCCGGCTGATCACCCCTTTGTTGCCATGCCGCCCGGCCATCTTGTCGCCCGCGCCAATCTTGCGCTTCTGCGCAATGCTCACCCGCACTAACTGGTTCACCCCTGGCGACAATTCATCGTTGTTCTCACGCGAGAACACCTTGACCTCGACCACTTTGCCGCGCTCGCCATGCGGCACGCGCAAGCTGGTATCCTTCACCTCGCGTGCCTTCTCGCCAAAGATGGCCCGCAGCAGTTTTTCTTCGGCGGTCAGTTCGGTTTCGCCTTTGGGGGTGATCTTGCCCACCAGAATATCGCCCGGTCCCACCTCGGCACCGACATAGATGATGCCGCGCTCATCCAGGTTGCGCAGCCCCTCCTCACCCACATTGGGAATATCGCGCGTAATCTCTTCTGGCCCCAGCTTGGTATCGCGCGCCTCCACCTCATGTTTCTCGATGTGGATGCTGGTGAACAAGTCCTCGCGCACAATGCGCTCGCTGATCAGGATGGCATCCTCGTAGTTGCCGCCCTCCCAGGACATAAAGGCCACCAGGATATTCTGCCCCAGCGCCAGTTCCCCGTTCTCGGTGGACGAGCTATCGGCAATCGGCTGGCCTTCTGTGACCCGATCCCCCTTGTTGACAATGGGCCGCTGGTTGATACAGGTGCCCTGGTTGGAGCGCACAAACTTGCGCAGCCGATGAACCTGCTCCACCCCCTCTTCATCCAGAATCACGATCTGGCGGGCGGTGGCGCTGACCACCGTGCCATCTACCCGTGCCAGCAAGACCTGCCCGGAGTCCGCCGCGACTTGCCGCTCAATGCCGGTGCCCACAATGGGCGCCTGGGGGCGCAGCAGCGGCACCGCCTGGCGCTGCATGTTGGCGCCCATCAAGGCGCGGTTCACGTCATCATGCTCCAGGAACGGGATGAGCGCTGCTGCCACGCTCACCGTCTGCCGGGGCGACACGTCCATGTAATCCATCCGGCTGGGCGGGTCTTCCACGAAGCGCCCTTCATAGCGTGCCGAGATACGATCATTCAGGAAATGGCCCTTTGCATCCAGCGGCGCGTTGGCCTGGGCAATCACGAAATGCTCTTCATCATCGGCGGTCAGATAGACCACCTCTTCTGACACCCAGGGCACAATCGCAATATCCTGCGCTTCCAGCCCGGCCAGTTTCTGGAACAGCACCTCGGTCACTTCTGTCCCCACAGAAGCAAGCGTCTTCCCAGCGCCATCCTTGACCTCCCGGCTCAGCGTCTGCCCAATCAGGGTGGGGTCCGTGTTCTTGAAGCGATGATAGACCCGGCGATAGGGCGTCTCCACAAACCCGTAAGGGTTAATCTGCCCATAGGTCGCCAGCGCACCAATCAACCCAATGTTTGGACCTTCCGGCGTCTCAATCGGACAGATACGTCCGTAGTGCGACTGATGCACATCGCGCACATCAAACCCGGCGCGATCACGCGACAGGCCGCCTGGACCCAACGCCGATAGGCGGCGCTTATGCGTAATCTCCGAGAGCGGGTTGGTCTGGTCCATAAACTGCGAGAGCTGGCTGCCGCCAAAGAACTCCTTCATGGCCGCCACCACCGGACGAATATTGATCAGTTGATTGGGCGTCGCCTGCCCCGGCTCCTGAATCACGCTCATGCGCTCTTTGACGACACGCTCCATGCGCAGCAAGCCCACCCGGAACTGGTTCTGGATCAACTCGCCCACACTGCGCACCCGCCGGTTGCCCAGATGGTCAATATCATCTTTCTTCGCCCGCCCGTTATTCATATCGATCATGCGGGCAATGATGCGCACCAGGTCTTCCTTCGTCAAGGTGCGCGTCGTCTGCGGAATCGCCAGGTCCAGCTTGCGATTCAGCTTATAGCGCCCCACGCCCCCCAGATCATAGCGCCGGGGGTGAAAGAACAGGTTATTCACCATCGTGCGCGCGTTCTCCAGCGTGGCCGGGTCGCCAGGGCGGAGTTTGCGGTACAACTCCAGCAGCGCGTCATCGGGCGTCTTGACCGGATCGCGCTCCATCGTTGCCGTGATGTAATGGTGGTCGGGGTTGGTATCCACCTCCTTGAATTGTTCCAGGATTTCATGGTCCTGGCTGTACCCCACCGCCCGCAGCAGCGTGGTCACCGGAATCTTGCGCTTGCGGTCAATCTTGACCGAGAGCAGGTCTTTGTTGCTGGTTTCAAACTCCAGCCACGCGCCGCGATTGGGAATCAGCTTGGCCGCAAACAGCAGCCGCCCGGTGCCAGGGTCTTCATCCGAGGTAAAGTAGACGCCAGGCGAGCGCACAAGCTGGCTTACTACGACGCGCTCGGCGCCGTTAATAATAAAGGTGCCTTCTTTGGTCATGAGCGGGAAATCGCCCATGAAGACATCTTTCTCAATGATTTCGCCCGTCTCTTTATTGGTCAGACGCGCCTTCACCGTGAGCGGGGCGGCAAAGGTGGCATCCCGATCACGGCATTCATCTTCGCTATATTTGGGTTTGCCAAACGGCTCATCGGGGACAAAAAACTCTAATTTCAGATTCTTGCTGGTAAAGTCTTCAATCGGAGAGATTTCATTAAAAAGCTCGCGTAAACCTTCTTTCTTGAACCATTCAAAAGAGTCCAGCTGAATTTGGATAAGGCTGGGCATTGGACGAATGTCAGGAATGTGCGCGAACGTGACTCGTTCTGGAGGCGTCACGGCCATGCTAACTGCCATGCGGTACAAGCTCCTCTCGCCAGTTGCCCATGCCGCCGGAAAAAATTCCTCTCTGCCAACAGAAATCCTGTTATTGAGGAAAGAAGAGATAAAGTCATCGGCGGCGGCGCTGCATGTGTGAACAACGAAAACAGACAAGAAAAGTAACCGCCCTTGATCTCACAGGTTGTAAGAACAAGCGGTTACTCTAAAGATTGCACTCCCAAGAATCGTGAGGTTGGCTAGCCAGGCTGCCCAAAGTTTTACCGATGTGTACCCTTGGTCCTCCCAGGCGCGGCAAAAGAAACGCAACGCTTCTCACCAGACCTGGCAGACAAAAAGATGTCACCACACCCACCGCCTTACCACTGCTGTTTGCCTTGGGAAGCGCCACCTCCACCTACGGCTGGGTGTGTGAGCGAATTTGATCTTTGCCCACTTCGACAATTTAAGATTATAACACCATCTCCAACCCAATGTCAAGGTTTTCCCACCAGCAATTCCTGCGCCAAAATCCGATCAGACCAGAGAGGGTTTTTTTTCTTTTGGAAAACAGACACCCAATCCTTGACATCCCTGGGGTCAGCGTGGTACACTTTTCTTTGCGCGGATTGATTGCCAACCCAGACGGTTCAATCTTGCACTGCTGATGGGGTATCGTCTAACGGTAGGACCCGTGACTCTGGATCACGTTGTCTAGGTTCGAATCCTAGTACCCCAGCCCAAAAGTCCCATCACAACGGTG
The DNA here is from genome assembly GCA_036557885.1 of Ktedonobacterales bacterium. Taxonomy (GTDB): domain Bacteria; phylum Chloroflexota; class Ktedonobacteria; order Ktedonobacterales; family DATBGS01; genus DATBGS01. The sequence goes on from DATBGS010000148.1 coordinate 12,159, forward strand.
ATGGGGCTTTCTTCTTTCTTCTTTCTTCTTTCTTCGTCCTCGTCTTCTTTGCGCTCTCCCCCATCTTTCTCACGTTGTCGCCTCTTTTGCTCCTCACCTTGATAGCACCTCATCTCGGTTTGCACGAGGTCTGCCAGGTTTTTGTGCACTCTACAACCCCCTTCAGAGGAAGGTGCTACCTCCTTGCCCATTGAAATAAATGGCATGGAAGATGCACTCTCATCAAGCGTGGAACCAGGCACAGCATGCTTGATTCCTTGCACTCACATATCATAAGTTCTTCGAGGAGGGAGCGCATGCAACAAGATATTCCTGCCATGAACGATACACCCCATCGGCTCAATGATATTCCCCATGAGAACGGCGATTTTTTGTTGAACGAGGGCCTAGACCCCTTATCAGGCGGGCAGGCCGAGCAGCCACCAGACATCGAACAACCATCCCCACAAGAGGCAGCAGAGCTTTTAGAACGTGCTGCCACAGATCAGGGCGAAGACAGTGTGCTGATGATCGAAACCATCGTCCTCCCAGATGCTGCCGAAGAAGCCTTCCCAGGAGAGGTATCTGAGGGGACTGACCTGGATATGGCTCTTCCCTGGTATCGTAGCCGTTGGTTTTATATCAGCGCTGGGGTCGTTACCACTGCGGTATCCTGCGCGGGCACGCTCTTGCTCATCCAAGAGATGAACAAGCGCAGGCGTCGGCGCGCGCTGGTGGGGAAAGTGAAAACCGGGTGGCAACAGGCTTCGCTCTTCCCGATGCGAGGCGCCTCTTTGCGCGCTCCAGGAAGATTTGATCAGTTGATCACCCAACTGAGCGGGCCAGCGCAGCAAGCTCCCAGCAGGATCAAGGCTATGCAGCGGCAGCTAAGGAGCAACAGTGTCTCCAAACGCACCAGGGGGCAACTGGAAAAATCCTCACAACTGGCAGCCCGCCAGATTAGTCTGCTCGGTGAAAAAGCACGCGCTACCTCGGTTCGCACCGCCAACCAGGTCCAAAACAGCCTCTCCTCGGTGGGCACAGGCATTTCCAACGGGGTTGCCTACACCGGCAAATCGGTTCATCATACCTGGAACCTTGGGCGAATCTTCGCCATCGGACTAGGGAGCGGCGCGGTCTGGGCTTCCCTCTTCACCCCCAGGAGCGGCGAGGAGAACCGCGCTCATCTCGCTGAAATCCTGCAACGCTTCGGCAAAAAGGAGACACGAGCAAAGGGCCAGTAGAAGAGAAGAGAGGCAGACGCCACGAGGAAGGTACCTCAATGTCTGAGTGCCCCGCGCCTGTCAGAGCTAGGATGGCTGGCGCGGGTCGCTGTTGGCGTCTATCAGGTCCACGATATGCTGCAACTTGCCGATCACCTGCAAGATCGTGCTGCGCTGGCGCTGATACGCCTCAGGGCTTAACTCCCGCATCCAGGCCGCCATATCTTCCTCACGAATATCAAACCACTTCAGATCGGCCTGCAAACGCAAATGCACGCGCATAGCGGGATCATGGCCGGGCCTGGCTGGTTTGACTTCTATCAGAGGCGCTGCCTCTGCTGGCTCCTCCAGCGCTTCAGGGTGCAGCGCGGCATAGAGCGCTTCAACCTCGCCCGTTTTAAAAAAGGCCCCTTTGCCCACACCCCCATAGGTGCGTAAACGTCCCTCTTTTACAAACTGTTCCAGCGTTTTCCGGTCAATGCCCAAACGCCGGACCACCTCGCTATCATCCAGAAAGGCAAACTTGCCCCCAGGTTTAGACATCTGGCCCTCCTCGCGTGCTCTCTTGGGACTGGCGTGCGCTCTCACACTAGAGAGAGTCGTCTTCTTTCTCGTTGCTCTGGCTCTGCCCCTCTTTATAAAACAATAACAGGGTGCTGCCATAGCGCCGCTCATCCACCTGGCGCAGGTGCTGCAACACAAGCTGATCAAGATCGCCGCGCTCCTTGGGAAAAATCTGCACAACTGCCAGCCCACCGGGAGCAAGCAGCGACGCAGCATCCAGACTTGCCAGCGCCTTTGCTGCCAGGTGTTGATATTGCGGGGGCGCAATGTAGATAATCTCGTACTGGCGCCCCTCAGTCGCGGGCTGTTCGAGAAAGCGAAACGCATCGCCGCGTATCACCTCAGCGCGTTCAGCCAACTCGGTGATGCGCAGATTTTCGCGCAGCACGGCGGCCACCTGGTAACTGATCTCAATAAACGTGGCGTGTTCGGCGCCGCGACTCAAGGCTTCCAGGCCAACCGAACCCGTTCCAGCAAAGAGATCAAGAAAACGCGCCCCTTCCACATCTTCCCCCAGAATATCAAAGAGAGCGGTCTTCACCCGGTCAATCACCGGACGTGTTCCCATTGTCTTCGGATGTTTGAGGCGACGCCCTTTCGCTTCACCGCCCACAATGCGCATGGACATCTCCTCTCTTCGACTCATTGGCGTCCACCAGTTAGGCCCTGAAACGGGTGGCACTTCTCGTTTTTACTTTTTGTTTTTACAGGGTCCGATTTTCCCATGCAGAACACTCTGACGGGGCCAGTAATGTGAACTGGCCCCGTCAGAGCATTTCTCACCAGAGTTTGATACAGCTTTTGAGAAAAGGGCTAATAGTCTCGCCCTTTCTCTCGGCGGCGTGGCTTCTCTTGCTTCTTGGGCTTCTTTCCGCGTCGCGGTGACCAGCCCTCGTCCTCCTCCTCTTCATCCACCTCATCATAGAGATTCGCATAATCGAACGACGATTCTCCTGGCTCCTCAGCCAGCGCCAGCGGAGTCTCTGATCCCTGCTCTACGTCTTCGGAGAAATCCCCCGTCAGCTCAGGAACCTCTTCATTATCCCCGATGTCAACCAGTCCGGCAGCCGCCGCAAGATCAGCCAGCGACTCTTTGCCGCTCAGATGAATTGACTGTTGCCCGGCAGGGGCCGACCAACGCGCGGGCGTCTCAGCAGGGGCTGCTGGAGGGGGGGCGCTTTTCACTGCGGCTGGCCCCTTCATCGGCACCTCTGGCAGTTCGTCTTGCTCAGACCCATCGCCTTCATCAGTCTCTAGCGCGCCCTTACCTCCGGTAAACACCTTGCGCCCGGCTGCTACATCCAGCCAAAATTGCGAGTAGTAGCGTGGGCGTTCCACATCCTTCTCAGAGTCTTTTCTTGCCATCATCTCACCTTGCTGGTCAAAGTGCTCTTTGCCATGTACTCCTGTGACGATAGGGTTGAATGAAACACCGACAGATGTCGCGTACTTTTCCCTACACCTGTTGACAGACCAACTGAGCAGGTGGATGCACGATGGGCACCACGTGGAAGATCAGAAGCCTTCCACTCCTGACAAAACTGGTCATCGCAAGATATTCTCGTTCTTGCGATGACCAGTATAACACGAGGCCCCTCAACCTGCAAGCAGAAAGAAAAGCTGAGCCTCTGGCCCCGCTTCTCCTCGCCTCCTTCTCCTCAAAAGTAGCCCAATAACCCCGGATAGCGCTGCGCCGCCTGCTCGCGCAATTCCTCTGGATAGGGTAGAAATGTTCCCTGGCCTTCCGCCACCACGATGGACGGCTCGTTTGCCAGAGCGATCTTGCCGCGAGCAATCACCATCCGTGCCCGGCGCTGCTCTGCCTCAGCCGTCACCCGGAGCAGTTGCCCCACCAGCGCCGGGCGTCGAAAGCGAATCTCCAGGCGCCCGGTCATCACCCATTGCTGATATAACAGGGCGGTGCGCGCCAATGTCTCATCCAACAGCGAGGCTAAAATCCCACCATGTACCACGCCAGGAAACCCCTCAAACGAAGCATCAGGCAAAAAGTCGGCTACCACCTGCTCGCCCTCGCGGTGAAACTTCAGCCGCAGCCCTGTTGTATTCTTCGCGCCACACACAAAACAGTGCTGATAATCGCTGCGATCATTCAACGCAGCATCATCAGCATGCTCATCAGGAGACAACAAATCAGCCACATTTCCTCCTTCACGACTTGAAATGGGTTTTGAAAACGCGCTTTTTAAGTTGGATGGCCGCGTCTCCCCTTCCAAAACAACAGACCCGCCACCCCACTCGCCAGGCCAGCAAAGATCAGCAACAGCGAGGCGGCGACTTTGGGGCGAAGCACATTGCGGCTGGTCAGGGGCGCCGCTTGCCGGGCCTGAACCTGCTCCTCCACCATGCGCGCCGCCAGATCAGCCCCCAACTGAGCCATCATCTCAACCATCACCTGCCCAACATCCGCTCTTGCCAGCGTCGGGTCGCCCACATAGCCCGGCCAATGTGCGCGGGTCCAACCACGCCAGCGGACGAGATGCCACCAGTCAACGCGCTTCAGGTGTTGATAGTTTATGTTCACCAGTTCAGGATGCAAATGCAGCATCAAGGAGGTTTCCATAGAGCCGCTGTGATGCGCGCGCAAGAGCAGCTTCAATGCCTGGCCTACGATTGGTTCATTCAGCCCAGAGAAACGGGCACCTAGCTCCTTGCTGTGCAGCAGGCGATGCCAGATGCCTGCCACCGGAGCAACCATCGTAATCCCATAACGGCGGCTGACCGCCTTTGAAGCCGCTTCCATCGCAGAGAGATGGCTCAACCCTAAATGGCCGCTGACGGCAATAATACAATGAAAGCCATCCCTGGCAAGCGCTTTGCCTGCCTGGAACAATGCCTGACGCACCAGACGAACGGGCGTCCCAATCGTCCCCAGATACGGGATGGCCCCTGACCCAAGGGGGATGGCGGGCAAAAGCACGCATGTGACCTGCGGGTAGTGCTGCTCCAGGCGGAGCGCGATGGCTTCAGCGATGCCCCGGCCCGTATACAGATCTGTTCCCAGCGGCAAGTGAGGCCCATGTTCTTCAAGTGGACTCAGGACCACAAACACCACCGTGTGTACGCGATCAAGCGCCTCTAATTCAGGCCAGGTCAGCTCCTCAAAGTGTAACACGTCGCAGTGTCCCCCTGGCCGCAGCAAAAGCAGGCACCGTTAAAGGCATACAGTTTCTACACCATTATGGCAACGAAACCAGCAGGAGACTTTCCGCCGGCTGAAGCTTACCGGCTGGTTCACCAGAAGCGTGATGGAGAGCTATCAACCCGTCGCGAGCCAGTTCCTCGGTCAGGCGAGAGAGCCAGGCCATATCCTCAGCCGCAGAAAAATCTGCCTTCACCTGCGGCCCCAGCTCAGGCAGCGACAAACGCTCACCCGGCGCCAGCGCGCGCAGCGCATCCACGACGCGCCCGCGAAAATAGCGATTCGTGCTGGTAAATGGTACCGTTTTATACGCTGATGTCGCCTCTGCCACCTTCGTCAGTGGGCCTGGGACCGCTGGCCTTGCCAGCGCCTCTTGAGCCTCGCTTGCTGTAGCGGTTGGCTGCTGTCTGCCAGATTTTGCAGGCCGCTGCTTCTGCTGCTGAACCAGCAAGCGCAAATCCTTCCCTGAAGGAAACAACGCATGCTCCCCCAGTTCTTTATAGGCCGCACACACCTGCTGTAGGGGACAGACTTCACACGCTGGAGTGGTCGCCGTGCAGATGGTCGCCCCCAGGTCCATCAATGCCTGATTCCATTCATACGCCCGATCTGGAGGAAGCACCTGCCGGGCTAACTCCCAGGAGTGCTGCTCACTCAGCGGGGCTGCTTCGCGCTCAATGCCCACAAACATGCGTTGAAGCACCCGCCGAATATTGGTGTCTACCGTTGGTACCTGCCGCCTGTAGGCAAAGCACGCCAGCGCACCTGCCGTATAGCGCCCCACGCCTTTGAGCTTGAGCAGTTCAGCCTCATCAGCAGGAATCTTACCATCATACTCAGCCAGCACCTGCCGGGCAATAGCCTGCAAGCGCACCGCGCGCATATTGTAGCCCAGCGGCGCCCAGGCCCGAATCACCTCCGCCGTCGCAGCCTCGGCAAGCTGCGCCAGCGTGGGGAAGCGCTCCAGAAACTCTCGATACTTGGGCAGAACACGATCCACCTGCGTCTGTTGGAGCATGATTTCTGAGACGAGGATAGAATAGGGGTCGCTGGTCGTCCGCCAGGGAAGGTCGCGCCCCTGACGCGCATACCACCCAAGAAGCAGGCCATGTACCTGCTTGATCTGGTTTTCTTCAAGATTGTCTGGTTGGTTCATGGGAGTAAGGGAAGAGTGCTCCTGGTGTTACCAGGTCACGGAGATCACACAAGACAAAAGCACCGGAGTATTATAGGAATAAGGCTTGCAGTATCGCGCTCAAGTACCAGCCACCACAACGGCGACGAGCGCTCCAAATATACGTCTATTATAGCATAGCTGGCATAGTTGGTATCGCTGGTACAACTGGCGCCACGCTCGTGGGCGCAGCCTGGGGGCCAGGACGCCTGACTGAAGAGAGCGGTGCCCGATCAGGGTAAAATGATATAATTCGCGCCAGAGCACATCAATCACAGGCAGAGCTACAAGTCTACTACGGAAGCAGGTATTTACGATGGAATTTGCAACACGGGCTATTCATGTCGGGCAGGCCCCAGACCCAACCACTGGAGCGACGATCACCCCGATCTATCAAACCTCCACCTATACGCAGGCAGGCCTGGGTGAACATAAAGGGTACGAATATTCGCGCACACACAACCCCACGCGCACCGCTCTGGAAGCCTGCCTTGCCTCGTTGGAAGAAGGGCAGTTTGGGCTGGCCTTTGCCAGCGGCATGGCTGGTACCAGCGCCATCCTCAGCCTGCTTTCGCCAGGCGACCATCTGGTGGCCTGCGACGACCTGTACGGAGGCACCTACCGCATCTTTGAGCGCGTGCTCCGGCGCGCGGGTCTGGACTTCACCTATGTCCCCGCCAGCGATGTTGCCGCCTACGAGCGGGCCATTCGTCCCAACACGCGCATGATCTGGGTAGAAAGCCCTACCAATCCGCTGCTTAATCTGGTAGACCTGGCAGCCGTAGCCGACATCGCCAGACGGCATCAGCTTCGGCTCGTGGTGGATAACACCTTTGCCAGCCCCTATCTGCAACAACCATTAAAGCTGGGCGCGCACCTCGTGGTACACAGCACCACAAAATATATCAACGGGCACAGCGACATGATCGGCGGCGCGGTAATTACCTCCGACGAGGAAGCCTATCAGGGCATGAAATTTTACCAGAACGCCGCTGGTGGCGTTCCGGGGCCGTTTGACGCCTGGCTCGCCCTGCGCGGGGTCAAAACGCTGGCCGTGCGCATGCGCCAGCACTGCGCCAACGCCGAAGCCATTGCCCATTTCCTCAGCGAACACCCTCGCGTGCGGAAAGTCTACTATCCTGGCCTGTCCCAACATCCTGGTCATGCCCTGGCAGCAAGCCAGATGAAGGGCTTTGGCGGCATGGTGTCGTTTGATCTGAAAGGTACCGCCGCCGATGTAGATCAGGCGGTGCGACGGCTTCAGCTCTTTGCCCTGGCAGAAAGTCTGGGCGGAGTAGAGTCGCTGGTGTGCTATCCCGTTGGCATGACACATGGCAGCATTCCCGTTGCCGAGCGCGAACGACGCGGCATTACTGACACGCTGCTGCGCCTTTCGGTTGGCATTGAAGACCCGCAGGACTTGATCGCTGATCTCAAGCAGGCGCTGGGATAAGCCGCTCGCCTCCAGGCGCGTATCTGACCTGCATTTGACCTCCAGGGGTTGATTTGATATGATGCAGTTAGCCCATGACCTGGACTCATCGGGCTGACATCATCGAGTTTTATTCAGAAACTACCAACTTCGCCGCGCCTGCCCGGCTTGCCACCTTCAGGTGGTTCCTTATAGGATAGGGACGCGCGGGCACTGATGAGGAGCGATACAGACTCATGGGAGCACTGATTCAATGGCTATTTACCGATCCAGTCACGGCTGGAAACGGGCTGGGCAAAGGGCCAAATGGCTCTGAGCAATTCCATTTCTATCTTCCCTGGATCATCTTTTGCGTCCTGGGGCTGCTGGCCTGGGCCTATTACTGGTCAGAGGGGCGCAAGCGCTTTTTCAAAAAGAACGTCCTCAACAAGCGGCTCATGGATAAATACACCAACAAGTTCGCGGCTATCGCCCTGGTTGGTTTGCCGCTGGTTGCCAGCCGCTACCTGCTGGATACCACGTTCTTTGCCTGGCGCTTCTGGCGTTACCTGTGGCTGCTCTGGCTGGTTTATGTCACCATCAGGCTGGCAATCTATCTCTGGCCGTCCAGGTTGCCCTTGCGCAAAAAATGGTACCGCGAAGATCGCGCCAACTACCTGCGCAACGAGCGCCTCTTGCAATACTTCCCCAAGCCGCGCGAGGCGAAAAAAGCCCGCTCCTGATCTGGCTTCTTGAAAAGACAAAGCACAAGGAGTACGAAGAAAGAAGAAAGCAGCCCCGCTCCATCAGGCTGAGCGGGGCTGCTTTCTTCTTTCTTCTTTCTTCTTTCTTCGTAGCGGTGTGCTGCTATTTCCTGGTCACGCGAATCATGATGATACTGAGTTCATAGAGCACTGTCATCGCGGTGCCCAAAACAACCGGGCTGTAAGGGTCGGTGCCTGGGGTGAGAAAGGTGGAGAGAATCCACAAGATCACCAGCGCCACCACACGCTTCCTGCGCAACAGCTGCGAGGACACGACGCCAATCTGGGCCAGAAACGTCAAGATGAGCGGCAGTTCAAAGACGATCCCAAACGCCAGCATGAAGAAGGCGATAAAGGTAAAGTAGCTGTCCGCCGTCACCAGTTCCAGAAAATCGCCTTTCCCAAAATTGATTAACCACTGTACCGGAAAATGCAGAGTGAAGTAGCCGACAGCCAGACCAGCCAGGAACAACACCAGGCCAACCATCACAAACGGGCCAGCCCAGCGGCGCTCGCGCCGTGTCAGTCCTGGGGCCACAAATGCCCATACCTGATAGAGCGTTACCGGCGCAGCCAGGCATATTCCCACCGCTACCGAAAGTTTGAGGAACACGGTGAACGATTCGCCAACCCCGTTGACCACCAGGGTATATTCGGTTCCTGGGGTGGTCTTGATGCCAACCGCATCAGGCGGGAGCGGCAACGTCAGCACGTGCAAAATTTGCTCGCGGAAGATAAAGCCAACAATACTGCCCAGGACAATGACAACAGCACAGACAAGAATCCGACGGCGCAATTCCTCCAGATGCTCCACAAGGGTCATCGTAGCGCCGGTTTCTTCTTCCTCCTGGTCAGGTGACTCTGGCTCGTCAACGCCGACAGCCTGCTCGAATTCTGCTTCGCTCGTTGCCATACTTGCCTCTCTCGAATGCGCACCTCGCCCACCCGCTCGCTAGAAATCAGCGGGTGCTGCCCGGCACGCCAGACGTATTCCTGGTTGCTGGCACACCAGCCTCTCCCCTTAAAAAAACTGCGGCCACCAGAAGAGCAGCGGAAAGCGCATGCAATCCCATCTCTATGCGACTATCCGCGCCTCAACATGGACCATGCTTGCCTCGACGCCCGATTCTGCTTACTCGCCATCGCGGGCTGCCGACTCAACTACCTGCGCATCGGAGATAGAAGAAGCGAGCGGCTCAGAGGCGCGTGGCGTGGCAACGCTGGACGATGGGGTCGGAGGAATTTGCTTTGGCTCCGGGGGCTTGGGGTTCTGGACCTGCTCCACCACCTCGGAGGTCGCCTTCTTAAATTCGCGGATGCTTTTCCCAACCGCGCCACCAATCTCTGGAAGTTTGCGTGGGCCAAAGATGATGAGCGCGATGATCAAAATGACGACCAGATCAAAGCCGTGAAATCCAAATGGCATGTGCTGCCTCGCTTTCCGCTGGTCAGTGGCGCCGGGGCGCTACTGGCGAAGGTGTTTTTTTCACATTCAACGAGAATTATACCATGATCTTCTGGGTTGGGCTACCATCGCGCCCCAGGTCCACGCCCAGGAACTTCCCTCGCTTCTCTGCCCGCGCTGGTTACTTCAGGCGTTCTGCGCCTTCCCCCTCTGCTCATGGTGCTGTGTGTTCATACACTTCAAAGGCCATCTTAGATCAGATATTGATCAGGCGTTGGGACAAGTGTACAACAAAAAAAGGCATAGCCCACCGCGAGCCATGCCCCATAGAGCATAAGACCTTTTTCCGCCTAGCGGAGGTGTTCCTCGATAAACTCCTGCGCATCGCCAACCGTTTTGATCTCCTCGGCCTCTTTATCCGAGATTTGGAGCTTAAACTCCTCTTCGAGCGACATGATCAGCTCGACCAGATCAAGCGAATCCGCATTTAGATCATCAACAAACGAAGCGCTAGGAACCACATCAGCCTCATCCACACCCAACTGATCCACAATAAGTTTCTTCAGTCGATCAAATACATCAAAATCCGATTTCATTCACCCTGCGCGGCGCCCATACTCCTGCCAGTCACCTGGGGAGCAGCACCGCCCTCCTTTCATGTTCTACCCCAAAGGGAAGCAATGGGACATGCGTCCCTTGATATAGTGGCCCCACCAGGGGCAAAGCGCTAAGCCAAAGCAATGTTCCTTGTCAGGGTTCATGTAGGCTCACGCTTCTTCTTCCGCGCGCCAGGGTCATCTGACCGCTGCTCCAAAATCGCCCCAAGAACCCCATTGACAAATCGGGCTGAGTGCTCGCTGCCAAAGGTTTTAGCAAGCACCACCGCCTCATTTATGGCGCTTCTTGCTGGTACCGTATTATTGTACAGAATCTCGAAGATTGCAAGCCTCAAGATATTTTTATCTATCTTTGCCATCTGCTGCAACGACCATTCATGTGATGCTGCCCGCTCAATCTCCTGGTCAATTGCCGACAGATGACCTAGCACCCCCTGCACTAACTCACTGGCAAACGCTGTCACCTGCTCCGAAAGACGGCGCTCATCTGCCTGACGAGCCAAGACCTCCTCTGCGGGATGTTCGGTGGAGTCCCACTCATAGAGCACTTGCAGGGCAACCATTCGCCCCTCTCTGCGCACCCCCATTGGCATCTCAGCATCGCCCCCAACCCATATTACGCCACATCTTGAATGTAGACGTTGATTTGTTTGACGTGCAGGCCGACAAGATGCTCAATGGCGCCAGAGACTGCATCCTGCACCGCTGTTGCCACCTCGACCATATTACTCCCACTCTGCACCACCAGATAGAGGTCTATACTGACCATCTCCTCTTTCATGGTCAGCGCAATCCCCTGATATGGCGCCTCGCGGTCAAGAAAACGGGAGAGATAGCCGCCAATGGGCGCCAGCCGGATGACTCCAGGCACGCTGAGCGCCGTCATCTCGATGATCGTCTTCAGCGCTTCCCTGGCAATACGCACGGCCCCAAGCTGTTTCGTCTCCATCGTTTGCCCCTCTTGCACCTCTACAGCCCCATTCCGCCATCAATCACCAGCACCTGGCCCGTAATATAGTCTGACGCCGGGGTACATAAAAAGGCAATCACTCCGGCAATATCCTCTGACGTGCCAATGCGACGCAAAGCCACATGGTCCAGGAGCCGTTTGCGGGCAGCCTCATCCAGATGCCCGATCAACTCTGTCTCAACCAGCCCAGGCGCAACCGCATTCACGGTAATCCCGCGTGAGCCAACTTCCTGAGCCAGGCTTTTTGTAAAGGCAATCATGCCAGCCTTGGCCGCTGAATAATTCGTCTGCCCAGGATTGCCGACAATGCCCGCCACAGAAGAGACGTTGATAATTCGCCCCCAGCGCGCTTTCAGCATACTGCGTACCGCAAGCTTAGAACAGAGATAGGCTGATTTCAGATTCGTGTTGAGCACCATGTCCCAATCCGCTTCAGTGATGCGCATGAGCAGGTTGTCACGGGTCAGGCCAGCATTATTGACCAGAATATCCACGCCGCCAAACACTTGCGTAGCTGTGGCAAAAAGCTGCTCCACGTCGGCGCTTTTGCTCACATCTGCCTTCAGAGCAAGCGCCTTGCCACCCTGCTGTTCAATCTGGTGAAGCACTTCGTCGGCAGCCTCTTTGCTCTCGCGGTAATTGATGACCACCTTCGCGCCCATACGCGCCAGTTCAAGCGCCGCAGCGCGCCCAATGCCACGAGTGCTCCCCGTCACCAGCGCTGTTTTGCCCGCCAGGAGTGCTGCGCTCCCGCCCGCTGGATCACGTTCACCCTGCTTCATCTGGTCGTGGCCTCCTGAAAAACTTCGCCTTTATTACTATTGCCCGGCAGCCTGCGTCAGCAGTCCGGTTGCCACGCGCTCCACATCAGCAGCAGAACTCACCGAATAGGTTGTCGCTCCTTTAGCGATGCGCTTGATCAAACCAGAAAGCACCTGACCAGGACCAATCTCCACAAAAGAGGAAACGCCTTCCGCTGCAAGAAACTCAACAGTCTTGGTCCACTGCACCGGGGAGACAATCTGCACGGCCAGTTCCTTCCGAAACTCGGCACCTGTATGCAAGGGACGCGCCGAAATATTCGAGATGACTGGAATCCTGGCATCGCTGAACTGCCGTTCAGCAATCGCGGCGGCTAATCCCACCGACGCGGGCTGCATCACTGGCGAATGAAACGCCGCGCTGACCACCAGCGGCACCACCCGTTTGGCCCCGCGCGTCGCAGCCAGCTCCATTGCGCGTTCCAGTGCCCGCTGCTCGCCAGAAATCACGATCTGACCCGGCGAATTGTAATTCGCCACCACCACTTCTCCCAGCCCTGGGTGGGCATGCGCGCTTGCGCCCAACGCTGCCAGCGTCTCTTGTGTGGCCTGTGCGCAGACCTCTTGCAAGGTCGCATCGTCCAACCCCAAGACCGCTGCCATCCCGCCGGGGCAGTGCTGCCCCTCTTCGTGCATCAAACGCCCACGCTCGCGCAACAGCGTAAGCGCTGCATCTGCCTTCAGCACGCCTCCCGCGACCAGAGCCGCGTACTCGCCTACGCTGTGTCCAGCAACGTAAGCAGGTTGGATACGCTGCGCCGCGCCGCGTGCTGCCAGAAACTCCTCAAATGCCGCCAGCAATGCCAGGCTAACTGCAACAATGGCGGGCTGAGCATTCACAGTTTCTTTGAGGGTTTCTTCCGGGCCATGCAAGCAAAGATCAGACAGGGCAAACCCCAACGTCTGATCGGCATGCTCAAAGACCTGCCGCGCCGCAGAATATGCCGAGGCTACATCCGCCCCCATACCAACAGCCTGACTCCCCTGCCCAGGGAAGACAAAGGCGATGCGCTCGGTCATCCTTCACACCCCCTGCTGGCGCCGACGGCCTTACTGCGCCGCCGGCCCTTTCTCTTTCACGAGTTGGACCTGGCGACCACGATACGTTTTGCAGTTTGGGCACATATGGTGCGCCAGACGTGGCTGGCGGCACTGTGGACAGGCCACCAATTGGGGAATCTTCACATGCAAATGGCTGCGCCGCTTCCCTTTCGCGGATTTGGTTACTTTTCGTTTTGGTAGAGCACCCACCGTTCTTCTCCTCTATCGTAAAAATTGCTGATGGCTTTGCGCGGCTGGCTGCGCGGCTGTACATCCCGCGCGTTCGCTCCATCGCATAGCATCTACGCCGCTCGCCTGTTTCGCCAGCGCCCGCCCATTGTACCACAAAGAGGCTCCTGCTACTCTGGCTGCGCAGTGTTGGCAAACAGATCTTTGAGCACACTGAAGCGCTCGTCCTCTGGCGGCTGGCAGTTGCATGGTCCTTCATTGAGATTTTTCCCGCACTGTGGGCACAGCCCGGCGCAGTCCTCCTTGCAGAGCGGCTGCATGGGGAGCGTCAGCAAGAGGTTTTGTCGAATGGCTTCGCGCAGGTCCAATTCATGATTATGATCAATGGGAAAGATCATTTCATTTTCGGTTTCTGGCAGAAACACCCCTGTGACCACATCCACCGTTGGATAAAACTCTTCTTCCAGGCGAAACGCAATGGTGGAGGTAAAAGACTCCAGGCAGCGCACACAGACCATCTCCACATCTGCCTGAACGCGCCCATCCGCCAATATCCCCTGATTCGTCCGTCGAAAACGAACCTTGCCCTTCACCGGGCCAGCCAGACGGACTGAATCATCCTCCAATTCCAACGGCTCGGAATCATCGAGTTCGATGTACAGGCTGGTTCCCACCTGCGCTTTTAAAAGTTGAGCAACGTTATAGATCATTGACTTCCTCGCTCCAGACTACCTGCTGGAATCAGCCTGCACCCGCGCCGCGCGAAGCGCCCTTGTTCCCTCAAGCGCCCTGCCTCGCGATGCTACAAGACAACAAAAGCATTATAAGAAGCAAAGCAGCATACTGTCAAGCGCAGCATACTTGCATGATCAACGCTGATTTGCTGTGCTGCCTGAAGGAATGGAGAGCCATAAATCGCCGGGCTTAGCTGTCCCCTGCCCTATTTCGCCGGTTGAGAAACGCGACGGGCTGTCCGGGGTTCCGGGTACTGCTGTTCTTCTTCCGCAATCTGCTCATCAGCGCCCTCTTGCCTTGCGCCTGCTCTCCTTACTCGTGTGCGCTGGTTGAGTGTCTCGACCCCTTCGTGAATGCTCAGAAGCGTCCGCTCAAGCAGCACCTGCAAATCGTCTAAACGCTCCTCCAGACCCCGCAGCGTCTCCACCGCGTAAGCATCCGCGCCATCGCGCAATTGGCTGGCCTCTTCCTTGGCCTCGCTTTTTATCTCGAAAGCACGCTCGTTTGCTAATCTGAGCACTTCTTCATCGTTCGTCAGTCGTTCAGCTTCTTCCTGCGCCGCCAGGATAATGCGGTCCCCCTCAGCCTGGGCCTGCGCCAGCAAGCGTTCTCGTTCCTGGCGCAAGCGATGCGCCTGCTTGATCTCCTCTGGCACCGCCGCCCGTATCTGATCTACCAACTCAAGCACATCCTGCTCGCTTACAAGCACCCGGTTGGTCATCGGTATGCGCTGGCTGCCCGTAATGAGATGTTCAAGACTATCGAGAAGAGAAAGGATGACCATACTTCTTCCTCCTTGCTTCAGCGGAGCAGCCCAGTGCTTTCTCTCATATCAGCAGACCACCGCTGGTCACTCTATGCTCGACTTGCCAAACTTCCGTTGCAATGCACGTGCCACAGGCGCGGGCACCAGATCATGCGGATCGCCGCCCAGCTTCGCCACCTCTTTGAGCAAGCTGGAACTTAAAAAGAGGTAGCGTTGATCGCTCACCATCAAGAGCATCTCAATCTCAGGCGCCAGCTTCCGGTTCATCAACGCCTGCTGAAACTCCGCCTCAAAATCCATCACAGACCGCAGCCCTTTCACAATCACCTTGCTGTGTGTATGTCGCGCAAAATCCACCGATAGCCCTTCATACCCCTCAACCCGTACATTGGTCAGCCCTTGCTCAGCTATGCTCTCCCTCCATAATTGCACCCGTTCCTCGGTGCTAAACAGGAGATTTTTGGCAGGCGTGGCATAAACCCCTATAATTAGCTCGTCAACCACCTGCGCGGCGCGGGTGGCAATATCAAGATGTCCGTTGTGAAACGGGTCAAACGACCCTGGATACACGCCAATCAATGGCCGGTGAGCATTCTCTGCTTTCACGCGCAAACCCTCTTTCCCCAGCGTTTTTATCAGGCATCAATGACGAAGAGAGCAGCGTCTTTCGGGGAAACATGCTTCAAGGTACGCACTCTGGTACACGCTCGATGCGTCAAGACGCTGGTTTCGGCAGAGCATATTAAACCATGCCGTCTTCCCGGTGTCTATGCCAGGCATGGGGCAGTACACGTTACGCGGAAGCGCGTCGAGGGAAAGAAAGACGCCAGCAAACTAATGCCCAATAAAACGGCCCCAGAATGTTGCCACGCGCTCGCGCAGCAGCCGATGCTCACCCTTTTCCAGGTACCGGTCGGTGGACCAGAGCCATTCTGCCTGCCCGCGCGCCTCTTCCAGCAGGCGGGTATCAGCCAGATTTGCCACGCGCAGTTCTGGCAAACCACTCTGGCGCGTGCCAAAGAAATCGCCCGGCCCGCGCAGCTTCAGGTCTTCCTCCGCAAGCTGAAACCCGTTGAGCGTGCGCTCAATAATGCTCAAGCGCTCCTGCGCCTGGGGGCCAGAGCCTTCGCTCAACACAAAACAGTACGACTGATGCTCCCCGCGCCCCACGCGCCCGCGAAACTGATGCAACTGCGAGATGCCAAAGCGATCAGCATCCTCAATCACCATCACCGTTGCGTTGGGCACATCTACCCCCACCTCAACGACGGCTGTTGCTACCAGCACATCCAGCTCTCCATCGCGGAAGCGGCGCATCACCTGCTCTTTTTCCATGCTCTTGAGTTCGCCATGCACCAGACCCAGGCGCAGCGTCGGAAAGACCTGGGCGCGCAGGCGCTCATATTCCGCAACAGCCGCCTTGACCTCCAGCGTCTCTGATTCCTCAATCAACGGACAGATCACATATGCCTGGCGCCCCTCGGCCACCTGCTCGGCAATCACGCGATACGCCTCAGCACGGCGCGTGCCAGAACGCCAGCGCGTGACGATTTGCTGGCGGCCCGCAGGCATCTCATCCAGCGTTGAAATATCCAGGTCGCCATAGAGCGTCAGCGCCAGCGTGCGCGGGATGGGCGTGGCTGTCATCACCAGCATATGCGGGTTGTAGCCCTTTTGACGCAGCGCGTCACGCTGCGAGACGCCAAAGCGGTGCTGCTCGTCCACAACTACAAAGCCCAGCCGGGCAAAACTGACGCCCTCTTGAATCAGCGCGTGCGTGCCCACGATGACCAGCGACTCCCCAGATTCTATGGCCGCCAGCATGCTGGCGCGCTCTTTGGGCTTCTGGCTGCCGGTCAGCAGCGTCACCTGAATCCCAAATGGCTCCAGAAGTCGTGAAAGCGTGCGGTGATGCTGCTCGGCAAGAATCTCGGTGGGCGCCATGAGCACCCCTTGAAAGCCATTGGCTGCCGCCGTCAGCAGCCCCGCCGCAGCCACCACCGTTTTGCCGGAGCCAACATCGCCTTGCAGCAGCCGACACATCGGCTTGGCCTGCCCCAGATCAGCCAGAATCTCGCGGATGACCCGTCGCTGCGCCTTAGTGAAGCGGAAAGGCAGGCTCGCCTCAAATGGTTGTTCGATAGTCACCTTCCACAACCCCGAAGGTTCGATAGCGCCATCCAGGGCTGGGGCGCCCTTCGAGGTGAGCGGACCAGCATCCCTGTCTGTGGATGGAAAGGCAGGTACCATGTGAGCATCTGATCCCTCTGCCTCCGGTACGAAGATCAAACCAGGGTCAATGGGGAGCGCGACCCCGGCGGCGCCGCTGCTCCATTCCGCTCTGCGGGCCAGCATCCCCAGTTGAATCAGAAACAACTCATCAAACGCCAGCCGCCGCCTGGCCTGCACCAGGCGCGTTTCATTTTCTGGATAATGATACTGGCTTACTGCTTGCGGCAGAGGCAACAAGCCTGCTTTTGAGCGAATGGGGGCGGGAAGATGCTCAACCATTAGCTCGGCGCAGCGGTCTACGGCCCATTTGGTATAGCGCCGCAGCGCTTTGGCGTTCAGCCCCTCGGTCAGATTATATATCGGCACCAATCGCCCGGTATTCACCAGATCGCCATGCTCCGGCAATTCGTGGCTGCGCACATTGAACTCCACGCGATTGCCAAAGCGCTGCTTCGTGCCGGTGAGCACGATATAGCTGCCCCGCGTCAACTGCTTGGCGAGATAGGGCTGATTAAACCAGACCGCCCGAATCTGGCCGGTTTCATCGGAGATACGCGCCAGGGTGCGCACGCGGCCATTGGCGCTGCGCACATTTTCCACCTCCCAGATCATTCCCATGATGGTGACGACCTGCTCCAGCGGAATCAGCCCGATGCGCTCCAGTTTGCTGTAATCATGGTGTTCGCGCGGAAAATACAGCAGCAAATCCTGAACGGTGCGAATCCCCAGGCGGTGCAGCTTTGCTTCTTGCGAAGGCCCAATCCCCGGCACTGCTGTCACCTGCGCCCGCAGCAGAAAGTGGCTCTCCAGCCTGGCAGGAGTCAGCGAGCTTTCGAGAGCCTCATCCTGCCACGCATCATCTTCTACAGCTTGATGCAACCCGCTCCCATCAGCCTCCTCTGGCTCAAGCCTAGTCCTTCCCCGAACCATGCTTCCTGGCGGGGCTTGCTGCTGAAAATCGCGCTCAGGCGGCGTTGGTTCATAGCGTGGCGCCCTTTGCGCTGGCGGCTCTGAGGGATAGGCTCCAGATGGCCTTGAGGCAGGCGCTGCGCGTGTCTGATCTCTTGTCAGACGTGGAGGGGCCGAAGATGCGGGAGGGGTGGCTGCTGGTTCTTGATAGGAGAAGCCCCCCGAACCCCCAGGAAGGCTGGGTCCGTCGTGGCTCCCGTCTTCCCTGGCAAGGTGCGCCAGCGCTGCCCGCACCTGCGCCGCTCGCTGCATCGGGTCCAGCGAGCGGTAGCCTTGTAGCGCCTGGCGAAGCTCTTGCTCAATTGGATGGACTGGCTGTGAAGGATGATTGCTCTCGTCAAGCGCCCCAGAACTGCGCAGATGCGCCACTTCCTCGGCCCAACGCTTAATAAACGCCTCCAGCCCCCCTGGACGCACCGCCTGATCGGTATGCCCAAGACGCTGTTCATGCAGCAAAATCTTCCGCGCCCTCTCAAGCACTGGTGGCAGCACGCCGTCCATCCCTCCTTTTAGTGTTTGCGTTGGTATTTGCGACATTGTGTCCGCGAATGTGCACGCGCCTCTGAATAGTTTTACGCGCTGGCAGCAACCGGCTCGAAATGAATTTCCAGGTGCTTGTTCACAAAACGCGCGACCTTTGCCTCCATCGGCGCCAGCACCGCAGGCAGCGTCAACTCACGCTTGAAGTTGCCAACTTCAACGATCATCTCATCCATCTTTTTGGTCAGCACCACCTTATCCATCTCCACATGCGGCAGCGGCAAGCGCAAGATGTAGCCCTGCCCATTCCTGACCACCTCCTGTATCGGCCCGCGATAGAAGACGCGCGTGGGGTCGTCCTCGCCAAACAGCAAATGTGCCAGCTTCCCCAGCGCGGCAACACCCAGAATCTCCTCTGCCTGATAGGGCGCCTCCCAGATTGGCAGCGGCTGGAAGGTATCGTGGATTTGCTTGCGGTAGCGCTCCTGGGACGACACCATATGCTGCACCAGCGCGTCCTGATAGTTGCCCTTGGGGAAGACGCGATTGCACACCACCCCATCAATGGGATAGTTGTACAGCGCCAGATAGGTTTCGGCCCGCAGCGCCTCTTTGATCACCATCTTTTCCGGGTTTACCACCAGCCGGTACGAACTGGTTTCCGGGTCAATCAGCACCTCGCGCAGCGCCTTGACGCGCTCGTTCAGCTTCTGCAACGACTCAACCACGTTCACAGTTGAAGGCACAAAGGCTTTAAGCAATGGCCGCGCCATCGTCAGCGCTGTGCGTTGCAGGCCGCTGGTACGCCCCACATACCAGAGAAACGACTCCGGCAGGCTCAAGAGGCGCACCGTCTCGCCCGTTGGCGCGGCATCAATCACCACCACCTCAAAATCGCCATCACGCGCATTGCGATAAATATTCAGCAGGCTGACCAGTTCATCCATCCCCGGAATGACGGCCATCTCCTCAGCCATCACCTCATCCATGCCCTGCTTTTTCAGCGTGGCGCCCACATACTGCTGCACCTTGCCCCACTGCTGGCGCATCTCCTCCAGCACATTCACTTCTTGCGCCCAGAGGTGCTCAGCCACCTGCACCGGCTCTGCCGTAAGCGACTGGTCCAGGCAATCGGCCAGACTATGCGCCAGATCAGTGCTGACCACCAGCGTTCGCTTGCCCATCTCCGCAGCCCGCACCGCCGTTGCCGCTGAGATCGTCGTTTTGCCCACTCCACCCTTCCCCAGATAGAGAATGATCCGCATGCTTCTTTATTCCTTTCGCCCCAGGCTCAACCGGTAGTAAGTGTATCATAGTTTTCCCCACCTCCCGCCAGAACTTCTTCGCCGCCAGCAGTTCCTCTCTACATCAGCATTGCATTTCTCTACAAAGAGGTACGCACAAGGCAGCCTCCTGGTTTGCATAACCAGGAAGAGCGGTAAGCAGCGACGCTTGAACTTTCTGGTTGGAAGGATTATCATACATGTGCATCGGACATTTTAGAAACCATATACGTATCATAAGAGAGATGGAGCGAGAGGCAGGCGTGAGGGGGAAGTCGCACATACCAATAATTCACCTGCGCTACACGCTCTTGGCAGCCACCGTTATCCTTTGAAGGAGCGAGCAGCAGTGCCCACCCAACAGAAACCTCGAACCATTGGTGAACTTCGACAGAGCAACTATCAGGTGCTCTCCACTAAAGAAGAGATGCGAAAGAACCTGATAGCCAAAATACGGAAAGGTGAAGAACTCTTCCCTGGAATTATCGGCTACGATGAGACGGTCATCCCGCAAATTGAAAACGTTATTTTGTCCGAGCAAGACCTGATCTTCCTTGGCGAACGCGGGCAGGCCAAAACCCGCATTGCGCGCAGCCTGGTCAATTTGCTCGATGAAGAAGTGCCCATCATTGCGGGCTGCGAGATCAACGATAATCCCTACGAGCCGATCTGCCAGGCTTGCCGCCAGAAAGTTGCCGAGCAGGGCGACGACGTTGCTATCGTCTGGATTGGCCGTGACCGGCGCTATGGTGAGAAACTCGCCACGCCTGACATCACCATTTCGGACCTGATTGGCGAAGTGGACCCTATTCGCGTCGCTGAGGGGCGCTATCTGGCCGATGAACTGACCATCCATTACGGTCTGATTCCCCGCACCAACCGGGGCATCTTCTGTATCAACGAGCTACCTGACCTGGCTGAGCGCATTCAGGTGGGGCTGCTGAACATCATGGAAGAACGCGACGTGCAGATTCGTGGCTACAAAGTGCGTCTGCCGCTGGATGTCTATATCGTTGCCAGCGCCAACCCGGAGGACTATACGAATCGCGGGCGCATCATCACGCCCTTAAAAGACCGCTTTGGCTCGGAGATACGCACGCATTACCCCCAGACCATTGAGCACGAGATTGCCATTATGGAAGCCGAAAGCGCCCGCTTTAACGCCGATAGTCTGGAAGTGATCTATCCCAAGTATATGAAAGAGATCGTAGCGGAGCTGACGCATCTGGCTCGCCGGAGCCAGGACATCAGCCAGCGCTCAGGGGTCAGCGTGCGCGTCTCTATCTCCAACTATGAGAACGTCTTGAGCAATGCTGTGCGGCGCGCTATCCGGCTCAATGAGCGTCAGGTTGCCCCGCGCATCAGCGACCTTCCCTCCGTGATCGCCTCCACCAGCGGCAAGATTGAACTCGACACCGTTGGCGAAGCCAAAGAAGATCGCATCATCCAAAAGCTCATCAAAAGCGCCATCGTCAAGGTCTTTAGCGACTATTTTGAAGTGCGCGAGTTTGAGCAGCTTGTTGCTGGATTTGACAAAGGGCTGAGCGTTCAGGCGTCCGACATCTTACCTTCAATGGAATATGTCCATCAGCTTGACAAAGTTGGAGGACTGCGGCAGGCGATTAGCAAGCTCAACGGACACGGGAACCCGGCCTCGGTTGCCTCCGCTGTCGAGTTCATCCTGGAGGGCCTGCACCTGAATCGCCGTCTTAATAAGGATGAAACCGCCGGGCGTATCCGCTATCGTCGCTAACCGGCTACCGTCACTCATCCCTCTTAGCAGGGAATAGCCTGGGGCCAGGAGTCTTTTGAGCGTGGCCCGTTCCATGATAGTTCATAAAGCGAAGGCTTCGGTTTCTGGTGTTCCAAAGAAGGGGTTCGCCATGTTTTCCCGATATAACTACTCGCGTTGGGACGGCACTCAGCGACTTGACGATATGGATGCCGATGAAGTGCTGGAGGCGCTCTCCGAAGAATATCTCCGCGAGGGCGACCTGCGCCGCTCTCTGGAAAAATTACTGCGCGAGGGCTTTCGTGGGCGCGATGGTCAGCGGCGGATGGGCCTGCAAGAACTGATGGAACGGGTGCGCAACCGCCGCCAGCAGCAAATGCAACGCTACAATCTCTCCTCCGTCATGGAGGACATCCTCAAAAAGTTGGAAGAAGTCAAACAGTTGGAGCGAGATGGCATCGAGCGGCGTCTCAACGAGGCGGGCATGCCACGCCAGACCAATCCAGATGGGCAGCCGGGCGACCCTTCTCAAACCGACCAGGGGCAGGATGATGCGCAAGGACAAGAAGGTCAGGACGACGCCCCTGGAGCAGCAGGACAGCGCGGCAACCAGGGACAGCGGGGAATGCAAGGCCAGCGGGGGGCACAGGGGCAGCGCGGCGAGCAAGGGCAGCGCGGGCAAACTGGCGGGCAAGCTGGACAGCGCAGCAAACAGTCTGGGCAAAGCGGGCGCATGGGTGAAGAAGCCAGCGGGCAATCGGGGCAATCCGGCCAGGCCGGTGAGGGCGAGGAAGGGCAAAGCGGCACGCCCCAGGGGTCGCCTTCTGGCACGCCCGAAGGACTCGACCCGGAGATGCTGCGCAACATGCTGGAGAAGGTTGCCAACCGCAAGCTCCAGTTTCTAGACAACCTGCCCCCTGATGTCGGCGGCCAGATCAAGCAGTTGACCGACTACGACTTCATGGATGAGGGCGCGCGCCAGGCATTCCAGGAACTCTTGCAGATGCTCCAGCAGCAGGTCCAGCAGCAATTCTTCCAGGGCATGCAGCAAGCCATCCAGAATATGTCGCCCGAAGACCTCAAGCGCATGCGCGAGATGATCCGCGAACTCAACCAGATGCTGCGCGACAAGCAGGAGGGCCGCGAGCCAGACTTCGACTCCTTCATGCAGAAATATGGGGATTTCTTTGGCCCCGGCATCAACAACCTGGATGACCTGATTGATCAGATGCAGCGTCAATCGGCGCAGATGCAGGCTCTCATGGACAGCATGCCCGGCGAAATGCAAGACCAACTGCGCGGCATGGTAGATCAAATGCTGGGGGATGACCGTATCCGCGTGGATATGATGGAACTGGCCGCCAACCTGGAGGCGCTTTCCCCCAACCCCTATCGCACGCAGTTCAACGTGCATGGCGATCAGCCGCTCACACTTTCTGAGGCGCTGCGGCTGATGGGCGACCTGCAAGGCTTAGATGAGCTAGAGCGCCAGATGCGCGATGCGCGGCGGATGGATGATCTGAGCGGGATTGATCAGGAAAAGCTGCGCCAGTTGCTGGGCGATGAAGAGGGCCAGGCGCTTGACCAACTCAAAGAACTGCTCAAGATGCTGGAGGACGCTGGCTATATCCAGCGGCAGGGCAATCGCTGGGAACTGACCGCGCGCGGCATCCGCAAGATTGGGCAGAAAGCCCTGCAAGACATCTTTGCTCAGCTCAAACGGGACCGCGTTGGCCGCCACACCACCCCTACGCGCGGCGTGGGCGGCGAGCGCATTGACGAAAGCAAGCTCTATCAATTCGGTGATCCGTTCCTGCTGGACCTGCAAAAAACCCTGATGAACTCCATCCACCGCAACGGAGTGGGCACGCCGGTCAAGCTAGAAAAAGACGACTTCGAGGTCTATCGCACTGAATTTACCACCCGTTCGTCAACGGTGCTCATGTTGGATATGAGCATGAGCATGGTCTATAACTATTGCTACCTCGCCGCAAAACGGGTGGCAATCGCCCTGGAGAGCCTGATTCGCGGCCAGTTCCCGCACGACCATCTCTCCATCATCACCTTCTCGCATATCGCCCGGCAGCGCAAACCAGAAGAACTGGCCGGGCTGGGGTCGTATGACCACGAACGCGGTACCAACATGGCGCATGGGTTAATGCTGGCCCGTCAGATTCTGAGCAAACACAAAAGTTCCAATCGCCAGATCATCATGATCACCGATGGCGGTCCAACCGTGTCATATGAAGATGGCGAGTGGTGGTTTGACTATCCACCCAACTTCCGCGCCCAGGCCCAAACGCTGAAGGAGGCGCAGCGCTGCACGCGCGAGGGCATCGTCATCAACACCTTTATGCTGGAACGCGACCCCTGGATGATTCAATTTGTCAATGAAATGGCGCAGGTCAACGGCGGACGCACCTTCTTTGCCACTCCAGATAACCTGGGCGAATACCTGCTAGTGGACTACGTGACCAACAAGCGCAAGCGGGTCAAGTAACTATCATTGCGGTGAGAGTTGGGGAATGGCAGAAAACGAGGCGCTGCGCACACGCAATCAGGCAAACCAGGCACCGGCTGATCTGGAATACCTGACCGCTGGTGCGCAGCGTCTTGGCTTGCATCTCACCCCTGAACAACTCCAGCAGTTCCTGCGCTTTCGAGTTCTGCTGCTGGAGTGGAATGAGCGCGTCAACCTGACCGCCATTACTGACCCCCAGGACATCTTGCTCAAGCACTTTCTCGATTCGCTCACCTGCCTGCTGGCAATCCCCCAATGGCAAGCACGCAAAGAGGGGGAGCAAGCGGAGAAAGCGGAGAGAGAGGGAAAGGCAGAAGCGCTGCAATTGCTGGATGTGGGCAGCGGTGGCGGCTTTCCAGGGATACCGCTGGCGCTAGCCTGCCCTGCCTGGGAAGTGACGCTGCTGGAGGCCACCGGTAAAAAAGTGCGCTTTCTGGAAGAAGCCATCAGGCAGCTTGAGCTACGTCATGTGGCTGCGCTCCAGGGACGCGCTGAAGAAGTGGCCCACGATGCCCGCCACCGCGCACACTATGATCTGGTAACGGCGCGCGGATTAGCCAGCCTGCCAATTCTTCTGGAATATTGTCTGCCCTTTTGCCGTCCTGGTGGGCTGGTGATTGCCCAGAAAAAAGGCGAGATCAGCGCAGAAATTGAGAGCGGCAAACGCGCGGCAGAAGCGCTGGGAGGACGCTTGCACAGCGCCCAGCCGATTGCATTGCCTGGGCTGGAAGATCAGCGCGTGCTGGTCGTCTTCGAGGCCACACAGAAAACGCCAGCCCTCTATCCGCGTCGGGCTGGCGCTCCGGCAAAACACCCTTTGGGCTAAAGTTGGGGAGGCTCGGCTCTGGTAGGGATATTGAGTAGGCTCAAGTTGGGCGAGCATCAGTCGCTCAGGCTGCTCCTACCAACGAGCCATCCAGAGAGATCGTTTGTCCCCGGCCCGGCCCCACCGAAATCAGCGCAACTGGCGCTTGCAGCAACTCGCTCAGCCGCTCCAGATAGCGCTTTGCCGCGCCAGGCAAATCGGCGTAGCCAGTGATACCCTTGGTTTCGCACTGCCAGCCAGGTACTTCCTCATAGATCGGCTCGCAAGCCGCCAGATCATTGAGATTAGCGGGAGGCGTTGTTACCGTTTGCCCACGCAGCGCGTATTGGGTGCAAATCTTCAGGGTGGGGAACGCATCAAGCACATCCAGCTTCATCACTACCACCGTATCAAAACCATTGAGCCGGGCAACATAGCGGCCCATCACCGCGTCAAACCAGCCGCACCGACGCGCTCGCCCGCTTGTCGTGCCGTACTCGTGCCCACGCTCTCGCATGGCGGTGCCATCTTCATCGTGCAATTCGGTTGGCATCGGCCCGCTGCCCACGCGCGTAATATAGGCTTTATACACGCCAATGATACGGTTGATGCTGCGTGGAGGCAAGCCAGCGCCGGTTGAAGCGTTCCCGGCCACCGTTGACGAGGAGGTCACAAAGGGATAGGTTCCGAAATCAACGTCCAGCAGCGCCCCCTGCGCCCCCTCAAGCAAAATGGTGCGCCCTTCAAACAGCGCGTCCTGGAGCAAACGCTGTGTGTCGCTGATGAAGGGCCGCAATTGCTGCCCATATGCTACATATTCGGCGTGAATCTCATCCAGCGCCAGCGCCTGTCCACCGTAAATCTGGGTGATCATGCGGTTCTTCTGCTGCAAAACGCCGGTCAACTTGGTGCGGAACTGGTCTGCATCCAGCAGATCACCCATGCGCATGCCCACCCGCGCGTATTTATCCACATAGGCTGGACCTATTCCGCGCAGCACCGTGCCAATCTTCTGCGCCCCCTTACTTTCTTCCTCCAACCGATCCAGCGCAAAATGGTAGGGCATGACCACATGCGCCCGGTCACTGATCGCCAGCCGCTCCATACTCACCCCCTGGCGCCGCAGCGCTTCCATCTCCTGAAGCAGCCCGTTGGGGTCTACAACCACGCCGTTCCCAATAATGCCCGTCGTTTGAGGATGAAGGACGCCCGAAGGAACCTGATGAAAGGCAAATTCCCGCTCCCCATACACCACGCGATGACCGGCATTGCCCCCTCCCTGATAGCGCACCACATAATCCGCTCGCGCAGCTAACTCATCAATAATCTTGCCTTTGCCTTCGTCGCCCCATTGAGCGCCGACCACTGCTGTGACACTCACCCAATCTCTCCTTCTGGAAGGACACTCATCGCCCCTCAGCATAACTAATCAGTAACGCATCCGTTAATTCCTCAACCGGCGCGCGATCATCGGTAAAGACCACTCCACCATCTGGCTTCCAGAAAACGGCCTGTGGCCCCACTTCCCGCGCCACCTGGCCCAATAAACTGTCAGGAGGCAAAGCGGAAAGATTCCCCTCGAAGGCATCCAGGCTCGTTGCCTGTTTGGTCGCCATAATCTCTGCATTAAACGTGCCAGGCACCAAAAAGACATACACGCTGGGAAACACCAGGCTCAGCGTATTCACAAACGCCTGCACCAGCCGAAAATCAGTCTGGGTATGCCCGGTGTTCAGCGTCAGCACCCCATTGCTGGATAAATGCTTGTAGAGCGTCCGAAAGAACTCCACCGTCGTTAAATGAAAGGGGATATAGGGCTGCTGAAAGGCATCAATCGCAATCACATCATAGCTGGCTTGCGTTTGCTGGGCAAATGCCCGGCCATCCTCTTGAAAAACATGCAGGTTTGGCTCGCGCATGTCGAAATACTGCCGGGCCACGCTCACAATAGCCGGGTCTATCTCCACCCCATCAATGGGGATGGGACCATACACCGCCGTAAATTGGCGCGCAATCGTCCCGCCAGCCAGCCCGATAATCGCCACGCGCCCAAGCTGTGACGGTTGAAAGCCAGGGGTAAAAAATGGCGCGGCCAGAAAATAGTCCCAGTACCAGCCGGTCAGGATTTGCTGGGGGTTGTAAATGGAGTGAATGGCCTGCCCCTCGTTGAGAATTAACTGGCGTGTTCCGTCGGCGCTTTGCGTTACCTGAATGTAGTTGTAGAGCGACTCCTGCTCATAGATCAGCCCAGGAATCGCCTTTAACGGACCTGAAGGAGCAGCCAGCAGCGCGCTTGATGGCACCAGCAGCACTCCCGCCAGCGCCACCTGGAGCACCGCCTGCTGGAAGCGTCCAGCGCCAGTGGGCGCCTTTGCTCCGGATACATGCTGACCCCTTCCATATTGGCCTATCCTCCAGGCCGCAACAGAACTTCGCAAGCCCCAGAACGCCGCCAGAAAGAGCACCAGCGCAAAGACCAGAAACGTGCGGCGTGTTCCAATCGTGGGGATGAAGAGAAACACCGGCAGAAACGTACCAAGAATACTGCCAAGCGTCGAGAGCATATAAATGCTCCCGCTGCTTTTGCCAGCCGATTGCACCTCGCGCATCGTCAGTCGAATGGCAAAGGGGGACACCATCCCCAGCACCGTCACCGGCACCGAGAAAAGCAACAAGACCGATTCCAGCGACCCCACCAGAATACTGACATTGACCTGCCCCAGCCCAACCACACTCTGCTGAAGCAGCGGCTGACTCACAAAGGGGATGATCGCCATAAAAAGCCCGGCAACCAGCAGCAGCAGTGCCAGCACCCGTTCAGAAGGGAAGCGATCAGCCAGGCGCCCGCCCAAAAAGTACCCAAGGCTGAGATAGAGGAGGATGAGGCCAATCAGGTTGGCCCAGACGACCTGCGAGGTACCAAAATATGGGGCAAGTAAACGGGCTGCGCACATCTCAATCGCCATGCCACACAGCCCACTCAGAAATACAAAACTCAACAGACGTATCCGCATCGTGCCACGCTTTCATAGGCGGCGCAGGGGCAAATTCGCTTTTATTACGCTCTGAGGGCTGGCGAGCAGCATCTCTCTCTGAGCCAGGGTATTATAGCCCGTCTTGCGAATTTCCGCTATGGGCAGGGTATCCCAAGTGTCTGAAGCATCAAGAAGCATCCCCCTCTGAGGAAGGCACCACAAATATTGCGATGGTTTGCAGGCCGCGCTCAACATCGTGTCGGTAGGCAGCCAGCAGCAAATCATCCTCTTTTGATATGCCGCCATGCAAACGGCGCCCGCCAAATGAAGCAATCAGCCACACCCAGGGCGATTGCTGCAAATTCTCCATATTGGCGGTATCAATGCCGCTGGGAGAAGGCGGCCCGCCGGGGTGACTGTGATAGACCCCTATAATGCGCTCGCCATAGGCCAGGTCGTACTCCAGCAACTCCTGGCTATCAAACTCAAAGCGCACCGAGGAATTGCGCGTGTTGCGCAGCGGGATGGCCTGCTGAGCCTGCCAGTCGCCCGTCGCACTGATTTCCCCAATCAGCAGCCCACACGCTTCAATGCGTGGCCGCTGAAGCATATCTGCGCAGATCGCCTGCCGCGCCTGCGCGCTCAAAAGCACTTTTGCCATATCCCTACCAATAATGTGCGTGCATAACCAGCGCACGCAGTTTTGTGACTCATCCTTATCGTACCCTCTCTGCCCGCCAGCGTCAACTTCACCTGGCAGCAGGAAACAGCCGCCACTTGGAACGCGCGTGGTACAATCCTCTTGTAGCCTGTCTTGCAAGGAGAAGACGCATGCCCAAAGACACCCGTAAACCCAGAAAGACGCCCGCTCCAGGGAAGAAACTGGTGCCTCAGCCAGCGCGCCCTGAAGGAAACGATACAATCACTCCAGCCACACAAGCGGCAGTTTCAGCCCTTCTGGCCGAACTACAGACTCTCTCGCAGCAATTGCGCCAATCCAGTGATCGCCAGGCTGCCAGGCAAGCCCTGGCATCTGTAGAGGGCCAGCCAGAGCCAGTGGTGCGGGCTTTTCTCAACGGGCTGGCTACGACACGCAGCCCCGAAGCCGCAGATGTCGCGCTGGCGCTGGCAGAGTTAGCCCACAACCGCGCTCTGGGGAAAGAGGCGCGCCGCGCCCTGATACGGCTGCGCTCTGCGGGCATCACGCCAGTCTTCTCAGTCCCACAAGCGGCGCCTGTAATGCGCTCAAACGAGCGGGCATTTTCCCAGGGGTATGTCACGCAAAGCCGCGAGTCTGGTGAGGTGCAGCTTGCCATCTCCTGGCAGGAGAACCAGACCACCGGCACGGTACGAGGCATGGTCTTTCTCCTGGAGTTCTGGAACGATGGCATCAAGGAATTTACCCTGACCGACGTTCTGACGCCCCGACGCTTCCAGCAGCACTATGGCGTTAAGGGCACAGGGCACGAAGGGCATGCCCACGCGCATCCAGAGGTCGTCACATGCTCCCTCGCGCAGGCACGCGCGCTAGTACAGGAAGCCCTCGGCATCAATGACTGGCGCAAAAAGCCCCTCCCAGACACGTACAAACGTCAGCACGCGCTCATACGCGATCTGCTTCTCAACGCGCCTATCAGCGAGGAAGAAGCGCAGGCGGTAGAGAGCGAGGGAGATCGCCCCTGGATTGGACAGGGAATGGAGCCAGAAGAGGTGGTGGCAAATGCGCTGGGCGCGTGGGCCTTTGGGGATTATGGTCTGGTCTATGACCTGCTGGCCGATGAGCACAACGCCCGCCGCACGCAATCACGCGATGAATATATGGCTCAGCGCCGCCAGTGGGCCGAGGAAGCCAAACCAGGCGGCTTGCGGCTCTTGTTGATACGCGAGCAATCCGCAGCCGCAGCAGGAGCCAGCAGCCTCTGGGTGCCCACCGGACATCGCTCTGGCGGGCGCAAAGAATTGGAGGCGTTCTGGTCGTTGGCGCTTCAGGATAGCCCGCTGGGGGGGCAAATGGACGAACTGCCAATGGGCACCATCATCAACCCGGAGAGCCAGCGCCACTGGTATTGGACCAGCTACACGCTCTCGCAGCACAACAGCACCTGGCGTATTAGCCGCCAGCGCGATGAGGGGCTGGCGGCCCAGGGGGTGCCCATTCCTGATCTGCAAAAACACATCAAAGACGCCACAGAAGAGGCCAGCCGCATTGCGCAATCCACCCCCCAATCTGAGCAAGAAGTTGAGGAAGCCTATCGCAAACTGATTGGCACAGTGGCCGCATCGCTGCATTACAGTGATGCACTCATTGCTCGCCTTCCACTGGACCGGGCACCTTATGAGCAGGCGGTCTTAGACGCCCGCTCCATCGCGCAATATGAACGCGCTGCCGCGTACTACAGCAAAATGCTGGATCGTTTTGCAGATCGGGCACAGATGTTAACCCAGCTTGGCATCGTGCAGTATCTGGCGGCGGAACGCGACGAGCAGGAACGCAATGCTCTGGGAGCGCGAACCTGGCGTGAGCGGGCCACTGCCTCGCTGGAAGAGGCGCTGGCCCTGGCGCCCAACGCCGACACCTACCAGGCATTGGGCGAACTCCGGGCACGCGCGAACCGGATGGATGAGGCGGAGCAGCTTCTCAAGAGCGCGCTGGGGTTTGACCCAACCCGCGCCGAAATCTGGAGCGAACTGGGCACGATTCAACTCAGCCAGAACGAAGCGCAAAAAGCGCTGGAAAGCTACCAGCAAGCCGCCAACCGCAAGCCAGACCTGCCCGGCATCTATTTCCGTATCGGCAGAGCGTATCGCACCTTGGGTGATACCGCCAACGCGCAGCTTGCCTACATGGAGGCGATTCGCCACAATCCCAACGACGCCGAATCACACAACAATCTGGCTGGAATCCTTCAGGAGCAGCATCCTGCTGAGGCCATCGAGCTTCTGGAGCGCGCTGTTGCCCTCGCGCCCGGCAACGCGCTGTTTCACGCGAACCTCGCGGCAATGCACTTCACCGCTGGCTCAGCCAAACGGGGCAGGGCAGAACTGGAGATTGCCGAACAACTGGACCCATCCAACCCGCGCGTCCAACAGGTGCGCTCGTTGGCAAAGAGCGCGAAGAAATAACGCTCCCTTTCACAAAGTAGCGCTCCCTGATGATAGGGAGCACCTTTTCGTTGTTCTCATCGCGGCTCAACGGGTTGAGATTTAACGGGTTTCCAGCAGCTTGCAGGCCGCCGTAATGACCTCTTCGGCGGGAATGGCCTGCAAACAGGCGCGCGTCTGGCAGCGGTTGACGTGCCAGAGGGGGTCGCTCCCCACAAAATGAAAGCAGGGGCTACAGGGCAGGTCTTGATGCGCTATCAGAAAGCGAAAGCCTGGCCTGCCAACCGGGCGGAATTGCTCGATATTGGAAGGGCCAAAGATGCCAATTGCTGCTGTCCCCACCGCAGCCGCCATATGCAGCGGTGCCGAATCGTTGCCGATAAATAACGTGCTGGCCTCAATCAGCGCCGCTGTCTGTTTCAGCGTCAGCTTTCCAGCGGCAATGACTGGCTCGCCTGGGAGCCTGGCAGCAATGGCTTGAACCAGCGAGCTATCATCTGGTCCACCAACCAGGATTATTTTTGCCTGGTAGTGCTCCATCACAGAGCGCCCGACGGTGACAAAGCGATCAAGTGCCCACTGCTTGCGCCCATCAAATCCCTCTCCACCTGGGTGTATCGCTACTACGACATCATCAGAAGAGATGCCCGCATCCCGCAAAATGGCACGCGCCTTTGCGCGATCTTCCTGCCGCAAAGCCAGGCGCGGGGTGCGTTCCCAGGCGTCCTTGGGGGGCACAATGCCCAGCGGGGCAACAACCGCCATATAGCGGTCAACGGCGTGGCTTTTCAAGAATTTCAGGTCTTTTGTGCGCTTCAACCACCACAAGCGCGGCATAGGAAAGTTAATCTGCTGGCGTGCCCCTATGAATGTCGAAAGCACCTGACCAAGTGTAGAGAAATGCAGAACCAGATCGTAGTGCTCCTCATGAAGCGCATATAACGCTCTGGCCGTCTGGAGCCAACCCCGTCCCGCCCGCTTTGGGTTCATTTTGACAACCTGATCTACGTCGCGGTTGCCTTCAAGGATGCCCGCACTGCTGGGATAGGTAAGGGCGGTGATATGCGCGTGGCGAAAGCGCTTCCGCAACAGGTGCAGGGCGGGCGTCGCCAGCAATGTGTCTCCAATGGGGGCAAACAGCGTCACCAGAATCTTGCGTGGCGACCCTACCAGGGGCAAAGGGATGATTGTTCCCTCATGCGCTGCGGATTGGGGGAGCCTTTCTGGAATCAGCGTGCCAGACGCCTGAGCACTCCACGAACGTGCCATCATCTCTGCCTTACGAGAACCAACGCTCCACACGAAAGAAACACCTCACGTGCTCTCTATTCTCCCCTAATGGGGAGCCTGCTGATAAACCTCGCCTTGCATCAGCGGCTCAAGCTCACGCTGCTCGTGCTGTCCTGCTGCCTGAGCGCCAGATGGTGGGCCTTTGCGCTCAGAGGCACCTGGTTCGGCCAGCACGCGGCTATCCAGATAGACACTGAACAGACCACCAACAAACACCGTGACCGCCAGCACCCCCATCACCACTGCGATGTCATAAATATCGGCAACGCCGCCCATAAAAAGAATCACTGGAATAGAGACGGCATTATAGACAAGCATTTGCAGTGCCAGCACCCGGCCTTTGAGCGCATCTGGCGTGCGCTCCTGCATCACGGTCTGCGCGGGAATCGTCATCAGCCCCAGTTCACAGCCCAGGATAAACACCAGCAGCAGAATCAGCCCCAAAAATGCCGGGTCGTTGAACCAGTGGTCCGGGTCCATCTGCCGGGCAACGCGCTGACAGATAACCAGCAGCACACTGGTAATGCTCACCCCAATAATTCCTACGCTGATACTGCGTGCCTTGCCAAGACGTTTGACCACGCGCGGCATTACCGCCGACCCGATCACCAGACCAATCCCAGCCGGAACAAACACCAGCGCCGCATTCGCGGGAGGCCGATTGAGCAACTGCTGCACGAACTTGGGGGCCAACTGCCCGATCACCAGCAAAATGATGCTGCCAAACGAAAGTTGCAGGATAGCTATCAACAGGCGCCGATCTCGGTAGACAAAGCGCCAGCTTTCGTTGATTTCAGCCACCAATTTCTTGACACGCGCCAGGCTGGATGCGCCCTGCACCGCGCTGCGTTCTAGCTCAAACTGCCGATTAGGGAGCCACAAGATCAAGGCAGCGCACAGCAGGTACGCCAGCCCAATCACCAGATAGAGCACCTGCACAGCATCAAACGTGACAGAGGCTCCCACCACCATCAGTGTTACCGGCGCAACCACATTCAAAATCACTGGCCCAAGCAAAATAAAGCCCAGGGCTTGCGACAGGGTAAAGGTAATATTGAACAGCGAGAGCGCATTGACCAATTCGCGCTCATCCACCAGCACCGGAATGGCTGCGCCTTCGGCGGGAGTGAAAAACTGGCTGACTACCGCGATGAGAAAGGTCAACAGGTAAATGGGCACCACGTCATTGCGATCAATGAGCAGGCTTGCCACAAAACCAAACGCAAACAAGCCGCGCAGGAGATTGCTCATCCAGAGCACCTGCCGCCGATTAATGCGATCCACCAGCACTCCAGCAGGCACGGCAAAGAACACCGCAGGCAGGCTAAAGGCAATAATGCCCAAGCCAATCAGCGTTGAAGAGCCGGTAGTTTCAGCAATCAACACCAACAGACCATAGTTTGCGGCGTTTTGAATCGTTTGTGAAATCAGTTGTGCCAGCCATAGCCGGAGAAACCAGCGATTCCGCAGCAGGCTTCGGTAGCCCACGCGGGATGAAGCAGTAATCATGCGCTCCCCATAGAACGTGCAAGATGGTGGCACCCCAGGCATCCAGTCGTGCCAGCCACTTACAAAAGCGATTGACCCGCCATCTTGGTCACACCTTCTGTTGCGGCGGCAAAAAGCCGTTACCTGGCTGTCTCACCGTCTGAGGCATCTTCTGTTCCAGGGGAATGGCTGACAATTTGTTTTAAGCGCCGTTCCACCTCGCTTCTGGGCAAGAGCACACGGCGCCCACACCCCTCGCACTTCAGGCCAATATCAGCCCCCAACCGAAAAATCACCCAATCATAGCTTCCACAGGGGTGCGGCTTGCGCAGGCGAATGCGATCACCCAGCGCCAACGGGACAAATTTCATAGGGGTTCTTCTTTCAGAGTTTCTTCTTTCACAGCAGGATACTGAAGGGAAGCCGGGCTACTCATGGGGCAGATGGTCTGTTGCCGCGTGGTGTTGAGAAGGCTGCCCCTGTGGTATCTGCTGGCGATAGAGATTTTCTGCTCTGATGTACCGCTCTACCGCGTCGGGCACCTGATAGCGAATGGGCTTCCCCTGCGCCACCCGTTCGCGCAGTTCGGTAGAACTCAGGGCGACCTGGGGCGTCTCCACCCGGAGAAGTTTCTCCTGAAGGCCAGGCAGCGCCTGCTCCAACTGAGCCAGATAGGGAGCATCAAGCAGGTATCCTGGGCGATGAACTGCCACCAACTTATCAACCTGCCGCACCACGCCGGGCGGGTCGTGCCAGGTGAGCAACTCATCCAACATATCCCAGCCAATTACAAAATAAATGGCGGTTTCCGGCCCCCATTCCTGATGCAGCAGCCCAAGCGTCTCAACGGTAAACGATGGGCCGGTGCGGGCTACATCCACCAGCGAGAGCGCAAAAGCAGGATTGTTCGCAATCGCGCGTTTTACCATCGCTACCCGATGCTGCGCCAGGGTCACAGACCGATTATGCTTGTGTGGAGGGTCGCCAGCAGGCAAAAAAAAGAGCCGATCAAGCTGGAGGGTAGAGACCGCTTCCTGAGCCACAATCAAGTGCCCAAGGTGGATGGGGTCAAATGTGCCGCCAAGCACGCCAAAGCGCCTTGTCCAGCGTTGGGCCGCCTCAACCATACCCGCACCGCCTGACATAGAACGCGCTCTCTCGCATATAACCGCCCGCCGCTTCTACTCGCTCAGATGTCAACAGGTGACGTAAACATGCTCTGAGCGGCTAAACCATCCCGATTACCCCTGGAACAGAAACCTCTGCCGATGGAAGCGCGCGCTTCACATGAAAGAGCGCCGTAGACAACAGGTCCAACCGATCAGTCGGAACCCAGAAATGCACATCAAGGGTCAGCTTCTGCTCGGCAACGCTGCTGACGGCAATCGTCGGGGGTGGGTCGGACAAAATCCCCTCAACCGACTTCAACGCCTCAAGCAGTATCTTTTCTGCCTCTTCAACTTTCATCTCGCTTTCCGGCAGCGCTACCGTCATCATTGCCCGACGGCGATGGTAAGCCGTGTTGTTGACCACCGGAGAACCAAAAATGATGGCATTGGGAATCAGCACCTGCTCGCCGGTTGTCGTGCGCAGCGTGGTAACGCGCATCTGAATATCCTCTACCAGCCCCAGATATTTATCCACCACAATCTGATCCCCAATGCGAAATGGACGCTCCACCAGAATATAGACGCCTGCCACCAGATTTTTCAGAATATCTTGAATGGAAAAAGAGATTGCCAGCGTCATTGCCCCCAGCACCGTCACCGGAATGATCAGTTGCACGTCCCAGATGGTCAGAATGACCAGCACCCCGATGCCGAGTGCCACCAGATAGAAAAAACGGCTAACCAGCAAGCTGAGATTCACATCTATCTTGCGATGCCGCAAACTCCCCAGTGTGGTGCGTTGAATCACCCGGCCCACCCCCAGCGCGACTACCAACACAAGCAACGTCAGTCCGAGATTACGAACCAGTCCCGGCGCTTGATCGGCAAGCTGTTTGGCTAGATCGCGCTGATAGCCATTCACGCCCCACAGGGCAGCGATAAGCACCAGCGCCAGCCCTAGCAAGCTATAATACGCCAGATGGCCCAGCAGTTTACTCAGGCTGCCACTTTTCTTGCCATCCAGCATGTTCTCGGTAATGGCCCGCCGCAGCGAGCGGCCAAATCGTACCGCGAGAGCCAGGATCAGGACGGTCCCGCCAAGCTGTATGGCAAACAATGTCCTGTGGCACTGAATATAGTTTGCAATGCCACTGAGGATTGGCAGTGACCCATTGGTGGCATCA
Source organism: Ktedonobacterales bacterium (assembly GCA_036557885.1). Classification (GTDB taxonomy): domain Bacteria; phylum Chloroflexota; class Ktedonobacteria; order Ktedonobacterales; family DATBGS01; genus DATBGS01. The sequence goes on from DATBGS010000148.1 coordinate 48,148, forward strand.
GAGCAACCGGCTGCTTGAGTCATGGCTTTCGCCCTCCACTCTTGCATTATAGCACAAGTGCTGGTTGGTCGCTAAGGGCACAACCGGGCTAATCTTCAAGCATGTACCGCCTTTCTGCTACCCTTCGCGTCTTCCCAGGCGAGAGTTGAGAATACCACGTTTCTGAAAACTGTTTACTCCAGCAGCACAGAGCCAGCGTGGAGGCCCGCAAGCCTCGCTGGTTGAAAAACCTTGAGAAGATCATCTAGCGTCGCAGCTTCTCCAGGTGAGCACAGTCCGCAGCTCGCTCCCAACGCCCCCAGCACACGCCCGGCAGTATAGCCCGCCTCGCGCAATGCACCCACCCCGGCAGCATGCTCGCGTTTGGCGAGCCGCGCCCCCTGCTGATCAACCACCAGCGGTACATGCGCATATACCGGAACCGGAAACCCCAGCGCCTGACTCAGAGCAATCTGGCGTGCTGTCGAGCTAAGGAGGTCGGCCCCGCGCACTACCTGGGTCATTTGCATCAGCGCGTCATCTACTACCACCGCAAACTGATACCCAGGAATCCCATCGCTGCGCGAGACAATAAAATCTCCCACCGCCTCAGCCACGTTCTGGGTGATTGGCCCAGCCACCAGATCATCAAATGCGATCACCCGATCAGGCGCGCGAAAGCGCAGGCAAGGGCGCCGTCCGGCAGCTTCTCGCGCCTGTCGCTCAGCGGGGCGTAAATTGCGGCAGGTGCCTGGATAGCGTGGCCCTTCATCTACACCCTCCTGCGGCGCACTGGCGGCGCGCGCCACCTCAGCCCGGCTGCAATAACACGGATACACCAGATCAGCGGATTGCAGACGGGCCAGATACGCCTTGTAAAGCGCCTGGCGCTCGCTCTGCACGTAGGGACCATATGGCCCACCACAGCCTGGCCCTTCGTCCCATTCCAGCCCCAGCCAGCGTAAATCCTCCAGCATACGCGCCGTTGCCCCTGGCCGCACACGCGGGCGGTCCAGGTCTTCGATCCGCAGCACAGAGGTTCCCCCAGCCTTGCGCGCAAAGAGCCAGGCCAGCAGCGCTGTGCGCACGTTCCCCAGATGCAAGTCACCCGTTGGGCTGGGAGCATAGCGCCCACGCACCGCAGAGCGGAAAAGGGGGTGAGAAAGTTGTTGCTGGGGCGTTTCTTCTACCATATTGAGAGATCACTTAGAGATCAGGCGACACGGCTCCTTTGGGCAGCGGCGCGACGCAGAGCGGCGACCAGATACACATCGGCTGCGTTTTTTGCGTGTCAGGAACGCCAGCGGCTTTGGCCGCGCTTGCTGCCGTTGGCAGCGCCTCGTTGCCCTGAAGGGTGAGTAACTGTCGCACCAGGCACAGCGGCAAACCAACCACCGTCAGATAGCAGCCTTCGACGTGCTCAACGGGACGAAAGAGACGATGCTGAACGGCATAGGCGCCAGCTTTATCTAAGGGGTCGCCCGTCTCGACATACGCCGCAATCTCCTCATCGCTGTACGAACGCATCCAGACCTGCGTACAACGCTGTCCTGAAACAACCCTTCCGCCTGGACTATCAATCAGCGCCACACCGGTTGCCACCTGATGCGCCCGCCCCCGCAAGCGCCGCAAAAGCCGCACAGCATCCTCAGCATCCAGTGGTTTACCAAGCATCTCACCGTCCAGAATGACGGTGGTATCAGCCGCCAGAATCCAGCCATCAAACGTTGGCTCAGTTGCCGCCACCGCGCGCGCCTTGGCAACCGCCAACGCCTCCACCAGATCAGGAAAGGTTCCCTGAAACTGGCAGGCAAACCCATCCTCATCCAGGTGAGCAGGCACGACCTTAAATGGTACCCCAACACTCCCTAAAATCTCGCGGCGACGCGGCGAGGACGAAGCCAAAATACATGGGCGCATTACCGGGCGCGTTCTCTGACTACTCATCTACACTTCCTGCAAGTCGTAACACCGCAACGCACTCAATATGGGCCGTCTGGGGGAACATATCAAGCGGCTGCACCTCCAGCAATTGATAAGCCGTGCGCGCCTGGCACAGATACTTGAGATCGCGGGCCAGCGTCGTCGGGTCGCATGAAACATAGACCACGCGCGGCACTTTTCGCGCAACCAACGCATCCAACACGGGTTGCTGGCAGCCCTGTCGCGGCGGGTCCAATACCAATCCATCAATCTGCTCGGTCAGGCGTGGCAACACCTCCTCCGTCTTGCCCTGGAGAATCTCCACATTGGGCGCCTCGCGCACGTTGAAGCGCGCATCACGCACCGCGCTGGCGGATTCCTCAATCGCAATGACCCGCCCGGCCTGCTGCGCCAGCAGCAAGGCAAACGTCCCCACACCACAATAGGCGTCCGCTACCGTCACGCCCGGCCCAACCTGTAACCCACGCAGCACCAGCGCGGCCATTTGCTCAGCCTGCGCGGTATTGGTCTGGAAGAACGAACTGGGCCGCACCAGAAAACGCTTGCCAGCCAGTTCCTCCTCGAATGTCTCCTCATGCACAGCTAACCCTGCCGCTTCCAGAGAAGCGCGCACCTCAGAGGCAGGCACCGGTTGCAGCAGAAGTTGGCCGGTGTTCGCCCCACAACGCACAAGCGCCTGTGGGCGAGGCTGGGGCGTGTCAGCCAGCACCTTCAGGGCGCGATTAATCGTCGGATGCGCGATGGGGCACTCCGCCAACGGAATCACGCGATGCGAACCGCGCGCCGTGAGGCCCACCTGACCTTCGCGGTTCACCGAAAAGCGCATGTGATTGCGATAATTCCAGGGGATGGCGCAGGGCAGTGTTGGCAGCACTGGCGGCTCAGCAAATCCGCCCTCACTTCGCAGCAACTCAGTCACCATCTCGCGCTTGATCTCTAGCTGCCGCTCATAGGCGATCTGCTGAAACTGACAGCCACCACACACCCCAAAATGCGGACAGGGTGCCTCCACCCGCCAGGAGGAAGGGTCAAGTACACGCACCAGCCGAATCCGCGGCGGAGGCGAGCGCCGCCGTTTTTTGCGCCTGGTCTGGCGCGGGACTGGGTATTCCACTGACACGATCACACGCTCGCCAGGGATACCCCCAGGCACCAAAAGTGTCCGGGGGAGAGATTCCTGGTGGCTATCTGAAGGGCCAGGAGTCGCTTCCTCTGTTGCTCCCACCTCCGCAAGCACCTGCCCAACTGCTTCTCCCTGGCGTGTAAGGTTGACTAAAGACACCTCATACTGGCGCACTTGCGAAACAGGCTCTATCACTCTGTGGGTATCCATTCTGCACGCTGAAAAAGCATTGCGTAAATGATCAGAAACACCTGCTATTGTATCATCCAGCACCCTGCCACAAATGAGGCTGCTCCCTGGTCTTCGCCTGCCGAACAAGGTATAGTATCTTCTTGGGAAACGGAAACACCGAGTGAGAGACGTGTAAAACGGATAGGGAAGAAGGACCAGGAAAGACGAACATGAGCACCCAGAGAACCTCCTGCGCCCTGAGTTTCAGCGGCGGCAAAGACTCGATGCTTGCCCTGGACCGCGCCATGCGTCAGGGCTGGCCGATCAAGTATTTGCTCACTATGTACGACGAGGCCAGCCAGCGCGTTCGTTTTCACGGTATCCGCAAAGAACTCATCCAGGCCCAGGCGGACGCGCTGAGCATCCCGCTGCTGGCCCACCCCACCCAACCAGAAACCTTTGAGCAGGTCTTTCTATCTGCCCTGACAGACTTACGCGCTCGCGGCGTAGACACGATCATCTTTGGCAACATCCACCTGGCTGATGTGCGCGCCTGGTATGAAGAGCGCACGACGGGACACGGCTTCCAGCACCTTGAGCCACTGTGGGGCGAAGCGCCGGCCCTGTTGGTGCGCGAAGTCATGCAACGCGGCTATCACGCCATCCTGACCAGCATAGAACTGGCGCGCAGCCGCGAAGAGTGGCTGGGGCAACCGCTTAGCAGCGCGCTTGTGGGCGAATTCGAGCAGGCCGGAATAGATGCCTGCGGCGAGCGCGGGGAATATCATACCTTTGTTACCAATGGCCCACTTTTCCAGCATCCCATACCAGTTACGCTGGGCCAGACCGTCACCATGTCAGGCTTTGCGCTCATTGAGGTAACGCAGGCCCCATCAAACCCTGAATACGCCCAAGGACACTCACTCAAAGACGCCCATTAAAGCAGAACAGGTAATACGATCTGTCGCAACATCTTGCAAGGGGAAAAGCACGATGCGCGTTGTATCTTTGCTGGCAAGCGCCACTGAAATGATCGCTGAGTTGGGTTGCCTCGATCAACTGGTGGGCCGCTCGCATGAATGCGACTATCCGCCTGCTGTCACCGCCTTGCCGGTGGTCAGCCAGGTACAGATAGAGGTTGCCACCACCAGCGCCGAGATTGACACCCAGATCAAGGCGCTGAGCCAGGCAGCCCGACAAGAAAACCCGGCGCTCAAGGCGCTGAGCATCTATCGTATTGACATCGAGCGGCTGCAAGGGTTGCTTCCTGACATCATCTTTACCCAGACACAATGCGAAGTCTGCGCCGTCAGCGAGCGCGATGTCGCTCTGGCCGTCAAACAGCTTATCGGCCTCCAGCCGCGCATCATCTCCCTGGCTCCCTATCGGCTGGCCGATGTCTGGGAAGATGTGCTGCGCGTGGGCGCAGCGCTTGAGCGAGAGAGGCAAGCCAGACAGCTTGTTGCTGGCTATCAAGCGCGCCTGGAGCGCCTGCATGCCCACACCGCCGCGCTCTCAGCGCGTCCGCGTGTTGCCATCCTGGAATGGTTGGACCCGCTGATGGCCGCCGGAAACTGGACGCCCGAACTGGTGGAGATTGCGGGCGGCATCAACCTCTTTGGCGAGGTGGGCACACACTCGCCCTGGCTGGCCTGGGAAGAGTTGGTCTCCGCCGACCCGGATGTCATCATCCTCACCCCCTGCGGCTTCAGCCTGGAGCGTACTCTTCAAGACATCCCGCTGCTGGAGGCGCATCCCTCCTGGGCGCGTCTTAGCGCGGTGCGCAATGGTCGCGTCTTTGCCGTTGATGGCAATCAGTATTTCAATCGCTCTGGGCCGCGCCTGGTCGAATCCGCTGAAATTCTGGCAACGCTGCTCTCTGGAGAGGACATGGCCGAAGGACTGGATCATGCAAGCTGGCAGCAGCTTGCTTTGCCTTGAATCAGGCACCACCATCAACAAGCGAGGATATATGCAAGAGCAAGAATACGAAGTCTCAATGATGCTCACAAACTCAAGAGAGACAAAGTTTACCTTTGCCCTGGAACCTTGGGGATTTGTCTACGAAATGGAGCCGCAGACACAATATCTCCTGGTATTTCGCAGCACCATTCAGCCATCTCCCCCAAATACCGTCGAAGTCGAATATGCGGCTGACCATATCATCGTCTATGCCTGGGATGGGTGCCGTTTCGCTGTGTTCAAGAATGGGGAAGTGCTGCCGCCTGGTGCTTTCGAGGGGCCACGCTTACCTGAAGGAGTCCAGGTGCTCAAAAACATGGGGTTCTTGAAGATGACCATGAATGAAACGCTCGCCAGGAATAAGAGGCAAGACGACCTCTGAGTAGAAGGCCAGAAGCGGCGCCTGCCACGCATTTGTGCGTGGCAGGC
>DATBGS010000149.1:0-7056 GCA_036557885.1 Ktedonobacterales bacterium
ACGACGAGCCGACGGGTGGGCAATGGAGCCGTCCGCCCGCCTTTCCGTCTGGCGCGGGCGGGCTGGTTTCCACCGTTGACGACTACCTGGCCTTTGGGCAGATGCTGCTGCACAAAGGCAAACACGCGGGACAGCGCATCCTTTCGCGGCCTGCGGTGGAGGTGATGACCACCGACCACCTGACGCCAGAGCAGAAAGCCATCTCTGGCCTGGTCCCCGGCTACTTTGAGAGTCATGGCTGGGGGTTTGGCGTCTCCATCGTCACCAAACGCACCGAGCTGGCGCAGTCCGTTGGCACGTTTGGCTGGGATGGCGGCCTGGGCACCTCCTGGTATGCAGACCCCAAAGAAGATTTGGTCACGATCTTGATGACGCAGCGCGCCTGGGCTTCTCCCAATCCGCCCAACGTCTGCCGCGATTTCTGGACGCTGGCGTATCAGGCTATTGATGATTGAGGCGCCCCGTTCCCCGGCAGGGACGCCGGGGCTACAAGCGGAACGCGCTGCTTGTAGCCCCGGCCACCGTGCCGGGCGAAGCGCTCTGCAAGCGGCTAGGATTGCTGGCGCTTCGACAGATACCCATGCAAGAAGTGCATGTTGTAGCCAAAGCCCTCGCGCCAGCGCCAATCCGCGAACTCGGCAGGGATGGGCGTCTCTGCCGTCTGGTCTGCCGTCTTGCCAGCGCTGATCGCTTCGCCCGCCAGCTTCAGCAGCGCCTGGATGTAGGTGATCTCAGTTTCAAAATCATCTTTCGTGCCCAGTGGTCCGTGTCCCGGCACGACGGTCTGAAAATCCAGCGTAGTCACCATCGCTGCTGTGCCTATCCACGTGTCCGGGTTGCCATGCCCCATCCACAGATGCGACTGGACAAAGAGCAGATCACCCGCAAAGGCCAGCCTGTCCTCTGGCAGCAGCAAAAAGGCGTCGCTTTCGGTATGCCCGCCATCGGTTGCAAGGAGTTCCGCTGTGCGTTTGGTGCCGTGAAACGTCAGCCGACTGTTAAAGGTTTCGTTGGGCAGGCGCAGCGCCAGCTTCCAGAGCGTTTCCACCACTTCGCGGCTCTCGCTCACCTTGAGCGCCAGGTCTTCGCGCCTGGCCGCGTCCTGCTCCTCCTCAAGCTGGCGCATCAGCGATTGTAGCTGCGCGGGCGCGTTGACCTTCGTCCAGTCAATGTCCTCGTCCGCTCTGGTTGCCATCAGTTCGCGGGTGCGCCCGGTGGCAATCAGCGCGACATCTGGCGCAAAGATGCAGTTGCCCTGGATATGATCGCCATGCCAGTGGCTGTTGACGACGAGGCTCACCGGGCGCCCCGTCAGGTGTGTCGCGGCGTCGCGCAGGTCTTCGGCGGCCTGCGGCGTCAGGAACGTATCAAAGATCAGCGTGCGGTCCCCCAGGTCCACAATGCCCGCGTTGCTGGTGGCGCCGCCGCCCTCAATCGAAATGGCGGCGTAAATGCCATCAGTAAGCTGGTGCAAGGTGAAGTGTTTGGATTGCGGCAGGTGCGTGCTCATTGCGACGTGCTCTCTTCCTCTCGTATAAGCGACTTTGCCATGAGTATATCAGGCTTGCCAGGGCCGTTGGCGTCTGGGATGACGCCAACGAGCGCATAGCCCAGCTTTTGGTAAAACTCATACGGGTGGCGGCGCAGATTCTTGATGCGCGCCACATGCTCCCAGACGTTGGGCAGCAGCGCGACGCCGGAAAGCGTCGTCTGGCCGCTTTCGTCATCGGTGCCCAGCATGATCGTCTCCGCGCCGCGCTCGCGGGCGCGCGCCTCCAGGTCGCGCACCAGCGCTCGCCCGATGCCCTGGCCCTGGTGTGCCACGCTGACAACCAGCGGGTGCAGTTCGTAGACGTGCCCGTGATAGGCGGGGATGCCGCCAATCCAGCCGAGCGGCGTACCATCTTCGGCCCGCGCCACGCGGCTGATGCGCCCCGCCTCGAAGGATTCGCGCACCTCTTCCCGCGCCGAGTCCAGATCGTGCCAGGCGCTCGGCCAGGCCGCAAAGCCCGCCGCCAGCAGCCGCGCCACCTGCTCAATGGTCGCCTCGTCGTCGGGCCGCAGGTCTTGTATGTGTATGTTCATTGACTCACTGAAACCCACATCAGTCTAATGAGAATAACCCCCAGACAGATCAACGTTACCCCGATTACATCAAAGGGCCATACCAAAGCCTGGATGCTTATCATGCCAACAACAAGCAGCACTATACCAACTACACCTGCTATAACCAGGAGTCGTAGTTTTATCTGGCTCATTTGTAGCACCTCATTTGTAGCCCCGGCGTCCCTGCCGGGCAATCGTGGCAAACGGCAACATTGGCGCTAGAGCCACACCCTTCCCCGCCCCTGCCGGCGGGGACGCCGGCGCTACAAGCTAATCCCCTACGACAGCTTCCTCTGCCGACACCTGCTCCGCAATCTGCTCCTCCTTCTTTGGCAGGTAGCGCTCGGTGTGGCCCAGCGGCGTGAACGAGAAGCAGACGGGAATCAGGAAGGTGAGCAGGCCGATGCCCGCGTAGACCAGCCCAACGTGCGCTTTGCCCACCGTCTGAATGACGGTGCCGCCCAGCAGCGCGCCCAACGGAATGGCGGACCACGCCAGCACGCCCGCAATGCTGAGAACCCGGCCCAGCATCTGGCTGGGCACAATGGCCTGACGCAAACTGCCGGTGTTGATGTTGAAGAGAACGCCCAGCCCCCCGGTGAGCGCCATGAGCAAGACAGCCCCATACAGCCAGGGCGTGAAGCCCAGCACGATGGTGAACAGACCATCCAGCGCCAGCGCGCTCAGGGCCACGCGGCTAAAGCTCCAGCGTTTGCGCAGCGGCCCGGCCAGCAGCGAAAGCACGACGGTGCCCGCGCTGCCAGCAGCAAAAAGCAGGCTGATCTCTGAGCCGGTGGCATGATACATCACTGTCGCAAAGAGCACCAACTGCGTAGCCGTCGTGGTGGCGAAGAAGTTGACCAGCGCCATCATCGCGGAGATGTTGCGCAGCACCGGATGGCGCAGCACATAGCGCAGCCCCTCAATGACATCGTGAAAGATGTTTTTCTTTTCTCTTTTTTCTTCGGAGTTAAAGCTGCGGCGCACCAGCGAGAGCGTGCAAGCCGAAACCACGAACGAACTGGCATCAATCAGCAGCAGCGCCGCCAGCGGCACGACATGCAGCAGCGCGCCCGCCAGCAGCGGGCCAACAATGGTGGCCCCGGCAAAGCTGGCCTGGATACGCCCGTTAGCCGTGACCAGATCGTTCTGGTCTACCAGGCTGGGGATGGCGGCAAACTCGCCGGAGCTGAAAAAGATATTCAGCGTGGAACTGACAAAGCCAACGCCATAAATCCACAAGACCAGCGCGTCGTTGGGGATGCGCAGGAAATACATGACCGGAATGGAGGCGATGCTGAGCGCCATCAGCACATCCACGAGAATCATCATGCGCTTGCGGTTCACCCGGTCTACCCACGCGCCAATCACCAGCCCAAAGAGCAGATAGGGCACGAAGGTGGCAGCGGTGGAGATTGCCAGGTTCAGCGCGGAGCCGGTCAACTGGAAGACCAGCAGTGGCAGCGCAAACTGCGTAAACGATGACCCCAGGTTCGAGATGGTTTCGCCCGTCCAGTATTTCCAGAAGTCCAGGCTGAGCCGCCCCGAAGGAGACTTCGTTGCAGTGGCATCCGTAGACATGAAAAGTTCTCCTGTTCTGGTGATATGCTAAGACTGCTTCTTGTGGCGTGGGCTGCTAGCCCGCGCCACACCCTTCCCCGCCCCAGACCGGCGGGACGCCGGTGATACCAACTTACTCTTCGGGCGGCGTGGTGGGCGGGCGCTGGCGCGTGGGATAGAAGCCCAACAAATATTCGTACAACTGCGCGTTTGGGTCATCTGGCGGGGGCTGCGCCCGCTCAAACTCCGCCTCCAGGTCAGCCAGGCGCCTGATAAATTCGGCAGCCTGCTCCGGTAAGAGGCGCATCCAGAGACGCCCCAGGACTAGCCGCCGCTCTGGTGGCGCGTCCTTGCGCAGTTCAAGCAATTGCTCCTCCAGGCTGCGCTGAATGTCGCTGCGGGTGTAGTCCAGCACAGCGGAAAGAAAGACATCCAATCCCTCGTGGCTGCTGGGGGCGCTGGGCGCGGGCATCAGCAGCGCGTAATCTACCGAAAACTTATAGGCCGCTGCCTGGTAGCGCTTCTCCAGAATGCCGGAAACCAGCCGCGTGCCCACCACGCGCACCAGCCCATGCTTTTCCAGCAGGTCCATATGATAATAGAGCTTGGTCTGCGGCAGGTGCAGCGTCTTTGCCAGTTCTTTGACGCTGCGCGGCTCCTCACGCAGCAGGTTCAGCAGTTGCAGACGCAGCGGGTCGGCCACCACCTTGATCGTCTCCAGGTCAGTAATCATCAGTAAATCTTTGGGCAGGGTGCGCGGCTGTGGCTCGTCCTTCTCATCTGGCATTGCAGAACCTCTAAACATTCAAGAATGTTAGAATGATTATAACGAATTTGAACGAAGAAGTCAAGCCCTGGAATGTTGGCGCTCAAGACTGATTGACACACGAGCCAGACAAGCGGTAGAATACGGGCAGATCAGCCAACGGGAAGACGCAGCCAGTTTTTGAGCACAGGGGGAGAGCGATGGCCGTGCAGATTGGCGCTCAGCTTGGTGACTATCGCCTGGTCCGCGAACTAGGCACTGGTACGTTTGGCACTGTCTATCAGGCGCAGCATGAGCATCTTCGCACCCAGGTTGCCATTAAGGTGCTGCATGGGCAGATCACCGACGACGAGCGCGCGAGGCTGCGCGCCGAGGCACGTACCCAGGCCGCGCTGGTGCATGCCTTTATTGTGCCGGTGTTGACCTATTCCGAGCAGCCCGTACCCTATCTGGTGATGAAGTTTGCGCCCAACGGCACGCTCAAAGACCGCTATCGCCTGGGGCAGCGCTATCCGCTCGCTGCCATCCTGCCACATGTGCACCAGATTGCCGAAGGCTTGCAGTACGCCCACAACATGAATCTGATGCATCTGGACCTCAAGCCCGCCAACATCCTCCTGGGCGAGCAGCAGGAAGCGCTCATTTCGGACTTTGGCATTGCAGTGATCTTGCAAGAGTTTAAAACCCACCAGACGATGAGCGATTTTGCGGGCACGCCCGCCTACGCCGCGCCAGAGCAAATCCAGAACAAGCCCGGCAAGGCCAGCGACCAATATGCCCTGGCAACGATGGTTTTTCAGTGGCTCACCGGGACGCTGCCTTTTCGGGGCGATCCCTGGTCCATTGGCGTCCAGAAGCTCGCCCAGAATCCGCCGTCGCTGCGCAGCCAGATGCCCAGCCTGTCGCCCAAAGTGGAAAAGGTGGTGCTGCGGGCGCTGGCGAAAGAGCCGGGCAAACGGTTTCCCTCTGTCGGTGACTTTGCGCGTGCCCTGGAGGAAGCGGCGCTGAGCGCCACGCCGCCCGCTCGCGTGGTCAACACCCCTGTCCAGCCGCCCGTGTTCCAAACGCCCGCGCCTGTCGCGCCAGCCCCTTTACCACAGCCACCAGCCGGAAATACGATCTACACGGACACGACAAAGATCAGCCAGCCGCAGTTGTCAGCGACGGTTCCTGTGGTTCAGCCGCCCCAGCAAACCCGGCCCGCCGATAGCCCGACAACGGCGCGCATTGCGCCAGGCGTCACCATCAAAGAAGGGCAACAGGACAGCGCCCCAACGCTCCCCACCCCTCCTGGGGCGCGCTTTCCCAGGCTAGTTGCAGGCCGTTTTCGTCGCCTGCCGAAACGCCGCCGCAGAATCATGGTGCTGGCTGCGCTGGCACTGACGCTGCTCCTGGTGCTTGGGGCGGGAGCAGCGTATCTCTCCAGCATCCGCGTCCCACTGAAAGACACCTATACCTTTACCACCACGCAGGACAACACAAATATTGCCAGGCAGCAGGTCAATAGCCACCTGGCCTCTATCGAGATTGATCACCAGGAACAGACAACCCTAGCCACCGGGGGACCAACGCCCGCAGTTCAGGCGCGGGGCACCCTCAATTTCTTCAATAATACTCCGAAGATAGTCTTCCTACCGCAAGGTTCGGTGCTCAATGAGAAGCACGCTCTCTGCTCAGCCCCGATACAAATGGTGCTTGACGCAGACGTTACCATTCCTGCATCCCCTGATGGGCAGTATGGTCAGGGGCTAGAGGCTCCTGCCCATGTGCTGCAATATGGGACCATTGGCAATGTCTCAGCGTTTCCTGATACGGGATGCTTCCATTCTGATGAGGGTCAGCCTGGAGCGGATGGCAATTTTAGTGGTTGGGTCGTACAGAATGCGGCCCCCTTTACCGGCGGACGAGACGCGGTGCTCCAACAGAGCGACATTGATGGCGCTGCCGCAAGCATCATGGCCGCGCATCCTGCTCCCAATCCCACCGATGCGTTGCAGGTTATCAACAGGAGAAATAGTCGGCTGCTTGAGACGCCAGCCCCATCCTGCGGGACCAGGGTGACTGCTGACCATGCTGTTGGGGACAAGATTGGGCAAGCGGTGGTCTTTTTTACGTATGTGTGCAGCGGCTATGTGTACGACGAGGCGGGCGCGGAGCAGGTTGCCACCAACCTGCTCACGGCGCGCGCGGCGCGTGATCTTCCCCCGTTCTTCAAGCCGGAGGGAGAAATCAGCAGCACCATCACAAGTGTGACGCTGACCGACCCACAAAAAGCGACGTTTCGGCTGACGGTGATTGCCCAGGGCACATGGGGCTTTCAGTTCTAGCAAAAGTCCCGCCCCCTTGATTTTTCGCGCAACATCTGGTATACTTTGCGCAAGCTTCCTTGATGGAGGCTCACCATGCACGCGCGTGTGCATCGGCAGTTCGTTTATTTTGCAAGCAGCATCACGGCCAGCGTGACCGTGCTTTATGGCACCTGTCACGCCAAATTAACCCAACCCTGCATCAGGCAGAGGTCAAGCCGCAAGACATTCTGAAAGTCCCTCTTCCGGCCACCTCTCACCAGAACTCGCGCTCTGCATCAGGCAACGCCCATATGGGCCGGGGCCATGCCCCGCTTC
>DATBGS010000150.1:0-23754 GCA_036557885.1 Ktedonobacterales bacterium
CGGCACCTCCATCAATATCACGACCTTTGGAGAGAAGTCATCAGGTGGCGCGTGGGTCTTTACCAACCATGATGGCGCCGCGATTCTGGGCTTTGCCCAGGGCGCTGTTGCCAAAGCCACCGGCGCGCATCCTTCGGTGCAGGACTGGTACGCGAGCTTCCTGAAAACCTTTGTGATCCCGCATCCGGCCATCTGGTCGTATCTGATCACCTTTGGCGAGGTAGCCGTTGGTCTGGGATTGATCGTTGGGGCGCTGACCGGAATTGCCGCCGTCTTTGGCATGGTGATGAACCTGAACTACCTGCTGGCGGGCACGGTAAGCACCAACCCGATTCTGGGCTTCCTGGCGATCTTTCTGATTCTGGCCTGGCGCGTTGCGGGCTACTACGGCGTGGACCGCTATCTGCTGCCGCTGCTGGGTACCCCCTGGACGGGTTCTCTGACCAAAGAGGAGCAGAAAGAGAAGCAGAGCACTCCGATCAATCAGCCGATTGCGACGATGTAATGCAGGTTGCTCCTAACGAGCGTGCTACACCGACCGCCAGCGACAAGGATGTTGCGGGCGGTCCCCTTTCTTCTTTCTTCGTTTCGCTTAGGGGCCGGTGGCTTTATGCGCCAGTGAAGGAGCCATTCCAGATTGGGCTGCGCCAAAAAGAAGAACAAAGAGCAGCACCACGCTGTAAAGTTGCGCTTGTTGGAAAAAGAGTTCTGTGTTACAATATCTTTTCGGGCGGGGACATAAATACTACGGTGTCCCCGCTCGACGTTGTGAGGGAAAAAAGCAAGGATATGGAACTAAGCTGGCTGGGCCATGCGTGTTTTCGGTTGCGTGGCAAAGAAGTAACGGTTGTGACCGACCCGGTAGGGCCGCAGGTTGGCTACGCCCCGGCGCGTGGCCTCATCGCGCAGATTGTGACGGTGAGCCATGATCACGCGGGGCATAACAACGTGGCCTCGGTGGGTGGGAATCCGCGCGTGGTGCGCGGGCCAGGCGAATATGAGATTCAGGACGTGCTGATTACCGCTATCGCGTCCTATCACGATGCTGAGCGCGGCAAAAAGCTGGGGCGCAATACGATCTATTCGCTGCACATGGACGATCTGCAAATCTGCCATCTGGGTGATCTGGGGCATCCGCTCACCGAGGAGCAGCAGGAAGAGATGAGCGATGTGGACGTGCTGCTCCTTCCAGTGGGCGGCTACCACACGATCAACGCGGCGCAGGCGGTTGAGGTGATCAGCCAGATTGAGCCAAAGATCGTGATTCCCATGCACTACGCGACCCCGGCCACGCAAGGCAAGGTGGAGGGGCTGGACCCGGTGGAGAAATTCTGTCGGGAGATGGGCATCGAGGCGGTGGACCCGCAGCCCAAACTGACGGTGACGCGGAACTCGCTGCCCGCCGAACCGCAAGTCGTCATCCTGAACTACCGGGGGTAACATCATTGAGGGGCTTTCAGCCCCTCAAACTTTTTATTAAGACGTTTGGCTCCAGCGTTGTCTGAGAAGAGTTGTTGTTCGTTCTATATGCCGTGAGGCAGAAAAGCCTCTTTCTTCTTTCTTCTTTCGTTTTTTGTCTTTATTCATTCTATGTTGAGGGTAAAACCATGCGCGCGTGGCCTGCACACAATGACGTAAGACAGGAGGGTCAGCTTATGCCCAAGTTTCTCTTTGTAACCGGCGGGGTCGCCTCGTCGGTGGGGAAAGGTATCAGTGTGGCCTCGATTGGGCGGCTGCTCAAGAGCCGGGGCCTGCGGGTCGCCATTATGAAGCTGGACCCGTATATCAACGTTGACCCTGGAACGATGTCGCCCTATCAGCATGGCGAAGTGTTTGTGACCGAGGACGGCGCCGAAACCGATCTGGACCTGGGGCATTATGAGCGCTTTACGGACGAAAACGCGAGCCAGGCCAGCAACGTGACCACCGGCCAGGTGTACGCGGCAGTGATCGGCAAGGAGCGGCGCGGGGAGTATCTGGGTGGCACGATTCAGGTAATTCCACATATCACGAATGAAATTAAAGAGCGTATTCATAATCTGGCGCATCAGAGCGGGGCGGATGTGGTGATTGTGGAGGTGGGCGGCACAGTGGGCGACATCGAGGGCGAGCCGTTTCTGGAGGCGATTCGCCAGATGCGCCGCGATATTGGGCGCGATGAGGTGCTCTATATCCATGTGACGCTCTTGCCGTATCTGGGCGCGACCAAAGAACTCAAGACGAAGCCAACACAGCACAGCGTGAAAGAACTGCTGCGCGTAGGCATTCAGCCCGATGTGATTTTGTGCCGCTCCGATGTGCCCGTCAGCCAGGAGATCTGCGAGAAGATCGCGCTGTTCTGCAATATTGATGAGCGGGCCGTGATTCCAATGACGACGGCGGAAACGATCTATGAAGTGCCGCTGATGCTGGAGGCGCAGGGGTTAGGCGAATATCTGGTGGAGGCGCTGCGCCTGCAAGCCCGCTGCCACGCGCCGGAATTAGACGAGTGGCGCGATCTGGTGGAGCGCATCAAGCGCGAAAAGCCGGTGGTGCAGGTGGGGCTGGTGGGCAAGTATGTCGAACTGCACGATGCCTATCTCTCGGTGGCCGAGTCGCTGCATCACGCGGGCTGGGCGCATGGGGTGGATGTGCGCATCAAGTGGATCAATTCGGAAGACCTGGAAAAGCCGGGCATCAACGTGTCCGAGGTGCTGGCGGATGTAGATGGGGTGGTGGTGCCCGGTGGCTTTGGCAGTCGGGGGATTGAGGGCAAGATTAAGGCGGCCAACTATGCCCGGTACGAACTGCTGCCCTATCTGGGGCTGTGCCTGGGCTTGCAGGTGGCCGTGATTGGCCTGACGCGCGAGGTGCTGGGCGTGACGGATGTCAACAGCACCGAGTTTAACCCCAATACCGCCAATCCCGTGATTGACCTGATGCCCAACCAGCGCCAGGTGTCGGATAAGGGTGGAACGATGCGTCTGGGCAGTTGGGTCTGCTGCCTGACGGCTGGTACCAAAACGCATAAAGCCTATGGCGAACCAATTGTCTTTGAGCGGCATCGCCACCGTTATGAGTTTAATAATGTGTATCGCCGCCGTCTGGAGGATGCCGGGCTGGTGATTAGTGGCCGCTCTGCGGATAACAGCCTGGTGGAAATTGTGGAGCTTGCGGAGCATCCCTGGTTTGTGGGGACGCAGTTCCATCCAGAGTTTAAGAGCCGTCCAACGCGCCCGCAGCCCCTGTTCCGCGATTTTGTGGGGGCGTGCCTGGAGCACGCCAAAGATCGAGGGCTGAGCGCGGCCCAGGAATTGGTGGCAAGTTGGGGCGCACAGGACGTAGGGCCGAAGGCGCCCAACGGCCATGCCGAACGCGATGCGGCCATGCCGCTTGTGCAAGAGAATGAGCCATTGGCGGCGCGGGAGTGATCATCAACAGATGGTCAACATTCAAACGATGCCTTACTATCTCAGCAAACTGTTGCATCGCAGCGTTGAAGATACCCGGCGCGAGCGGGTGGGCAAGCTGGTGGATGTGATTGCGCCGCCCCTCGACAGGGACACCCTGCGGGATGCAGATCGAGGGCAGGCCGTTCGCGTGGCGGCGCAGGCGCCGCGCATCGTGGCGCTGGTGGTAGAAACGCCCGATGAGGAGCGCCTGCGCGTGCTGCCGGAGCAGGTTGCTCGCGTTGAGGAGGACGTGATGCTCCTCGCGGTGCCGCGTGGAGCACTGCTGCCAGACGCGCCGCAGCCCAACGAGGTGCGCCTGTTTGATGAGGTACTGGATTTAGAGGTAGTGGACCTGGCGCATAAGCGGGTAGTGCGCGTCAACGATGCGCAGTTTGACGACGAGTGGCGGCTGGTGGGGCTGGATTGCACGCATCTGGGGCTGCTGCGGCAGTTGGTGCCAGATGGGATTTATCAGGCATTGGCGCGCAAGTTTCCCTCGGCGCTGCTGCCCTGGAATCAGGTGGCCTTGCTGCCAGAAGCGCAGGTGGAGGGCGCGCCCGCTGCGCCGCCATCGGGGGCGCTGAATCTGGCCGAATTGCACCCGGCAGATATTGCCGATATTGTGCATCATCTCAGCCCGGAGGAAGGCAGCCGGGTGCTGGCTGCGCTGGATGATGAGAAGGCCGCCGCAACGCTGGAAGAGATTGAGACGGAGCATCAACTGCGTCTGCTGGAGCGGATGGACCGCGAGCGCGCCGCCGATATTCTGGAGGCGATGGCGCCCGATGAGGCGGCTGATCTGCTGGCGAAACTGCCCGAAGCGCGCACCCAGGAATTTCTGGGCCTGATGGAGCAGGAAGAATCGGAGGATGTGCAGGAACTCCTCGCCTATCCTGAAGATTCGGCGGGCGGGATGATGACCACCGATTACCTGCTGATTGGGCAAGACCGCACAACATCTCAGGCGTTGGAGCGGCTGCGCGCCGCTGCTCTTGAGCAGGAGGGGCGTTCGGCCTATCTCTACTGTGTGGCCGATGATGCGCGGGAAGATGAAAAGCAGCAACTGCTTGGGGTGGTTTCGATCTGGAACTTGCTGGCGGCTGCACCAGAGCAGCCGCTGCGAGAGTTCATGGAAACGCATCTCATCAGCGTGCTGCCCGACGCCGACCCGCATACGGTGGCCGAACTGATGGCGAAATACAATCTGCTGGCGCTGCCGGTGCTGGATGAAGCCGGGTGTCTTCAGGGTATTGTGACGGTGGATGACGCGCTGGATGTGCTGCTGCCACCCTCGCGGCGGCGACGCAAGCAGCGCATGTATTGAGCATCTGCCCACAGCAGTTGGCACATCTTGCCCTCCTGTCGTATAGTTTCTGCGAGACACCCAAACCGGCAGCAGCCCTGCCGGTTTGCTGTCATAAGCATTTCTTTGCAGCAAGGAGGGGGGCGATGGCAGACGAGCAGACGATGGTTCAGCCACCCACCACTGACCAGCCGGGCAAGTCCGGCGCAATAAAGAAGCTCCGCTGGCGTCGGCGTCGTCCTGGTCGGCTGTTCTTGCTGCTGGGCGTGCTGGGGCCAGGGTTGATCTCGGCGGCGGCAGGCAACGACGCGGGCGGCATTGCGACGTACTCAAATGGTGGCGCGCTCTTTGGCTTTGGGCTGCTCTGGGTGCTGATTCCGCTCTTGATTGGGCTGATCGTGGTGCAGGAGATGTGCGCGCGCATGGGCGCCATAACCCAGAAGGGGCTGGCCGATCTGATTCGTGAAGAGTTTGGCGTGCGCTGGACGGCCTTTGCCATGCTGTGCCTGCTGATTGCCAACGGCGGCATTGTCATCACGGAGTTTCTGGGCATCCGCGCCAGCATCCAGGTGCTGGCCGGACAGGACACCTGGCTGGTGTACCTGGCGATTCCCCTGGTGGCCCTGGGGGTCTGGTGGCTGGTGATGAAGGGGAGCTATCGGCGGGTGGAAAAGGTCTTCCTGGCAATGGCGCTGGTCTTTTTGAGCTATATTCCGGCGGCGTTTTTAGCCAAACCCGATTGGGGCCAGGTTTTCTATCATACAGTAGTACCAACCTTCCAATTCAGCGGCGTTTTTATCACGATGTTTGTGGCGACGGTGGGCACGACGATCTCGCCCTATATGCCGGTGTATACCCAATCTGCCGTAGCGGATAAAGGCACCCGGCCCGAAGAGTATGCCTATACGGTGGTGGATGTGACCAGCGGCTCGCTGTTTGGCATCGTGACGGTCTTTTTTATTATTGTCACGACTGGCGCGACGCTTTTTGTGCATGGGTCGCAGGGCATTACCTCGGCAGCCGATGCCGCCCGCGCGCTAGAGCCGTTTGCCGGGCCGTTTGCGGAAGTGCTCTTTGCCGTTGGCCTCTTTGGGGCGTCGGTGCTGGCAGCGGCGGTGCTGCCGCTCTCCACGTCCTACGCCATCTGCGAGGCGTTTGGCTTTGAGCGCGGCGTGTCGCGCACATTTAAAGAGGCGCCGTTCTTTCAATCGCTTTTCACTGGCATGATTGTCTTTGGGGCGCTGATTGCGATGATCCCCAACCTGCCCATTATTTCGGTGCTGGTGAATCTGCAAATCCTGAACGCGGTGCTGATGCCGGTGCTGCTGGTCTTTGTGCTGAAGCTGGTGAACAACCGGCGCCTGATGGGGCGGCGCGTGAATGGGCGTATTTACAACATCATCGCCTGGGCCACAACCATCATTATCAGTATTCTTACGGGGATGTATATTGTCTTCCAGTTGATACTGCCACTTTTTGGGGTGAGGGTGGGCTGAGAGGGTTGAGGCAGGCAAGAGCCAGTTTGAGGCGCTCTTCAAGAGAGGGGCGCCTCATTGCATTGTTTCGCCTGGAAAGTGAAATCAGTGTTGGCATGGTATGTGAATCTTGTGAGAGGAAAGCATCCATCGATAGTAACACGTCCTGGAAGATTCTTTTAGAACAGCTTTTGAGGCAATGCCTGTGGTTAAACCGTTATATTGGAGGAAGCATCTATGACGGAGAAGAAGTCTCGCACCGCTGCTCAATAAGGAAGGATGGCATGGCTACTTTTTCAGATTTTCTTGGCGCTGCTCTGGCGCATTTGCCCACGATTACGGACAGCCCGGAGGCGCCACCTGCAACGCCTGCCTCATCCCTGAAACGTAGATTGGCTGTCCTCCAAACGCGCCTAAGCTCAGTGCGCGAGTTTTCGTCGCGCCATCGGCTGCTCTTGAGGGCGCTGGCGCTGACGCTGGTCTGGCAGATTGTGGCGCAGATCGTTGGCTACATGGCCGTTTCGATCTTGCCACCCTCGCAAGATATTGCGGCGGATCTAACCAACCACCCAGCGTTTCATGCCGGACATTATCCTACATCGCTGCTGATCTGGGCGCGCTGGGATGGGGTGTGGTATCTGCTGCTGGCGCTGCAAGGCTATCCAACGCAAGTAAATATTCTGCATGCGTTTTTTCCGGCGTTCCCTGGATTGATTCATGTGGTTGGGGGTGTGCTGGGTAGCAATTATTTGCTGGCCGGATTGTTGATTAACCGGTTGCTGCTCTTTCCAGTGGTGGTCATCTTTACGCAGCTGGTGCGCGAGGAATGGGGCGATCAGGCCGCCGAGAGCGCGCCGTTGTTCTTTTTGCTGGTGCCTGCGGCGGTCTTTTTCCTGGCAATTTATACGGAGACGCTGTTTTTGCTGGCGTGCCTGGCGTGCTTTCTGGCGCTGCGCCATCAGCGCTGGCTGCTGGCGGGGCTGTGCTGCGCGTTGGCAACGGCCACGCGCCTCCCTGGAATTGTGCTGGTGGGGGCGGTGCTTGTGGAGGGCATTGTTGCCCGGCGCTTCTGGAAGGGGCTGGGCGCGGCTGCCCTGGGAACCGTTGGCCTGCCCGCCTACGCGCTGTATCTGGCGGTGACGACGCATGACCCACTGGCCTTTCAGCATGCCTATAACTTAGGCTGGGGCAACGATCACCTGTTCACGCTGAATATTTTTGTGGGGCCGACGCGCTACGCAAGCTGGCTTGTTGCTGGCTGGCCCTGGCACACCGCCGGGGATTTTACGAACTTGAGCTATCTGCTGGCGCTGGTGGTGGATGTGGTGCTGCTGGCGGCGATGTGGCGCCCGCTGCGCTGGTCGTATCGGGTGTTTGCGCTGGGGAGCATTCTGCTGCCGCTCTTTTCTTCGACGATCTTTGCCTATAACCGCTACAGCGTGGTGCTGTTTCCGTTTGTGCTGGTGGCCTGCCGCTGGACGGCGACGCGCCCGACGCTGCGCCAGGCAGCGCTGCTGACGATGGGGGCGTTTTCGGTGCTGAATATTGTGCTGTTCACGGCGGGCTATTGGGTAGGATGAGCGATTGACCCCCGCGCCCGCGTATGCTATGCTGCGGCTACGATGGGCGTGCAATGACGCGCTATAATACCAACAAACGCTTTCTATCTGCGCGCATTCGGTTACTCTCTTGAACTATCATAGCGCTTGAGGGATGGTCGCCTCTGGCGCTTTAAGGAGCAAGCAGTGCCTACGATTAATTTTGTGCGTGAAGGGAAAAAGGTCCAGGTGGAGGTGGGCGAAAGCCTGCGCTACGCGGCGCTCGACAATGATATTCCGCTGTATTGCAAGATGGGTGGCTTTGCCAGGTTTATCAACTGTCATGGCAACGGCCTCTGCGGGACCGATGAAGTGATTGTGTCGCCTGCCAACAATGTGAATCCTCCAACCTGGCAGGAGAAGATGAACGAGAATATCCCGCCCGCTGGCCCGGTGCGCCAGAAGTATCGGGGGACGCGCCTGGCCTGTCAGGTGATTGTCAATGGGGATATTGACGTGATTACCGGCGTGGGGATGCTTAGTCCGAAGCCGGAAAAGCTGCTGGAGCAGGTCGGCCAGGGAAGATAAGCCTATCAGCCGGAAGAAGAGGGGTACACGAAGCCAAGTAGCTGGCTTCGTGTACCCCTCTTCTTCCGGCCTAAATTGACAAGAAAACTGTTGTGTCTGCTGGCACTGTGTGCTACACTCTACATAAGAAGCGGCTCATGGCTCGCGCTTGCCAGGGATGTCGCTTGTGGTCGAGAGAGTCGTCTCCCCCTGAGCAGGGGACAGGCACCGACCCAACAGAAGGAGGATACGCCAGCATGGTTACTTGTACACAATGTGGGGCTGCGATGCAACCCCATCAGAAGTTTTGTCCGAATTGTGGCGCGAAAAACGCGACTGCCGAAGCGCCAACGGCGGTGACGCCGCCTCCCCCTCCGCCTGTTGCCAGTGGCCCCGCTGGTGGTACGGCCACCGGCCCAACCCAGATGGCAGGCACAAGCTGCCCTAGTTGTGGCTCGCCAGTGGCAAACAACGCGCCGTTTTGTCAGATGTGCGGCACGCGCGTGAGTGGTCAGGCCACCGCTGCCCCGGCGACTGGCAGCATGATTGTCTGCCCCAACTGCGCGCAGCAAGTGAGTTCCTCCTCACCGTTCTGCCAGCACTGCGGGACAAAGCTTCAGGCGCCCGCGACGTATCCCCAGCAAGGCGTGACGAATTACGGGATACCCGCCCAGCCGCCCTCTCCGTATGGGCCTCCTCCGGGCACGGCGCCCAATATGCAGCCAGGGCAATATCCGATGCAGCAGGGCATGCAGCCCGGACAATATGGTCAGCCGGGGCAATACCCGATGCAACCAGGGATGCAGCAACCCGGACAGTATCCGATGCAGCAGGGCATGCAATATGGTCAGCAGGGCATGCAGCCAGGGATGCAATACGGTCAGCCGGGGATGCCCACGCACTGCCCCACCTGTAATGCTTTCCTGACGCCGGGGACGACGTTCTGCACGCAGTGCGGGACGAATTTGGCGAATTTGCCGCCGCAGATGATGCAGCAGCAACAACAGCAGCAAGGTGGCCTGGGTGGGATGTTCGGAAATATGGGCACCGCTGGCAAGGTGGGCCTGGGCGTGGCTGGCGGCCTGGCGGCGGCCTTTATCGGCCATGAAATCCTTGAGGATATTGAGGGTGGCGGCGGCCTGGGCGGTGGCCTGCTGGGTGGCGGCGGCGTTATGTACGATGAAGATGGGCGCCCCTATCGCCACCGGCGCGGGCTGATGGGCGAGATTATCCGCGATTTCCTATAAGCCGAGAGTGGATGCGGTGCCGGTGCAGGGGCGCGGCAAGCAAAACCTTGTAGTGCAAAGGGGCGCTTTTTCTCTGGCGTGTGGCTGGGGAGCAAGCGCCTCTGTATATCTGAGATGAGGCAGCGATGACGGCGCAGCTCTGGGCTGTGGTAACAGCCTCTTTTCTGGCTTCGGCAGTGGAGTTTGTCGAGGCGTTTACGATTGTGCTGGTGGTCGGCGTGACGATCAACTGGCGCAGTTCGCTGGCGGGCACCTTTGGGGCGATTGTCGCGCTGGCGGCAACCGTCGCGGTGTTCGGCACGGCGCTGGTGCAGGTGGTGCCGATTGACGCCCTGCGGCTGGTTGTGGGTATTTTGCTGGTGCTCTTTGGGCTGAAGTGGCTGAAAAAAGCCATTTTGCGCTACGCCGGGCTGAAGGCGCTGCACGATGAAGAAGCCATCTACGAGGAGCACCTGGCCGAACTGCGTGCCAAAGGCGAGGGAACTTCGGCGCGCTTGAATCCGTTTGGGGTAACAACAGCCTTTAAGAGCGTCTTGCTGGAAGGGCTGGAGGTCGCTTTTATCGTCATCACCTTTGGCATCCAAGCTAACGACACCTCGCAAACTACCGGCATCCTGCTGGCAGCGTTGGGCGCGGCGGCGGCATTGGTGCTGGTGGTCGTTGTGGGCGCGTTGGTGCGGGCGCCTTTGCAGCGCGTGCCAGAAAACACGCTCAAGTTTGTAGTGGGCATCATGCTGACGACGTTTGGCACGTTCTGGGGCGGCGAGGGACTGGGCATTGCCTGGTTGGGCGAAGACCTCTTCTTGCTGGTGCTGGTGGCCTTCTATCTGGCGGTGGCGGGCGCGCTGATCCTCTGGCTGCGGCCCTACGCGCCAGCAAAAGCGACGCCCACCGCGCAAGAACTGGAACAGCCCGCGCAAGAGGAGGTGGCTGGATGAATCGTGTGCTGGGTGCGCTCAAGGCGACTTATAACTTTTTTGCCGGGGATGCGATTTTGCTGGTGGGAGTGGCGCTGGCCTTTGTGCTGGCGGCGCTGCTGGGAGAAGTGGCAAAGGCTCCCAATCCGGTGGTGGCGGTGGTGTTTGTCGGCTGCATTATAAGCGGACTGGCGACGACGTTGGGGCGAGAACTCAAGGGACGAAAGAAGCCGTAACCGCCGCTTCAATGTATTTTAATTTCGTATCTTATCTTCACAGATTTTTGATAACTTTGGGGTATAGTTTTCGATATTATCAGGGAAGCCAGTCCAACAGGAGAAACAGGCACCTATGCCATCAAAGAACACAGCGTTGGAAGATGCCATTCCACGTTTCACGTACCGGGGCAAGCAGCACCGACGCTGGCCGATGCGTCTGGTGGCAGGCGCCCTGAGCGTGTTGGGAATGTTTGGGCTATGGCAGTTTATCGCGCATGAGCCAGCCGTCTCGCGGCATGCTCCGCCCAGCCTTGAGCATGCCGAACAACAGTTGCAACTGGGTGGGGCGGTTGATTCCGGGCGGGGGTCGCAGCGTAATTTCAACCCGTTCCCCAATACCAGCAGCGGGACATCCTAGCCAGCCCTGAGCTAACGGCGAGCGAATAGTATCCAAGGAATGAAATGTATGCGGGAGTTCTTGGGGAGATGGGGATTCCGATGGAGTTGGTCAGCACTGGCTCTGGTGGGCATGGTGGGAGCAGCGGGCCTGCTGGCGCTCCAGCCAGCGATGGCATGGGCTGCACCTGCCTCATCTCAGGCTGCCCAGCAGGTCTTTGACTACACCGGCCAGGTCAGCGGACAAATCACGGATGATACGTATCTGGGGACCGATGCGCAGGGCTACGAACTGCACCAACTGACGATCACTGCCAACCTGACGCCCCGGCATGGACCGCCCGCGCTCACGCTGCACTTTGATGTGTCCGAGGGGTTTGTGCCGCTGTTTGCCAACACACAGCGCCAGGATGTCTTGCCAGGTGGCGGCACGGTTTCAGTGCAGGGGCTGCTGAACGGCACAGCCTCGGCGACGAATCCAACGGGCACGATTTCGGTGTATACCGCCAATGCCTCTGGTCTGGTGCTGCCCGATAACAGCATCCATTTTGATGTGGAGGGTATTGGAGTCGGGCAGGCAGGCGGAGGCAAGACCTCGCTGTATTTGACACTGGTGCCTTCGGCGGACGGTGTGACTATCAACGGGCAGGTGAGCGGCTCAATGGACCTGCCGCAGCAGGCGCTTGACCTGCTGACCTCCACCGACCCGCTGATTAGCCCGACGGTCTGGTATCTGATGCGCGCCTCCGGGCTGGCGGCGCTGGCAATGCTGGTGCTGGCGGTGCTGATTGGCCTGGCACTGCGCGTGCGGCTGTGGAAGGACAGGCTAGAGCGCTGGCGCGTGTACGATGTGCACCTGACGGTTTCGGTGCTGCTGGGCGTATTTCTGGGGCTGCATCTGGTGCTGGTCTTTCTGGACCGCATCGTGCCGTTCAGTCTGGTGGATATGCTGGTCCCCCTGCACGATACGTATCAGCCGCTCTGGATTGGGGCGGGCATTGTGGCGTTCTATCTGCTGCTGGTGGTCTGGGGCAGTTCGCTGCTGCGCTCGCGGCTGGGCTACAGCCTGTGGCGCAAGATTCACCCGGTGGCTTTGGTAGCGCTGGGGCTGGTGGCACTGCACGCGCTGTATGCTGGAACCGATGGCTCGCGCACCTGGCTGATCTGGTCGCTGGTTGGGGTTGGCGTGGTTATGGTGTGGCTGTGCGAGCGCTGGCTGCATCTGAAGAGCGCCGCGCCACCTCCCAGGAGGCACAAGCCTCGCCCCAGGGGAGGGATGCCCCAGGGCACTCAGACAAGAAAAACAGAGGCGCAAAGACGCCCAAGCAATGTACTATCTAAATAACCGGAAAGAGAGGGCCGTTTCGCGATGGACGGACACAGACCCATACACATGCCTGCGCAGCACTTTCATCACGGAGGCTATTACGGCGGGCACGAGATGGTGTTTTTCTCGCTGGTGAACACGTTATTCTGGCTGGCGGTGGCGGCGCTGGCAATCTGGCTGGTCTATCGGTGGATGCGCCCGCATATCCAGCCAACCATTCGGCCTATGGCGATGGGCAGATACGCGAGCCTGGCGTCGAGTGGCTTTTCCGCGATGGAGATTTTGCGCCGCCGCTATGCTGCTGGCGATATTGACGCCCTCACCTTTGAGCATATGCGCGAGCGCCTGCGCGCGTCTTACGCGGAAGATGATGAGGAATATGACGACGGTGAAGAGGGGAGAGACGGCCCGCCCCTCTATGAAGAAGCGCTATAGCTCAGCTTTGTAGCTTGTTAGCAGGTGTAATGGCGTACCAAGCAAACTAAATTGTTCGGTACGCCATTACACCTGCTGGCAGGGGTCATGCTGGCGGCTGCCAGACCTGCACCGTTGTATCCACGCTGGAAGTTGCCAGACGTTTTCCATCTGGCGACCAGGCAAGAGCCGTTACCGTCTGGCTATGGCCGTGATAGATGATGACATTTCCCCCGGTAGCAGCATCCCACACCTGAACCGTTTTATCCATGCTGCTGGAAGCCAGGCGCTTGTCATCTTTTGACCACCCCACTCCCCATACAGTGCGAGTATGCCCTTTATAGGTGAAGATCGTGGTTCCGGTGGCGGCATCCCAAATTTGCACAGTGGTATCAATCGAGCCGGAGGCAATCTCTTTGCCGCTGTGCGACCAGGCCAGCGAATACACGCTGTTGGTATGCCCCTGGTATTTCAGCAGCGTCTTGCCGGTGGCAGCGTCCCACACCTGCACTGTGTTGTCATCACTGCCCGAAGCCAGCAGTTTGCCATCCGGGGACCACGCCACTGCCCAGATACGCTGATTATGCCCCTGATAGGTGGTCAGCGTTTTCCCGGTTGTCGCATCCCAGACCTGCACCGTGCGGTCATAGCTGGCGGTTGCCAGATATTTCCCGTCTGGGGACCAGGCCATATAAGTAATCGAATTCTGGTGGCCTTTGTAGGTCAGCAGCGTCTTGCCGGTGGCGGCGTCCCACACCTGGGCGGTGTGTTCGGTGCTTGTGGGTTCGCGCCCGCTGGCTGAGGCGATGCGTTTGCCATCCGGGGACCAGGCGACGGCCCACACGGGTTCGGCATGCCCCTTATACGTCAGCAGGGTCTTGCCGGTGACGGCGTCCCAGACCTGGGCGGTGCCATCAGAGGAGGCTGAAACCAGCTTCGTCCCATCTGGCGACCACGAGACGGCGAGCACTTGACTCGTGTGCCCCGTATAGGTCAGGTGAGGGATGGGCAGCGGGGTTGGGGTGAAGGTTGGTGGTGCTGTTGGGGTGAGGGTTGCCGTTGAACCAACCGCAGGAGAGGCGCCAGAGCACCCCACGAGAAACACGAGCAAGCCACTCACCAAAAGAAGCAAGAAGAAACGCGGACGAGTGATGCTCTCCATAGAGGCATACCCCTTCTCTGAAACAAAGTAGCAGCTTGTTGTTTGCCAAGTAGCTCTGCTGTTTTAATGGTACGGATGACGTAGTTAAATTAACAGGACCACTTAGGCCAGAGAGAGCAAGACCACTTGGGGGCGAACATGACCTCGACGAGTATCCAGGATGGACTGGAACTGCTGATTCACCTGGAGCGGCGTGGCAAGCCATCACTTCAGCGCCAGCTTCTTGAGCAGGTGCGCCGGGCCATTCTTCAGGGGCAGCTTGCCCCTGGCAGGCGCCTGCCTTCCACACGGGCGCTGGCAGAGAGTCTGGGCATTTCGCGCAATATTGTTGTGGCGGTGTATGAGGAACTGTGGAGCGAGGGCTATCTGATTCAGCGGCGCGGGTCGGGAACTTCGGTGGCAGACGACTTGCCCAGCCTGCCTCTCCCGCCGCGCCCGGCTCCAGCCGGAACTCCGCGCTGGCTCCCACAGCGGCCAACAGCACTGGGCATTTCCTGCCCGTTGCCTCCTGATGTCATTGCGTTTCAGCCTGGCGGAGTGGTGATCGCGCCGTTACCGCTGGGCGTGTGGAATGCCGTCTGGAAAGAGGCCACTGCGTGCCTGCCACCTACCGCAATTGGCCCAACGGCAGGCGACCTGGAATTGCGCGCGGCCCTTGCCGACTATCTGCGACGAACGCGCGGGGTGCCTTGTGGAGCAGAAGATGTTCTCTTGACGGCCAGCGCGATGCAGGCGCTGGAGTTGATTGCGCGGGTGACGCTGAGGCCGGGTGATCTGGCGGGCATTGAAGAACCCGGCTACCCGATTGCGCGTCACCTGTTTGGCACGCGGGGCGCGCAGATAGTCACGACGCCGGTTGATGCGGATGGGCTGCGGGTGGATGCGCTGCCAGGTGGGTCGTCGGCGCCGCTGGTGCAGTATGTGACGCCCTCGCATCAGTTCCCGCTGGGTGGGCGCCTGCCAATTGCGCGGCGGCTGGCGCTGCTGGAATGGGCCAGCGCCAACGACAGCCTGATTATTGAGGACGATTACGACAGCGAGTTTCGCTTTGATGCGCCCCCGCTGCCCGCGCTGGCTGGGCTGGACCAGGAGGGGCGCGTTGCCTACATTGGCACGTTCTCCAAGGTGCTCACGCCTGCCCTGCGCCTGGGGTATCTGGTGGCGCCAGCGCCGCTGCGTCAGCAGATTGTGCTTTTGAAGCGATTGGGCGATCAACATCCTTCATGGCCGACACAGCGGGCGCTGCTGGCGTTTATCCGCGATGGACATCTGGAGCGGCATATTCGCCGTATGCGCCGCCACTATGCTGAAAAGCGCGCCTTGCTGAGCAAAACATTGGCCCCCATCAGCCATCTGGCGCAGCTACGTGGCCTGGAGGCGGGGCTGCATGTCTTCCTTGAACTTCGCCCTGGCCTGGATGCCCGGCGTATTGCCCAGGCCGCTTTTGCTCGTGGCGTGGTGGTCACGTTGCTTGATGCCTTTTACGCCGGGAAGCCTGATCGCGGTGGTTTTCTGGTTGGGTACGGTGGGCTGGAGCCGGAGAAAATTGTGCGCGGCGCGCGCATTCTGGCGGAAGTGATTGAGCAAGAGCAATGAGCGGGGCGCCATGCGAGCAAGCGGCTTTTAGACGGCCTTGCTCACCGGGAGGGGAAAAGCATGAAGGTCAGAACATCCAGACTGAGCGCCAGAACACCGATGAGGATCAGTACAATGCCCCAACCTCGCCTGAGTGGTGTGCGCACAGCGTAGACTACTGCGCAGATACAAGAGATTACTCCTGCAAGCGGACTGATAAACAACCATACAGCCCCATAAATGGCTAGTACGAGAATTGTGCCGAATGCTTGGTTTGAGAGTAGTGCCCCGATAATTATGACGGAGAGGAGAATGCTGACGATAGCCAGCGTCAGGCTAGTCAATACGAGGCAACCGCCGGACGATGGACGCGCAAGCGAAACGCCTGCGGACCCGGCCACTGCGAGCGGTGCTTCTTGAGGCGGTTGGTCGAAAGGTATGTCTTCCATTGGCTTGTCCCTTTCGTTGCTACTTCGAAGTACCAGTTCTTGATGGACACTACACCGTCCTTAAAAGAACTGACCTGCTATCAGCATAGCGGGCCAGTTCTTTTGGCACTGTGAAGTGCTTCACATTTCTTCGTACCAGCCGCGCTGCTTTGCCTGCTCGTAGCGCTGGAGGCGTTCTTCCTCTTTGTTCTTCCAGCGATTCCACTTCCCGCGCTTGTGTCCCTTGCACATGGCACAGCAGCATTTCTTCTTTTTGAGTCGTTTGCGCATAGCACCCTCCCTGCGTGCCGCCTCACCGATTCCCAGACCGGGGGCGGCTAGCGCAGCGGGGGATGGCTCCAGCGATAGTGACTCATGGCGCTTTTCTCTCACCTTTTAGCATACAGGCGATAATTATAGCACGCTGATCTCTTGACCGTAGCTCTCCAGGTGACGCTTGACGATGCCCAGGAAGCGCGCCGCGCCCAGGCCATCGTTGATGCGATGATCAAACGAGAGGCTGATAAACATCATCGAGCGGATGGCAATCGCGTCGCCCTCCACGACCACCGGGCGTTTGACGGCGGCGTCCATGCTCAGAATGCCCGCGTGGGGCTGGTTGATGATGGGCACGGAGATGATGGTGCCGAAGACGCCGGGGTTGTTGACGGTGAAGGTTGACCCCTGCATATCCTGCATGGTGAGCTTATTGGAGCGCGCCCGCGTCGCCAGATCACTGACAGCGCGCGCCAGCCCCGCCAGATTTTTTGTATCGGCGTCGTGCACCACCGGCACCATCAGCCCGGCGTCAGTCGAGACGGCCACGCCCAGGTGGATGCGCTTCTTGAGCACGATTTGATCGTTGACCCAGGAGGCGTTCATGGTGGGCACGTCTTTCAGCGCCTCCACCGTTGCTCGCATGACAAAAGGCACAAAGGTGATGCCGTAGCCCTCGCGCCGCTTGAACTCGTCTTTATTGCGTTCAATCCAGCGGGCGATGTTGGTGACATCCACCTCAATCATCGTGGTGGCGTGGGGCGAGGTGTGTTTGCTGCGCACCATGTGCTCGGCAATGGCCCGGCGAATGGGCGAGACGGGCACCAGTTCCTCATCTTCTTTGGGCGTGTAGGGCGTGGCAGGCGCGGCAGGTGCGGCGGCACTCACTGGCGCGGGCGCCAGGGCCGCTGCTGGGGCGGCGCGGCGCTGGGCCAGGAATGCTTCGATGTCGTCTTTGCGCACGCGCCCGCCTTCGCCTGTGCCGGGGATGGTTTCCAGGTTTAAGTGATGTTCTTGTGCCATGCGCCGGGCCAGCGGCGAGATACGCTGGCGCTGCCCATTAGACGCGGCGTGGCGCGGGATGGCGCTGCCCGCCGATGCTGCGGCAGCAGCTATCGGCGTTGGCACGCTGGCGCTGGCGGCGGGCGCAGGCGCGGCTGCACCACCAGACGCAGCCGGGGCGCTGGCGGCAGTGGACGCGGCACCGACCTCTTCCACCAGGGCAATCTCGGTGCCCACCTTGACCGTTTGATCTTGTATGACCAGGATTTTTGTCAGCCGCCCGGCTACCGGTGAGGGCAACTCGGTGCTGATTTTGTCGGTCACAATCTCGACCAGTGGCTCGTCCAGTTCTATCACATCGCCCTCTTGTTTGAGCCAGCGGCCAATGGTTCCTTCGGCCACCGATTCACCAAGCCTGGGCATGGTTACCTTCATTGGCATGCAAGCACTCCTTTGTGGCTTTTCGACTGCTATAATGCTGGTTTTATGCTAGCATGTGCGGGCGGCGCCTGTCAATGTGCCGCTGGCTTGCTGGCTATTTGCCCTTAAACTCTGGCTTGCGCTTTTGCAGGAAGGCCAGCATGCCCTCGCGCACATCCTCGGTGGTAAAGCATGTGCGGATGCCCGTCAACTCCAGGCGCAGCATGGTGGGCAGGTCGTGATCAGTGCTTTGTATCAGCAGCCGTTTGGAGAGCGTCTGCGCAACTGGCGGGCCGCTGGCGAGGTCGGCGGCGTAGCTGGCAACAGCCTCCTGAAAGCCTTCAGCAGGGAAGACGCGGCTGACCAGCCCAATACGCTCGGCTTCTTCGGCGGGCAGGTCGCGGGCGCTCAAGATCAACTCGGCGGCGCGCGAGGCGCCTACCAGACGCGGCAGAAAATAGGCCATGCCACCATCCGGGCAGAGGCCCCGGCGCAGATAGCCGGTGGTGACTTTGGCGCCTGCGGCCATCAGGCGAATATCGGCGGCCAGCGCCAGCGACAGCCCGGCCCCGGCGGCAGCGCCGTTGATGGCGGCAATCACAATCTTATCGCAACTGGTGATGGTGAGCGCCTGGCGTCCCACCCAGCCCAGCGGGTCCAGCCGCTCGTGGCGGCTTTGCTCGTCAAAGGGTGTGGTTGGGGCGTTGGTCAGGTCCAGCCCGGCACAAAAGCCGCGCCCGGCGCCGGTCAGCACAATGACGCGCACCGCGTCATCTTTGGCGGCGGCATGGATTGCGGCCTGAATGCCCTCGGCCAGCGGGGTATTGAGCGCGTTGAGGTGATCGGGCCGGTTGAGCGTGATGGTCTGCACGCCTCCCTTTGTTTCAACCAGGAGATGCTCGTAGGTGGTGGTGGTCATGGGTTCTCCTTCTGCTGCTGTATGTGCTGCGGGCTACGTCGCAAAGCAATGTATGCGTAATCTTCCAAAACAGAGAAGAATGCTGCTGCTTCAGCATAGCCCAAACCATTGCGCGGGGCAAGCGATGCGATAAACTTTCGGCAATTTGGCGTAGAGAATTTTTATTGACTCTTCAGAAGCTGCTATGCTAAAATTGCACACAAGACACGCTCTCCGTTGCCCTGACCCCTGGCTCACCGGTATTTGATAGTTTTTTGTTATCAACAGCGTATATTTATTAGAGAAAAGACCAGGGGTTCTCCTGGCATTAAGTACAGGGTTTGGCCTGGGGAAACCGTTCTAGCAGTAGAGGCTTGGCAGCAACAACCCATTTCGAGAGAAAGGTAGGTGTTATGCTTACATACACCATTCGGCGACTCCTCATCGCTATCCCCATCTTTCTGGGCATTACGATCTTGCTCTTCTTCCTGGTGAGCATCAGCCCTGATGGTGGCCCAATTGCCGCCTACGTGGGGCCAGGAAAGCATCTGAGTCCGGCCAACCTGATAGCGCTGGAACATCGCTTTGGGCTGGATCAGCCCGTCCCCGTGCGCTATTTCCTCTGGCTGCAACGGCTGGTGCAGGGTGATCTGGGCAACTCCACCCAGACCGGCCAGGCGGTGACAACGGAACTGCGCGAGCGCATCCCCCCGACCATCCTGCTGATTGGTATCTCGTTCTTTTTCCAGGAATTAATGGCAATTCCGCTGGGCATCTTTTCTGCGTTGCGACGCTACTCGCTCTTTGATCAGGTCTTCACGGTCATCAGCTACATCCTCTTCTCGCTGCCGACGTTCTGGTATGGCCTGATGCTGATCATCCTCTTTGGCGTCGTTTTCCAACTGCCCGACCCCAACAACCCCGGTTTCTTTCACGGGCTGCTGCCGTTCTCCGGGATGGTGAACGCGCGTAATTCCCCGCCCTTCTCGCTGACCCCTGGCTCGCCCTATCTGACCTACTTTACCCACAATACGGCGGCGGCTCTGGGTGATCTAAGCCTGCACCTGGTTCTGCCGGTGATTGTGCTGGCAACGGTGGGTGTCGCGGGCGATAGCCGCTTTATGCGTGCCAGTATGCTGGACGTGATCAGCATGGACTACATCCGCACGGCACGCGCCAAGGGCCTGCCGCAGCGCGTGGTCATCTGGAAGCACGCGGTGCGCAATGCCATCCTGCCGATTGTGACCAACATCGGCCTGCAACTGCCCGCGCTGCTGGGCGGCGCGATTGTGACCGAGACGATCTTCTCCTGGCCGGGGATGGGTTCCTTCTATGTGAAGGCCGCCGGGAGCGGGGACTATCCGGTGGTGATGGCGTATACAGCGCTGCTGGCCGTCGCCATTATTCTGTTTAACTTGTTGACCGATCTCTCCTACGCCTTTGTAGACCCGCGTATTCGTTATACGTGATGTCTTGGAGCAGTTGGCTTGCCCCGCTGCCACCGGAGCGGTGTTTGGAGCGGGGCAAGTTTCCCAACGAGGGTGCGCTGCTGTGTGCAGACGCCTCGCTGGGCAAGGCTTATTAAGAGAGCGTACACCTCTTGGAGGAAGAGACAATGCCTGAGAACAAAAGCACCCTTCCAGAAGAGCCTCTGATCACTACTCCAACGATGGTTGGGGCTGGTGGCGTGGGTGGTCCGGTTGGTGGAGACGCCACCGCCTATGCCATTGAGACAGAGGCGGCTATCATCGGCCCCGATACGTTTGCTGACGATCAGGTTGCTGTGCAACAGTTGACACAGCTCGAACTGGTCTGGCGGCGTTTCCGGCGCCATCGCATGGCGCTGGTTGGCGCGGCGATGCTGGGAACCATTATCTTTATGGCGATTTTCGCCCCCTTCCTGACCCATACCAAACCAGATACCCCGCATCTGGACTGGGTGAGCATCACCACCGGGGCGACTGGCCCCTCTCTGGCGAATTTCCCCGACCGCATCATGGGCACGGATACTATTGGACATAGCATCTGGGCTGATGTCATTTTTGGGTCGCGGATTTCGCTCATTATTGGAGTTGTTGCTGCCTTGCTTTCTACGGCCATTGGCACGGCGCTTGGCGCCATCAGTGGCTACTTTGGCGGGTGGGTGGATCTGCTGCTGATGCGTTTCACCGACATCATCCTGGCGATCCCGTTCCTGCCGTTGATGATTGCCATCTCTGCGATTATCGTGCATGACCCCAAGCTCCATCAAAATTCGACGTTTATCGTGATCTTTGTGATTCTGGCTTTCTCGCTGCTCACCTGGCCGGGGGTAGCGCGTCTGGTGCGCAGCTACTACCTCTCGTTCCGCGAGCAGGAATTTACGGAGGCGGCCAAAGCCGTTGGCGTGAACGATTTCCGCATCATCTTCCGCCATATCCTCCCCAATGCCATTGGCCCGGTGATTGTGACCACGACCTTGAGCGTGGCTGGCTTTATCGTTCTGGAAGCCACGCTGGATTTCCTGGGGCTGGGCATTGTCTTCCCACCCACGCCAACCTGGGGCAATATCCTCACCAGCGCCCAGGATGTGCTCTTGATTGGGCAATGGTGGTGGGCAACGTTCCCAGGCTTGATGCTGCTGCTGACGGTGCTGGCAATCAACTTTATGGGTGATGGCCTGCGCGATGCTTTGGATGTGCGCAGCAAGGAATAACACAAGGCGTTCTGCGTCACGCACTGCGCTGGAGGCGAGGGATCATCGGCTCGGATGATCTTCCCGCCTCCACGTTGCACCCATCTCCCAGGCTGACGCAGCGGGAAAGGATAAAAGCATTGTCAGTAGTCAAAGCACCACCAACAACAGACCATCTGCTAGATGTGCGCGGCCTGAAAACGTACTTCAAAACGTATGATGGGATTGTGAAGGCCGTAGACGGCGTTGATTTTCGCGTGCAACCTGGCAAAACGCTCGGCATTGTGGGCGAGTCAGGCTGTGGTAAAAGTGTTACCTCGCTTTCGGTGATGCGCCTGATAGATCGTCCGGGCTGGATTGAGAGCGGGGAAATCTGGTTTGAGGGCCGCGATCTGCTCGATCTTTCAGAAGATGAGATGCGCGCGGTGCGCGGCAACAAGATTTCGATGATCTTTCAGGAGCCGATGACTTCGCTGAATCCGGTGTATACCATCGGTAATCAGGTGGGCGAGGTCTTGCGCCTGCATAAGCATTTCAAGGGGAAAGAGGTGCATGACCGCAGCATCGAGATGCTGCGCAAAGTGGGCATCCCAGAACCAACCCGGCGCATGGATGCCTATCCGCATAACCTCTCTGGCGGTATGCGCCAGCGCGTGATGATTGCAATGGCGCTGGCAACCGACCCCAAGCTGCTGATTGCCGATGAGCCAACAACGGCGCTCGACGTGACCATCCAGGCGCAGATTCTGGACCTGATGCGCGGCCTGTCGCGCGAGTTTGGGACAGCGGTGATGCTGATCACGCATGACCTGGGCGTGGTGGCAGAGATGGCCGATGAGGTGACGGTAATGTATACTGGGGGAGTGGTGGAGCATGGAACGGTCTATCAAGTCTTGAAAGAAGCCAAACACCCTTATACGCAGGGATTGTTGAACTCTATTCCTTCGGTGGGATTAAAGGGCAAGCGGCTGACTGTTATTAAGGGCGCGGTGCCCAATCCGCTGAATCTGCCCAAGGGCTGCACGTTTGCGCCGCGCTGCCCGCATGTGATGGACATTTGCCTGCGCCAGTCGCCCCGACTGATTGATATTGGCAAAAACCATCAAGTGCATTGTTGGCTGTATCAGACGCCAGGCGGGAATCTGTTTGAGCAGAGCAGAGTTCCTGAGTTGGTGGCCTCCAATCTGGTTGAACCCCCCGCGCAGGCATCAGGCGCTTTGAATGTGAATGATGCCCCAACGCTGATTACTGAGCCTTCCGAGTCCTTGGATACTGAGGAACGCACGGGCGGCGATCAAGACGTGAACTGAGGAGCACGACAGTGAGCATAAATCCTGATACTCCCCAATCCACTGAGAGCGGCGCCATCCAAGGAGGTTTCGCTCCCCTGTCGGAGACGGAGGAAACCAAGCCCAAGGTGCTTGGCGATACGCTGGTGGATGTACGTCATCTGGTGAAGTATTATCCTGTGCTGGGCGGCCTGTTTAAGGTCAAAGTGGCCGATGTCAAAGCGGTGGATGATGTGTCCTTTACCATCCGCCGGGGCGAAACCTTTGGCCTGGTGGGTGAAAGCGGCTGCGGAAAAACGACCACCGGGCGCGCTATTTTGCGCCTGCACCCTTCTACCTCTGGTGAGGTGTGGTTCGAGGGCCAGGATATTCTGAAGTTGCCGCTGGCGGCCATGAAGCCGCTGCGCAAGGATATGCAGATTATCTTTCAAGACCCGTATTCTTCGCTGAACCCGCGTATGCCCGTTGGCGATATTATTGGCGAGGGGCTGCGCGCGCAAGGCATGGGCAACCGCAAAGAGCGCGAGGATACGGCGCAATTCTATCTGAAGAAAGTGGGGCTGCGCCCGGAGTATGTGCGGCGCTATCCCCACGAGTTTAGCGGTGGGCAGCGCCAGCGCATTGGCATCGCCCGCGCGCTTTCGCTGCGGCCCAAGTTTGTGGTCTGCGATGAGCCAGTGAGCGCGCTGGATGTCTCCATCCAGTCGCAGGTGCTCAACCTGCTCAAGGATTTGCAGGGAGAGTTTGGGCTGACGTTCCTGTTTATCGCCCACAACCTTTCGGTGGTGGAATATATCAGTGACCGCGTGGGTGTGATGTATCTGGGGAAGATGGCAGAACTGGCCGACAGCCACGATCTCTACACCAACCCCAAGCACCCCTACACGGCATCCCTCCTTTCTGCGGCGCCCGTGCCTGATCCCACCATCAGGAAACAGCGCATCATCCTGAGCGGTGATGTGCCCAGCCCGCTGAATCCACCGCGCGGCTGCCGCTTTCACACGCGCTGCCCGCTGGCGCAGGCCATCTGCAAAGAAGTGGAGCCGCCTCTGGAGGATAAGACCGGCAACGGCCACCTGGCTGCCTGCCATTTCTCCGAGAAGGTTGAGCCACCTGTGCGGGCGCTGTAGTAAAGGATGCTTGCCGGGCCAGCCAGGGAGCGGCCCACTCACCGGCACGGAGGCCGGTGTTCGCTTC
>DATBGS010000151.1:0-19253 GCA_036557885.1 Ktedonobacterales bacterium
TATTGTGATGGGCAAGACCGCGCCGGAGAACGCCAACACGCACCTTCAGCAAAGCATGGTATTGGTCCCCAGGGACACACCCGGTGTGAAGATTGTGCGCAATCTGACGGTGATGGGCTATGTGGACAACGAGAGCCACTGCGAGGTGCTGTTTGAGAATGTGCGCGTGCCGGTGAGCAATCTGCTGGGCGAAGAAGGCGGCGGCTTTGCGATTGCGCAGGCGCGGCTTGGCCCTGGGCGCATTCATCACTGCATGCGCTCGATTGGCGCGGCGCAACACGCGCTGGAGCTGATGTGCGAGCGCGCTACCTCTCGCGTGGCCTTTGGCAAATATCTTGCCGAGCAGGGCGTGATTCAGGAGTGGATTGCTCAGTCGCAGTTGGAGATTGAGCAGGCGCGGCTGCTGACGCTGAAAGCGGCGTGGCTGATTGACACGCTGGGCAAAAAGGCGGCGCAAAACGAGATTGCGATGATTAAGATTGCCGCGCCAGAGGTGCTGACCAACGTGGTCAACCGCGCCATTCAGGTCTTTGGCGGCGCGGGCGTCAGCGACGATTTCCCGCTGGCCTCCATGTGGGCGCATGGCCGCACGCTGCATATTGTGGATGGCCCAGACGAGGTACACAAACGCGCCCTGGCCCGCTCCATCATCAAGCAGCACCAGAAGCGCGATTAGCCCCCGAGAAGGTTGCCCGGCACGGAGGCCGGGGCTACAAGCGGAGGTGCCCGTAGCCCCGGCCTCCGTGCCGGGCAACCGTACCCCAAAGCCAACGCTGGTATTTGCCACCTCCAAGACAAGGGGACATGGCAGATGCTGCTTGCCCCTCTGGGGAATTTATTCGCCAGGGCGGGGCGCGATTAGGCCGGGAAGCAGCGGAGCTTAGCGCGGCCAGGGCGTGCCAGCATATGCCGCCAGGTGGCACGATAGGCCGGGGCGTAGCGCCACTCGTCCCAGTCAAAGGCGGTTTGGGTCTGCCACGCCTGATATTCAGCAACGTAGAGGTGAATCTCTTTGAGGGAAGCAAAGTGATAAATGTCTCCCGTCGGATGCTCAACCAAGTAGACCTTGCCGCGTATTCCTGGCACCCGATACTCCTTGTGCAGCCCAAAAAGCGAGGGATTCACCCCGCTGCTTCTGAGGGCGGAAATCGCCTGCAATTTGCGGCGGCTGTAGCAGAGGCGTTCTTGTTCGGTGACATTCAAGCGGTGGCGCATCGCTGGCTCCCTTTCATCTTGAACTTGCCATACCCACGCGCCATAGGCGATACTGAATACGCCAGCGCGTGAGTTTCTTCGACGATTTTCCGGGTTGGTTTTTGCTCGTCGCCTGGTTTTTACCAGGCGGCGGGTTTTTGTTGTGATAGGGTAACCCTCCCTTGCATGGAGTCTGGTCTGACTATAGCACAGGTAGTGAATGAATGCAAGCAGGGCGTGGCAAGGTAGCCCATCTTTCCTGAAGCGTGCTCTTCCCGCGCAGCCGATGCTGAAGAAGATGGAGCAGGCTGAGGAAGTCATATTGGCGGGGTGTGAGAAACATATGGTTGTGAAGAAAACCACTCACTCCACCAACTTCACCAACTTCACCAACTCTTTGGAACAAGAAGAGGAGAAACAGGCTTCTCCTCCTCCTCTTCTTCGTAGTAATTCATTAAGAGAGAGATAACAAAATTGGTGAAATTGGTGAAATTGGTGGGTGTGCAGAAAAACAGCGCCATCTTAAGCCGCCTTCCGTAGCGCTCGTAGCCCCGGCCTCCGTGCCGGGCACCCGTCGCAAGCACGAAGCGGTGTCGTCTGCCGCGATTCCCCGGCAGGGACGCCGGGGCTACGAGCACCTGCCTCGCTACAGCCCCAGGCGCTGAAAGATGGTGTCCACGTGGCGCAGATGCGGGCGGTAATCAAAGCAGGCATCGAGTTCGGCCTCGCGCAGATGCTCGCGCACCTGCGGCGATTCCAGCAGCGTCTCGCGGAACGGGCGGCGCTCCTCCCAGGCGCGCATGGCGGCGGATTGCACCGCGTCGTAGGCGGGTTCGCGGGCCAGTCCCTTCTTGACCAGCGCCAGCAAGACCTGCTGCGAGTAGATCAGGCCATACGAGCGGTCCATGTTGCGCAGCATCACATCGGGGTAAACGCGCAGATCGCGCAGAATGGTGGTCATGCGCCGCAGCATGTAGTTGACCAGCAGCGTTGAGTCGGGTAGGATGACGCGCTCCACCGACGAGTGCGAGATGTCGCGTTCGTGCCAGAGCGCCACGTCTTCATACGCCGCGAGCATGTTGCCGCGCAGCAGCCGCGCCAGCCCGCAGAGTTGCTCGCAGTTCACCGGATTGCGCTTGTGGGGCATGGCGCTGGAGCCTTTTTGCCCCTCGCTAAACGGCTCGGAGACTTCGCCCACTTCGGTACGTTGCAGGTGGCGAATCTCGGTGGCGATGGTTTCCAGGCTCGCGCCAATCAGCGCCAGCGAGGAGAGATAGGCCGCGTGGCGGTCACGCTGCAAGATTTGCGTGGAGATGGGCGCGGGCGTCAGGCCCAGCCGCTCGCAGACATACTGCTCTACAAAGGGGTCCACGTTGGCGTAGGTGCCCACCGCGCCGGAGATTTTGCCGCTCTCCACA
Organism: Ktedonobacterales bacterium; assembly: GCA_036557885.1. Classification (GTDB taxonomy): domain Bacteria; phylum Chloroflexota; class Ktedonobacteria; order Ktedonobacterales; family DATBGS01; genus DATBGS01. The sequence goes on from DATBGS010000151.1 coordinate 2,613, forward strand.
CCAGCGGCGGCCCGCGCAAAGCCTTCCTGCACGCGCCGCATCTCGTCGTACCACAGCGCCAGCTTCAGGCCAAACGTGGTTGGCTCAGCGTGGATGCCATGCGTGCGGCCCATCATCGGCGTGGTCTTGTATTTCCGCGCCTGGCTCGCCAATACTTCGATGATCTTCGCCAGGTCTGCGCGGAGCAGGTCGTTGGCGCGGCGCAGTTGGTAGCCCAAAGCGGTATCCACGACATCCGTCGAGGTCAGGCCGTAATGTACCCATTTGCGCTCCGGCCCCAGGCTTTCTGAAACGGAGCGGGTGAAAGCGACGACATCGTGGCGCGTCTCGCGTTCCAGTTCGTCAATCCGCGCAACAGAGAACGAGGCGCGGCGGCGCATCTCGGCCACATCCTCTTCTGGGATGACGCCCAGCTTGCTCCAGGCTTCGCAGGCCAGCAACTCCACTTCGAGCCAGGAGCGAAAACGCTCGTCTATGCTCCAGATTGCCGCCATCTCTGGCAGCGAATAGCGTTCAATCATGGGTAATATCCTGGCACTCTGGGCAGCGCCCAAAAAGCTCAATGCGGTGGCTGGAAAGCACAAAACCGGCTTCCCGCGCCGCCTGCACAAATTGATCGAGCGCGACACACGCATTCACTTCCACTACCCGATGGCAGCGCTCGCAGGTGAGGTGATGATGATGGGAGCCGGGCTGCACGCAATGATAGTGCTCTGGTCCGGCGGCAAAGGCGACGCGATCTAGCAGGCCCAACTCTGCCAGGACTTCCACTGTGCGAAACGTCGTCGCCCGCCCAAGGCCGGGCGCGCGCTGTTGGGCCGCGTGCCACAAATCCTCAATCGTAAAGTCGCGCCCTTCCGCTGCCCAGGCCGCCACCTGCTCGGCAATCGCCTGGCGCGGCCTGGTCTTGCTGAACCCGGCCTGGTCCAGCGCGGTCAGAATCGTCGTCAGATTGAGCTTCTTGTGCTCGGTCATCTTTGGCCCTCTGGTCCTTGTTGTCGCGTGTCTCCTCCTTAAGTGTATCACCCAGGGCAAAGAGATAGACTGGCGCAGACTCAACTCTCTGTGGCTGTGAACGCGATGGTGATCAGCACTTTATTCTGGGCAATGGCGAGGTTGGCGAGGTTGGGCGGCTGGATGTTGAAGTCAGTCATAAAGACCGTCAAGGTTGCTATGCCGGTGACGGTGTTGCCGGAGAGCGTGCCCTGCACATCCGCCGTTTCCGCGTTGGTGGTGCCGTGCATGGTCAGGTTGCCCGTCACCTGGAACTGCGCCTGCTGCCCCTCGGTATAGCTCGCTGGCAGATTGGCCGCGCAGGTGGAAGCAAACGTGGCCGTAGGATACTGGTTGGTTTCCAGGGCGTTGCGCCGCACGTATTCATCGCGGCGGGACTGGTCAGTCTTCAGCGTGCTCAGGTCAACCGTCATATTCACCGAGGCCACCAGCGGTGTGTCAGTCGCGCGAATCTGGAAGCTGCCCGTTACTGAATGCGTCGTGCCAACAGCTACCGCATTGGGGTTGTTTTCCAAAATCAGGTCTTCATGCACACTGTAAGAAGCCGTTGATTGGGCTGGCACAATCTTAAAGGTGCGCAGGTCAGTTATGGGAACGACGGTGCCGCAGGCGGTGGCTGTGCCTGCTGGCGTGTGCGACTCGGACTGAGCGACATTGTTCGCAAAATGGATGGAATAGCCCACAAACGCGGCGATGATGATCACCACTACCACAATGGCTCCGATGAGCCAGCGCGTATATCTTCGTAGAAGTTGCATGTTTTCTTTTTTCTCTTTCCTCCCGCTTGAGTGCCTCCACAGCATACGCCAGGGGCTTGGCCTCTGCCATCTGAGCATACGGGGGAAAAGTAAGAAAAAGATGTAGGCGAGATGTGAAAGTTCTTATGGTGAGACGGGCTATTTTCCAAAAGGCAGGGTGAACAAATCAGCCACCGCCAGCGCAAAGCCCGGCACAACCTCCAGCCCATCAAGCTGCTCACGCGCCTTCAGGGTGCGCGTGGGGTCATCAGGCTGCCAGACATCCACCGTTTTCGTGGCAGGCCAGATGGCCCAGATCAGGCGCGTGCCAGCCGCCAGCCAGCGGTGGGCGCGCTCAGTCATATCGGCTTTGCTTTGTGATGGGGAAACGACTTCGACCACCAGATCAGGCGCAAGGCGTGGATAGTCGCCTTTCTTTCGGGCTTCCAGCACGCGCTGGGCGTTGTTTTTGCTCACAAACGCCAGATCAGGCATCCAGACCGATTCTTCAGGGTCATCCGGTTGGGTGATGTTGTAGCCCACCTGCTCATAGGTCAGGCCACCCAGCTTGCGCTCAGCAACATAGGGAGACAGGCGCCGAACGAGATTGTCAATAATCCAGTCGTGCAACGGGTCTTTTACTGTCGGCATCAAAATAATCCTCCCCATATCCAACTCACTGCGCCAGCCTGGTTTATCCGTGATCGTGGCGTATTCGGCGGCACTGATACGCCTGCCAGGGATGATCGTGTAGGGTTCGGTGTAGGGTTCAATCGCCATGCGCGGCCCCCTTTGTGGGTAAAAACGCCTCTCAGATGATATTCTATCATTCATCATAGCAACTGGAAACGAGGCGAGAGCATGCTGATCTATTTTGCGGGTCCATTGTTTTGCGAGGCAGAACTGCGCTTTAACGCGGACCTGACGGCGAAGCTGGAGGCGCAAGGCTTCCAGGTGTTTTTGCCGCAGCGCGATGGCGTGGAGCGTTCCAACCCGAAGTATCAGGCGCTGAGTCATAGCGAATGGGAGCGGGCGGTTTTTGCGCTGGATAAAGAGAAGCTGCTGGAGGCAGAGATTGTGCTAGTGATATTGGATGGGCGCGTGCCAGATGAGGGCGCGTGCGTGGAACTGGGCATCGCCTACGCCCAACGAGAACTGATGCACACCAGGAAGCTGCTGATCGGCTATCAAACAGACCGCCGCGCGGCCTTCCCAGAGCGCAAGCTCAACGCGATGATTCGCGGCGCGATTGATCAGGTGGAATCCGATGAGGCAGCGCTGCTGGCAGCGTTAGCGCAATATCAGGCGGAGCCTCGCTGAGCGCAGCACCTACGGCATTGATGTTGCAATGCCTCCTGTAAGGATTCTTATCGTTTTCTAAGGTTTCTATGTTAGAGTCCGTGTAGTCAGGAGCACCCTGCCCTCCTATCCCCATGTGCTCCACGAATCATGCTTTTCTGCCAGCACAAGGAGACGACGTATGCGTATTCTGGTTGTGGAAGATGAGCGCCATCTGGCGACTGTTTTGCGCCGTGTGTTCACCGAAGAACATTATCAGGTGGACCTTGCCTATGATGGGCCTTCCGGCTACGAGCTTGCTGCCAAAAACGCCTATGATCTGGTCGTCCTTGATCTGATGCTGCCGGGCATGGATGGGCTGGAGATCTGCCGTCAACTGCGGGCCGATCAGATTTTTGTGCCCATCCTGATGCTGACGGCACGCGGCGCGGTGGAAGACCGCGTGGCCGGACTGCGGTCTGGCGGGGACGATTATGTGATTAAGCCGTTTGCGATGGAAGAACTGCTGGCGCGGGTGCAGGCGTTGCTTCGCCGCGCCAGCGTGCTGGAAAGTGCTACCCAGCTTCAGGTGGGCGACCTCTTTCTCGATTTGCTGCGCCACGAGGCGACTCGCAACGGCGAAGTGATCGAACTGACGGCCAAAGAGTTTGGGCTGCTAGAATATCTGATGCGACACCCAGGGCATGTGCTCACACGGATGCAGATTCTTGACCACGTGTGGTTTGATGATATTGATCGCAACTCCAACATTGTAGACATTTACATTCACTACCTCCGCGATAAGGTAGATCGGGGCTTTGAGCGCCCGGTGATTAAGACCATTCGCGGCGTGGGTTACAAGCTGGAGGCATGAAACCACCATGCGCATTGCCTCGCAATCGCTCCAGCACCTCAAAGCGCGCTGGCTGGGCAAGCCAAAAACTGAGCTTGCATCCGAGGAAGGGCCGTCGGCCAATCTGTTTGCTGTCACCCGACGGCGGCTTACGTTCTGGTATACGGGCGTGTTTGCCACGCTCCTGCTGCTTTCCGGCCTGCTGCTCTACTTCAGCATGCGTCTTGTCCTGCTTGGGCCAATTGATGGAAAGCTAGAAACCAACGCGCAACTGCTCGCTGATTATTGGCAGCAGACAGGCGTTCAGCCCTGCACGCTCCACCGACGACTGAGCCAACCAGGGAACCTTGTGCCCTATATCGCCTGTTTTGATGCAGATGGGGACTATCTGAGCGCCAACGCCCTGGCGCTGCCACTCAGCACGTTCGATGACCCCGCGCTTGCGCAAGCGGCCCTGGCCTCGAAAAGTGGCATCAAATCGGACACAATCAATGGGGGCAACGGGCTGGGGAGCATCCGCCGTTACTCGCTGGTGGTGAGCAATCCAGATAACAACAACGAGGTTTTGGGGGTGGTGCAGGTGGGGCTGGCGGTGGGCGACTTGCTGAACGCGCTGGATGTTCTGATTTCCTTGCTGCTGGTTGTTGGCCTGGTGACGCTGCTTGGTTCTCTGCTGGGCGGCCTGTATCTTTCGCGCCGGGCGTTTGTGCCAACTCGCCTGGCTTTTGCGCGCCAGCAGGCGTTTACCGCTGACGCTTCGCACGAATTGCGCACCCCGCTGACGCTGCTGCGTGCCGATGCGGAGGCATTGCTACGCGCGCGCAAGCGGATGGACCCCGGCGATGTGTTTTTGCTGGAAAACATCGTGGCTGAGGCCAGCCATATGAGCAAGCTGGTTACCAATCTGCTCACGCTGGCGCGCCTGGATGGTGAAGCCATCCCGATGAAGCATGATCTGGTTGATCTGACCGGGCTGGCCGAGATGGTGGTCCGGCGGTCACAATTCTACGCCGAGGAAAAGCAGATTACGCTCTCCCTGGAAAGCGACACAGACGCATTTGTCAGGGGCGATCCCACCCTGTTGGAGCAGGTGCTGCTGATTCTGGTGGACAACGCGATCAAGTACAACAAGCCCTTTGGCCGGGTGCTGATAGGCGTTACCGAGGAAGAGAAACAGGTGCAGGTGTATGTCAACGATACAGGCATTGGCATCCCAGCCAAAGATATTCCGCATCTGAGCGAGCGGTTCTATCGGGTGGATAAGGCGCGTTCACGCGAGGCAGGCGGAGCCGGGCTGGGGCTTGCCATCGCTCGCAGCATCGTCAAGCAGCATGAAGGAACGCTGCACCTGGAAAGCACATTCGGCCAGGGGACGCTGGCGGTGCTGGAACTCCCCAGCGCGCTAGTGCAAAATCACTTGACGTTTTCGGCGTACTCTGCTATCTTCTCCCAGGGCAGCGGCGACTGGAGAAACACCGGAGAACGACCCGTATGAGGGTATGGAAAGAAACTAGTCGTCAAACGCCAGCAGTGTATCGGAGCGCAACCCCAGCCGGAGCGTCTCCAGCGGGATGATGTCGTGCATGGCAATGTTTGCCAGATTGACATTGCTGCCCAGGCGTCGAATAAAGTAGGTTTGCGCGGCTTTGTTGGGTGCCTCGAAGATGATGCTGTTGCTGGGGATGCCAGAGTCCAGTATCTCTTCAATCAGGCTAGTGCGCAGTTCGCCATTGTGCTGGAAAATGCCGCTGGTGCCGCTCTCGCGGGCTTCGGTGATGACACGCTCCGCGCCTGCCGCCAGGTCTTGCTGGATGTATTCAATCCACTCTGCGGCTTCAAGGGTGCGCTTGCTATCCTTGTAGCCCACTTCGCTGAACACGCGAAACTCTGACGTGAAATCCTTGATGAGCCGCGCCTTGGCCGCGTTGGAAAGACCAATCGTGCCATTGGAGATTTCTACAAACCGGCACTCATAGCGGTGACAATAGGCGATGTAATCCTCCAGCTTATCCTGGCTGAGAAACTTCTCAAACAGCGTGCCGCCAAAGTAGTAATCAAGATGATGATCGCGGAGACAGCAGATTTTTTGCCCAAGGGTGTCCGAAACGACAGAGGTTCCCCAGCCAAACTTGACAATATCAACCAGGCTGCCCATGCTGGCAACCACATCCTGAAAGTAGGAAAGCGGGATGCCATTATCAATGACGACGGTTAGCCCTTCGTTGCGTGGTTTTGTTGCCCGTTCGGGCAGGGCCAGAGCAGTTGGGTTCATTGCAAAACAACTCCCTTCAGAAAAGACCGCACCTCACATGTTCTACAGTACACCAGGCGCATGAAAACAGCATTGGAGAGCCATGAGAAATTTCCAATGCACGAACTTTACCAAGGAAGGGGGTATATGCCGCCTGAACAGCCCGGCAGGGACGCCGGTGCTACAAGCGGCTCAGCGTATCAGCGGGGCAAGGTGTGCTCTGAGAAAAATGACCAGATGAGATCGGTGGCGTTGAACTGAAGCGTGTTGGGCGTGGCAGAGAACAGGGTCGGCCAGGAGTGGGTACCACCATCAATGCGGTAATGGATGACGGTTGAGTTGCCCTGGCAGTGCAGCCATTCTTCGCCAGTCACGTCGTCGTGATGATAGAACATCTCTGGCCTGGACGAGCAGCCATCTTGTTTCGCCCATTCATCAAGCCAGAAGGGAACCGATGGCAGGTTCAGCAAGAAACTGCCGTCGTAGGGCACCACCATATCAGCGGTGCCATGAAATTCCATAATGGGGACGGGCTGGCTGGGGTGGCAGCCACCCACAAGGGGGAAATAGGAGCCGGAAACCGGCGCGAAAGCAGCGATGCGTCTTGCCATGATGCAGGCGAGCATGGCAGCCATAGCGCCGCCATTGGAAAAGCCGGTGGCGTAGATGCGCTGGGGGTCAACGCACAGCGTCGCCTGCAAGTGCGTCAGCAAATCGCTGACGAAGTGCACATCATTCACGGTTGGGTCTTTGGCTGGCCCGGTGCCCCAGCCCGATTTGCCATCCGGCCCCACCGTTCCCTGCGGGAAGACCGCCAGGAAGTCTTCCCGATCAGCCAGGGCAGAAAACTCTGTCAGGTGTTCCTGGTTCTTTGCCGAGCCGCCATGTCCATGAAAATCAAGCACCAGAGGGGTGCTGGTGGTGGGGAGGTAGCTGAATGGAATATGCAGGCGATAGAGACGAAGCAGCCCACCGGAAATCAATGATTGATTCTCAGTGGTGCCTGGAGGAATGGGAGCAGACAACCCGCATCCTGTTGTTGCTATGGATGTGGTGATGCCCCAATGCGAAAGCGGCGGGGCAGGAAGCGATTCAATAGAAGAAGCCTCAACCAATGCGCCAGAACTCACCAAAGCCAGCAAGCCTATTAACAGCACAAACCAGATAATAGCGCGTATAAGATACAATCGGCGCATAGCTTCCCTGTCCCGATAATAAAATACCCGCCTGGTCAGCGCCTCCCACCTGGAGAGGCAAAAGAGCGTTTGTTCACTGGTGCTCAGAAGGCTCAAGGCATTTCTGAGAATTTTCTAATTTTCGCACCTATTATGCCATAGATAGGCAAGAGGCGCCAGCCCTGTTTGTAGCCCCGGCCTCCGTGCCGGGGTACGCTCCCCGGCAGGGACGCCGGGGCTGCTAGCAGTGGCATCCTGTGAGGCGTTCTCAGGGTTGCGGGTTGTCCCAGAGGGAGGAGCGCTGGGCAAAGAACCAGGATAAGAAATCGGGCGAGGAATACACTTGCAGCCAGATGTCATGTCCGGCATTGGGAATGACGGTGTAGCGCGGATGGCCGCCAGCAGCGCGAATGGCGTCTATCATGGCGCGGGAGGCTGAAGGAGGCGGTTCGCCATCGCTGCCGCCATGAAAGGCCCAGATGGGCTGGTGGATGAGCTTCTGTGCTCTGGTGGGGTCGCCGCTGCCAGAGACAGGAGCCGCCGCTGCAAAATATTCCGGCCAGCGTTCTATCGCATCCCAGACGCCGTAGCCTCCGATGGAGATGCCAGTGATATACAGGCGCGTGGGGTCAATCTCAGGATAGACCCGCTGAAGCCCATCTACGATCTCTTTTGCCATGCGCAGGGAATCGGTGGGCAGAAACGTCAGGTGATAGGTGCCCTGCGCGGGGGGAACGTTTACCCAGCTCTTTCCATTCAGAAGCTGCGGCACAACAACAAAACTGGGCCATTTGCGCTGAATCGCAGCGGATTCCCAGATTTGCACATATGCCTGGTTCAGCAGCACCCCGCGATTCTGGGCTGGTGTGTTGGTGCTGCCTCCGCGCTCGCCCCCGCCATGCAGCAGCAAGACCAGCGGGTACTTGCCAAATGGGGAAAGATGTTTGGGCACAGCGAGATAGTAGGGCATAGCTGCGTCTTGTACATCGCTGAATGGGCAGGTCAGAAAATCGTCGGCCAGACTGGTGGGGCTGGGTTGGGCTGGAGGCTTTTTCGGGGTTGGCGCGGTGCGCGGCAGCCCCGGCTGACACACGCCATCGAGCGGGCTGGTAATCGCAGCGATGCCAGGATCATTGGCGGCATAGGCTGCGACTCCAAGAAAGATGATGAGCACCGCAAGAGCGCACCAGAGCAATCGTTGGGAAAAGCTCTGCATGCGCTCCTGCTTTCATCTCCTGTGCGCGTTCACATCCTTTTTCAGGATGCCGTCCTCCGAGGATTCCTGGCCCCGGTTGCGCTTGCGTTCAAGCCACGTTTCGGTGACGGTGCTAGACCAGATTGCATACTCCGGGCCGCCAACTTTCACCAGCGAGCGATCAACGCTGGCGATGGTGGGGCAGCCCGCCAGCCGCATTGCCAGGGTCAGTTCGTCCTGAAGAATGCGAAAGACATCGCGCACGCCAGCCTCGCCATTGACGGACAAGCCCCAGATCACCGGGCGACCAATCAAGACAGCGCGCGCGCCCAGCGCCAGCGCCTTGAGAATATCGGTGCCGCGCCGAATGCCGCCATCTACATAGACCTCACAGCGCCCATCTACCGCCTGGACGACCTCTGGCAGCGCCTCAATGGTTGGCAGCACGCCATCAAGCTGGCGCCCGCCATGATTCGAGACAATAATGCCATCAATCCCGGCGTGAACAGCGCGGGCAGCGTCTTCTGCGGTCAAAATCCCTTTGAGCAAGATGGGCAGCGACGTGGCCGAACGCAGCCAGGGAATAACTTCCCAGGTCAGGATTTCGCGCTCGCCGCGATTCTGCCAGGTGATAGGCGTGTCGCTGCTCGCGCCGGACTCGCGGTAGCCCCGGCCAGCAAAATTGCCAAACTGGAGGCCCTCTGGCAGCGTAAAGTTGTTGTAGCGGTCCCGCTCGCGGTTGGCGATGTACGGCGCGTCCACCGTCAAGACGATGGCGCGATACCCGGCGCGTTCCACGCGCTTCAACAAGTGCTGGGTCAGCGAGCGGTCACGATAGATATACAACTGGAACCAGAGCGGGCTGTCTTCAGCCGCCGCTGCTATCTCCTCCAGGCTACAGGATGAGAGCGTGCTGGCAACCAGCAGCGCCCCGGCTGCGCGGGCTGCGCGGGCCGTCGCAAGCTCGCCTTCTGGATGCGCGAGTTTGTGCACAGACGCGGGCGCCACCATGACGGGCAGATCAACGGGCGTGCCCAGCACCGTTGTCGCGGTGCAACAATCGCGCACATCTACCAACACTTGCGGGCGCAGCCGAATTGCTGCATAGGCGCTTCGGTTGGCCTGGAGCGTGATTTCATCTTCGCTGCCCTGCGCGTAGGTATCCCAGACGGCAGGGGCCATATGCTGCTGGGCCAGGGCCTCGTAATCATGCAGATTGATGGGGTTCATCCTTTGCTCCCTTCAGTTACGGGCTGCGGGCTGAGCGGCTGATCAGTGATCTTTGATGCAGGAGCGCTGGCAGGCTTGACGAGGACTGGCTTCTTCGTGCGCTTTGTGCCCTCGCGCCCAACCAAGCGGCTGAGGTAGGGTATCCGCAGCGCGGTGATGGTGAACGCAAGCGAGCCAAGCACCGTCAGCGCCCAGGTGAGCACAAGCAGGAGAATGGACGGCAAGATCAGCAAGTGCGAAATGATCAGCGCGAGAATGGCCGCGAGAAACAGCGGGTGCACCAGATACAGGCCAAACGAGGAATCTGAGAGGGTGTGCCAGATACGCTGGCTGCGCGTGTGCTCCTGTGGCTTCACCTTCACAACGCGACTATAGGCAAACCAGTAGAGCAGGGCAATCACCGCAAGGCTGTATGGCACCATGATGGGCTGCAAAACCACTACTGCTGTGCCAATATCTACATGCAACACCTCTGTTGTTATCAGGTAGTACGCCGCCAGCGACGCCAGCGACGCAACCATCGCGCCAATCACCCAACCACTGTAGCGCAGCACGAACGCTCGAACCTGCTGCAAATACAGGGCGGCTATTCCTCCCAGCAGGAAATAGAATTGGTAATCCAGAACAAAGCGGTCTGTAAATGTGCTCAGCCAGGAGGACACATCGCCCGGCAACGGCAGCAGCGGCAAGCCGTAATAAAAGGCGGCCAGCAGCACCAGTTCAATGACGAAACTCACGCTCAGGGTGAGCCAGGGCCGGGGCGCGAGACGCTTGAGCACGATGAGAAACAAAGGAAAGAGCACATAAAACTGAATAGTCAGCAAGATATAATACAGTTGATAAGAAGCATCGCCCGCAAGCAGGTGGTGGAGCATCATCCCAAAGAAGTCCACTGGCCCGGTGGCGATGGTATGGTAGTTCGACCAGGTGTAGATGCCCGTCCAGATGACATATGGCAGCACAACGCCAATCCCCCGGCGCTTCCAGAATCGCCCCCACAAGAACGGCTTGCCATAATAGACATAGACCAGGGCAAAGGCGGTCACAAACATAAAGACTTCGCGGGTAAAATGAAAGGCCATCAGCACGCCCATGTGCGCCACGAGCGCGAGGGCGCCAGGGTCAAGATACATCGTGAAGGAAAGCATATGCACAGCGATAACCGAAAGCGCTGTAATGATGCGCAGGCGATCCAGTTCGTAGAGATAGGGCTTTCCGGTTTGCTCTGTCGGTGTTGACAGTTCACCCTGCCCGCTGACATCAAGCGACATTCGCATCCGCCTCTCGCTGCTCGTGGCTGGCCTGTTTGCGGCGCAAGCTCTGGCGGTCAATCTTGCCGTTGTGGGTGCGCGGGAGCGCGTCTATAGGCAGAAAGACCGATGGAATCTTGCTTCGGCTCAGGCATCCTGCGCAGTAAGTACGCAGGCTGTGTTCCAGCGCGGGCGTCCAGGGTTCGCCAAGCACCAGATGCGCCACCACCTGTTCGCCATAGAGCGGGTCGGGCTGGCCGACGACAGCCACTTCCAAAATATTGGGGTGCGCCAGCAGCGCCTCTTCGATTTCACGCGGGGCGATGTTTTCGCCGCCGCGATTGATGACCTCGCGGATGCGCCCGGTCAGATAGATATAGCCCTCAGCATCCTGATAGCCTAGATCACCTGTGCGGAACCAGCCGTCTTGAAAGGCGCCTTTGCCCTGGTCGCCCACATACGAGGCAATCACGCATGCGCCAGCGATGCACACTTCGCCCGTCTCGCCTGGGGACACGTCTTGCAAGGGCTGCGCGCCTTCCGAGGTGCGCGGGCGGCAAATGCGCAGTGAAACGCCCACCGGCTTGCCCACCGACCCCGGTACATGGCGCCCTGGCGGGACCAGGTTGGCGCAGACCTGGCTGGCTGCCTCGGTCAGTCCATAGGTTTCGATCACCGGAATGCCAAACTGCTGCTCAAACTGGCGCAGTTGGAGCGCGGGCAGCGGGGCTGACGCGGTGCGCACAAAGCGCAGCGCGCCCGGCAAAAAGGCGGGCTTTTCTGTGCGCAGCAGGAGCGCCAGAATGGTTGGGACGATGCTGGCCCAGGTGATGTGGTGGCGCTCCACCCAGCCCCAGAAATGCGTCCGGCTGAAGCGCGGCGCAATTATGACAGTGCTCCCGGCCAGCAGCGAGGCGCACAGGCTCACCACAGGCGCGTTGATGTGATGGAAGGGCAGCACAGTCAGCCCGCGATCTTCCGACGTAAGCTGATGGCTCTGGCGGATATGATCAGCGGTCCATACAACCTGGCGTTCGCCCAGGACAACGCCTTTGGGTTCGCCAGTTGACCCCGAAGTCATCAAGCAGACCCAACCCTCAACGGCAGGGAGCAGGGGTTCGGCAAGAGAAGCGTTGTCAATGATTGCCAGGCAATCCGCGTGCGACAAAAAGCGCGCTCCCTGGCACACCAGCCCCTCGGCAACCTCTGGGCGCTCCACAATCACCACATCCGGCGGAAACTTGCCCGCCACCAGATTGAGTTCCTGCGCGGGGGCATCGGGCGCAACCGGCACCAGGGTATGCCCGCCAGTGAGGGCGCTGAGCCAGAGCACAGCGTTAGCAACGCCACCTGGCAGAGCCATCAAGATGCAGCGCGGCTCATCTCCGAGCAGGCGCCGCGTGGCCTGGACCGCTGCCAGGCAGTGCTTATAGGTGAGGGTTTTTTCCGTTTCGGCTTCGATAATACACGGTTTTTCTGGCTGGGCAGTTGCCCAGGAGACTAGTTGTTCCTGCACTCCGCCGCCTCGCTCCATAAAACGTTTTGCTCCTTATTGCGCTTAACATAACCTCGCTGGAAGCAGACTGATGCTGCTGGTAGCCCCGGCCACCGCGCCGGGCCGTTCCCCGCCAGGGTCGGCGGGGCTACCAGCAATCTGCTCCTAATAGCGGCCAAGAGCGGCCCACATATAGAACAATAGGCAATGCTCATGAGAAGAACATTGGAGCAAGATTGAAAAATTCCAAGGAGAACTCCTTTTTGCTCGCGGCCCATGATCGGCGATATTTTTGGTATACTCACAAACAGAGGCCATCAACGCTGATGACGTATCCGGCGATGCGGCGGTCACCCCATCGCCCCTGGCTGCCCTGAAAGGATGTAGCGCCAATGAGCACAACGGTAGAACGAACCCTGGTCAACTACACCGCCACTGAAGGCATTGCTGTTCTTGAACTTAGCAATCTTCCCGCCAACACGTATAGCTATGAGATGATGCGCCAGCTTGATGAGGCCATCCTGAAGGCGCGCTTTGACGATGACGTGCATGTGATCTTGCTGCGTGGCGCGGGCGAAAAGTTCTTTAGCGCGGGCGCCGAGATCAGCATGCTCAACTCGGTGACGCCGCAGTTCAAGTATTATTTCTGCCTGCACGCCAACGAAACTTTGACCCGCCTGGAGCAGACGCCCAAGCTGGTGATTGCCGCGCTCAACGGGCACACCGTTGGCGGCGGGCTGGAAATTGCCCTGGCCTGCGACATTCGTATTGCGCGGCGCGGAGCGGGCAAGGTGGGCTTGCCAGAGGTGAATCTGGGCGTGCTGCCCGGCACTGGCGGCACGCAACGGCTGGCGCGGGCGCTGCCCAAAAACAAGGCCATTGAGCTAATGGCGGAAGGCAAGCTGATCAGCTTTGAGGAGGCTCACGAGTTGGGGCTGATCAACTACATCTACGAGCCAGAGGGCTATTGGGACAAGGTAATGGAGTTTGCGCGCAACTTCTGCCCGCCCAACAAAGCCTCCAGAGCGGTTGGGCGCATCAAACGCTCGGTGCAATCTGGCGCGGAAATCCCCTTCTCCGAGGCGCTGGCAATTGAGCGCGAGTTGCAGCAGTTGCTCTTCCAGAGCGAGGACGCCAAAGAAGGCATTGCCGCGTATGTGGAGAAGCGCACCGCGAAGTTCAAGGGGCGCTAATTCGATCAGTGTTGTTAGCACGCTTGTGGCGCGGGCAGCTTGCCCGCGCCAGTCTTTTATGAGTGGGCATCATCCCACGAGCCAGACCCATCCCTACCCCGGCGGGCTGCCGTGCCCCTGCTTTGAGGGGGCAGCCCGCGCTACAAGCAGACCCCTCCCCGCCCCCGGCGGCTGGAAGCCGACGCTGCAAGCAGTTGCGCTTCTTTTGCCAGGCAGATACAATAGCAGCAACGATACAGCGGTAGTTTTGTTGCTTTTTGCCTGGCATGACGCCGGAGGAGTGCAGATGACCTCAACCAAGACCAGCTATTTGACCTGCCCGCTTTGTGAAGCGACGTGTGGCCTGGAGATTGTCACTCAGGACCGGGAAGTGGTTTCAATCCGGGGGGATGCCCAGGATGTCTTCAGTCATGGCTACTTGTGCCCAAAGGCCGCGAGCCTCAAGGAACTGAACAGCGACCCCGATGCGCTCCGCCAGCCGATGCTGCGCCGGGGCGAAGCATGGCTGCCGGTCAGTTGGGAAGAGGCGTTTGCCGACATCGAGCAGCACCTGATGCCCATCCTTCAGGAGCATGGCCGCAACGCGCTCGGCGTCTATATCGGCAATCCCAATGTGCACCAGATTGATAACACACTGTATATACCAGCGCTGTTGAAAGCCGCTGGCACGCAGAATCTCTTTTCTGCCGCCACCGTTGACCAGATGCCCAAGCAGGTTTCCTCTGCGCTGATGTTTGGCAATCTGCTGAGCATCCCCATTCCCGATGTGGACCACACTGACTATCTGCTCTTGCTGGGGGCCAATCCGCTTATCTCTAATGGCAGCCTGATGACCGCGCCAGATATGCGCGGGCGCCTGCGACGGCTGCGGCATCGCGGCGGCAAGCTGGTGGTCATTGACCCCTATCGCACGCGCACCGCTGAAGAAGCCGACGGGCATCACTTTATCCGCCCAGGCACCGACGCGCTGCTGCTTTTTGGCATGATTCACACGCTCTTTGCCGAGGGTCTGGTCACGCCTGGCCGCCCACCTCAACGGGCTGGAGCAGGTGCGCGATCTGGCGCAGACCTTTGCGCCCGAAGTCGTTGCTGCTGGCTGTGGGTTGGCTCCTGATACCATCCGCCAGCTTGCCCGCGACCTGGCCGCCGCGCCGCGTGCTGCTGTCTACGGACGCATCGGCACCTGCACGCAGGAGTTCGGCACGCTGGTAAGCTGGTTGATAGATGTGCTCAATGCCCTCACCGGCAACCTGGACCGCGAAGGCGGGGCCATGTTCCCCAGGGCAGCAGCAGGCGCGCGCAACACCAACGGCACGCCAGGCATCGGCAAAGCCACGCGCTTTGGGCGCTGGAAAACCCGCGTGCGCGGCTTCCCTGAATACTTTAACGAGTTCCCTGCTGCTTGCATGGCGGAAGAGATCGAGACACCAGGGCCGGGGCAAATTCGCGCGCTCATCACGCTCGCGGGCAATCCGGTGCTGAGCACGCCCAACAGCGGGCGGCTGGATGTCGCGCTGGGCACGCTGGAGTATATGATCAGCGTGGATATGTATCTGAACGAGACAACGCGCCGCGCCAATGTCATCCTGCCACCGCCGCCTGTCCTGACTCGCCCGCACTACGATCTGGCGCTGTATCAGCTTGCGGTGCAGAATGTCGCGCATTATTCCCCGCCGGTGCTGTCGCCGGAGCCTGGCATGCGCCCTGAGTGGGAAATCTTGCTGCGCCTGGCGGCCATCGTCGCCGGGCAGGGCGCGGCGGCTGATCCTGCAATGCTGGATGACCTGACGATTACTACGCTCATCCAGCGCGATGTCGCCACGCCTGATTCATCCGTTGAAGGCCGCGATGCGCAGGAGATTCTGGCGGCGTTGGCACCCAGGCGCGGCCCAGAGCGCATGCTGGACTATATGCTGCGCAGCGGACCATATGGCGATGGCTTCACGCCTGGCAAAACTGGCCTGAGCCTGTCCCAGCTTGAGGCTGCCCCGCATGGCGTGGACCTGGGGCCGCTCCAGCCGCGCATCCCAGAGGTGCTGCGCACGCCTTCGGGCAAGGTGGAACTGGCACCGCCCGCGCTGGTGGAAGATGTCGAGCGGCTGCGGGCTTCGCTGGCCCGCCAATCAAGCGGGTTGTTGCTGGTGGGCCGCCGCGACCTGCGCTCTAACAATTCGTGGATGCACAACCTGCACACGCTGACCAAGGGCAAGAACCGCTGCACGCTGCACATGCACCCCACTGACGCCGCCAGCCTGGGCGTTGGCGAGGGCGATACGGTGCATATCGAGTCGCGGGCAGGCAGCGTGCAGGCACCAGTGGAACTGACCGAGAGCATCATGCCTGGGGTGGTGAGCCTGCCGCATGGCTGGGGCCACAACCAGCCCGGCGCCCGGCTCACACTGCGGCGCAGCATCCTGGCGTCAACGCCAACGCGCTCACCGATGAACTGGTTATTGACCCGCTTTCCGGCAACGCCGCCGTGAACGGCATTGCTGTCACAGTCAAGGCGCTGGCGGCAGCCCGCTAGGGGGATATTCCCCGGCACAGTGGCCGGGGCTACAGGCGGCGCCGCCCGTAGCCCCGGCCTCCGCCGTGCCCTTCTGTCTTAGGGTGCCGGGCAGGGGCGGGGTCTTGGGGCGCTACGCCGCCAGCGTCACCAGCGCCTTCCACGCCAGCCCTGTCAGCACACCCGCCAACCTGCGCACCGCCCCGCGCTGGCGCACCTGCTGGCGCAGCACCGCGACGATTTCCTCCAGCCGCTCCCAATGCGCGGCAATTGCTCGCGTCCGCGCCGCTTCCAGCAGCTCCCAGCCTGGCCCGCGCTGCACAATGGGCACCAGTTCCAACGCCTCCACCAACTCGATAACCTCCTGCTCCAGCACCGCCAGCACGCCTGCCGTCTCCTCGCGCAGCGCGGGCTGGCTCCACAGCGGCTTCAGCAGCCGCGCACTCGCCAGCCGCTCCAGCCCG
>DATBGS010000152.1:0-16325 GCA_036557885.1 Ktedonobacterales bacterium
GATGGTATGCTGTGACATGGGATACCTCCTCGAACAGAGCGGAGCGATCATTCTTTTCTGTTCGATGGTATCTCTTCCTTTCAGAGCTGGTCAGGGTCAAAGTTACTCCCCCGCCTTTTGGTGAGAAATTTTGGCAGCTGGCTGCGGAGAGAGTGACGCCCCGCAGTGTTCGCAAAACGCGGTTCCATCGATGTTCATTACCTGGCAGTGTGGGCATTCACTCATTGCTTCTTCCTTTGCCTGATAGTAAGCGGTTTTAGTGAAGTCTCGTTGTCTCGCCAGCCTTAATCGCCAGTGTCTGGCGCGCCACCGCTGTCGCCTGCGGATTGAGCTTCACCGTCCCGTTGGAGTCTCGCTGCACCAGATTGCCAAGTAGCTTGGTCATCTGCTCGTTCTTGGTCCGCTGGCTAATGTCGAGTGCTTTGCCTAGCAAAAGCGTGGCTCGCTCTTTATCTCCTGCGGCCAGCGCGGCCTGCCCGGCCTGAACTGCCTCAGCCAACTCTTCCTGGTGCGTATAGTGCGCCACCTCTTGATCGATCTGGGCAGCCAGCGTGAGGTCTTCGGTCCACTCCACAAAGACCCACCCTGGACGGGCACTCTTCTCTTCTTGCTCTCCCGCCGCGGTGCTGAACTTCATACCAGGGCGCACTATCACAAACTGCTGTCCTGGCGACGAGACGGGCACCTCCAGTTCAATGAGGTAGTCTCGCTGTTCTCCTGCTGTAAACGCCCCCAGCGAAACAATCTGCTGGTGCGTATTGGTTGCCTCTGGTTCGGCACCAAGGGTGACGATCGAGGGATAGACCTGTTGGATGGAGCGCACGCTCGCCCCGGCAGGGGTCCACAGGATCAGGCGCGCGTTGGTGAGTGCGGTTTGACGCATTTGGCTGAACGCGTCGAGAAATGCCCGCTCCACTTCCTGGGGTGTTGGAATAATATCCGCGGACCCATGCGTGGCCTGGGCTATCTGGCGCAACTCGGCTGCATCCCAGTCTGTGCCCACGCCCCAGGCGTTGACACTGATAGTCGCTTGGGCGCACCGCTTGACCGCCTGATGGAGGACGTGGTGCTGCTCCCCTTCATTCTTCCCGTCTGTAAGGAACAACACCCTGGTGACCCGTGTCTGATCGCGGCCAAACGCATCCACAATGGTGTTGAGCGCGGTGCTCATGCGGGTACCTCCACCAGCCGAAACCGAACGCAGGGCGGCAAGAGCGCGCTGCTTATTGGTTGGAGTACCCTGAGCGGGGCCAAACAGGATATGCGACTTGTCGTTAAAAGTAACGACCAGAAACGTCATCGTCTCATCGAGCGCCTGGATGACACTTGTGGTGCCTTCACGGGCAGCGTTAAACTTGGCCCCTTCCATCGAACCAGAGCGATCGAGCGCAATCCCCAAGGCTAACGGGGCAAAGGCTCCCCTAACATCGCTCTCTACTTTGGCCGAGAGCACGGTCTGGAGCGTGTTCTGGCCAGGACGGAGGTAGGTGAGGCTCCGAGAGGCTGTGATCGTAAACATAGTGATCCTTCTTGTTCTTGTGCTTGACGACGAAAAGGCTTACCAAAGTCGCCAGGGAGCAACTTCAAACTTGCGGCTCAGGATGGCTTCCCGGTTGGCGGGATGAGCCTCACGCCGTAGGTATTCCTTGTAACTTGCCTCCGCAATGGCTCCCAATGTTTGCGGGCGGGTATCGACTCCCCCTGAAATGGTCATTCCCGATGGAAGTTGTTTTTGACGGGCCAGTCGCCAGAGCATCCGGTAGACATTGCCACGTGTCAGGAAAAAACGCGGGTCTTCGGTGCGACCTTCCAGAGCGTTCACTATCAGCGCCGCTTGCTCAGCACGGTGTGCGGTCAGGGGGTTTATCTTCTCCAGATAGAGACCACAGAGCATGAGCTGGGCATCCACATAGCGTGCTGCTGCCTGACTCACCCCCTCGAGTATCTTGATAGCCTCATCCCACTGCTTTAACTGGAAAAGTGCCTGGGTGACGCCAAAAATGGCATCGGTGTTGCCAGGGTCTGCCTTGAGCACCGTCGTGTAGAGCTTCACCGCCTCCTCGCCTTTGCCTTGCTGGGCAGAGACACGTGCCAATGCCTGCTGGGGCGGCAATTCCCCTGGCAGATCAGCCATCAAGTGACGATATTGCTCGGCGGCAGCAGCCAGGTTTCCCTGCGCCTCCAAAAGCCGTCCAGTATACCAGGCAATTTTCCAGTGGGCAGGCGCCAGTCGCTGTACTCTGGTGATCTCGGCCAGCGCCTCTGAAAACTTCCCCTCGTCAATGAGAATTTCAGCCAGCCTCAGGTGCCCATCAAGGCTCCTCGGATTAGCACTGGTCGCCTGGGTAAAGAAGTTCTGGGCACTGGCGTAGTTCCCCGAACGCAGCGCCTGATCACCAGCGCGCAAGAGCCTGATCGCCGAATCTTGTTCATCAAGTGCTGCTTCGCCCCGTAGACCAAGCTTGCCACTGGTAGTCAGCATGCCTGAGATAAAAAGTCGCGAGGTTACTGATACCCCAGGGGTCCCACCGACAATCTGGCGTAGAACTCCTGCAAGTTGGTCGGCTAGGTCTTCGGCGGAATGGAAGCGGCGCATCGCTTCAGCATGGGTGCCTTTTTCTAACAAGCGATAGAGCGTGGGGGAATCGCGGAAGGCTTTATAATGTTCAGAGGGGGGAACCCCAAAAGGTGGGTTGCCGGGATCCATCTGGGTCACCAGATACGCCAGCGTGCGACAGATGGTATACAGATCGGTTTCAGGCGAAGGTGTTTTGATCGCCTCGCGGGCGAAGAAGCCAGGTGTACCGTAGACTGCATCGGGTTTAGGTCCGACCTTGATCACCGTTCCCAGGTCAATCAGCTTGAGGACCTGGGTCCCGTCTTTGAGCACCTCTAACATTACGTTCTGTGGCTTAAAATCGCAGTAGACCAGCCCCAGCTTTGCCAGATAGGTAAAGGCAGGCAGGATGCCAATCATATACCGGATAGCATCCTCAACAGCGAAGGGATGCCCTTGCTCTTCCATAATCTGGTCAAGCGTCTTGCCGTTGACATACTCCATCACGATGTATCCATGCGTCCCCACGGTGAGAAAGTCATAGATCGAGACAATGTTGGCGTGCTTGATGGCCGCCAGAAACTCACGCTCCTTAATGCTCTGGGCAATCATTTCTGCATCGCCAGTGCTGAGTAACACCTTCATCACGACCTGGCGTTTGAGCATCTGGTCTTCGGCGAGGTAGACGGCACCCATCCCCCCCGAGCCGATGGCTTTGATCACTTTGTAGCGATTGTTGAGGACCAGACCAATCGTGAGCGGTCCAGCAGGCTCTGGCTCGGCCGGAAAATGAACGCCGCAATGATTACAGAATTTCACCCCTGGTCGGCGTGGGGCATGGCAGGAAGGGCACTCCTCTGTTGGAGCAGAAGCAGATGTTGGCTGTGGCAAGCCCGTGCTCTTCGACAGGACTGCGCCACACTGGTCGCAAATCTCATCCCCCAGTGCGAGTGGTTGATGGCAGTGTGGACAGGCATTCAGATTGCTCGAGCCAGTTGAAGCAGGGGCACTACCTGGCTGAACTGTCACACTGCTTCGCTGCGGAACCCCAGCTGTTGGTGTAAGCACCATCCCGCACGAGTCACAGATCTCATCAGCAGGTGCAACAGGCTGATGGCAGTTTGGACAAGTAAACGTGCCCATGGCTCCTCCTTAAACACCTCTGCAAGGGCACCAACCCCTCTGTGCAACGCGCTCAGCGTTAGTTCACACACGCAGGGCAGACGCTCTTTCTCACTAAAGCATACCTCAGCGGTATCAGGGTGGCATAAAGAGTGAGGAGAAAACCATTAAGAACGCATAAAGATTTCAGAGGCTGCTGCGAAAGTCCTCTGTTAACCCATGTATTCTGCCTGGGTGGTGACCCAGTGCTCTATTTCCCACCCAGTGACTCAAGGCGGTTATTATCAACACAAGCCTGAAAACCTTTATGCAATCTTTATGGGTTTGTTGAATTTCCTTATATGGCGCTAATTTGCAGAGAGTATCATTCATCTCAGGAAGAACTTTCTTCTGAGACAAGAGCAAGTTCCTCTTCTCAGACACCTGTGTCATGGAGAGTGTGCTTCTACAGGTCATTCGGTCACCGTTCATTGCAGGCAGAGAGTAAAACAATGGCGCGACATCTCTTCACTTCACCACCACCACCAGACAACACGCCCGAAGATCAGCCAGGCGCTCCAAGAAACAAGCAGGCTATCCATCGAGTGAGTCTGGTGAGAGCTGCCCCACCCCCACGTCGGCACCGTTTGACGAGCGCGCGTCTCTTGTTTCCCGAACTTCACTTGCCCTGGTGGAGCGGCTATGTTGCGGCAGTCCTGGGAGTGGCGCTGGCTTCAGGCGCGATTGGACTCATCAATCAACAAGTGCATCTGGCGAATATCTCTCTGTTGTATTTGCTGGTGGTGCTCTGGCTCTCGACCGCCTTTGGGCGTGGCCCGGCGCTTCTGGCCTCTGTGTTAGCGTTTCTCGCGTACGACTTTTTCTTCATCCCCCCCATCTACCGCTTCACGGTGGATGATCCCACCGAATGGGTGTCATTAGGCGTTCTACTGGTGACGTCGCTCGTGATTGGGCAGCTTACCGCGTTGGTGCAAAAGCGCGCGCGCGAGGCCCGCGAGAGCCAGCGCCAGACTGCTACTCTGTATGGCCTGGCACAGTTGATCGCTTCGGCCACTGATCAGCAGTCTCTCCAAGAAGCCTTAGTCCAGCGTATTCTGGAGGTCTTTGCCCCACTGGGCGTAGAGGCGTGTGCGCTCTGGTTGCCCGATAGCAGTAAACATCCGCATATTCAAGCAACAGCAGCGACCGGGAGTCTGTCTCAGGCGGCATTCACGCTGGAAGAGCGTGAACAGGTGGGGCAGGCCAGGTGGGTGCTGGCCCACGGGACACCGGTAGGCTGGACGCTAACGGTAAACGAGGCATCTACAACCAGGCGCTACACGTTGAGCCACTTGCCGCTCCGCTGCCAAAGTGGAGTCATTGGTGTGTTGGAACTGGTTGGGACGCCTGAGAGCCGTCGTCTGGTTCCCCAGTTGGCACTTTTTGGCGGAGAGCAACAGCATACCGGCAAGAAAGCCAGCGAGTCTGATTCTTCTAGTAGGTTGCTTGCTGCCTGCTGTGATCAGGTGGCTCTGGCGCTGGAACGCGCCACTCTCCAGCGGCAAGCCATCAACGCCGAGGCGTTGCGCCAGAGCAATCACCTCAAAGATGCCCTGCTCGGTTCAGTGACCCATGAATTGCGCACCCCTCTGGCTTCCATCGAGGCGGCGGCCAGCAGCCTGCTCTCGCCAGGCGTCACCTGGAGCAGCGCGGAAGGGCACGAACTGCTGGAATCCATCACCATCAGCGCCAGACGGCTCAATCGCCTGGTCAGCAACTTGCTCGATCTCTCCCGGCTGGAGGCGGGCGTAGCCGCGCCGCAACCTGACTGGCAGTATATCGGGGAGGTAGTTTCCGTCGTACTGGATCGCCTGGAACTGACCGGGCAGCTGCAACGCCACCAGATGGAGATGAAACTGCCTGAAGATTTGCCCCTGGTGCCCATGGACCACGAGCAAATGGAGCAGGTGTTCACCAACCTGCTCGAAAATGCCCTCAAATACTCTCCGGCAGGCAGTATCATCCGAGTAGAGGCTCGTGTCATCGGCCCTCCAGCCGAGCTGGAGGTGCGGATAAGTGATCAAGGCATTGGCATCCCTGCCTCAGAACTGAAGGCCATCTTTGATAAGTTCTATCGGGTCCAATCGGCCCGCCTCCCCTGGGCACGCATGCGGGCGCCAGTTGGGACGGGACTTGGACTGGCAATTTGTGCCAACATCATTCATGCGCACGGCGGGCGCATCTGGGCGGAGAGCCAGGAAGGGAAGGGGTCCACCTTTATCTTTACCCTCCCCATCCCAGACGGTGGGCCACAGAGCGACTCTGCTCTTCCCACTTCAACTGAGCGAGCTGCACCACAGACGCCAGAGGTGATCACCCCATGAACACAACCGGTTCTCCTTCCGAATCTCGTTCGTTGCTTCCTTCCGATAAAGGGGAGGCCAGGCTCGCCTCTCCTGCCACATCGGCCCGCCCACCAACTGGTGCTCGAGTGCTGGTGATTGACGATGAACCGGAGATCTGGCGCGCGGTGCGTGCAGGGTTGATCAGCGCGGGCTTTACCGCTGAGTGGGCTTCCACAGCTGCCGAGGGAATAGACCTTTCCGCTCGTTGGCACCCCGATGTGCTCATTCTGGACCTCTCGCTCCCTGATCAAGATGGTCTGGACGTCTGTCGGCAGGTGCGCACCTGGTCACAGGTGCCCATCATCGTCCTGTCGGTGCGGGGAAAAGATGAGGATAAAGTCACTGCCCTGGAACTGGGTGCCGACGATTACCTCACCAAACCCTTTAGCATGGCCGAGTTGCTCGCGCGCATTCGAGTCGCGCTGCGTCACGCGGCTTATCCATCCACTCGTGGGGATCAGGCCCGCTTCGAAACGGGTGGGCTGGTTATAGATTTTGAGCGACGGCAGGTGACTGTGGAGGGACGGGACGTTCATCTGACCCCAACAGAATATGACCTGCTCAAGTATCTGGCGCACAATGCGGGCAAGGTGCTGACCCATCGCGCCATTTTGCAAGCGATCTGGGGGCCAGCCTATGAACAGGAAACCAGTTATTTGCGGGTCTTCTTCAACCAACTCCGGCGCAAGATCGAGCCTGATCCCAGCCGTCCCCGCTATCTGCTCACTGAACTGGGCATTGGCTATCGGTTGCGTGAGACGGAATAGTTCTTGGAGCAATTGTCTTTCCTCGACCTGCTCCTACTTCCAAATCTTAATATGGTCTTTATACCTTTGAGGCTTTTCCTTATGCGGTCCTAATACCCCTGAGGTATGCTGATCCTGCGAGGAACTGGAGAAGGACATCCAAGGCAACGGGCTGCCCTGGAAAGACCAGTTCGCTTCTGAAAGAGAGCAGGGCGTGGCGCATCTTCTGATCAGCACTCCAGAACAGCAAGCGCAACGCTTTCTCACCCTTCAGCTGGTCTTTGCGGGCTATAGCGTGGCTGAAACCGAAAACCTGGAGCAAACGCTGGAATTCCTCAGGACGACGATCACTCCGTTTGATCTCCTCTTGCTGGATATCTGCAATCTGATCTGGTATGGCCCAGTGGTGCTTCAGGTGCTGACAAATGTGGCAGCCAAGGGACCGAGTGGAATCATCCCAACCATTCGTTTCTTCAGTCCACGCTCCACGAAGGAGCATTGGCTCGATCTCCTGCCTGCCAACAGTCAGGCGCTTGAGCTCTATCCTCCGGAACGGCTGTTGCAGGAAATCGAGCAGGTCTTGTCCAGAGCGTCGGAGCCCAACGTGGCAGTTGCAGGAGAATGTCCTCCTTCCTCAAGCCAGGGAACAGCGATGAGCGTCCAGCACGTAGCCGTAGCAACAGCAGAAAGGAACTAACCATGCCACGCGTCCTGCTGATTGAGGATGAAGTTGCGTTTCGACGCATCCTCACCATGAATCTGATGCATCGCGGGTACACGGTGATCGAAGCAGATACAGCTCTCACAGCCAAAGAAGCTTTGCTGGCCTTCGGGTTCCAGTTTGACCTGCTCCTGCTGGACATCAATTTGCCCGATCAAACGGGGTGGGATGTGCTGCGTTTTATGGAAGCATTTCGCCGTTCAGAGCAGCAAAGAGGGAACCTGCTGCCGAACCCTCCAGTCATCATTCTCAGCGCTGTGCGCCCGGCATCAAGCCGACTGGGAGAATTTCATCCAAAAGCCGTCCTGGTCAAGCCCTTTCCTATCGAGGCGTTGCTGCGCCTGATCGAGCGGGTGTGTGCGCCAGCGAGCACCTCCTCGGCTGAGGAAATTGCACCTCCTGAGGATGCTGTTGGGAGCGACCCTACCCCGATTTCCCAGAGGGGTTCTACACCTGGTGACGGATGAGAAGAGAAAGCATGGCACCCTATGGAGAATACTGGTGGCAGGCAGAGTCATCTTCCTTATCGGCGCGGAGAACGTCGTCGGAAGCCGTTTCCTGGGGGACCAGCACAGCAAGCTCCTCATGCAGCAGCACCAGTTCTACGTCGTTCGGCTCACGAAGGGGTGCTTCCGCTTCAAGGGGTGGTATTGCTTGTAGAGCCTGAAGATTTGCTGCGCAGGGGTCTGAGCGATGTGCTGGTACAGGAGGGCTATGCGGTGGCAGAAGCGGCGACAGCAGCGCAGGCGCTTTCCCTGCTGGAGCAGAGGTCCTTCGATGTGATGGTGCTGGATCTGGCACTCCCAGAGCAGACCGGTTGGAGTTTGCTGCATGCCCTGACGAGATCCGCCATCTTGCCTGCACCGCTCCTCCTGCTTCCTGCAAGAGGTGAACCAGGTGAGCACTCCACCCACAGCAGGATGACTCAGCCAGGAGAAGGGCAAGAGCGGAACCTCGTAACAGGAAGGCTACAGAGGGCAACCCCTTTAGCCATGCCGGATATGCATACTGGGGGTGAAGAACATTCCTCCCCAGGACCGTTCTTGCCTCACCCGGCCTGGATAGCAGACCTGCTGGCCTTGCTCCAAAGGATTCGACCCGCTTCAGTCTCTCAAGAGAGGTAGCTTCAAGAAGGGGAAACGGGGAGGCGTGAGAGCTAACGGGAGTGAAGGACAAATTCTCTCTTGATTCCTCTCCCCAGTGGTATAGATGCTGGTGCAAAAATCTGGGCACTGCCCCAGATGGTCTCGTCTCGAAAGGAGGGCTGGTTGTCATGTACGACCTCTTGGTAGTGATTGTCACCCTGGTCGTCTTTGGGCTTCTTGGAGCCTTTGTTGTCTTTTGCGAGCGCATTTAGCGCAACGTCCTGTGTGGAAGGAAGTGTCGTATGGCCGTTGAATATCTCATTGTTGGCATCGTGTCGCTGTTGGTTGGCATCTACCTGTTTGCCGCCCTGCTGCGCCCCGATTGGTTCTAAGGGAGGAGGCAGAATATGTCTGTGGCTATGCAGCGGTTCTCTCTCCCAACCATCAAGCAAAGTACCGTAATCGGCGTGCTGGTCGTGCTCGTCCTGGCGCCCATCATCTGGCTGGTTGCCAGTGGGATGATGACCCTCAACGCGGTGGCGCAGGTCGCCATCCTCTTCGGGCTGGTCCTGCTCTTGACCAAACCCATCGGACTCTACCTGTACCAGATCTTTCAGGGAGAGCGCACCTGGCTTTCGCCGGTGATGCGTCCAATGGAGCGTGTGATTTACAAAGTCTGTGGCATCCATGAGGAGCGCGAGCAGGGCTGGATAGGCTACACCATCGCCATGCTTGTCTTCTGGGCGGTGGGTTTGCTGCTGCTTTACCTGTTTGAGCGCGTACAGGGCATCCTGCCGCTCAACCCGCAGGGCTTTGGTGGCGTCGAGCCAGGGCTGGCCTGGAATACCGCGGCCAGCTTTTCCACCAACACCAACTGGCAGAACTACGCGGGCGAGCAGACGATGAGCTATCTCACCCAGATGACAGGACTGGTCTTCCACCAGTTCACCTCTGGGGCGATGGGCATTGTGCTGGCGGTGGCGGTGGTGCGTGGCTTTACTCGCCGCAGCGCCAGCACGCTCGGCAACTTCTGGGTGGACCTCACGCGCGTCATCCTGTACCTGGCGCTGCCCATCTGCATCATCGGGGCACTGGTCCTGGTTTCGCAAGGAGCCATCCAGAATTTCAACGATTACACGGTAGTGCATACCCTGGAGGGGACGACGCAAACGCTGGCCCAGGGGCCGGTGGCCTCGATGGAGATCATCAAAGATCTCTTCAACAACGGTGGGGGTTTCTTCAATGCTAACTCGGCTCACCCGTTTGAAAATCCCAATGCCCTGACCACTCTACTGGAGATAGTGGCTGAGTTAGCCATCCCTGCGGGACTCACCTATTACTTTGGCAAAATGGCCGGCAATACCAAACAGGGCTGGGCGCTCTTTGGCGCCATGTATGCCCTCTGGCTGATTGCTGTCTTTATTGTCATGCCAGCCGAACAGACGGGCAATCCGCTGCTGACGACGCAGCATGTGGGCACCCAGACCTTCACGATTGACCAATCGGTCCACACCGGCACCGTCTCCTCCTCAGGCGGCAACATGGAAGGGAAAGAGGTCCGTTTCGGCATCACCGATTCGGCCTACTTTGGGGTCAGCACAACGATGACCTCCACTGGCTCCGTGAATAGCTTCCACGACAGCTATACCCCAATTGGGGGCATGGTGTTGATGGGCGATATTGCGCTGGGCGAGATTACCCCAGGTGGCGTTGGCTCTGGCCTCTATGGGATGCTCATGTTTGCCGTGATCGCCGTCTTCATTGCCGGGTTGATGGTGGGTCGCACCCCCGAATACCTGGGCAAGAAGATTGAGCCAAAAGAGATGAAGATGGCGGCGCTTGCCTTGCTCATCTTGCCGCTCTCTATCCTGGGCTTTGCGGCTGCTGCCAGTGTTTTACCCGTTGGAGTGAGCAGAATCTTCAACCCAGGGCCGCATGGCCTCTCAGAGATTCTGTATGCCTTCACGTCCCAAACTGGGAACAACGGCTCAGCCTTTGCCGGACTCGGCGGCAACACACCCTTCTACAACTGGACCGGAGGCTTTGCCATGATCATCGGGCGGCTTTTCTTTGCCATCCCGATCATCGCTATTGCCGGGTCAGTCGTGAAGAAGAGGATTGTGCCAGCAGGCGCGGGAACGCTGCCGACGGATGGTCCGCTCTTCTCGGCGTTGCTGATTGGCGTGATCATCATTGTGGGCGCGCTGACATTCTTCCCCGCCTACGCGCTTGGTCCAATTATTGAACACCTGCTCATGCTGGCGGGCAAGATTTTCTGAGTGGCGAGGAAGGAGTAGAACAATGCCAGAACAAGAAGAACTGCGTGCTCAGGCCACCCCTGAAACGCCAGCTCTGGCGGTGCCAGTCGCCCCGTCAGAGACTCCCGGAGATGGTGGGCAGGAGAGCGTGAGCAGCCGGAGGCATACCCGCTCGCTCTTTGACCGCAAGATTCTGTGGCGGGCGACGATTGATTCGTTCATCAAACTGAACCCCCGCGTACAGGCGCGCAACCCGGTGATGTTTGTGGTGGAGGTCGGCAGCGTCATCACCACGGTGGAGTTTGTGCGCGCGCTGATTGACCCGACGCTGCGCAGCAATGTGGGCTTTACGCTGGCCGTTTCCATCTGGTTGTGGTTTACGGTGATCTTCGCCAACTTTGCCGAGGCGATGGCCGAAGGACGCGGCAAAGCCCAGGCGGATACGCTGCGCCGCGCCCGCACTGAGACCCAGGCCAAGTTGCTCTCCGAAGGGGCTACTGGGCGAGAAAGTGCCTTTACCCCGACTCCAGCCCCCCAACTGCGTAAGGGCAATCTGGTGCTGGTGGATGCGGGCGACCTCATCCCTGGGGATGGCGAGGTTGTGGAAGGTGTGGCCTCGGTGGATGAGTCGGCCATTACCGGTGAATCAGCACCCGTCATCCGCGAGAGTGGCGGTGATCGTTCTGCCGTCACGGGTGGCACGCGCGTGCTCTCCGACTGGATTATTGTACGCATCACCTCTAATCCCGGCGAAACCTTCCTGGATCGGATGATTGCGCTGGTGGAAGGCGCTTCACGGCAGAAGACCCCGAACGAGATCGCGCTGAACATTCTGCTCGCCAGCCTGACGGTTATCTTCCTGCTGGCGGTAGTGACGCTTGAACCATTTGCCATCTACTCCAATAGCCCGGTTTCTATTACCATCCTGATTGCCTTACTGGTCTGCTTGATTCCGACGACCATCGGTGGGCTGCTCTCGGCTATCGGCATTGCGGGGATGGACCGCCTGGTGCAGCGCAATGTGCTGGCGCTCAGCGGGCGCGCAGTAGAAGCGGCTGGGGATGTAGACGTGCTCTTGCTGGATAAAACTGGCACGATCACGCTGGGCAACCGCATGGCTAACGAGTTCATCACCCTGCCCGGTGTCAGCGAAGGGGAACTGGCTGATGCCGCGCAGTTGGCCTCGCTGAGCGATGAGACCCCCGAAGGGCGCTCAATTGTGGTGCTGGCGAAGCAGCGCTACCTGCTGCGAGGACGTGATGTGGCTGAACATAACATGACCTTCATTCCCTTCAGTGCCCAGACCCGCATGAGCGGAGTGGATGCGGATGCGCCAGGCGGCACACGGCGCCAGATTCGCAAAGGCGCGGCGGACGCGGTGGCGGCTTTTGTCAAGGAGCAGGGAGGGCAGAATCCGGATACGCTCAAGCCGATTGTCGAACGTATTGCTCGCGCAGGTGGCACGCCGCTGGTGGTTGCTGAGAATGATCGCACGCTGGGCGTGATTTATCTGAAAGACATCGTGAAGGGGGGCATGCGCCAGCGCTTTGAGCAGCTGCGCAAGATGGGCATTCGCACGGTGATGATCACGGGTGACAACCCGCTGACGGCTGCTGCTATTGCCAGGGAAGCGGGCGTGGATGATTTTCTGGCCCAGGCTACCCCTGAAACGAAAATGAAGCTCATCAAGCAGGAGCAAAGCGGCGGGCGACTCGTTGCCATGACGGGCGACGGAACGAACGACGCGCCCGCGCTGGCTCAGGCGGATGTGGGGGTGGCGATGAACACCGGCACCCAGGCCGCCAAAGAAGCGGGCAACATGGTGGACCTGGATTCTAACCCCACCAAGTTGATCGAGATCGTGGAGGTTGGGAAGCAGTTGCTGATTACACGCGGCGCGCTGACCACTTTCAGCATTGCTAATGATGTGGCAAAGTACTTCGCCATCATCCCGGCGATGTTCTCGGTGGCCTACCCGGCGCTCAATACGCTCAACATTATGGGTCTGCATTCCCCACACAGTGCGATTCTCTCGGCGGTGATTTTCAATGCGTTGATCATCATCGCGCTGGTTCCATTGGCCTTGCGCGGGGTCAAGTATCGCCCGCTAGGTGCAGCGACCATCTTGCGTCGAAATTTGCTCATCTACGGTATTGGGGGAATCATTCTCCCATTCCTGGGCATCAAGGTCATCGATCTGATTCTGGTCGCGCTGGGCCTGGCGTCCTAAGGGAAGGAGTGTGTGACATGAGTAAGCAACCACAAAATAACCAACCGCGTCGCAAGAATGGCGACCAGTCGCAAGCTGGGAGCAACAAAGTCAACGCGCCAAAAGAGGAGACCTCAGCCGAGGTCTCCCAACAGGCCACAGGGAAAGCCGCCGAGACAGAGCACCCAGGCACCGAGTCCGACTCCACCGCCGCAGTTGCGGAACTGGCTCCGCGCGGACGGCGACAACTCATCCTGGATTACCTGCGCCCGGCTATTGTCTTGACTCTGGTCATGACGGTGATCCTGGGGATTGCCTATCCCCTGCTCGTAACGGGCGTGGCCCAGGTGGTGTTCAACCATCAGGCCAATGGAAGCCTGGTGACAGACCAACATGGGCAGGTGATTGGCTCTTCGCT
Source organism: Ktedonobacterales bacterium (assembly GCA_036557885.1). Lineage (GTDB taxonomy): Bacteria > Chloroflexota > Ktedonobacteria > Ktedonobacterales > DATBGS01 > DATBGS01. Next base: position 13,501 of record DATBGS010000152.1, read on the forward strand.
GATCGGCCAGCAGTGGACCGACCCCAAATACTTTCACGGGCGACCCTCAGCCACGCTGAGCAACGATGGCTCTCAGTCGCAGCCCTATAACGCGGCCAACTCCAGCGCCTCGAACAATGGGCCAACCAGCAGCAACCTGCAAGCAGAAGTCCAGGCACAGCTGAAGGTGCTCCAGGAAGATGAGGCATGTAACGCTCCTGGCACACCTATTCCGGTAGACCTCGTTACCAGTTCGGGGTCAGGTCTCGACCCGGACATTTCGGTGGCGGGAGCGATGTATCAGGCGTGCCGTATCGCCAAAGAGCGCAACATGAGTCTGAATCAGGTGCAGCAACTGATCAGCTCTCACATTCATGATCGCACGCTGGGAGTGCTGGGCGAACCGTATATCAATGTGCTGGAATTGAATATGGCGCTTGATGGTGGATCATAACCGCTCCCTCACCCGATAACGGCTGGGACGTTGGCGGCTCCTGAGTCACGCTGCTTTTTGTCTTGAAAAGCAGAAAGTGGCCTGACACGGGGGACGCCGGCCCCAGAAGAGACCAGGTAATGATCCAAGGAATATGGAATCCTGAGAGGAGGCACGACCTATCAGCAGTCATGAGCATGCAAAAGATCGAGAACGACCTGATCCAGAGGAACTGCTCGATCGCTATCAGTTACGAGAACAGCCTACAACTGAAGGAAGCGGGGACACATCGGCTCTGGATGACGCTCACCCATCAAAGCGCGGGCGACTGCGCATCTATCTGGGCATGGCTGCTGGGGTGGGCAAAACCTTTGCTATGCTCAACGAAGGCCAACGCCGCAAAGGGCGCGGGACTGATGTGGTCGTTGGGCTGGTGGAAACACATGGTCGCCCTTTGACCGAGCAGCAAATTGGCGATCTGGAGATCATCCCGCGCAAGCGCATCCCCTACCGGGGCATCACCCTGGAAGAACTGGATGTGGAGGCGGTAGTAGTTCGCCATCCCCAGGTGGTGTTGGTGGACGAACTGGCGCACACCAACGCGCCAGGCTCGACTCATACCAAACGCTACGAAGACGTACAAGAACTGCTTGATGCTGGTATTACGGTCATCTCCACCCTCAACATTCAGCATTTGGAGGGCTTGAACGACATTGTTGAGTCCATCACTGGTGTCCGTCAGAAAGAAACGCTGCCAGATCGCGTGTTGGATGAGGCTGACGAAGTTGAGCTAGTGGACATCTCCCCAGAGGCGCTGCGCGCACGGATGCGACATGGCAATGTCTATCCTCAAGAGCGGGCACGGCTGGCACTGGAGCGCTATTTCTCCCAGAGCAATCTGACGGCACTGCGCGAACTGGCCCTGCGCCGTACCGCCGAGAAAACCGAGTCCCAGCTTGAAGCGATGATGGAGCATCGAGAAGTGCCTGGGGAGGTGGCCTGGGGAGTAGGAGCAACCGAGCGCGTGATGGTGGCGTTCGATATTCGCTCCCATGCAGGACAATTGCTCCGCGACGGCTGGCGCCTGGCGCGTGGTCTGAAAGCGCCACTGCTGGCAGTCACCGTGCTACCCCCTGGTTGGAAAACCAGTGCCTCGCCCAAAGAAAAACAGGTATTGGAGGAGTATGTTCGCCTGGCGGAAGACCTTGGGGCGGAGGTGCTGTCTGTAGAAGGCAGCAATGTGGCTGCCACCCTTGCCAGGGTCTCGCGCGAGCAGCATGTAACCCAGATTGTCATCGGCCAGCCCACCAGCAGTCCCTGGTTTGCGCGCTTGCGTGGCTCCATCGTCAACCGTTTGCTGCGCTATCCGATTGGTGCTGATATTCATGTGGTGCCCAGGAAAACTGAGCGTTAGGCCCAAATAAAACAACCAGGTGTAGTGATAGCAAAGTTCGGTACAGCTCTCAGATACGTGGGATAATTCGAGAACCCTCTGTGAAGCCATGTTGTGGCTGGTTTTTGCATCCTCTCCTTGGAAACCTGGCCGAGAGTGTCCCAAATCCGTGACGTTTTGCCTGGGGAGAAGCCCTCCCGAGGCCGGGGTGAGCCTGGCTTCCGGCTTTTCCTGCCTGCTCAACCGGGGAGCGCTGGCATGGGGCAACTGAGGAGGCGCTGTGTCTTCCACCGATGCCACGTTCGCCCAGCCGCCATAGCTGGCGTGCGTTGCCGGTACCGAGGTCGCCCTGGTGCAGTGTGACCCGCTTGTCCTTGAACCACCACACGCAGCGAGCTATGCGGCCGGACGAAGTGGTAATAGGCGAGCCACCAATGTAAATGGGCTTCCAGATGCGGGGCTTGCAAGGCGGTTGCCCACGTGCGGCGCGCCAGCGCTGCCACGCCACGCCGAATCGTCAAATTGACTCGCTCGATAAACGCCGTATTCACTCGGCCTGAGAAGCCCAACGCCTGCAGGGCTGCTTTGAAGTCCACCCCGGTTCCCAGACGCATCACGTGCTTGACTCGCACCAGCTTGCGTCGCCTATGCTGCTTCTGCACCTGCCCATACAACAAGCCAGGCGCTACCTCCCACTGCGGCTTCCTGCTTCTGTTCCCAGCCCCCTTGACCCACTGCCCAAAATGTGCGGTTAACGCGTAAAAATACGCATTGAGGCCGTCACTGGTGAAGACTGGCAGGCACCCAGGGGCCAAGAGCTCGCGCAGACGATGGATCAGGAGGTGTGCCATGTGGTGGGTGCGCGGACCCAGTTGGAAGACCGTGTATGACTTTCCCTCCTCATGACCGGGTGAGTGATCACCTCGTAGCCACTGCCTTCTTGTTGTAGACTCCAGGCAAGCCTTAATCTCTTGCCAGGAGCCATTGCCATGGAAGAAGCCGAACTGGTTGCCAACCGTG
>DATBGS010000153.1:0-3872 GCA_036557885.1 Ktedonobacterales bacterium
AAGGCGGTGTACTTCGCCAGCTTCGCCTGCGCCAGCACTTTGGTGATGGCGGCGGTGAGCGTCGTCTTGCCATGATCAATGTGCCCAATCGTCCCCACGTTCACATGCGGCTTGCTCCGCACAAACTTCTGCTTCCCCATGACAGAGAAAATGCCTCCTTGTTTGTTTGTTTGTTTCAACCCTCATCCAGCCTGAAGGCTGGATGCAGCGTGTATCCAGTACAAAAGCTGGATACACCACAACCTATCTGAATATGACCTACCAGGTGCGAACAGGCCACACTCTCCCCTGGGCAGAACGGTATCGTGGGGGAAAAAGGAGCCGAGAGGGACCATCTGTTGCGGAGCCCGTGATGGGATTTGAACCCATGACCCCAGTCTTACCAAGACTGTGCGCTGCCACTGCGCCACACGGGCCTACGAAACCTACCTGTACGCCATCACACCTGCGCGAAGGCTCGCGCCTTTGTGCATCGAGATGACGCCCGCCTCTTCCTTTTGCCACCGAACCTGCCGCTCTGGCGTTGCACAGCCCAACGGCTCCGGCGCGGGTTCGGTAGCGAGTCTCCCCCACAGGGAAAACGCCGAGAAAAGAGAAGACCTGGTGGGCAGTGGAGGATTCGAACCTCCGAAGGCGGAGCCATCTGATTTACAGTCAGACCCGTTTGGCCACTTCGGTAACTGCCCCTGTTCGTGTTCCAGCGGAGCCGGCGGTCGGACTCGAACCGACAACCTACGGTTTACAAAACCGTTGCTCTGCCATTGAGCTACGCCGGCCTGGGCCGCGCCGTTCCTGCTGCTCTGGAAAGCCTGCGTTCCGGCTGCTGACACACTCATTGCTTGCGCGTCATAGCGCACGTATTATACCTTCTGGAGCAAGAGGCTGTCAAGGCTTCCTGCTGGCAAGACTCCACCAATTATCGGGGGTCACTGGTAGCGCCGCCTTCCAGGCGGCCACCGCTGCGCCAGGGCGCGCGTGCGCCCTCCAGGCCAGCGGACCAGCAGGCCAACGCTGGCCGCCAAGAAGGGACGCGCGAGCGACCAACGGGAGCGAGACTGCCGAGGTCCAGCCGAGGCAAGCGGCCCTCTCCGAAGGGAGGCGGCGCTCCCAGTAACACGCCTCGCTTGCCAACACCTCAGATTTGGGAGAGCCTGCTGGCAAGACTCCCTCTCCTAAAGGAGAGCGGTTTCGGCGGAAAAGCTTTGCCGATGCTGATGCTTCGGCGTGGGTGATGGCGCCGTTGGCGTGGGGGTTGCTATTTGATGTTGCAGCTGGACCAAACGCTGATAGCCGTAGAAGATGGCAAAGCCTAACAAGGCCAGCAGCACCAGCAGCGCCAGCACCTTGAACGCGGCAATGCCCAGACGGCGCAGAAAGCCCGGCGCACGCAGCGGCTCGCTTTGCGGCCAGGCCCCTTCAGGACGCCATCCCGGCGGGGGAGGCGGCAGGCCCACCCTGCCCTTGCCCGCGCTGCTAAAGGCAACCACAACCGAGGGTTCCCCTTTGAGGGCTGGCGGCCCGGCGGGAGGCTGGGCAGGCGGCACAGGTTCGCGGCGTTCCGAGGCTCCGCCGCTGAAGAAACCGGAGGCGCTTCCGGGGGACACATCCCCACCAGACCCCAGCAGCGCCCCTGGCGCGCCAGCGGGCGGCGAGGACGACGGAAGCGGGTTGGCCTGCCCCAGCGCCTGGTAAAACGCTCCGCTCAGCGCCGCCGCGTTGGGCCAGCGATCAGCGGGGGAAGGCGCGAGCGCCCGCTGCACAAGCGTTTCCAGGGGCGCGGGCAGTTCAGGGCGCTTCGCCAGCAGCGAAGGCGGCCCCGCCAGCTTTGCACTCAGGATCGCCTGCGGCGCACCCTCGAAGGGCAGCGCGCCTGTCAGCAGCCGATAGAGAACGACGCCCAGCGCGTACAAATCAGCAGCCACGCCATCCGGCGTGCGCCCCGGCATTTGCTCCGGCGCCAGATACAGCGGATCGCCAAAAGAGCGGCTCCCGTTCCAGGCGATCAAAAGCTGCTCGGCGAGGTGGGGCAAGCCAAAATTAGCAATGAGCAGATGGCCGTTTGGCTGAATCAACAGATGCCTAGGAGTGAGGCCCAGATGGGTCACACCGACCTGATGCGCGTGGCCCAGCCCTGCAAGCATCTGCCCGAATAAACGCAGCACCTGCGCTGGATTAACCGCCTGCCCTGGTCGTTGACGCAGCCAGGCATCCAGCGTCAGACCCTCCACTAAGGGCGTCACCAGATAGGCATAGGGGCCATCCATGCCAAAGTCATCCAGAGTGAGCAGGTTGGCATGCTCCAGCGCCGATAGCACCTGGGTCACACGCCAGAAGTTCTCCTCGAAGCCCTGCGCAAAGGTGAACTGGTCGGAAAGCACCCGCAATGCAAAAGAGCGCCCCAGGTTGAGATGGCGTGCCTCATACATCAGCCCAAATTCATCTTCACCCCGCAGCGCACCCAACTCATAGTCTGCCAACTGCCGCCCTGATAAGGCTCCCATTGATTGCATCGCGCATATCACCTGGCCTGGAAAGTCTTGATGCAGCCTAAGCGTACACGACTGTCCAGGTATTGTCAAGCCGCAGGCAGTTATGCGCGCTGGCCCTGCTTTGCCGATGCCAAAACGAGCAGGATTTGTAGGCACAAAATTTGCTAGAGCATTCTGCTCTTGCAAGACATGGCTCTGTTCGGGGAACACCCCTCAGAACACTCCTCACAAACATGTAGGCCAGCGGCGGAGAAACTGCGCTCCCCGCTCTCAGCGTTTTCTGCGCCTTTGATACGCTATCGAGGAATATAAGGAAGAAAAGTATGAGAAAAAATCTGAAACAGAAGCAAGAAGGCAAACGGCTGATGAGGCGCATTTTCCTGCTTAGCGTGGCCTTTACCCTGGTCGCTGAAGCAGTGCTGGTGATCCCCATCTTGGCCTTTACTCCCATAGGAGACCATTTTTTCAAGTCGTTTGCCCCCCCGGCGACACCCACGCCCAGATCGTCCACACTCGGCCTTCAAGCAGTAGGCGCAGCGCCTATCGTGCAGGCCAGAGCAGCGTATCTGATTGACGCGGATACCGGCAAGGTGCTGCTCGATGTGCGCGGCTCGCAGCGGCTTCCTATGGCGAGTACCGCGAAGATCATGACAGCCATCCTCGCTATTGAAACCGCCAAGCTCGACCAGACCGTCACCATCAAGCAAGATGCAGTGAACGAAGTCAATAAGTACAAAGGAAGTTCGGCAGGTCTGGTGGTCGGCGATCAGATGAGCCTGAGAGATTTGCTCTATGGGCTGATGCTGCCATCAGGGGATGACGCCGCCATCGCCATTGCTGACGCCGTTGGCGGAAACGCCAGCAACTTTGTCCAGAAGATGAACAGCTATGCGAAGCAGCTTGGCCTGACTCAAACGCACTATGTCAATCCAGACGGCCTCACCTATCTCACCGCGCAAGGCAAACCTGATCCCAATCAATACAGCAGCGCGGGTGATCTGGCGCGCCTGGCGCGGCACGCGATGGCAAATCCGTTCTTTGCCCAACTGGTGCAACTCCAGCATTATGTGCTGTTCCCCACCAATTTCCATCACGCCTACATCTGGGATGGCATCAATAGCCTGCTTAGCACGTATCCAGGCGCCACAGGCGTGAAAACAGGCTACACCGAAGAGGCGGGATACTGCCTGGTCTTCGCGGCAACCAACGGGCAGCACCACCTCATCGGCGCCTTGCTGCATGATACCGATGACAATCAACGCTACGTAGACGCCAGGGCGTTGCTGGATTGGGGCTTTGGACTCCCCGTAGGTCCAACCTCGTGAAGAAGGGGATGCAGCGAGAGCGCCAGGCGCCTGTACCGCCGCCGTCCCTGGCGGCGTG
>DATBGS010000154.1:0-12746 GCA_036557885.1 Ktedonobacterales bacterium
GTGACGATGCCCATCACGACGGTGGTCAATCCCGCAAGCACATGCACGACAAGCGGCAGGAAGAAGCCCAGGGGAAAGCCAGCGATCATACCGGTGTTCCTTTCAGCCACACAGGAGGGGAGGGTCACGCGGTCGCACGCCCTCACACGTGAGCCAAGCGACACATCAATCAATCGGTGTGAAGTTGGAGAGCACCTCCATGACCTGCAGTACCGCTCACCCTGCAGACCCTACAAGCCGCACCAGAGACGAGGAGAAGCGGCTAAGGAGAGTGTAGCCTGGTTCTGGCACACAAGGAAGTGAAATCCGTCGTGATTTGTCCGTGATAAATGTCATGGGTGCCCCTCGTGGCTTCGCTCCCTCTTGCTTTTGCAGGCTGGGCCTGTTATAACTGCATCAACCTGATTTGATGCATCAATCCAATTTGATGCAACTTCTTGGGAGGTCATCATGAATGGCGTCCTGGCGGCTCCCCCAGCGGTCCTCCGACTGGTCGGGCATCCCATCCGGTGGAGTGTGCTCACCCGCCTGGCCCGGTCGGATTATCGGGTCCAGGAGTTGGTGGCGATGTTGCACCTGCCCTAAAATCTCGTGTCGTATCACCTGGGACTCCTGCGAACGGCAAAGCTGGTGACCGAGCGTAAAAGCCGTGCCGATGAGCGCTCCGTCTATTACAGCCTCGACCTGGAGCGCTTCCGAGCGCTCTACCTTCAGGCCGGCGAGCAGCTTCACCCTGCCCTGGTGGATGGGGCGGTGAATCCGAGAGAGGAATCCGCAGCTGACGAGACGCCTCAGGCACCGCTGCGCGTGTTGTTTCTCTGCACCCACAACAGCGCCCGTTCGCAAATGGCCGAAGCCCTGCTCCGGCAGGTGAGCCAGGGATGCATCGAAGCATTCAGCGCCGGAAGTGATCTGGCTGAGCGGGTCCATCCGCTGGCCGTGCGGGCGATGGAACACCTGGGCATCCAGAGGCGCCAGGCACATCCCAAACACTTCGATGCCTTCGTTGGACAGCATTTTGACGCCATTGTCACGGTCTGTGATCGGGTCCGTGAGCTGTGTCCGCTGTTCCCCGATGACCCAGAGCGCATCCATTGGAGTTTCCCCGATCCGGCCGAGGTGGAGGGAACGGAAGACGACCAATATCACGCCTTTGAGCAAACAGCAGTCCAATTGCTCACGCGCATTCGGTTCCTCATCACGCTGCTGGAGCGAGAACAGCAGCGTTCCCACTGAAGGAAGGATATGACTCACTCATCCATTGCCGAGACAGCAAACCAACCAGCTTTGTCGGAACTCCAGCCGGGCACTGGTCCCTCGGCTACTTCGCCTTGGACGGGTCTGCTGGCCGAGGGGATCGGCACCTTCGGGTTGGAAGTGGTCCTCACCTTTTTCTTGATGTTTGTGATTATGGCCGTTGCCACCGATACACGGGCCGTTGGACAAGCTGCTGCCCTGGCCATCGGGGCCACGGTCGGACTGGAGGCCCTCTTTGCCGGGCCGATCAGCGGCGCCTCGATGAACCCTGCCCGCTCCCTGGCACCCGCGCTGGTCAGTGGTCTGGACTGCTCAATGGGTATACGTCCTGGCGCCACTCCTGTGCGCAGGTCTCGGTGCGCTTGTCTATCGCTGGCTCCGCGAGGGGAGCCAGCCTCCCGTTCCTTCTCTCAGTCATCCAAGCGGGCCATCTGCCCCAACTATTCAGGAGGAGCCTCATGCCTGATCACACGCCCGCTCTCACACCCCCAATGCGCGTCCTCTTTCTTTGCACCCACAATTCCTCCCGCTCCCAGATGGCAGAAGGTTTGCTGCGTACCCGAGGCGGAGAGCGGTACGTCGTCTTCAGCGCCGGGACGCATCCCCGCAGTGTCCATCCCCTGGCTATTCAGGCGATGGCCGAGGTGGGCATTGTCATCAGTGAGGCGGCAGGCCATCGTGCGAAAAGCCTGGACGAATTTTCCCATCAGCCTCCGATGGATCTGGTCGTGACGGTCTGTGATGAGGCAGCGGAAGAATGTCCTTTCTTCCCAGGCGCTCGGCTTCAGGATCATTGGAGCTTTCCTGACCCAAGCGCTGCCACTGGCACTGAGCAAGAACGGCTCGCTGTCTTCCGGCAAGTGCGCGATGCCATTGCCGCGCGGATCGATCAGTTTCTTCGTGCTTCTGGTACGACCCGCAACGAGTAAGCGAGGCGTTCACCTATCCTAAAGGCTCTTCCTCTTCGTGGGAATGGCTCCTCCGCGCTGCTGCCAAAATCCGCCGAATGGCCTCATAGGAGACGCGGTAGCTTCTTGCCACTTGCCGCAAGGACTCGCACCTCAGCTACCCGCTGCACCACGCGCGACCACTCGGCGCGTGGCACCTTGAAAGGCGGGGTGGGGGATTCACATGTGGATGTTTGGGTGGTATACTCTCTACAGCAGATAGGGATACCCATCGCAGTGGCGACAGCGAATCCGACTCCCGTCGGTTCCGTTAAGTTCCTTTCAGCCCAGTCCCCAAGCGACCCCAGCCTTGATCGCCAATTCGACCCCGTTGCGCTGTCGCCCCCGTTGCAGCGTCTGAGACCAGATGCCAGCAGGCTTTCCCTAAGAGCGCGGATTCGACCCCTTCGGTTCCGTACGTAAGCCCCCAACGAGGCCACAAGGTCGAACGTGCCTTACGTGTGGTGGCACAAAGTATTATTATGACTATAAGAAGTTATCGCCCAGACTCGCCTTGTTCCTGATTCCGAACCGATTGTCAGGGCCAGCCACGAACAAGCTTTCACAGTTCTCACTGATAAGCTTATGGCGCAAGTAGCCGCCACAGGTTCCACCGTTGTCTGCTCTTTTCACCACTTACGGATTGAAGGAAGGTTTGGCGCCAAGCATGCTTTTTGCCAGAACCGTTCTGGCGAAGAGCATGCTTGGCGCCGACTTCCTGGTACGTTGTCGCCAAACCTTCCTTCAAGCCACACAAATCCCGTCGAAATGTGCCCAAACGTGCGGCAATTCCTTGCATCCTGTGCCCGAAGAGACAGGTTGGCGAGAAAGAAGAGGCGAAGGAAGGAAAGAATAAGCAAAGCTCTTTCGCCACTGAGCGGGCGGGCGCTGATGCAACAAAACTTGACAGCAGGTGTACGCTGGGGTGTGCCAGGGGAAGAGAGGAGACATCGATGCCACACTAAACCACACACGCTGCGTAGCGCACTTGAGGAACTGATTCGGCTGGGGACCGAGTATGTAGTGCTGGACCGGCGGACGGAGTGGACGGCGTGGGAGTTGTTCGCTTGGCTGGAACAGCATCACCCCGCTCGCTTAGGATTACCGATGTATCTGCGGCTCCCAGACCAGCACCAGGATGGAGCCATTTGTCAACTCACCCCGAGCGGGGGCTTTTTCGTCCTCTACCACATTTACCTCCGGAGTGCCTGAAGGCTCGCTCGTCCTGCTCGGTGCTTCGTGGTGGCTTTGCCACTGGCCGGGCACGGGCCTGCGCCCCCATATCGGCCAATACCCCATCCTAACCCCAGACGCGCATACGCATCACGGGGGTTGCGACGCAAGAGCTCTTCATACAGCCTCCGGGCTTGGCTCAACTCCCCCTGATCTCTCAGCACCGCTGCGATGCTGGTCATAGCTGGAGGATAGTCAGGCGCATGCTGCAAGACCAACTCATATAGGGCTGTCGCCCGCTCCAGCGACCTCGCATCTTTCTTCGTCCGGTAGGCCGCCGCCAGAGCCGTCCGGCATGCAATGGACTGACCCCGGTTGGTGCTGAGTTCTACCGCCCGCCAGAAATAAGCAAGCGCCTCTCGACCAATTCGCGATCCTTGGCTGCCAACCCCTGTTGGAAGGCGTCATCAAAGGTCGTGCAGACTTCAGCACGCTTAGCAAGTTCCCAATCTTTCTTGATACGCTCCAGACGAGTGCGAGCCACCTCACTGACGTGCTGAAGTCGGAGGGCCAGGGCGCAGGCCAGTGAAGCAGCCAGAAACTGGTGCTCTGCCTGGTACGCCCGTGCTAGCCGAACGTAAGCTGGCGCATTCTCGGGGTCGAGCTGAAGAATTTGTTTGTTCAGGTCGATGGCTTGCCCTGGAGAACATTCTGGTAATAACTGCTCGGCGGTAGCGAGCAGACGTTTAAGATTGGCTTAGTCGGGCATAGCTACCACCTCCTCACTGGTTGGGATGGGTGATGAAATAGGAGAGTCCCCGCTTGGGAGTTTGTCCAAGCCAGCCAGCATCGAGCGGGATACGCAAATTGCCACCAGAGAGAATTCGCTCAATGGCTTCCAGTTTCCTTGGAGGGAAGACCAACCCATCGATGACCAGCGTGCACGCAGGCTCCGTGCAGAAGGTGACGAAGTGCCTCCCCTTGGAAACATGTTGAGCGCAGGCGATGAGTCACGCCTGGTTCGGCTGTGAAGCAGTAAGCGCGGCTCGCAAGCTAGTTGTTCTGTTCATCGCTCATTCTCTGGTCTCCCTCTTGAGGCGCACCAGGCGCTTATCGAGGCTGTTCAAGGCATTCTCCAGCACAGAGAGGCTGGTGGCGTAGTGAGCATCTTGATAAGTTGGGAAGGTGCCCATCGCATAGACACCACCAGCATAGCGAACCAGCACCTGCCATTGGCTTTGAATCTGTATGTAACTCACCTGCTCGATGCGCCGGGAATCAAAGTCTGCGGCGGGCATGGGCGCTTTCCTTTCTGCCGAGGCCGAAACTGGCCGCCACTTTGGGCGCAAAAGGATTCTCGGCGCGCTCCAACTGGGGTAGATATTCTGCCGTTGTCTCCAGCGATTCATACACCTGGCGCTCTTGGATGACCTGTACCGGCCCGCCCGCTTTCATCATGGCGAGAGCGAGACTGTGGCGTATCACATGCACCTTGCCCGTCCCAAGATGCCACTGGCACAGATACGAGATTGCGCGCACGCCTAGTGGCGCATCGGACCTGCGCATCGTTTGCTGCCTGCCGCTGGTGGCAGTCCTGGCAGAGTCCAGTGCTAGCCAGACGGGAGCCTCGGCTCTTTCTTGCTGCCAGTCAGGGTCAAAGACGGCTTGCAAGTAACGCACCAGCGCCATGCGCACTTCTGGCTCCAGATCGTCGGCCAACGTCTTGTTCCCTTTGGCTCGGCGCCAGACCAGCGTTACCACCTCGCGCGCTTTTTCCTCTCCTTCTGGTGTCTTCTTCCCGATTTGCATGTCTTGCCGCTGGAGTGCCGCTAGTTCTGCCAGCCGCCAGCCGGTCGTGAAGGAGACGGCCAGGAGCGCGTAATCCCGCAGGCCCACGATGGTAGAGGTGTCAATCGTGCTTAGCCTCTCTTCCACTTCTGGGGGACGTAGTGCCTTCGCCCTGGCATAAGGCTTCACGTCGGCACGCTCCACGTAATCAGCAGGGTTATCCAGTGCCACTTGGCGGCGGATGGTGACGGGCTGGCCGCCTTGTATTTCCTCGACTTCTTCCCAGGACCAGAACGCATCATTTTTATGAGCATACTTGTAGAAGCTGCTCACAATCGCCAGGCGCTGATTGAACGTGGCGCCACTCTCCCCGGCATTGCTAGCTGCCCACCCTTGCAGGTAATCTTTGATCTGCTTGCGTGGCCAGTCCAGATCCATTTGGTGGACCTGGAGATGCGCCCGAAAGCTGAGCAGGGTCTGGGCATAGGTGTGCTCAGTGCGCACGCTCCCGCTGCGCCGCTTCTTGCTGTGGACCCAGGAGGTGATTGCCTGGAAAATGGGGTCCAGCCGTTCCACTTCCAGGCTCGGTGGCTGGCTATCAACGATGATGCGGGTGTGGTCAACGTTGTTCAATTAACACTCCCTCCCCGTTGCAGCAATTTTGCCAGCAAGGCATCTACTTGCTCCATCGTATAGAGCCAGGTGCGACGGTCATCAGGATATTTGACGATGATTGCATGGTCCCCAGCTGCACGTTCGACTGGAATCACCTCTTGCACGAGCCCAAGCCGCTTATAGCGGGCGAGCTTCGGAACATTCTCATCTTGTTCTGTTTTGGTCATTGATTTTTCGCCTCTTTCTGCTGGACTGCAACGTATCAACTACAAATACTTATTGGCAGCAATGAAAATTTCTTTCTTTTTTTCTCTTGACAACACTACCTCATCGGAGCCGCCACAGCCGCTCCTCATGTCGATGAGTGCATGTGAGAGATGTCTGGCTCTGGCTGATCCCCGCTTTCTCGCTCCTCATCGGCGCAGAGATAACAACGCTGGTCCTGATCGAGTCGCAGCTGGCGCGTTGCTATCCCTCGCTCCACCAGCGCTGGCGTATATGCCAATCGCCCTCGAAACACCCCGTGCACTTGGTGGCCGCAGGTAAGGGTAAAAACCAGATCGCCTAGTTCGGTGGCACGCACTGCTGAGGATTGGCGCAGCTTGTAGCGCTGGTGGTCCTCGCAGCGCCACGCAATGGAGGGCATACCCTCCCTTGGCAAGCGGTACACATCTGCGAGCCATAAGAGGCGATTCCCGACGATAGCGTGTTTGGTTGATCCGCGACAGACCGAGCAACGTTCCTGATGGCCACGCATGGGTGTGCTCTCCTTCGCAACGTGACACACGTTGCTTTCCAGGAATCTCTTACGTCTCTTCCTCTTGACTAGCCCTGCTTGTGTAGATGTGTGCGACGATAGGCCCTGCCAAACACCTCGATCAGGGCATCATCTTTGGTATAGTTGTGGGCGGCTTGGGTGGCTTGCATACACCAGGTTCCTTCATTGCACCGGCATTGCTTCCCCTCTTTCGCTCCCTGCATCTCTGCTTGCTTCTTCATCTCCCGATACTCCTGCGTTCTGTAGTCATACAGTTTTGCCATTGTTTTGCTCCTGATCGTCTAGACGGAAGCAAGCGAGGAAACTACCCGAGTTGCTTCTTCAACCAATCGGCGATTGCCTCATTCTGCCGCGCCGTTAGCTGCTGCCCTTTCATAGACAGTGCTCAAATAAATCATATCAGTTCAGGCGGCACAGCACTACCAAGGAAGCTACGCAGTCAACAACCAGCGCGAGCCCAAGCGCTCCAACTGTCCTGTTGAAAACACTTTCGGCGATTGCCCTCTCAGATAACTCCTGTTAGTCCTTATCTCGCCTGGGATACTTGTTCTTCATAGATCATCCGCTTGCGCTCCCTTCGTTCGCCTGCACTCTCACTCACAGCGATACTCTTCTTCGCTCAGTTGTGCCCGTATCGCGCCTATCGGGCAATCCGCTGTATGCGCGCAATCCACCACCTCCCGACTGGGCATGCCACAGAGGGTGCATGCCCAGGGGTGCTGGATATCTCGTGGCACGCGATAGGCTGCCTGGCGCACGATACGGATGGCTTGTGCTCTGGTCAAGCGGATCGATGGCTCTGCCATGCTTTCATCCTCTTCCCAGGGGTAGGTGAAGCGTCCTGGTCGCTGTGGTGCTTCTCAAGTCCCACGCTCGATGCAGCGCGAGGGCCGAAAGCCGCAGGGTCTCTCCCTGACTCCAGTTGTCGAGCGTGTAGTCCGGTGGAAAGCCAACCGGCCCGTTTTCATGGTGGTATCCATCGCTCCTGCCTCGGCGAGAGACGTGGCGTACTCCTCCAGCCTGCAAATCAGGAGGGGTGAGAGCTTCATGAGCAGACCCCACGCGCGGTCATCCTCGACGCTGGGCAACAAACTCTGGAGTTGCAAATGGCGCGCTCGACTCCTCGTGGACTCGGACCAGAAAACCGCCTGCGTACTCCTCCACAATCAGGCGTATAGAGGTTGGTGCGGCCAGCGCCTCTCTGCTCTTACTGACGCAAAACTGAAGATACCAGTGTGAACTGTAGGCGGCGCCTGGCACCAGAAGCGCAGCAGAGAGATCATGGACAAGTTGGGGATCCTGATAGCCCCAGATTGCGAGTGCGGTGTGTGCTGCCTCCAGCACGTGTTGAGGAGTCTCCATCTGTTTCTTCCGATCTGCGTTTCAAGCGTGAGCGTGGGACCAGCAGGTTCAGGCCGGTGTATCGCTGCCCGGAAACGACTCCAATGCTGCTTCGAGGACCGTGCAGTGCAAGCTCTCTGGCAGGTGCGGCACCTGATTCTGGCGGTGGTGCGCTAGGTCTTTCTCGAGGTGGCTTCCTGTTTTTGAAAAGTGGCTTCGGCTGCTCTGACGTTTCCTGGCTGCCAAAGCGCGGTGGTCTGTGGAACATGAATCCTCCTGCTCGCTTCTGCTCTTATACACGAGGTCACCGTGTCTTACCAGGGTGGGACAGCTTCTCTAGGCAGGGCCTCTCTACTCCTTCTCTTATCAGTCTGCCTGCCGCCCAAGGTGCTGGCACGAGCGCGCCAACGGACATAAGCAGAACACTGGTTTGTGGCCGTGTGAGGGAAGAAGTAATACAGGGTTGCCGATGCACAAGCAGGTGACAAACTCCGCTTGCGCTCTCAGGCTTCGGTGGTGATGCGCTCACTTTGGCATCGCTCATCGTGGGCCGATCAGGGCGCTCACGGAGGATGTTCGTCGCGAAGCGAGGGTCAGATGGTCGCTCCCATCGTCGTCGACCCATGCATCACACGGAGCCACAGGAGGGATTTGCTCGTCACAACTGGAGCAAAGACCAATAACACCTTTCTGGTGGCTGGGTTAGCGCCCTGTGAAGTGATGTTGTTGGGGACTACACAGAGCATATCAGCAAAACAACCACAAGTCAAGCATTTCTTTTCCAGGCGATGGGCGCCAGTCTTGAAGAGGCGATCTTTTCCTCTCTAGTTGCAGAAGCGGGGAAGGCGGCTTAGGCGCTCTCTTCGGTTGTCTCAGTGGCTAACGGCTCGGTGTGCATCTGGCGCAGAGCACGGCGCGCCACCGCCGCCGCTGGCACCCGGTAGACCTCTTTGGCTAATCCCGCCCGCTCCAAGGTCCAGATCAGATAGCCCGAGAGATCGAATTGGCACCAATGCAGCCCGTGGAAGACTGAGTGGGGGAAGGCGTGATGATTGTTATGCCAGCCCTCCCCGAACCCCAGCAACCCCACCAGCCACTCGTTGCGGCTGCGGTCCGTCGTCTCAAATTCTCGTTTGCCGAAGGTATGGCAGACCGAGTTGACACTCCAGGTCACATGATGGGTCAAGAAGATCCGCACCAGACCACCCCAGAGCAGGCCAGTCCATCCCCCAGCAGCAAGGGGATGACCATGCCCAGGACCGCCCAGAGCCAGAAGGTTCGGCTCATGAAGACTACTAGCCGGTCTTTTACCAATTGCGGGCAGTACCGGTTGGGATCGCCGTCATCATCACCGAATAGCCATCCGATATGGGCATGAAAAAAGCCATCAACGGGACTATGGGGGTCTCCCTCCCGGTCAGAAAGGGCATGATGCTTAACATGTGTCGCTGCCCATTGGAGCGCAGGCCCCTCCACCGACATCGAACCGAGGAGGAGCAAGAGACATTTGACGATGGGGTGGGGGCGAAAACTCCGATGGGTCAACATGCGATGGTAACCAACAGTGACCCCAAAGGCCACAAGGGCATACATAATAAAATTAAATCGGGCCAATGGACGGCATGTGCCCACAAGAGGCGCAGGGCAAGTCCTGTGGACAGGAGGAGAACGACAACGCCAACAAGGATCACCGCTTTCGTGACTGGGAAGGATCGCATGGTATCTCCGCTCGTAGATATTCCAACACAGTTGTGGAACACTCATAAGAGACGCCGCGCAGCAGAAAGTCTCACTATATTTTAAATAATGGTACTTAATTTAGGTAGATAATGATGTGTTAGCCGAATAGTAATACTGCACCTTTGCGGGAAAATGGCCGACACTGCCTCTGAACGTTGGCTGGACACGGACATACGCGCATGGTATAGTGATGGAAGAAGCCACCATGGGCACAAACACTTTTCAGGAGAAACGCCCAGGGATTCAGTGGTACACGCGTGGAGCACGTGTCGGCCTAGCCGAGACTCCAGCGGTGGCACATCTAGCAGGCAGTCTTTACGGCCAACTGCTTCTGTCTCACCTTTGGGACAGAAGCAGTTGGTCGTCGTGTTGAGTCCCCTTCCCTGGCTTTGAGGAGTGTTCCTAATGTGGCAAGCCCTCGCGGTGACCACTGATTCGAGCTTGCCAGAGGCACTCCGTGAACAGCTTGAAGCACCCGGCTACGCGGTCGTAGAAGCAGGCACCGCTTCAGACGCGATCCAGTTACTCCAGACGAGTGGCCCGTGTCTGTTGATTCTATTAGCCCCGCTCGTGAGCCGACTCACGAGCCTCCCATCCCTGGCGCCTGCACGCCAAGACACCCGCCTGGACAACCCGTCGGCATACCTCCTCCTGGCCACCAATCCTCCCTCGGCGCTCTCGACGACGGAGCTGACGCAGACTTCGCCCTGGATCACCGTCGTGGCCCCAGAAAACCTGGAAGAACTGCTCGAGTGTATGGAGCATGCCATCACTCCCCTGGGGGTGAATCCGGCGCTGCTGATGGCGCCTCGGCACGCTAGCCAAGGCTGTCAACTTGATGAGTCCTCCGAGCAAGGATACCTCTTTGGGGCCTGAAGGACAGCTCTTCTACGCCTTGCTGAAGCCGCCAGGAAAAGTATGATCAGTCGTGAAACATTTGTCAGAAAGGAAGGGGGCTATGGACATCCGCCAAAGCATCCAAACACTCCAGCAGCAGCTAGGGGAGCAGGAGCAGCTGCTGTTGACCCTCCAGGCGGAGCAGGATCGGGAGCAGGAGCATCATCAGGCGTTGTGTCAAGAGCGAGAGGCACTTCTGGAGGCACTGCTCCAGCGGCAGTCCTCCACCGCACTATCAGCCACACGCAATACGGCCATGCTTGTCCAGGCGCGTGTAGCGGTCTTACATTGCGAACTTGCCATTGCCTCCTCCCGTGTCAGGGCCATTGCTGCCCGAGTACGATCTGTTCTCCAAGCCTCCTGTGCGACACAACTGGCATTGGAGCAGTTGCAGCCCAAAGGATCCTTGTCGTGACGGGGTGTCTGGTTAGCCATCCGTTGCTGGAGCACCACACCCACCAGTTGTTCTGATCGGTCTCCCGCTTCTTCCCCGGCAAGGGAAAGGCTTTCCTGGCAGGGTGTTCGCTGTCTTCCTCCAGGAGCACCTGGCTTCAAAGAAAGCTGACGAGGTATCCAGCGTGCTTCCAAACAAAGGAGGAGGCAGAATCGGGCAGCGTCCCCAGTGCATGTCAGCTGGACCAGCCAGGGGACAGTGTTCGCGTACTTGACACAGCCTGCGAGAAGCCCGAGGACCAGGCAGAAAGGCAGAGAGCGATGGAACAGCGTGCCATTATCGAGGAACTGGAATCCCAGTTGCGGCAGCAGGCGACGCTCTTTGATCATTTGCACTACAAGGAGACAGCCAAACGGCGTGAACGGCAGACATTACGGGAGGAACTGGCACGCGTGCTGGCTGCGATAGCCGAAGCGCAGGCGGTCGCACAAATCTCCTGCTCGCCCAATGTGCTGGCGGCCTTGTGTCTGCGCGCAGCCACCTTAAAGCACCAGATCGCCAGCATCTCGGTCCAGATTGGCGCTCTGGCCCAGCAAGCGGAGCGGGCAGAGGACAGCTACGAAGACACCCTCCAGCACCTGGAGTCTCTGACAGGTGGAAATCGTTCGGAGGAGCCTGACGAGTCTCCCGGTGAGTCTGGCCAGGATGAATCAACGTGAGCACTGCTCCAGTGGCTCCAGCTGGAGGTCTCAGCGTTTCTGGGCTGCCAGTGTTTGTGCTTCGACCGCACAGTGATGGTAGGAAAAGGAATGGACCTCATGCAATCTCCACAGGAAGAACCCCAAGCGCAGATTCTGCAACTGATCCCGGCTCCTGCACAGCTCCAGGCCAAGTTCGGGGCCAGGCAGACACCCGTCATTGAACTCCCTCTCATCTGCCTGGCCTTGGTGAAGCGAAAGGAGGAGGAAACCATCGAGGGGGTCGTTGTCGAGCAGGGCAAGTTCACGCTGGTTTCCGAAATCAGCGGGTTTCTTGGGTATCGTGATGGCTGGAGCCGCCATGATGGCGTTGACTGGTTTCAAAAAGCCGAGGGATACCGTCAGGCACAACAGCAGTTGGAGGGCGAGCCGTAGTCGGCAGCTTGAGAATGGTGAGGGCATCTGCCACTGGAAGCTATGTAGAGGACACACAACGGTGGAGATACCAACCAGAGCAAGGAAGTCTCCCCCTTGCTCTGGAGTACCTTTCGTAGCTCTGTAATTTCACCTGGGAAGAACAGTTGTAAGTAGTGGACACCCCAGGAGCGGCTAGGACTTGAGCTTCCGAGCTCTGCGCTGCCTCGCTGCTGCCTTGCGTTTGCGTTTAGCACTGGGCTTTTCATAGTGGCGGCGGCGCCGTGACTCCGCCAGCACGCCATCCTGTTGAATTTTCCGATTGAACCGTTTGAGGGCGGCTTCGAAGGAGTCGTGCTCGCCAATCTTGACTTCTGACATGGCCTTTCCTCCTTTCCTGATCCGAATCTCGGCGGTCTTTGGATCAAGGGGGAAAGGCGGTGACCATTCTGGCCCAATGGTGGTGCGTTTCTCTCGTGCTCCTGCTACACTCCGCAGACGTCCTGCTGATTCTATCTTCTGGTTCAGGGAATGTCAATAATCGTATACTTGCTTTCGGCTTCCAGGTAGAAGCTCTACCCAAGGGACTGAAGACCCTGATGAATGGAATATATCCCATAAGAGGAAGTACCCATGCTCTGTGGTACAATCCGAGCCTCATTGATTGCGTTCGCGCTTCCTGTGGTGGTTTCAGATCGCACGTC
>DATBGS010000155.1:0-11529 GCA_036557885.1 Ktedonobacterales bacterium
CAGGCGCGGGGCCGAAGCATGTTACGGCAATTCGGTTGCCACTGCTTCTGGCCCCCGCGCCTGACCCAGGCAGCGGGGGCTTGTTTCGTCTTGGGGCGTTCCCCGGCAGGGACGCCGGGGCTACGAGCTTGTAGCCCCGGCCACCCCTTAAAGCAGGGGCACAGCCGTGCCGGGCAGCGCAGCACAAGCGAACAGGCACAACGTGCGCAGGGCCATTTCAACAGAAATGAGGCTCTGTATGGCAACTTCCACCACTTCCACCACTTCCACCACTCCTTCGCGTTCCTCGATGCCCAATCCAGTCAAACATCCCCTGCTGGCGCTCAAGTATGTGCTCTTTGGCTACCTGCCCCTCGGCGGCCCGTCCTGGCTGAGCATCCCGCTGGACTTCATCCCGCTGGAGCATCTGGCGCGCTACTCCGACTATTTCGTCAGCGAAGGCTACGTCTCCACCCTGATGTGCTTCCTCATCCCTATGTTCTTGCTGATGATTGACCGCCAGTTAGCGCGCAAAAAGCGCGCCTATGGCGGCAAGGCGTTTGCCAACTACTACACGCCCGCTGATCTGGAGCAGCAGCCCGCTGATCGTCTGGCGCTGCGGCTGTTAGGCAGCGATGCGCTCTTTCACCTGCTCAAAGAGGAACTGCGTCGGCTCTTTCGCCTCTTGCGAGCGGCGCAGGTGGCCTATCGCTGCGAGCCGCTGCGTCAAGACGCCTGGCAGCCCATCCACAAAGCGGCCATGATCGTGCTGCTGCGCGTGGCCCAGATCAGCGCGGCGCTGCGCCACAAAGGGGGGCATGTGCTGGCGGAAGAATGCGTGCGCTATCAAGCGCGCGTGGTCTGGAACGAATTATTTGCCAGAGCGCCCGCGCCAGAGGCAGAGCGGGAATGGCTGGAGCCGCTGAAGTTGACGCCACAAGACCGCAAGCGCATCACGCTGCATCTCTGGCGCGAGCAGTGGGCCGGGCGACCCATCCCCGCGCCGTTTGTGGAGCGCTTCCCCGCATGGGCCAGGGAGTTCAGCGCGTAGGTCGCCAGCGTTCTTGCCACCTGTGATACAGTAGTGGCACCTGTGGGCGCGTGGCGCGCTCTGGCAGAGTCACCCAAGGGAGGGATTGCATGGAGAACCCCGTTGTCAAGACACAGAGTGGTTCAGTACGTGGCAGTGCTGCCGGAAACGTCTTGTCGTTTAAGGGCATTCCTTATGCCGCGCCGCCGTTTGGCGCCAATCGCTTTCAGCCGCCGCAGCCAGTAAAACCTTGGGACGGCGTGCGCGACGCGCTGGCCTTTGGCCCAACGACGCCCAAGCCTCCCTATTTCCCGCCATTTGATAGCATCCTGCCAGAGCCAGCCATCCCCGGCGAAGAGTGCCTGAACCTCAACATCTGGACGCCGGAGACGGGCGACGCGCGCCTGCCGGTGATGGTCTGGATTCATGGCGGGGCGTTTTCCAATGGCTCCAACGCCATCCCTACGTATGATGGCAGCAGCTTTGCGCGTGACGGCGTGGTCTGCGTCACCATCAACTATCGCCTGGGCGTGGATGGCTTTCTCTTCCTGGGCGATGGCATCTCCAACCTGGGCATCCTTGATCAGATTGCGGCGCTGAAGTGGGTGCAGGAGAATATCGCGGCCTTTGGCGGCGATCCTGGCAACGTGACGATCTTTGGCGAGTCGGCGGGCGGCATGAGCGTGGGCACGCTGCTTTCGCTGCCCCAGACGGCGGGGCTGTTCCGCCGGGCCATCGCGCAGAGCGGCGCGGGGCATCATGCCATCTCGCCTGCCGCCGCGCAGCACATCGGCCAGTATCTGGCGGAAAAGCTGGGCGTCACCGCCACGCGCGAGGCCATCGGCTCCACAACCACCGAGCGGCTGCTGCAAGCGCAGGTGGAGGTGAGCGGTGAAGTCTTCATGGACCCCAACCCGCAGAAATGGGGCGAAGTGGCCGCTAACCTGATGCCCTTCGAGCCGGTGATTGACGGCGACGTGGTGAAAGAACTGCCCATCAAGCGCATCGCGGGCGGGAGCAGCGCGAATGTGGAGGTGTTGATCGGCACCAATGCTGAAGAACAGCGGCTAATGATGGTGCCCAACGGCGCGGTGGACGCCATCAATGATGCCATCCTGACCGGGGCCGTGACCGCCTACGGGCTGCCCGTCGAAAAGGCGCTTGCCACCTACCGCGATGCCCGCCCAGGGGCCAGCGCAGGTGATCTGCTGGCCGCCGTCATCACCGATTGGTTCTACCGTATTCCGGCCATTCGGGTGGCTGAGGCGCGGGCGGCGGGTCCGGCGGCCACGTATATGTACGAGTTTGCCTGGCGCTCGCCGCAATTTGCTGGACGGATGGGCGCCTGCCACGCGGTTGAACTGCCCTTTGTGTTTGATACCGTTGCCGACCCAGCCAACGAGGGCATCATCGGGAAGGGCGCGCCACAGCCGCTTGCGGATAGGGTGCACGCCGCCTGGGTTGCCTTTGCCAAGACCGGCAACCCTGGCTGGCCCAGGTACGACCTCAAGGACCGCGCCACCATGCGCTTTGATCTGAAGTCAGAGGTGGTGCACGACCCGCGCGGGGAAGAACGGGCGCTCTGGGAGGGCCTGCGCTGATGGAGAATTGGGTTAACCTGCTGGAACTGGAAAAGCACGCCCGCGAGAAGATGAGCCAGATGGCTTATGACTATTACGCGGGCGGCGCGGAAGACGAGATCACGCTGCGCGAGAACCGCGCCGCGTTTGGGCGCATCGCGCTGCGCCCGCGTATGCTGGTGGACATCAGCCGCATTGATACCAGCACAACGGCCCTGGGCCAGCAGGTGCCCAGCCCAATTCTGGTGGCGCCTACGGCCATGCACCGCCTGGGGCATCCTGAAGGCGAGGTGGCGACCGCGCGCGGCGCGGGCGCGGCGGGCGTCCTGATGGCCGTGAGCACGCTGGCAACCTCCACGCTGGAGGAGGTCGCGGCAGCCGCCAGCGGGCCGCTCTGGTTCCAGTTGTACGTGTATAAAGATCGCGGCGTGACCCGCGCCCTGGTGGAGCGGGCCAAGGCTGCGGGCTACAAGGCGCTGTGCGTGACGGTGGACGCGCCCCACTCCGGGCGGCGCGAGCGCGACGACTACAACCACTTTGTCCTGCCGCCAGAGATGCCCTTTGCCAACTTTGAGCATCCCAGCATGCGCACGATGGCGGCTCAGAGCGGCAAGTCCAGCCTGGGGGCCTTTGTCGCCTCATTGATGGACCTGACGCTGACCTGGAAGGATATTGCCTGGTTCCGCGAAATGGCCGGTATGCCTGTGCTGGTAAAAGGCGTGCTGACGGCGGAGGATGCGCGGCTGGCAGTGGAGCATGGCGCCGATGGCATCGTCGTCTCTAATCACGGCGGGCGCCAGCTTGATACCGCGATTGCCACGATTGAGGCGCTCCCAGAAGTGGTGGAGGCCGTCGAGGGCCGCGCCGAGGTCTATCTGGATGGCGGGGTGCGTCGGGGAACCGATGTGCTGAAGGCGCTGGCACTGGGCGCGGAGGGCGTCCTGGTGGGCAGGCCGGTGCTCTGGGGGCTGACGCTGGCGGGCGCGGAGGGCGTCGAGCGCGTGCTGCTGATGCTGCGCCACGAACTGGAAGAGGTGATGCTGCTGGCAGGCTGCCCAACGCTTGCCAGCATCAATCGCAGTCTGGTGCGGCTGCCCTAAGCTTGTAACGCTACAAGCAGCTAGGGCATTCTGCCGCGCAAGAACTGGCGTACGACTTCGCTAATGCGATCATCCAGCACTTCTTCCAAGACCCGATAGACCCTGTTGATGCGCGTCATCTGGCGATGCAGCAGCGGGTTGCGTAGCTGCGGGGCCAGCAGATTGAGCGGCGTGGCGGTCAGGCGCATTGCCACCCAGAGTTCATCGTGAAAGAGCCGCAGCAGGCTCTTGATGGTACGTTCGCGCAGCCGGATGGGGTCCAGCGATTCCTGTTCCAGCGTCATCACTTCCGCCAGGGGAAGCTCTTTGATGAAATAAAGATTGCGACGATACAGGCTGGACACAAGCGGCCACATCCACAGCGGCAGACGCGAAACCAGGATACCCAGTTCCCATTCTGTGCGCGATTGGCCGGCCCAAAGCTGCGCCGTTGGGACGCCCTGGTCCCAGTGAAGCAGCAGCGCGCTGGCTCGTTCGGATGGAAGCATGTGATACCTACTTTCTTCCCAACTTCTGAGCGGGGTGAGTGTTGCTTTGCCCCGCCAGGAAACCCCAGTCTAAGAAAAAACAGCCAGGTTCTGGAGCACACACCGTCTCACGCTGGGGAGGGCCTACTTTTGCCCTTCCCAGCCAGGCGACCCGCTTCAGGAGCTTGGCTGCTTGTTTGTTTTCCATAGATTGTACAATCATGTTACCCAACTCCTGAACATTTTCGGGACATGGGATAATGGTGCCGCAGATCTCATAAAGATCAGCGGCACTATGCCGTATGAATGGCTCCAACTGCTTGCAAGTATAGCTTTTTTCCTTCAACCTGTCAACACGCGAAAATTTTTGCCCCAATTTCGATACGATACTATTGCGTTTTGTAATTTTCTGCGCTATACTCTTTTCAGATACAAAACACTACCGTATCGTATCGAAAGAGGTGATACCCATGAAAACGAATCGCTATCTCATCGCGCTGGTGACGGCGCTGGGGCTGATTCCCATCGTACTGGACACCACCATTGTTACCGTTGCGCTCACGCCCATCCGCAACGATCTGCATGCTGACGTGAATACCGTTCAGTGGATTGTGACGGGCTTTTTTCTGTCGAGCGCGGCAGTTGTCGCCGTTGGCGGCTATCTGGCAAATCGCTTTGGCCGCAAGCGGCTATTTATCCTCGGCCTGACGGTCTTCACACTGAGTTCCGCGCTGTGCGGCCTTGCGCCGGGCATCGGCTGGCTGATCGGCTTTCGCGTGCTGCAAGGCATTGGCGGGGGCATCTTGCTGCCCATCGGCCCGGCAATGGCCTTCGATGCCTTTCCGCAGGAGCAGCGCGCTAAAGCCAGCGCTGTTGTCGCGGTGCCGGTCTTGCTGGCGCCGGTCTTTGGCCCCATTCTCGGCGGGTGGCTCAATGATACGCTTGTCTGGCACAGCCTCTTCTTTGTCAATCTGCCGGTGGGCATCCTGGCGATCACGGCGGCCTGGGCGGTGCTGCCCAGCGACAAACCGGGCGAGGCGCGCGGCGGGCGTTTTGATTACGCTGGCCTGGCGCTCTCCACGCTGGGCATTCTGGCGGTGGTCTATGCGTTTAAGCTGGTCACGCAGACTAATCCCGACACGGTGACGAAAGCCAACCCCACTGGCGACCTGTATGGCTGGGGCTTCTGGCTGGGCTGGGTGCTGCTGGGCGCGGGAGTGCTGCTGCTGGGGGTCTTTGCCTTCTACGCCCTGCGGCTGAGCCGCGACCCCGCGCTTGATCTGCGGCAGCTTGGGCGGCGCGATTTCCTGGTGAGCAGCCTTTTCACCTGGGCAACTGCTGTGATCTCGTTTGGCTTGCTGGTGCTGCTCCCGCTCTACTTCGAGTCGGTGCGGCTGCCACATCTGACCGCGCTGGATACTGGCCTGGCGCTGGTGCCGCTCGGCGTGGGCACCATCGTGGGGACGGTGCTCTCTGCCGCGCTCTATCGCGCCATCGGCGCGCGCTGGGTGATGCTGCTGGCGGCAGCGGTATCGTCCTGGTCCGCCTGGCTGCTCGCGCAGACCATCCAGCCGACGGCAACGGCCAGCCAGCTCCTGGCGGCTGTGCAGACTCAAACGCCAGTTCCAGCGGTTGCCGATGCCTCAGCGCTGCGGTGGGGCATGTTGCTGGTTGGATTGGGCTTTGCGATGGTGAACGTTCCGGCGCAGACGTTGGCGCTGGAAGCGCTGAAAGATGCGGCGCTGGCGAAAGCGTCTTCGCTCTTTCTCTCAACAAAGTTCATCTTTTCGTCCATCGGCGTAGCGATCATCACGACGATCTTTATTGACCGCACGCGCTCAGAGGCCACCGGGCTTGCCAGCCAGGTGCAGGCGCTGCTGCCCGCTTCAGGGCTGAATCTGCGCGACCCAGGCGTGCTGGCGAGCCTGCAAACCATCCAGAGGCAAATCCCTGCGCAGGCGGGCACCTGGGCCATCCAGGGCATCTTCTGGCTGATCTTCTGGGCTTCGCTGGCCTTGATCGCCCTCGCGCTCTTGCTGCCAGGCCGCCCACGCCGGGGCGCTGAAGCGCCGGAGGCGCAGGCGCCGACACAAACACCAATTGCCAGCGAGTCCGTTGAGGTGTAGTGACAACGCGAGCATCCTGGCTGAAAGCGAGGAAAACCATGATTGACCATCAGCAGCAGAGGCTCCAACAGCGCTTGGAACAGGCGCTCATCGCCTTTTTTGTGGTGGTTGCGCTCAGCCTGGTTGTGGTGTATGCCGTTGCTCCGGCGGTGTATACGCAGGTGCTTTCTCTGCAAGCGACGACTTCGCCCTACCCGCTGCCGGTGACGCTGTTTTTCGTAGGGATACTGGCGTTAATCGCCACATTGATCGTGGGCGTGCGCCGTCATTGGCGCTGGGTCTTCTGGATTATCCTGCTGGCCTTTAGCGCGGCTGTGCTGGATATTCCGGCGACGCTCTTGCAACTACTGGGTGCGCTTCCAAACCTGTTCCCGGTCTGGTACAGCCTATACCGCATGGGCATTGCCTGCGTGCAGATCGTCATTGCAGCCTGGATGTGGCGTATCTATGCGCAGCATGGAGTCTGGGCAATGGGGCGAAAAAAACAGGAGCAAGCAAGAAGCGGCCAGGCTTGACGGGGAGCAATGCTGTCGCCTACACTACAAGAACAATAAGGAGGCGAGGAGAGCAGAAAGAGGTGTTCTTGCTGTGACGACCATTTCCGATGGCCTACGCAAGCCTGGGCGCCCGCGCAGCGCCCAGGCCCATCAAAAAATTTTGCAGGCCGCGCTCCAGTTGCTCGTTGAAGAAGGCTACAAGGGGATGAGCCTGGAGGGGGTGGCCGAACGCGCCAGGGTGGGCAAGACGACCATCTACCGGCGCTGGAAGTCCAAAGAAGAACTGGTGATGGATGTGATTCGCAGCATCCACGCCGAGGTGCCCGTGATTGACACCGGCAACTTCCGCGAAGATATACTCACCATGCTGCGCGGTGCCTCGCTGGTGAGCACCCCGCTCTTGCGCGGGCTGCTGGTCAAGACGCTGGGAGAGATCAGTTCCCATCCAGAAATCCTCCAGGTCTTTAATGAGCGCCTGGTTGCTCCGCGCTTTGGGCGCCTTTTTGAGATGATTGAGCGGGCCAAAGAGCGCGGCGAGATACGGCCTGATCTGGACGACAAGCTGATCGTCAGTCTGCTGGCTGGCCCCTACTTTTTTTATGTGCTCTTTGACGACCTGACGCCAGGGCCGCCCCTGACTACTGAGACGGCGGAACGGCTAGGTGATGCCGTCCTGCGCGGCATGGCTGCGTCTGAGAGCGAGCATGAAACGTAACCGCCCGCGTATCCTCCATTGGTATCTCTTTTGAAAAGTCGGCCTGCTGAAAAACCGCTTTGTATGTACCAATGAAGGAGTTTTTATGCGCAGACTGGTACAACTCTCTGGTGTCTCTCTGATGACGGCCCTGCTCGTTGCCCTGCTGATGGTCAGCATCGCTGGCGCGAGCGCTTCTCAGGCGACCTCCGATAGTGGGCACTTCCTCACCGCCACACTCACCCCGGTGCTTGGTTCCACCGACGCCACGATTCAAGGCGTTGCCCCAGGCGGCCTGCCCTGGGTGCTGACGAGCGGCCATGTGAACCTGAGCACAGGTGGGCTGCTTGAAGCGAGTGTTGATGGCCTGTTGCTTGCCCCCGGCACGCCCAATGGACTCGCGGGTACACGCGGCCCCATTGCCCAGGTGTTTGCCAGCCTGGTCTGCGCGAATGGGCCGATTGTCAACAGTGATCCTGTCACATTTACCACAGAGGGCGACGCGCATTTCCATCAAGTGCTCACGCTGCCCAATCGCTGTCTGGCGCCCATCGTGCTGATTCGCGGCAATGTTGGCGCTGGTCCCTGGCTCGCTGCCAGCGGCTTCTAAGATTCTAGACGTGACGCGCCACCTTTCCTGGCGGCCAACCTGTTGGCTAGGGACGGTGGCGCGTCTGTCTTCCTCCACCATTGTAAGGGCCATCAAAAAAGCGGCTGGAGAGGCACCGTCGTCTCCCAGCCGCAACAGCAATCGCCCCCTGCTTTCAGGCAGGGTTGGCGAGGCGCCGCAATGGTACTGATGGCTCACTTCCTGGCAGCGGTAGCTTTGGGTGGGTTGCCAGGCTGCGCCGTAGTAGCAGTATTCCTGGTAGAGATTATATCGCCCACATTCCAGTCCCGTGCGCCAACACTGGAGGCTTCAGCCCAGCTTTTCCAGCCCATTGCATTCTCATTGGCTCGCTGCTAGAATAGCCTGCAAGCACAGAGATCGGGCGGCCTTCGCTGCCCAGGACTCCTCTGGATATTTGCTGCCAGGAGGCTCGAGTATGCTCCAAGATGGACCAACTCAACCCAGCACCATGCAGGCAGGTGTGCCAGCCCTGCTCCCCGCGCCGCTCTCCCAGGGACAGCCCAGCGTCCGCGAAACGATGTTGACGCTTGCTGATCAATTGCTGGTGCTGTTTGATGAGATTCCCGGCGCGGGACTCATCCGCGCCGAGCGGAGCAAGCTGCATCAGCATGTCCAGAATTATTTTCGCCTGGCAGATGGCACCTGGGAGGCACTGGCCGAGAACCAGATGGAAGACCTCTCCAGTAACCCCACTTTCACAGGAGCAGTAGACGCCCTGGAACAGCGCCTGGTGCTGCTGCATGAGTCATGCGAGCACGCCAGGCCAACCCTCAATGCGCGCGGCGGCTGGCTCTGGCGCCGCCGTATTCGCCTGTACAGCCGGGCGCTGTTAGAGTGGAAACGCTGCCTGGATTCCGGCCCCGACAGCGCCCTGGAGGATACCAACCACTGCGGGCGCGTGCTGTATCGGGCGCATGGCCGCGTGGGACTGGCGGGCATCAACGGCTTTAATCAGGTACTGGTGCTGCTTCTGCCCAGCCTGGGCGCGCTGACCAGCCTGGGGCTGGCGGGGATGCTGGGCACCATCAATTTCACGCGGCAAACGCCAGCCAACTACTTTGTCCCTGCGGTGTTGGCGGTGCTGAGCGCTCTATATATCCTCTGGTTTGCCTTTGCCGGGCCAGCGCCCCTGCCGCTGGTGCTGGGCTATGCATTTGAGCGGCGCGAGGCGCTGTATTTCGCCAAAGCGCAGCGCGTGCCGCGTGTGATCGCCAGCCGCCTGGGGCTGCTGCGCAATCTGCTGCGCGCATTTTTGACGCTCGTTGGCGCGCTCCTGCTGGTTGGGGTGCTTGGCATGCTGGTTGTCACGGTTCTGTTTGCCATCGCCTTCTTTACTAATCCGGCCAGCGCTTCTCAGAGTTTTTCCAGTTCGATGACCACTGCCTTTACTTCGGCGCTGGGTGGCTACCTGCCTCAGCAGGCTAGCCCGCTGCTGCTGACGCTGGCGCTGCCGATCTTCAGCTTGCTGGCAATTGCGTTGATCTTCCTGCCCTTCACCCTGACGGTGCAGCTTCGCATGAGTCTGGAACTGCTGGGGCACCAGGCGCACGGGCCAGAGCTGCGGCGCTCGCATCTGCTGCCCGCGCTGCAATTGCTCTTCTTCCATACGATTACTTTGTTCCTGATCGCTCTCCTGGCAACCAGCATCTTCCACTCAGGCGATACCG
Organism: Ktedonobacterales bacterium; assembly: GCA_036557885.1. GTDB lineage: Bacteria > Chloroflexota > Ktedonobacteria > Ktedonobacterales > DATBGS01 > DATBGS01. The sequence goes on from DATBGS010000155.1 coordinate 9,772, forward strand.
CCCTCTGGCCCGCCGTGTTGCCCACCCTGACGGTGCGGGCGCTGCTCTATCTTGGGGCGCTGATCTTGCCGTACCTGCTGCTGATTGATCTGCCGTTTCGTCGGGGCATTGCGCGCTGGCGCGCGGCCAGAGTGAGCGAATTGCGCCGCAATCGCGCCACAGTGCGCCAGGGGGTGAACCAGACGCTGCCCCAGGTGGGCAACCAGCCCGAACTGCTGGCGCTTCAGGAGCAGGTAAGCTGGCTTTTTTCTCGCGCCCAGGAAGAGGAGGTCAAAGAGGTGCCAGCCGCGCCGTTTTCCACCGAGGGGCGGCTGCTGGCGCTGGTGCTGACCATTGCCACCGCCTTCTTGCTGAATCAGCTAAACGGATTTTTGGGCGGGTTCTTGAATTTTCACTTCTAACGCAGGCGCACCAGGAAAGGGTGAGGAGAGACTATAGAGCGACAACTGGAGATAGCTGCGACGCTAGCGCAGGCAGTGACGGCGGGGCTGCTGACGCGCCAGGAAGCAGACGAACTGCACCGCCGACTCGATTCGCTGGCCTTCAATATGACGGTGGCCGGGCAGCAGGGCATGACACACAAAGCGGCTGCGGCCTATTGGCTGTTCCACCTGCGCGCCAGAAAGCTCTACAGACTTCCCTATGCCAGCCAGGAGGAGCAGGAACTGGCAAGCAAATGGTGTATACTTGGTGAGCGAGCAGGCTTAATTCGGCAAAGCGAGAACACCGTTGCATTCCTTGAGGTGTCTTTGCAGGAACTCTTCTGTGTACATTTTTGCAGCTCGCGCCCACTGGACAGACTCTTGCTCCGGCTAGCAGCACGTCCCTCTTTTCCAGAGGTGTGGCGCCTGTGGGCCAGGCAAGATGCAACGGTGTTGGAGCGGCTGATTAAACTGCTGAGCGCGCCAGGGCACGCAGCGCGTGTGCGCGCGGCCAGAGTGTTAGGCTATCTGGCCGACCCCCGCGCGACGGATGCCTTGATTGCCAGGCTGAACGACCCAACATGGGCGGTACGCCTTATAGCTGCCGAGGCGCTAGGGCGCATTAGTGACCCGCGCGCCATTGAGCCAATTATTCGCCTGCTGCCAGGGGCCAACGATACCGCCCGTTCAGCGCTGGTAAGGTCGCTGGTCCGCTTTGGGCAACCAACCGTAGAAGCGATGATTACCCTACTGGACCTACCCACGTATGAAGATCGCACGATTATCCGCCCGGCCATCAGCGCTCTGGAAACCTTGCGCGACCCCCGCGCGCGAGAGCCACTACTCAACCATCTCAGCCGATGGGATTACCTAACAGCAAGGATGGCAATGCATGCAGCGGGCAGACTACCATTGATATGAATTCCTCAGAGCGCAGGTGGAACCAGGGGGACCGCCAGTGTAGGTGCTGCTGGCTGATCTCAGGCAGCAGGCTCTTTCTTGGGTGATTCTTCGTCAACCAGGCGCCATTCCACTTTCTTTCCCAACGCCTTTGCCAAACGCGCAACGGTTGCCAGGGTTGGATTGGCGCTTCCCTGTTCAAGCCGCGCCAGGGTTGATTGGGATGTCCCCATGCGCGCCGCCACCTCCGTCTGCGAGAGGCCCAACTCCTCACGCCTTTTGGCGAGGGTACGCAAGAGTTCGCGCTGTTCCCACGCCGCCTCAAATGTGGAGCGAAACGATGGGTCTTTTTCGGTCCAGATGTCTATCATCTCTTCGAGAAAATCTTTTTCGTCTTCCATGTGTCCCTCCGAGAACCTCTTGAAAGCCTGGGTAT
>DATBGS010000156.1:0-4667 GCA_036557885.1 Ktedonobacterales bacterium
AATGGCCCCTCCCGCCTTGCTCTCGCGCTTGAGCCGATACCACAACGCCCACTCCTCTCCCAGCGAGAGCGCGTCTACCTTCAGCAGGGATTGGGCGTCTTTGGTGAGTTTGGTGGGTTTGCCAAAGAGCGTGCCCCACACTTCGCGCAGTGCCCAGCGCAGACAGCGATAGGCCACCCAGGGCGTGTGCAAGCGCTCCAGCCGCTTGTAGACGCGCAGCACACGCAGCAGTACCAGGCCCGCCAGCCGGTGATAGTGCTGCCACGTCTGCCGCTTGCGCCGGAACAGGTCACGCGCTACCCGCACTAAGCGCAGCAGCGTCCACAGATCAGCGAGCAGCCAGCGACAGAGCGCGTCCAGCCGGGTGGGAAGCTGCGCCACTTCTGGCAGCGTCTGCTCGATCTCTGCCGGGTCGAACTCCAACGGCTTGTCTTTGCCACCGAGCGCCCGCTTGTGCTGGTCGTGGCGGCGGTCAATCAAGGGCACGAGGAGGCTGAGGGTGCGTCCCAGCAAGGCAATGCTCTGGTTGGAAGCAGTGAGCGGGCGGGTATCCAGGCCGACCAGGAGCGTGAGCGCTTCATCGTAGATCAACACCTCTTCGTTGCCGAGGGTGTGGAAGGTGCGCAGGAAGGTGACGAGCGGTTCGGTATCGGACCAGAAGGCTTCGGGGAAGGGGATGATGGGGCGGCGGTGCCGAAAGACATACGCCTGATAACGTTTGGACATGGGAACCATCTCCTCAAGAGTGTGATGGCCCGCAGCGCGCACAGGAGCCTCGTGTTCGTCTGGTCCAGGGAGGGAAAGCAGGGTGGGGCCAAAAGAGCGTTTCTTGCTACAATGGCGCGGCTTTCCGCCCTGGACTTCGACCCAGACGGGAGGTGCTGTGGCGCGGGGCGAGATTAAACTCGTCCGCGTCAGCCGTTCTCTCACTGCACAGGTACGAAGAAAGAAGAAAGTCGTGAGGGAAACGGCAACGTAGTAAGAGTATTGTAACCGAACGTGCGCTACAAGTCAAGCCTCATGGGACTTTTGAGGAGAAAACCAGCATGATGCCGGGCGAACAGGTCTTTGCGTTTCTGCCTCCCAGCCCATCACGACCAGAAGCAAGATTCCAGCTTGTCTCCTTGCTGCGCGGGTGGCGTGGTGCCCTCCTCGCTACTGTGTTTCTGGCGTCGGTTCTGTGGGGCTTTGCGGGTGGCGGTTCTCCAGGGCCGCAGTATACAGAGCGGGCTTCGATGGGCGGACGATTTCTCAATCTGGCTGTTTTCTTCGTCTCTCTCTTCGCAGGCGCCTATCTCAACACGCTGCTCCACGAGACAGGACACGCGCTGAGTGCCTGGGGGTTGGGGTTTTCTCTCTATGCCTTCGCGGTTGGTCCCCTCACCATCCGTCGCACCCGGCGGGGTGTCCAGTTCGCCCTTAACACCGCTAGATTGTTTGGCGGGAGCATCCACGCTTTCCCAACATATGATCGCTTCCTGCGCGCGCGTTACGCTGTCATGGTGGCGTGTGGCCCGTTGACTACGCTCCTGCTGGCCGCCCCGATCTGGCGGCTTGGCGCAAGCCTGCAATCTGGTGGTGTGCCGGACCTCTCTTACTTTGCTTTGGTGACAAGTGGCCTTGCCAATGACCCTTTTAGCGCTCCTACGACAATGCACACTTTGGGCCGTGCTTTTCTTTCGGCGCTTTTGATCAACACAGCGATGGTTGGCGTGGTTTCAGGATTGTTCAATTTGTTTCCCTATAAGGGATCGAAGCAAAAACATGATGGCTGGCACATCTTGACCATGTTGCGAGGCGGGCCGCGTATGCAGTTCATCCTCGCCGATGCCGTCCTGGAGCGCGCGCTCCTGAAGGGCGCGCAGCCTCGCCGCTGGCCTGAATCTATGATCTGGCGGATGGTTCTGTTGGCTCAAGTTCCAGGGGAGAAGTATCGTTCCTTCATCCATGCCTATTATTGGGCCTTAGATAAGAGCGAGATAGATCGCGCGGGTGTTTTTCTAGATGCGGCGCTGGCGTCGAGCGAACCACCCTTTCAGCCGTCGTCAATACTGGCGTTGGAGGCCGCCTATTTTGAGGCGCGCTACCGCGCGAATGGGGCGATGGCGCGCGCCTGGCTGGGGTACAAGAAGCCGAAGTCTGATGTCTTCATGCCGGTGCTGGCGCCTCGCGCAGAGGCCGCCATGCTGCTGCTGGAGGGCTTTCCAGCCGAAGCAAGGAGGCGCGCCTGGGAAGGGCTGGCTGCTCTTGCGGACCTGGCCCCCAGAACGTTCACCGAATTGCACACGGAAGAGGAGAGCCTGCGTGCGCTGGCTGCCGAGGCTGAACAGGCGCGAAAAGCGCCTGTTCAGGCCCGTTAATCTGGCTTGTATTACGCGCCAGCAACCGACCTTCTTCCCAGGCCACCGAACAGGAAATGCCCAATGAGCAGCGCCAGAATTGCGCCAATCAGGGCGGTAATCAGGGGAATGCCATCAAGGTTGAAATCCCCTTTCCATACCAGCGGCACAAAGGTGATGAACAGCACAATCCCCAGCAGCGCGAGGAAAAACGCACCCAGCAGCCCGCCTGGTGTTCCCTGGTGCAGCAGCCGCTCCAGGATGACCGCCGCCACCACCGCAATGCCCAGGATGATGAGCAGTTGCACGAGATCATACGTGACGGGCGCGGAGTCCCCCACGCCGATACTCATTGTCAGGAACTTTGTTCCCTCTCCACCAATGTTCAGCGCAATGAAAAACAGATTCGCAAGCACAACTGGCATAAGCGCCCCCTTTCTGCTCGGCTAAGAAGCAACTGGCATGCCAAATCGCCTGCTTTTTTCGAGCAAATAAATGGACCAGAGGCGCGTACCCTGCTCCTCTGGCCCAGAAATAAGGGGTGAAATGGCATCGGTCCCCGGCAGCCCACCAGCAAACCGCGCGCAATCACCCTAAGGTGATATACTCCAGCAGGTAACACATAGATGAGAGCAAGGGGCACAAGCAGCATGGCTGGGCAGTGGCCGTTTGAGAAAGTCTTGATTGTCAACCGGGGCGAAATTGCGGTGCGGGTCATCCGCGCCTGCCGCGATCTGGGCCTGAAAAGCGTGGCCGTCTATTCCGATGCTGACCGCGCCGCCCGGCATGTGCGCCTGGCCGTCGAAGCGTATCACATCGGGCCGCCGCCCGCCCGCGAAAGCTACCTCAACATCCCCAAACTGCTCGACGTGGCGAAACAATCGGGAGCGCGAGCCATTCACCCCGGCTATGGCTTTCTGGCGGAAAACGCCGCCTTTGCCGACGCCTGCGCCGGGGCCGGGCTGATCTTTGTCGGCCCAACGGGAGACGCCATGCGCGCCGTTGGCGAAAAGACCTCCGCACGGCGCGTGGCGCAGCAGGCCGACGTGCCCATTGTCCCCGGCGCGACGGCGGGTGTGGAAGACGCCAAAGAAGCCGCTGCAATGGCGGCAAAGCTGGGCTACCCCGTCATGCTGAAAGCAGCATCGGGCGGCGGCGGCATGGGCCAGCGCGTCGTCACGCGGCCCGAAGACCTGGAAAGCTCCCTGCGCGCCGCCCGCAGCGAGGCCGCCAGCGCCTTTGGCGACAGCGAAGTCTACCTGGAAAAGCTGATCAGTCCCGCGCGCCATATCGAGATGCAGATCATTGCCGACACGCACGGCAACGTCGTGCACCTGGGCGAGCGCGAATGCTCGGTGCAGCGCCGCCGCCAGAAGTTGATCGAAGAATCGCCCTCGGTGGTGCTGGACGACGAATTGCGCGGAAAGTTCGCTGAGGCCGCGCTCAAGGTGGCCCGCGCCATCAACTACACCAACGCGGGCACCTGCGAGTTTCTGCTGGGGCCAGACCGCCAGTTCTATTTCCTCGAAGTCAACACGCGTCTGCAAGTGGAGCATCCCGTCACGGAGTGGCGCACTGGCCTTGATCTCGTCAAGGAGCAGCTTCGTGTAGCCGCCGGGCTGCCGCTCTCCTTCACGCAGGAGCAGGTGCAGTTCCGGGGGCACGCCATCGAATGCCGCGTCACCGCCGAAAACCCCTACAACCGCTTCCTGCCTGGTTCTGGCACGATCAGCAATTATCAGGAACCCGCCGGGCCGGGCGTGCGCGTGGACAGCGGCGCCTTTGCGGGCATGGAGGTGCCGCTGTTTTATGACTCGCTGCTCGCCAAGCTGATCACCTGGGGCGAGGACCGCCAGCAGGCCATCGCGCGCATGCGCCGCGCCCTCTCCGAATACACGATTGCGGGCGTCAGCACCACCATCCCCTTCCACGAGTTTGCCATGCAGCACCCACGCTTTCTGGCGGGCGACCTTTCCACCGGCTGGGTGGCCGAAGCCTGGAGCGAATCTGGCGAGAAGGCGCAAAACGCTGAGCAAGCGCGGCAGGCTGATGCCTCGCAACTGCCGCCAGAGGCGCTGGCCGCCCTGGCCGCTGCGCTGGTGGATAGCGACCTGGGCGCCGCTGCCCGCAAGCGCGTGCACCCCGGCGGCGACCACAACGGCACCGAGCGCAGCCCCTGGCGCGAGGCCGGGCGCCGCGCCGCAACGCGCAACTGGTAGCGGCCCACAATCTCTTTTTTCAGAGGCCATATGACACCTATAGAGATATTAGATGCGCTCAGCCGCTTACCGCCAGCCGAGCGCCTGCAAGTGCTTGAGGCCGCGCTGC
>DATBGS010000157.1:0-36279 GCA_036557885.1 Ktedonobacterales bacterium
CGGGCGCGCGCATCACTCGCCCGCCATAGACCTGCCCGATACACTGATGGCCCAGGCAAACCCCCAGGATGGGCGTCGTCTGCCCAAAGGCGCGGATCACCTCATTGCAGATGCCCGCCTCGTTGGGCGTGCAGGGGCCGGGCGAGACGACGATGCCCGCCGGAGCCAGCGCCGCGATTTCCTCCAGGGTGATTTGATCATTGCGGCGCACCAGCACCTCAGCACCCAGTTCAGCCAGATATTGATACAGGTTATAGGTGAAGCTGTCGTAGTTATCGAGCAACAGGAACATAGCTGGCCCCTCCCTGCTCTAGTTTCTCGGCCTGCTCCAGCGCCCGCAGCGCGGCGTTGGCTTTGTGCATGGTTTCCTCGTATTCGGTTGCCGGAACTGAATCCGCCACGATACCCGCGCCCACCTGCCCATAGGCCACGCCATCCTTCAGCACCAGCGTGCGCAGCGTAATCGCCATATCCAGATTGCCGCTGTGACTGAAGTAGCCCACCGCGCCACCGTAGAGGCCGCGCCGCTCGCCCTCCAGTTCAGCAATGATCTCCATCGCCCGCACCTTGGGGGCACCAGAGAGCGTGCCCGCCGGAAACGCCGAGCGCAGCGCGTCATAGGGCGTGAGACTCGCGCGCAGCCGCCCGGTGACATGCGAGACGAGGTGCATCACATGCGAATAGCGCTCCACCTCCAGAAACTCCGTCACGCGCACGCTGCCCGCCTCAGCCACGCGCCCCACGTCGTTGCGCGCCAGGTCCACCAGCATCAGATGCTCGGCGCGCTCCTTCTCGTCGGCGCGTAACTCCTGCTCCAGCGCAAGATCAGCGGCGGCATCCTTGCCGCGCGGACGTGTGCCCGCCAGCGGGCGCACAATCACCTCGCCATCCTCCACACGCACCAGCAGTTCTGGCGATGCCCCCACCACCGCCAGTTCGCCCAGATCGAGATAATACAGGTAGGGCGAGGGATTGATCGAGCGCAAAGCGCGATAGACGGTGAACAGGTCGGCCTGCACCGGACGCTCGAAGCGCTGCGAGAGCACCACCTGAAAGATGTCGCCCGCCTGGATATACTCTTTGGCCCGCTCTACCATCGCCTCATAGCGGGCGCGGGGCGTGACAAAGGGGCTGGCGGTTGAAACGCCTGTAGCCCCGGCCACCGTGCCGGGTTGTGCCGCCGGGGTCGGCGGCGCTACAGGGGACGCGGCGCCCTGCAAACGACGGCGCAGGGCATTGATCGTCTCAACGGCGCGCTGATAATTGGCTTCAAGCTCATCATCCAGGCGCGCGTGCACCACGATGCGCAGGGTGTGGCGCACATGGTCAAAGACCAGCATCGTCTCGGTAAAGCAAAAGATGGCCTCTGGCACATCCAGCGGGTCAGCCTGTGGCACCGGCAGCCGTTCAAAGCGCGCCACCGTCTCATAGCCCAGGTAGCCCACCGCACCGCCATGAAAGCGCGGCAGCCCCGGCAGCTTGACCAACTGCGAGCGCGCCAGTTCCGCTTCGATGAGACGCAGCGGGTCGTCGCAGGGCACCTCTTCGCAGGTGCCAGCTTTGGGGCCGCTGCGCCAGGTGAGCGTGGCCGAGCGGCCCCGCACGCAGAGCACCAGATACGGGTCTAGCCCGACAAAGGAGTAGCGCGCGATGCGCTCGCCGCCCTCCACGCTTTCCAGCAAAAAGGTATAGGGGTTGCCCTCTGCCACCTTGCGATAGACCGAAACCGGCGTCTCCAGATCGGCCAGCAACTCGCAGGAGATGGGCAGCAGATTGCCCGCGCCTGCTGTTCCCTTTAAGTTGGCGTCGCGCAAGTGGCGCGCCTCCTCCAATGTCGGCTCATACATCGTCTCTCTCCTTGCTAGCGCAGGCCCATCTTGCTTTGGACATCGCGCAGCGTGGCCTGAGCAGTGGGCCGGATGCGCGCCGCGCCCTCGTCCAGAATGGCCCGTAGTTCGGTCTGATCGCCCATCAATGCGTGGTAGCGCCGCTGGATTGGCTCCAGTTCAGCAATCAAGACCTCGGCCACCTCGCCCTTGAGTTCCTTGTAGCCCTTGCCCTCGAAGTGCGCCTCAATTGCCGGGCGTGTCTGCCCGGTGAGCAGTTCGTAGATCGAAAGCAGGTTATTCACTCCTGGGCGCGTCGGGTCGAAGCGAATCGAGCGCTCGGAATCCGTCGTGGAGCGCCCCAGCTTCTTGCGAATCACGTCCGGCGGGTCAATCAGCGCGATATACGAATTTGGCTCGCTCTTGCTCATCTTTTTGGTCGGGTCATCCAGCGCCATGATGCGCGCGCCCACCTCGCGGATGAGCGGCGCGGGCACGCGGAAGACTGGCCCAAAGAGATAGTTAAAGCGCTCGGCAATATCGCGCGTCAGTTCCACATGCTGGCGCTGGTCGTCGCCCACCGGCACAAAATCCGTGTGATAGAGCAAAATGTCGGCAGCCATCAACACCGGATAGGTATACAGGCCGGTGCTGGCCTGCTCCTGCTGTTCGCCCGCCTTCGACTTAAACTGCGTCATGCGGTTCAGCCAACCCGTCGGCGTGACGCAGCCCAGCAGCCACGCCAGTTCCGAATGCTCCGGCAGGTGCGACTGCACAAACAGCGTGCACTTCTTGGGGTCCAGCCCGCAGGCGATATACATTGCGGCCAGTTGCAGCGTGTTGCCAAACAACTCTTTGGCGCGGGCCTCTGGCTCAACGGTCAGCGCGTGCAGGTCTACGATGCAAAAGATGTTGTCGTACTCTTCCAGCGCGGCCACCCAGTTGCGAATCGCCCCCAGATAATTGCCAATGTGCAGATTGCCCGATGGTTGAATCCCCGAAAAAACTCGTTTTTTGCGTTCGGCCATATGCCCAACTCCCTTTTCCTACGGCTGATCGTACTTGCACCAGCCCTGCGCAAGACAATAAAAAAGCCTCTCATCCCAACGGGACGAGAGGCTGAACAAGCGTTCGCCTTCGTGGTGCCACCCCACTTCGAGCCAGGTTCCGGTCAATGGCAAAGCCATTTTGTGGGAACAAAGCTCCTCATTTAGGCACGGACCAGCAGCAAAGAGCGGCTGACGATGCCCTGTCCTGCTAACGGAGGACTTCCGACGAGTTCCTACTGGCCGATGAGCGGCACAGATTGTGCATCTCAGCAGTGTTTGGCTCGTGGCTCACAGGTCCATTCGGCAACTGCGCCCGTATCGGCTCTCACCCGGCCCGACTCTCTGTACCTGCGCGTGGTTGCGTACTTATCCTGATCTGTGCCATACAAAGCTATGTATCAGGTATGGAAATAGTATAACGTCACTTTGGCGAGAAATCAAGTCTTTAACGCGGGCAGAGAGTGAAATAGCTCACTTTACTCGCCAGGAAGTGAGAAACTTGCCAGAGCCAGTTGAAGGCATGTGATAGGATGAGTTTGGGGATTTGTGAGCCAGCACCTTTCTGGCTCATCTAAAATGGGGTATGCTTGGAAAGAAAATGTATGTTTGTTTTGCCTCGATAAAGCAGATGAAATAAAGTAAGGAATGATTACTATGAAGCGCGGCGGTTACAGCTTCGATCAGGGCAACGAGCCAACCCTTCCAGATAACCCTCCTTATGGAAACTACAACCCAACAAGGGACATCCCTCCACCAGGGGGCTATTACCAGAACGACTATGCTCAAGCGCTGCGGGGCACCGACCCCATGCAGCCGATCAGTCCTGTAGACTGGAACCAGCGCTTCGGGCCGCCCGCGCCCCCGCCAAAGATCAAAAGGCGCAAGCGGCGGCGCCTGGGGCGCTGGATTGCGGGATTTTTTGTGCTGCTGCTGTTGTTGGTGCTGGTCCTGGGAGGCATTGTCGCGCAGCGCGTCTATGCTTTTGGCGCGGCCATCTCAACGCAATCGCCGCTAAGCAGCCAGCTTAATTTTTCTGGGACAGATCGCATCAACGTGCTGGTGATGGGCTTTGGCGGAGGCAATCACCCCGGCGCCTATTTAACCGATTCCATGCTGCTCATCAGCATCCAACCCCAGTCTGGAAAGACGGCGCTGATCTCGGTACCCCGCGACCTCTGGGTGCAGATTCCGCCCGATTCAGGCAACTACAACAAGATCAACGCGGCCTTTGAGTATGGGCTGGACAATGGCTATGGGACCGAGGGCGCGGGGAAAGTGGCGGCGGGTGATCTGGCGGCGCGCAAGATCGCTGATGTCACCGGCTTGAAGGTGAACTACTGGCTGACGCTGGATTTCCAGGGCTTTAAGCAGTTGGTGGACGCGCTGGGCGGCGTAGACATCAATGTGCAAAACCCCTTTACCGCCCTGTACCCGAAAAACGATGACCCCAGCGTTGACGCCTCCTATATCAAAGTGCATTTTGACGATGGGCTGCAACACATGGACGGCACGCGCGCCATTGAATACGCGCGCGCCCGCGAGGTGCTGGATAACCCCATCGAGGGCACCGACTTTGCTCGCTCAGCGCGTCAGCAGCTTTTGATCAAAGCCATCGTTGCCAAAATGACTCAGGTGTCTAGCTGGCCCAAACTCTTTAACGTGCTGGACGCGCTCAAAAGCAGCTTCTACACAAATCTCTCGGCGCGCGATCTGTTTGCGTTTGTGCGCAAAATAGACTTTAACAATCCGAAGCGCATTGGCCTGACCAATGGAAACGTCCTGCAAGATTCCTCTTCGGATGATGGGCAATATATCCTGGTGCCCAGAGGGAGCTTTGAGGATGTCCAACAATACATCCAGCAGCAACTGAACAACTAGGCGAGGGATGGAAGCGTGACGACAGCGTTTACCCTGGGGCCATACCATCCCGCGCTGCCCGAACCCATCTGGTATCAGTTGCAGCTTGATGGCGAAACCATCCGCAGCGTGCAGATCACCACCGGCTACTGCGCGCGCGGCGTGGAAACGCTGCTCACACAGCAGCCCTATCAAGACGGGTTGAAGCTGGCCGAGCGGCTTTGCGGCAGCGCTGCGCACCATCATCGGCTGGCTTTTTGCCTGGCGCTGGAGCAGCTTGCGGGCGTGCAGGCGCCGCCGCGCGCCGCCGCCTTGCGCGACCTCTTTTGCGAGATTGAGGTAATACTCTCGCACCTGGCCTGGACTGCGCACCTGGCATATATAGCCGATCTGCCGCGCGCTCACTATCTCAGCATTGAACTACGCGAACGCCTGCTGGAAGCGCTGGAGCGCTCCACCGGGCAGCGGCTGCTCTGGGGCCTGCCCATTCCAGGCGGGGTCGCCTCCGCGCCAGAGCTTCAACCGCTCGTTGAGGCGCTTGAACGCCTCAAGCCTGACCTGGATCGTCTGAAGCAGCAGCTTATTGGAGATCGGCATCTTCAGCGTCGCACGCGCGGACTGGCTCCCCTCACCAGTGAACAGGCGAGCGAATCTGGGCTGACCGGGCCAGTGGCGCAGGCGCCAAACGATACGTACCAACGCATTGTCAGGCGCCTGGATGAGATGCAGGATAGGGTTGATACAATTGAGCACCTTCTTGCAAGCATTCCAGAGGGGCCGCTGGCTGAACCGTTCCCTGAGACGCTTCCAGCAGGCGAAGCCGAGGCCAGCGTCGAAGGGCCGCAGGGCCGCGAAACCTGGCAGGTACGCTGCGATGGCTCAGAACGTCCCGCAGCAGTGAAGATCACCACCGCCAGCCAGCGCAATCTGGCAGCGGTGCCGCTGACGCTCAAGGGGCAGCAATTGCGCGACGCGCTGCTGATTCTCACCAGTCTGGACATCTGCGTGGCCTGCGTTGATAAATGATGCGCAGAGGCAGCGGGGCCAGGCTTGTGCTATAGTACCAGCGCCATGATCTCACTTGCGTTTTTCCTTGGACTCCTTGGCCTGATTCCGGCCCTCTCCGGCGCGCTGTTCCTGCTGTGCCAGAAGGTGCTGCCGCGCGCTGTGGTGCTCGTCTGGGGCGCGATTGTCTGGCTCATTTGCCTGGCAATCGTCGTGCTGCTGATACGGCTGCTCTCCTTTGGCGATACCATTCCCGTTACGGCGTTTGCGCCGCAGGGCTGGGCGCGCTGGCTCCAGTTAAGCTATCAGGTGGATGCCTTCAATGTCTTCAGCGCCCTGGTGATTGGCGTGCTGGCAAGCGCGCTGGTGGCGCTGCTTCTCTGGATTGAGCCAGCGCGAGACGGCCTGGAACAGCACACAGCGCAGCCAGGGACGCTGCCGCGACATAGACGCATCTGGCAAGGTGGCGTACTGCTCATTGGCCTGGGGGCCATCTTCACCTTGATCTTTGCCAACAGCGCCTTCTGGCTGGCCCTTGGCTGGGGCGTGCTGGGGCTGTGCGCCTTTGCGCTCTACACCCAGGGACAAGCCCGCAGGCAGGCACTTGCGCTGCTCGCAACGCCCTGCCTCTCGGCGCTTGTGTTGTATATGGCGCTGCTGCCCGTCATTTCGGCGTCGCCAGATCAACGGCTGGACCTGCTCAGTGGCTTGGAGCGCGAACCGTTGTGGGCAGCTATTTTGATGCTGATCGCGCTGCTCGCGCCTGGGGTCGTGTTGCTGGTTCAGCAGGCAACACAGGGAGAAGCGAGCGCGCCACCAGCAAGCATGAGCCAGAGCGCCGCTTTAGTGCTGATGGCGGCGCCAGCGACCTTCACGGCTTTTGCGCGCCTGGCCTTGTTGGTAGCCGGGCCAGGCGCAGTGCTGCCAGGCACCGGCTCAACTGGCTGGCTGGCCTTCAGCCTGGTAACGGTGTGGGGCTGCGCCTTGCTCGCGCTCTGGGCAGCGTTTCTGGCGTTTCGCCTGGCGCAGCGCGCCTCGCTTCCGCTCTTTTTGAGCGTCCAGCTTGTGAGTTGGATGCTTGCTGGGGTAGTCATTACCGGCGCAGCCGCAATCAATGGCGCACTGCTGCTGAAGCTGCTGCGCCTGCTCGCATTGGGGGCGCTGCTGCTGGCTGGCAGGAGAAAACCGGCTCAGCCAGTGTTGGGTATCTGTTGGTGGCTGGCAGCGCTGGCGCTCGGCGCGTTGCCCTTCTTCCCAACCTTCAGCGCTACCTGGCTGATTACCGGCGGCGCCATTGCAGCGGGGCCAGCCTGGGTCGCCGGAGCGGGTGTGGGCTGGTTAGCCCTCTTGCTGGCAACGCTGGCTATTTTCCGCGTAGGCGGCGCAGAACCAGCGGAAGGGGCAGTTGAGTCAGCATCGGGCGCCACCAGCCCGGCTGAGCCTGGCCCCAGCTTTCTGCTTTTTGTGCTGGCTTTGCTCACGGTGGTGCTTGGGATTGCGCCAGAAATAGCGGTCAGCCTCTTTACCAATGCAGCCGCCGCTGCTTTGCCGGTGATCTCCAGCCCGCTTGCCGGAGTCCAGGCCACGCCGGTTGGATTGCTCACGCCTTTTGGCTCCTGGCTGCCGGGCATCTTCTGGATTCTGCTCGTCGCGCTCGCGCTGGTGGGGCTGCTGGCGACACGCCGAGCGCGCCAGGCAGCCGCGCCACCGCCACTATTTCTGGGTGGAGAGGCCGAGCCAGGAGCAGATGACGCGGAAACCGGGACTGATCTGACATCTACAAGCGAGCAGGAGCGCGAAACGTTCTCTGCTCATCCATGATCTGGAGTGCTCTCGTGTTTGGACGCGCCCGCCAGCATTCGGTCTGGCTTTTCCCGATAAATACCGGCTCATGTAACGCCTGCGATCAAGAAATAGCGGCGCTGCACGCCGCGCGCTACGGTCTGGCCCAGCGCGGCATCGCTTTTGCCATCAGCCCGCGCCACGCCGATATTTTGCTGGTAACGGGCATCCTGACGCCGCGCAGTCGAAAGGCTGCCAGGGCCGTCTGGGAGCAGCTTGCGGAGCCACGCGCTATCGTGGCGATTGGCGATTGCCCCATCACCGGCAGCGTGTTTCGTGGCGCAGCGCCAACAATGGGCGCGGGCGACGTGCTGCCCATTGATGTCGAGGTGCCGGGCTGCCCACCCACGCCCGCGCTGATTCTTCAGGGCATCGAGGAGGCGATAAAATTGCTTGATGGGGAAACTGAAGCGGGGGATGAGGCTGAAAGCGAGGCATCTGAAGAACAGGATAGCGCCTCAGATGCGGATGAGGACGGACCGGGCGAGGCACAAAGCCAGGAGGACGAGCAGGCATGAACCTGGTCCTTGGCTATGTCATCAGCCTGCTGCTCTATCCAGGCGGCCTCTTTGCTCTGATTGCGGGCTGGCTGCTGTTCTGGCTGCGCGAGGCGCTGGCGGCGCGACGACGCGGCGAACCGGTGTCACGCCTGTTTCAGCCGGCACAGGATGTCTTCAAGCTGCTGGGCAAGAGCGCTGGTTTTCCTGCGCACAGCGAGACGCTGGCGCGAGGCATGCCGCTGCTCCTGGCGCTCTCGCCCCTGGTCGCCCTGGTATTGATTCCGGTGCCCGGCAACAGCGCCTTTCGCACCTCTGCTCCCACTGGCGATCTGCTGGCGGTGGTTTTGCTGCTTCTGCTGCCCGCGCTAACGCCCTTCGTTCTGGGCCAGCTTATTCGCTCGCCGCTGGCGCGCATCGCCGCAGAGCGGGCCACACGGCCCACATTCCTGCTCATTGGCGGGGTTTTGCTGAGCACGCTGGCCGTTGCCGCGCAGCGCGGCTCGCTGGACCTGAGCGTGCTCGCCTTGCAGCAAGCGCATCCCACAGCCGCCAGTGTTCTTCTGGATGCGCTGGCGGGCCTGCTCTTTTGCATCTGCCTGCCCGCGCTGCTGGCGCGGCGTCCCTGGGGCTGGTTCCGGCGCGATCTGGAACTCATCGCTGGCCCTTTCACTGATCTGGCGGGCGCAGACCTGGCGCTGGTGCAGCTTGGCGCGCTGGCGCAGCAGGTGGCCGCCCTCAGCCTGCTGGCGGTGCTGTATATCCTGCCGTTTGTGCCGGGCGGGACAGCGGCGCAGGTGGGCGCTTACATCGCAACGCTGCTGCTTGGCGCGGCGCTGGTTGGCCTGGCGCGTGGCAGCCGCTACTCTTTCGCCAGATAGCGCAGCACCGCCATAATCTGTTCTTCCAGTCCGGCCTGCTGCTGCTCTGGCGGGAGCTTATTGTAGGCGGTCTGCGCCGTCGCAGCGCTGTAACCCAGCCCGGTCAGCGCCTCAATCACCTCGGAGCGCCCGGAGCCATACGCGCCAGCCGCGCCAACCGCCCCGGCAGGAACGGGCACGCCGCCCATTTTCGCCAGCTTCTCGCGCAGTTCTAAGACCAGCCGCGCGGCCAGCTTCTTGCCCACGCCGGGGATCAGCGTCAGGCGCTGCTCGTCGCTGTTGAGCACCGCCAGCCGGAAACCCTCGGCGTTCATCGAAGAGAGAATCGCCAGCCCCATGCGCGGCCCCACACCCGTTACGCCCAGCAGCGTCTCAAAAAGCTGGCGATCATCGGCGCTGGCAAAGCCGTAGAGCGCAATCTCATCCTGGCGCAGATGCAGATAGGTATGCAGCGTCACCTCCGCGCCAATCGTCGTCAGTTGGCTGAGCGCCGTCACAGGCGCGTGCACCAGAAACGTCACGCCGCCCACCCGCACCAGGGCAGCCGTCAGTGTTTTGGCCTCAAGGATTCCACGAAGCGCGGCAATCATCTTCCTTTACCTTCCCGTTCTCCCAAGATAGGCGCTGCTGTGCAGATGGCAGATGGCGATGGCGGCAGCGTCGGTGGCATCATCAATGATATGCAGCGACGGCTGGCGCAGCAGGATACGCACCATCTCTGCCACCTGTTGCTTGCTGGCATTGCCGTAGCCATGCACCGCCTGCTTCACTTGCATCGGCGTGTACTCGCTGATCTCCAGCCCGGCGTTGACCGCCGCCAGCAGCGTCACACCGCGCGCCTGGCCCACTGCCAGGGCGGTGCGCGCATTTTTGGCAAAAAACAATTCTTCCACCGCCACATCTTGCGGCTGGTACTGTTCGATCAATTCGCTCAGTCCCCGATAGATGCGCTGCAAGCGCTGAGGCAGCGCCATGCCAGCGGGCGTGGTCAGCACATCGCAGACCACCAGCGAGAGCTTGCTGTCCTGCTCGGCCACCACCGCGTAGCCAACTATCGCGGTGCCTGGGTCAATGCCCATCGTCAGGCGCGTTGGGTGTTTGTGGTTTGCTGCTGGTTGCTGTGGCATCAAGATCACCTTACCAGACGGGCGCGAGAATGCCCATCTCCTTCAGGGGATGGGATGAAAGCGCCCTACCGCTTGACAACGCAGTGAATATGGCACTACAATGGAAGTATGAAACCATCCACTGCCTTCCGCTTAACACCAGCGGCCAGAGCCTTGTTAGATACCATGAGCAAAGAAAGTGGCATCTCCCATACGGCCATGCTGGAAATCCTGATCCGTGAAGGGGCCAAGAAGCGAGGCATCCGTGCTGATTCTCGACTACAAACTCCGAACGAATAAAGCACAAGCTGCCGCCATTGATGAGGCGATTCGCACGGTGCAATTCATCCGCAATAAGTGCCTGCGCCTCTGGATGGATGGGCGTGGCATTGGCGATAACGACCTGCAAGTCTACTGCGCGAAGCTCGCGAAAGAGCACCCCTTTGCCGCTCACCTCAATTCCCAGGCCCGCCAGACATCGGCTGACCGGGCCTGGCTTTCGATTGCCCGCTTCTACAAAAACTGCAAGGAAAAGAAGCCAGGCAAGAAAGGCTACCCTTGTTTCCAGCATGACAACCGCTCGGTTGAGTACAAGCAAACCGGATGGCGATTGAAACCCGATGGGCAGCACGTCACCTTCACCGATGGGATGGGCATTGGCACGCTCAGGATGATTGGCACCAATCCCACACGGAAGAAGGCCCGCCCCATTGCCACTTTCCCGGTTGAGCAGATCAAGCGGGTGCGGCTGGTGAAACGAGCCGATGGCTATTATGTCCAGTTTGCGGTCAAGGCAGAGCGGACCCTGCCCCATGAACCCACCGGCAAACAGGTCGGCATTGATGTGGGCTTGAAAGCCTTCTACACGGATTCTGAAGGAAATACGATTGCCAACCCCCGGTATCTGCGCAAGGCAGAAAAGCGCTTGAAGCGTCTCCAGCGGCGCAAGGACCGCAAAAAGCAAGGCTCCAAGAACCGCAAGCAGGCGATCAAGAAACTCACCAAAGGCTATCTCAAGGTGCAACGGCAGCGTCAGGACTTTGCCCGTAAGACGGCAAGGGCGCTTATCATCTCTCACGACATGATTGCCTATGAAGACCTCAAGATTGCCCATCTCGTCAAGAATCACCATCTGGCAAAGAGCATCAGTGATGCCAGTTGGGGGTTGTTCCTTTCCTGGGTGCGCTACTACGGGCAGATAGCACAAGTGCCTGTCGTGGCTGTCTCCCCGCGCTTCACGACGCAGGATTGTTCTGGTTGTGGCTATCGGGTGCAAAAGAGTCTCTCGCAACGCACGCATCTCTGTCCTTCCTGTGGCCTCATCTTAGACCGGGATTGGAACGCCGCGCTCAATATCCTCCTGGCTGGCCTCGCATGGTTAGCCACCCACCCTGCGAGCGCAGGGCACAGCCGTACCGCTGGGCAAGCGGGAACGGGTTCCTCGCAAGAGGGACAAAACGCTTCTGGACAGACCGCCTCTACGAACGTGTTCGCCAGGGCACGTCGCAAGCGGGTTGGTTGAAAGAAGAATCCTATCCCATTTATGGGATTGGGAGTGTCAATTTCTGCTGCACAGCGCGCCAGATAGACAATGGCCCGGCGCATGCGCGCCAGGGCCAGCGGAAACAGAAGAATGGAACACCGGGTCAGCCTCCCATCTGAGAGGTCACTTCCTCTGGGAAATCAGCATTAGTAAACACATTTTGTACATCATCCAATTCTTCCAGCTTCTCAATTAACCGGAAAGCCTGCGTCCCCTGTTTTTCATCCAGTTCAATCGTCGTTTTTGGGATCAGGTCCAGTTCGGCCCTGGAGATGGGCAGCTTTTTCTCTTGCAAGGCGGCACGCACAGTATCCAACTGCGTTGAGTCGGTATAGATGGTCAGCGCGCCGTCGCCATCTGCCACCGGGTCTACATCCTCAGCGCCCGCGTCAATCGCGGCCAGCGTGACGTCATCGGGGTCCAGCTTTTCCAGCGGCACCTCGATCACGCCCTTCTGCTCAAAGATCCAATCCACGCAGCCCGCCTCGCCCAGGTTGCCACCATTGCGGCTAAAGACGTTGCGAATCTCGGCAACGGTGCGGTTGCGGTTATCGGTCATCACCTGCACCAGCACCGCCGTCCCACCAGGGCCGTAACCTTCATAGGTAATCTCTTCGATATTGGCGCCCTCGCCGCCGCCTGCGGCGCGCTTGATGGAGCGCTCGATATTCTCCATCGGCATATTGGCTTCTTTGGCATGTTGAACTGCCATGCGCAGGCGGAAGTTGGCGTTCGGGTCGCCGCTGCCTCCTTCGCGTACTGCTACAATGATTTCGCGGCCCAGGCGGGTAAAAATCTGGCCGCGTTTTGCGTCGTTGACGCCCTTTTGTCGGCGAATCTGCGCCCATTTGGAATGACCGGACATCGCGCCATTGCCTCCTCGTGAACTGTCAGAAACCCTGGAAACAGGTGCCTGGCAGCCTGTTTCCTTATGTACATCTACCAATCAACAATTTTACAGCGACGGTGAGCACAGGAGTGAGCTGTTACGCTGGCGGTGTGTATAAAGCGTTAGCATTCTATCACGCGGCATTTCTCTTGCCAACAACTACTGCGCCTCACCGTTTCGACCTTATCGCCCAACCTCTGCCGTTGGCCGGAAGCGCAGCGCCGACCAGGTTTCGTCAATGGCGATTTGTGTGACGGGCTGATAGTTTCGCTCGGCGAGCGCCTGCCAGCCATGATCGCGGGTCAGGTCGGAGGTGATCTTGCCGGTTTTCTTGGGATAGGTCCACCACAGAATCCCGCCGGGCTTTGTCGCTGCGAGAGCACCTGGCGCCAGGCGCTCCACGTCGGCCTGCATCCTGGCAAAGACCTGCACCAGATCAAACGCGCCTTCCGCTGCCCCGCTCACCTCAACCCCTTCGAGCGCGCCAAGTATGTCCCGATACCCGGCAGGCGCGTTCAGCAGCAAGACGCGGTAGCCCGGCTTGATGAGCAGTTTCTTGGGAAGAGTCGTATCAGCCATTGGCATGCCTCCTGTTTGCTTGTATCAGCTTGACCTCGCTGTGCTCCGAGTGCGATACTAGGAGCCGAACTGAGCAATGTCAGGCTGATTTCTTGCATTGAAGGTGATCTGCAACAGGTCGCCTTATGTACTATAGAAATAGCATCAAAACTATCATAGCAGAGGGGAGGCAAGAGGGGGATGGGCAACAGCGACTACCCCAGAGGAAGAGTCCGCGCCGCCGCAGCCGTCACAATTGGCCGGGTTTCCGGCGCGCTCAGCCGGAGGCTGCGGCTGGGCGGCGGCACCAGTCTGCCCGGCACAGTGGCGCGCGTCATAGACCCGGCCATCATCCGGCGGCTGGCGCGCCAGCTTGCCAGAGGCTCGATTGTCGTGACGGGCACCAATGGCAAAACAACCACCAGCGGCCTGATCGCAGCCATCTTGCGGCAGGCGGGCCTGCGCGTCTGGCGCAACCGCGAAGGCTCAAATCTGATCGGCGGCGTGGCGTCTGCCCTGGTCATTCGCGCCGAACTGAGCGGCCATCTGCGCCGGGGCGATAACACCGTTGCCATCTTTGAGGTGGACGAGGCCGCCTTCCCCGCTGTCGTCCGCGAACTCCAGCCGCGCGCCATTGTGATTACCAACCTCTTCCGCGATCAGCTTGACCGCTATGGCGAAGTAGAAACTGTCGCTGAGCGCTGGCGCGCTGTGCTGGCCGAACTGCCGCCAGAGACGACGCTGGCCCTCAACGCTGACGACCCATCTATTGCCGCGCTCAGCGAGTATTTTCACGGGACAGTGCTCTATTATGGCGTCAACGCAGCCGAGTACGCCATTACCGCGCAGGGCAAGGCCAGCGAGCAGGGCCAGACGATTGACGCCCGCACCTGCCCGCGCTGCGGGACCGACCTGGAATACAGCATCCGCTATTATAGTCATGTCGGCCACTATACCTGCCCCAACTGCGGGCAGAAACGGCCAGCGCCGGTTATCCAGGGGCTAGGCGTGGCAAAAGAGCAGTTTGATCGCCAGCGCCTCACGATTGCCATTGATGCTGGCCCTGGACAGGCCAGTGGGCAGACGGATGGGAGCGCGAACGGCCAGGCCGACGCGCAGAACGCATCGGCGCAGCGCGGCGAGGCGCTGCTCTCGCTGCCCGGCTTCTATAACCTGTACAACGCGCTGGCGGCTGCCTCCGCAGGGCGCGCGCTGGGCATTGACATGGATGTCATCCTCAAGGGTCTGGAGCGCTTCCGCCCGGCCTTTGGGCGCGGCGAGATTATCGAGGCCGAGGGGCGCATGCTGCGCCTGATGCTGGCGAAAAACCCCACCGGCTTTAACGAGGTCTTACGCACGCTCCTGCGCGAGGAATCGGCCAACCACGTGCTGCTGGTGCTCAATGACAACACCGCCGACGGGCACGACATCTCCTGGATTTGGGATGTGGAGTTCGAGATGCTGGCGAGCAAAAAACTGGCCCTGACCATCTCCGGCATCCGCGCCGATGATCTGGCGGTGCGCCTGAAATACGGTGGGTCAAGCGGCGCGGTCAAGAACGAGATTGGCGAGGCGATTACCTACGCCATCGAGCACACGCCAGCAGGCGAAACGCTCTACATCGTGCCAACCTATACCGCGATGCTCTCCGTGCGCGGAGAACTGGAGCGGCGCGGCTATACGCCGCACTACTGGGAGATGGCCGATAACTGATCTCACGCAGAAAGCTGTGTTGCAAAGCTGTATTGAAAGGCGGACAAGCGATGCCTCAATCCAAGAAGCGGGCAAAGTATGAGTTGATGCTGGGGCACCTCTACCCCGACCAGTTAAACCTCTATGGAGATCGGGGCAACATCATCGTGCTGCGTCAGCGCTGCCAGTGGCGCGGCATCGAGTTGACGGTGCGCCAGTTGGGAGTGGGCGACGCTCTGGCCCCCGACGAATACGATCTGCTCTTTATTGGCGGCGGCCAGGACAAAGAGCAGGCGCCAGTCGCCAAAGACCTCAAGGAGATGAAAGCGATTGGCCTGTGGGCCGCCATTGAAGGCGATGTGCCGGTGCTGGCGGTCTGCGGCGGCTACCAACTGCTCGCCCACTACTATCGCCCCGCCGAAGGCCCCGATATGCCCGGCCTGGGCGTCTTTGATGCCTGGACCATCCACAAAGGCAAACGGGTGGCGCGCTGCATCGGCAATATCGCCATCGAGTGGCAGGGCCAGACGCTGGTGGGCTTTGAGAATCACGGCGGGCGTACCTACCTGGGGACTACCAAACCGCTGGGCAAAGTGCTCAGCGGGCACGGCAACAACAGCGAGGACAAGACCGAAGGCGCCATCTATCGCAGCACCTTTGGCACCTATCTGCATGGCTCGCTGCTGCCCAAAAACCCGCACTTTGCCGACCACCTCATCTTGCTGGCGCTGCGCCGCAAATACGGCCCGGAGGCCACGCTGCCCCCGATTGACGATACGCTGGAATGGCGCGCGCACGATACGATGGTGCGGCGGCTGGGCGTCCATCCCAAGCACCAAAGCAATGAGCCGGTGGTTCAGGAAGCAAGGGATTAACGGTACTATTCTTCGGGGAGTGGACGAGTAAACACCAGGCAATAGCTGTGATCGTAGCCGTAGCCGTAGGTTGGCTCCCATTCCACCACTATTTCTCCCTCGAAGTGCAACACCTGGCTAATTTGGTGGGCAATATCCCAGGCGAGAGGTGTCACCGCGCCTGATTTCTTCAGGTTGGAGACTTCGACGACGGCTCTGGCCGTTTCCGTCATCAGCAGACCGATCTGGCGATAGATGGCTTTGATGTCTGTCAGGTAGGCATCGTACCCGCCTCCAGGCTCCTGGTCGGCGGCAAGCGCGTTTTCTCGCTCATCGCGGTGCATGTAGGGCGGCGAGGTGAGGGTAAAATCAATGGGTGGCAGCCCATAACTCGCCAACCGCCGGGCATCACCATGCAGCAGGGTTTCGGGATGGAGCAGGCGCGAGCGGCTGTAGCTACAGCGTTCCAGATCGTATTCAATCCCGCTTGCTCTGCGACCCATCTCCTCCGCAACGCGCAAAGTCGTGCCAAAACCAGCAAACGGGTCAAACACCAGATCGCCCACGCTGGTATACTCCGCAAGAAACGCGCGCACCAGTTCTGGCGGATAGCGTGTATCATCATGCGCAAATTGGGCGGGAAGCGCCTCTGGCTGCTCGTTACGCAAGCGCATATAGGTTTTCATCGCGCGGTTTATTTCCTCTCGATAACTTGAGCATCACCTTGCCGTCTCTGCCTGGAAGGTGGGCCAGCGGGCCATCCTATGCTACAATAATAGCAGCAAGAAGAGGTTTTTACAGTTGAGTGATCATCCCACCTCTACACAGCTGCTTTGTGCTGCGAGCGCGGGGAGAGGAAAGAGGCCCTGACTTATGCGGCATTTACGTATCGCGCTGGCCCAGATCAACTCTGTTGTTGGCGACCTTGAGGGCAACCTGCGGCGCATTCTGGAGGGCATGGCCCAGGCCAAAGCTGCTGGCGCCGATCTGGTGGCCTTCCCTGAACTGGCGCTGACCGGCTATCCCCCAGAAGACCTGCTGCTCAAGCCCGGCTTTGTGGCTGATAACCTGTGCGCGCTGGATGAGTTGGTGCGCCGCTCCGCAACGGAGTTCCCCGGCATCACGGCTGTGGTTGGCTTCGTAGACCGCCAGGCCGATATTTACAACGCCGCTGCGGTCATTCACAACGGGCATCTGGCCGGAGTCTATTACAAGCAATATCTGCCCAACTACGGCGTCTTTGACGAAAACCGCTACTTTCAAGCAGGCACGATCAGCCCCATTTTTGAGATTAACGACGTGCAGGTCGGCGTCAATATCTGCGAAGACATCTGGTATCCCACCGGCCCAACCACCCTGCAAGCCCACGCGGGCGCCGAACTGCTGGTCAATATCAACGCCTCGCCCTACTTTGCGGGCAAAAACGATTTCCGCGCCAAGATGCTGGCGACGCGCGCCGCCGATAACGGGCTGATCGTCGCCTATATCAATCTGGTGGGCGGGCAGGATGAACTGGTCTTTGATGGCAGCAGTATGATCTTTGACCAGGGCGGCACGCTGATTGCCCGCGCCAAACAATGCGCCGAAGACCTGCTGGTGGCCGATCTGGACGTGGAGGCCGTCTTCCGCACGCGCCTGCACGACCCGCGCCGCCGCCAGGAGCGCCTGGCCTTTGCCGATGGGCAGGTGCCGCATATTCAAGTGACCAGCAGCCTGAACGGGCACAACGGGCATACTGCGCCGGAGCACGCGGCAAAAAGTGGCCGCCCGGCGCGGCATCCCGCGCTGGATTCATTGCAACAGCCAGACTACGCCCCGCGCAGCCCGGCGCGCATCGAGCCGGAGCCGGAGCGCCTGGCCTCGATCTATAACGCCCTCGTGCTGGGCACGCGCGATTATACCCACAAGAACGGCTTTAAGCAGGCGGTCATTGGCATTTCGGGCGGCATTGATTCGGCGCTGACCAGCGCGATTGCGGTTGATGCCCTGGGGCCAGAAAACGTGATTGGCGTTTCGATGCCCGCGCGCTACTCCTCGGAAGGCAGCCAAAGCGACGCGCGCGAGTTGGCCGAGCGGCTGGGCATTCGCCTCATGACGATTTCTATTGACGACATGTTCAGCGCCGCGCTGGAAGCGCTGGCCCCCGCCTTTGCAGGCACCAAACCTGGGCTGGCCGAAGAGAACCTCCAGGCGCGGCTGCGCGGCATGACCTGGATGGCGCTGTCCAATAAGTTTGGCTGGCTGGTCCTCACAGCGGGCAATAAATCGGAGATGGCAACCGGCTACGCCACGCTCTACGGCGATATGGCTGGTGGCTTCGCCGTCCTCAAAGATGTCTTCAAGACGCTGGTCTATGATCTGGCGCGCTATCGCAACCGGCTTTCGCCGGGCGGCGTCATTCCCCAGAATACGATTGACAAGCCGCCCTCAGCGGAACTGCGCCCCGACCAGCGCGACGACGAAAGCCTGCCGCCCTATCCGGTGCTGGACCCCATCCTGCGCGCCTATGTGGAGGAAGATCGCTCGTATGAAGAGATGCTGGAGATGGGCTTTGATGGCGCCACCATCCAGCGCGTGATGGTGCTGGTGGATAAGAGCGAATACAAGCGGCGCCAGGCCCCGCCAGGCATCAAGATTACCCAGCGCGCCTTTGGCCGTGACCGCCGCCTGCCGCTCACCAGCGCCTATCGCGGGCGCCCCAGCCCCTGGGGTGGGACACGCGCGGCGCCAGAGCAAAAAACCGGCGTGAGCGAGTAGGCAGGGGCAACCTCCTGCTGGCACATATGTTGCCAGGCAGTTTGGCACGAATATGCACCATTAAACGTCTATACAAAAGAGCTTCTTTATCTCTCTACACGCGAAGGAAAGCCAATGTTCAAACAGGAAAATATGCCTCCTTTAGGCCAGGAACCGCTTGCCCCTACTCGCCCTTTTGCTCAATCGCCTGACCGAGGCGTGCCAGAATTGATGCGCCTGACGCAGCTGCGTGGCCTGCGCGTCATCAGCCTTTCAGAGGCGCTCAAAATGGGCACAGTGGAAGATATTTTGCTGGACCCCACCGCGCGCTGGGTCGCCGCGCTGCGCGTTCGCAGCGGAAACTCGATTGGGCACAAGCATCTGGTTCTGCGCGAATCTGTCAAGCGCGTCGGCCAGCATGCCGTCATCCTGGGGGCGCCAACCAGCGTGACCGAGGAAGCGGCTATGCCTGAACTGGACCGCCTGATTGATCTAAAAACATTTATTGGCCTGGAGGTGGTCACAGACGAGGGGTTGCTGCTGGGGCGGATTCACGATGCCGAGCTAGACCCGGAAACGCTCACCGTTTTGGAATATGAACTGACGCGCAACTTTTGGGATAACTACCTGAAAAGTGGGCTGCGCGTGGCGGCGCAGGCAACGCTCAGCGGCAGCAAGGATGTGCTCATTGTGCCGCAAACGGCCCTGCGCAAGCGACGCGCTTACACCGAGGGCCTGGATACGCCCAAAGATTGGTGATCTCTGGCAAGAGCGAGTGAGAGGGCAGGCAAAAGCCTGTCCTCTTATTTCTTGGGTGGTTGGGTAAGATTGGTGGTCGTTGGCGCGGGCAAGGCTTTGGTTTTTGCCGCTTCTTTCAGCAGGTCTTGCTGACCAGCTTTATCATCGCGGTAGATACGATAGAAGCGCGTAAACATCTTGCGCAGTTGGCCGGGAGTCAGCTTCTTGCCCGTCTCGAAATACTCAGCAGCCACCTGCCCCAGGGCATAGGTGCCTGCGGCAGCAATCGCGCCGGAAACCAGATCACCCCCAAAGGGCACCAGCTTGGCGGCCTCCTCAGCCACAAAGCGCAGCGCCAGCCCACCGGCCATCGTTGCAATCACCTCGCGCGCCCGGCTGCTGGTCATTGGCTCGCCATAGATGGCGGCAATGCGCAGCAGCAATCGAATCTGTGTGCCCAGCAAAATGGGAATATCAATCAGCGGCACCGGCTCCAGCCCAGCGGCCAGGCTCAGCAGCGTGGAGTTGCGCACAATCTTGGCAACCGCTTCGCGCCGAAACGCCGGAAGCTCGCGGCCAATAATCACGGCAGCCTCCGGGCTGGCGTCAATCATGGCCGGAATCAGGTCTTCAACCACATTGGTGCCATTTATCGCCGAGATCGGCACCACCTCCTCGACCTCCAGCTTATCCGCCAGTTCCTCGCAGAGCGCCTCCGGGTCCATGCTCATGACATCAATCTTATTCACGATCAGAATGACTGGCTTGCCCGCCTTCTTGACCTCTTTGTAGAGCGCCTCGTCTTCCTTGCGCAGCCCGCGTGTGCCATCAATCAGCATCACCACCAGCGAGGCTTCCTTGATGCCCTTGTCCATAATGTCGGGCAGATGCCCTGGGGTGTCAATCAAAGCAAAGGGGCCAAACGCGCCGCGAACCAGCGTCTTGGTCGTGCCAGATTCTGGCGAAACCGGAGAGAGGCGCTGGCCTTTCAGCGTGTTAAACAGCGTGGATTTCCCGGTGTTTGGCAGGCCAACAATGGCGATCTTGGAGGTCAGCGCCCAATGAATCTCGCCCTGGGCCGTCTTCCAGTTCACCGCCGTCATAAAATCGCGCACCAGGCTGATATTGCCCGGTAATTTTGTCAGTGACCCCACCCCAAAACCACGCCCTCCACGCGCGGAAAATAAGAGCCTCTTTAGCACAATATTCCTCCGTTCGCACGGCCCCTGTCGAAAGTGCTCACACTTCCATCCGCCGCCATCCTCTGACCTCTTTACCAGATGGATGTTTGCTGCTTTCAAGATACCACAGACATATCCATCCAACAAGGGGAACAATGCACAACCTATGCCGGGCAAGGGCCGCTGCTGCCACGCGCCACTTGCAAGATGTGGTATAAAATCAGCAGTGCGCGTGAAATAACAAAGTGCAGGCGTTTCTACAAACAGGATATTTTTTACTCCCTGCCCGCGTCGGCAGAAGTCATTCTTATTTCTTGGGGGACAGCGTTTATGCGGGACCGCACCATCGAGGGCAAATACGGGCGCTACAAACTCATTGATAAGCGCGGGAACGGCAGCATGGCAACCGTCTGGATTGCGCGTGACCTGGAAACCAACCGCCTGCTGGCAGTTAAAATCTTAAACCCGGATATTGCCAACCAGGAAGAATTCTTAAAGCGTTTTGAACGCGAAGCCACGCTCTTGATGGACCTCAACGACCCGCATATCGTGCGCACCCTGGATTTTGGCGAGTCAGGCGACCTGCGCTACATCGTGATGGAATACGTGGATGGGTCAACCCTCAAAGAGTTGCAGGTAGCGCAAAATCAGGTCCAGCTCAAACGGGCGCTGGAATTGATTCACCAGGCAGCCGAAGGGCTGGAAGCGGCCAACCGGCGGCAGATCGTCCACCGCGACATCAAACCGCAGAACATCCTGGTCAACACGCAGAATGTGGTCAAGCTGACCGATTTTGGCATGGCCCGCGCAGATGACGCGGGCGGCGGCACGATCACCGAGGACGGCACCTTCATGGGTACGCCCTATTACGTGGCCCCGGAGCAGGCCAATAACGCGCACCTGGCCGATATTCGCTCCGACCTGTATTCGCTGACCTGCGTCTTTTTCGAATTGCTGACCGGCAAGGTGCCCTATGAAGGCGCCAACGCCGTAGATGTGGTGGTCAAGCATATCCGCCAGCCCATCCCCTCCGCCTGCGAACTGCGCCCGGAACTCCCCCCAGACGTTGATCAGTTCTTTCAGCAAGGCATGGCAAAAAGCCCCCTGAGCCGCCTCCAAACCCCGCAGGATTTTCTGCGCGCGCTGGAAGAATTGAGCAAAAATGCGGGCATGGGCGTGCTCTCCAGGTCGCGGACTCAGGCGCCCCTGGACATAGCCGCCGCCCCGGTGCGCAGCGGAGGAAGCGGCGGGGGCATCCAGGTCTTCGAGCCAGAACCGCAGCCGCAGCCCGTCCGCACTCCCTCCCGGCCCATGCCCCAGGCTCAATTGACCATTCTTTCCACCGGGCAGGTGATCCAGGTCAACGGGCAGGAAACGCTCATCGGGCGCTATGACCCGCGCATTCATCCCACGCCACCCCAGGTAGAACTCTCCGCCCTGGACCCGAACCGGCTCGTGGCCCGCAGCCAGGCACGTATTTTGCAGGAGCAAGGGAAGTTTTTTCTGGAGAACGGCGAACCACGCAACGCCACCCGGCTGAATGGGTTCGCGCTGCAACCCAAAGAGCGCCGCGAAATGCACGATGAAGACATGCTGCGCATTGCCAACATTGAGATTCGTTTCAATCTGGTTCCTGTAGCTGTGCGTGAACGCAGATAGGGCGACCTGGCTCTCACAGGAACGGAGAAAGACAGCAGGGGCCAGATACCGCGCTCACACCCAGTACCTTCAGTATCGCAGCCGAGAGCAGCCGGAAGGAGGGTCAACGGATGCTGCTCGCCAGGAAAATCCAAATTCGTCTCAGTGAGGAGGATGCCGCTACCCTGGAGTTCATGCAGGGCAAGTGTCGCGGCCTCTACAATTGGCTGGTCATGCGCCTGCGCTCTGGGGAACGCTGGCACTTCAAGCAAGAGAAAGCCACGCTCAAAGAATGTCGTGCCTACGACGGGGAGTTGAATGCGGTGTATGGCAAGCTGCTGGCCGAGGTCTATTTCCGGCTAGACAAAGCCATGCAAGGCTTCTTCCGGCGGCTGGAAGCGGGAGAAAAGCCTGGCTTCCCACGGGTGCGGCCACGCCATCAATTCTTCACCCTCTGCTATCCAGCCGCCTATCTGCTCTTTGAGGGCAAGCGGTTGATTCTGCCCACTGGTGGCAAAGGAGGGAAGAAACGCTTCCCCAACGTGCTTGCCACGCTTGCCGAAGTACCACCCTGTGGCTTTCGGGAGGTGGCGATTTCCAGGGATGTGCGTGGACACTACTTTGCCTCCTTTGTCTATGAAGCTCCAGAAGCGGAACCCCAGCCAGGCCAGGTGGTGGCCTTTGACCTGGGCATCAAGACGCTGGCAGTTGGGGTCAACGAGCAGGGGCGGGTCTATTCGATTGGAGGGATGAAGGGCACGCGCTGGTACAACCGCCAACTCGACAAACTAGACGCAAAGCGGGCGAAGTGTCAGAAGAAATCTCGGCGGTATCTCCGTCTGGCGCAGGTTCGCGCCCGCGTATCCGAAAAGAAGCGCAACAAGCGGAGAGACTGTCTGCATAAAGCAAGCCACCTGATAGCACACCGACTGGTTGAAAGCACTGTGGTGATTGGAGACTTGTCCCAGCGGCAGATGGTCACGAAGGAACATGAAGCGCATTTGAAAGCAAAGCATCGAGCGGTGTACAACGATTGGGGGCTGTACGACTTCGTGCAGATGCTCGTCTACAAGTGTTTGCTCGCTGGGAAACTCTTAGAGATGGAAGACGAACACGACACCAGCAAAACCTGTAGCCGGTGTGGGCAGATGCAGCCCATGCCGCTCTACAAGCGGGTGTATCGCTGTTCCAATCCCGAATGCCTGCTGGTGCTGGACCGAGACGAGAACTCGGCCAGAAATATTCTCCAGCGGTTTCTTGCCCGGCTAGGGCCATCCATCGCTGATGCGATGCGATGTGCGGACGTGTTCACCGCAACTGACAACGTTTGACTACGTTTAGGATGGCAGAACAAGCATATGGCTCAAGCTGAATTGCATATCTGGGATCTCTGGGTAGCCGATGTAGGAGCAACCGGCGTCTCATTTGCGCGCGGACGGCTCAACCCCACCAACGTGCTGCTGGTGCACGCCGCGCCAGCTCAACTCAACGTAGAGGTGCGCAGCGACGCGGGCCAGGTCGTGGCGCGCGGCCAGGACTTGCAGCGCACCGTTAGCACCCCCATTACCCGCCTGCGTTGTCAGGGAGCGCAGGTGCTGCGCGAGGACATCTGGCCGGACAGCGCTGATCTGGGAACGCCCGTGCTCCTCCCTGGCGGCGAAGTGGGCATCTTACAACAGTGGTGGAACGACCCGGCGGAGCAAGAATGGCGCTGGCAGGTGGAATTCTATAATCATCGCTAAAATGTTGACTAAATCAATCAACTTTGTTATACTATGGAAGGTTATTTGCACCGTGTTTTCTGTTGAGTTTGCAGCAAAAACTTGCCTGCAACACAAGCACAATACCAGGGGGAAAGGTTAGTATGGCAGAAAATGAATACGCGCATCCTGAAGTGCTGGTAGATACCGCCTGGGTAGCGGAACATGTCAACGATCCCCATGTGCGCCTGATCGAGGCAGACGAAGACGTACTACTCTATGAGGTGGGCCACATTCAGAACTCCGTCAAACTGGACTGGCATGTAGACGTACAAGACCCGCTGCGCCGCGATTTCGTCAGCAAAGCCGATTTTGAGAAGCTGGCGAGCCGCTATGGTATCTCCAACGACACCACCGTCGTCTTCTACGGCGACAAAAACAACTGGTATGCCTGCTACAGCTTCTGGCTCTTTAAGCTCTACGGCCACAAGGACGCGCGCGTCATGAACGGCGGGCGCACCAAGTGGGAAGCCGAAAAGCGCCCCTACACCAAGGACGTGCCAGAGTTCAAGCACACGACGTACCACGCGCATGAAGCCGATCTTTCCATTCGCGCCTACCGGCGCCAGGTGGAAGACCTGCTGGGCAAGTCGGGTTACGCGCTGGTGGACGTGCGCTCACCTGATGAATACACCGGCAAACTGCTGCACATGGTCAACTATCCCCAGGAGGGCGCGTCGCGCGGCGGACACATCCCCGGCGCCAGGAGCATCCCCTGGTCCAGAGCCGCCCGCGAAGACGGCACCTTTAAGTCGGTGGCAGAACTGCGCGAGCTGTACGGCAACGAGGGCGTCACATCAGACAAGCATGTCGTCGCCTACTGCCGCATTGGTGAGCGTTCAGCGCATACCTGGTTCGTGCTCACCCGGCTGCTGGGCTATCCCGATGTGCGCAACTACGATGGCTCCTGGACCGAGTGGGGCAATCTGGTCAACGCGCCCATCGAGAAGCCATAACCGGAAGCGCTATTGGGCATACCCAGGAGGGCTGCTTGCGCGGGCAGCCCTCCTGGTCATGTCAAACCTGCCTGGCAGCATAGCCTCCCAATCGGATATAATAGAAGTAAACAGCGTC
This sequence comes from Ktedonobacterales bacterium, assembly GCA_036557885.1. Lineage (GTDB taxonomy): Bacteria > Chloroflexota > Ktedonobacteria > Ktedonobacterales > DATBGS01 > DATBGS01. The sequence goes on from DATBGS010000157.1 coordinate 24,727, forward strand.
TCATCCCCACGCTTTGCAAGGAGCACTTTTCATGTCCATGAGCCGTCAGGAAGCCATCGAGTTTTTGATGGAACATTACCAGCACCCCTACCACAAGGGGACGCTTGAAGACGCTGACATCAGCCTGAGTGGTGGCAGCCCTGGCTGTTCTGATGTCGTGACCATGCAGGCCAAATTTGACGAGTCGGGCAAGCTGAAGGAAGTCTACTTTGATGGCGAGGGCTGCACCATCAGCATGGCCGCCGCCTCCTATGTCAGCGAACTCACCGAAGGCATGACGCCCGACCAGATCGAGGCCCTGACCTTTGAAGACCTCATAGACGCGCTGGGCCGCGAGGTCGTCATGACCCGCCCCACCTGCGCCACCACTGCCCTGGGCACGCTCAAAAAAGGCGTGCACGAATATCGCCGCAAAAAAGAAGCCGAGGGGTAATAATCCACCTGTAGCCCCGGCGTCCCCGCCGGGCCACTCCCCGCCAGGGTCGGCGGGGGTACAAGCGAGAATGCTGCTTGTAGCCCCGCCGACCCTGGCGGGCCGTTATCCCACCTCCCCTGCCTACTCTTCGTCCTTAAAGCGGAAATACTTAAACGCCTCGGCGTATTTGAAGTTGTGCCCATGCTTGCGGGCCTCTCCCGCCGTTTCTTTAGCCCAGCTTGTCATCTCCTCCGCCGGGTTCCAATCCTTGATCTGGCTCTTGTGCTGGCGCAGCGCCTCAATCTTGGCTTCCAGCGTCTCGCTGATGTCCACCCAGCGGTCAGCATGGCGGCTGCTCGCCAGATAGAGTTCCTCCACATCATGCGGCTCCAGCCCCTCTTTCAGCAGATCAGGGAAGATCAGGCGCGTGCCTGCCGCTGGCATAATGGCCGCCATTGTCGCCTCGCCCGCCGCGCGGTGATCGGGGTGATTGATATAACCCTGGCCGCCCCAGAACATCGTCGGGTCCTGGCAGATCATGCGCTGCGGGCGAATCTGGCGAATCAGCCGGGCAATATCCTTGCGCACCTGGAGGGTGGGTTCCAGCATGGAATCCACATAATGCAAAAACAGCGCCTCTTTTGCGCCCAGCGCGCGCGCTGCCGCCGTGTGCTCCTCGTGGCGCAGCGCAATCAGCTTCTCGCTGGTCATCTCCGGGTCGCTGGAGCCGCAGTTCCCATCGGTAACGACGCAGTAATAGACCTCCCAGCCCTCGCGTGCCCAGCGGGCAATCGTGCCCCCGGCAATAAACTCGCCATCATCGGGATGCGCCATCACCACAAGCGCCCGTTTGGGAGCTGCCTGTTCTGCTTTCTTTTCCTCTTCGGCCATGCAGTTGTCAGTCCTTCCTGTAGTTAGAACATATTTATTAGAGAAACTATGCCATAACTGATGAGGAAGCCGCAAGCTCGCATGAGGGGCGCGGCTACCTCTGATCCAGCTTGAATTCCACCCGCCAGCGCGCCAGATGCTCAATGGCTTTGGATAACAGCGCCTGGTGCGCGGAGTCGTTCAGCCAGCGGCTGGCGCCAGAGGGATGCGGCCAGGGCAAGAGCACCTGCCCATCCTGCTCCCGATACGTGCCAATGATCTCTTCCAGCGTGCCCGCCCCCCAGAAGACCTGAATCGCCAGCCCGCCCAGCAGAATCAGCACGCGCGGGCGCACCAGCGCCAGTTCTTCCACCAGATAGGGACGGCACAACGCCTGCTCTGCCGGGGACGGCTTGCGGTCCCCGGTGCCACGTGGATTGCGGCCAGGGTCGCAGCGCGTCAGCGCGGAAAGATAGATGCGCTCGTGGAAATCTTCGGGCTGAAAGCCAGCGCGCACAAACCAGCTTTGCAGCACCTTCCCGCCTGGGCCGCCAAAAGGGATGCGATGAATCACCGACTGGCGCCCCGGCGCCTGCCCAATCACCATCACCTGATCGGTCACGTGCCCCCGCGAGGCGCCAACCGGATTGGCCTCTGCAAGGTAGCCGCGCTCCTGGCATAGGCGGCACGCCTGCACCCGCGTCATCAGCGCCTCTAGCCGCGCCGCGCGCTCCTCAAGGCTGAGTGCCTGGCCTGGCGGTTGCTCATACATGGTTCGTTTGCTCCCGTTGGCTCTAACATTGCAACGATCAGTATAGAACGTTGAGTTATTTCACTGCAAACTTCCGGCAAACTGGCGAATTCAGACGCTTTCAGGTATACTCTTGAACAAGAGACTTCTACAGCGAGCGCAGCCACGTTTCTGCGTTTTCAAGCGCTCAGTTTTTATGATCTGTCGCATGTAGATTTGGAACAGAGGCGTTCCCTCTCTAGTTGAGCCAACGAAGGCGAGGTACACACACCGATGGCTATTACTGCCGCCAGCCCGCACAGCCTGGCTGACCTCGGATTCCCCAACCCCGGCTCCGTCCATTGGAATCTCTCGGCTGCCCAACTGGTGGAACAGGCCACCGCACGCAACGAAGCGATATTGGCCTCCAACGGCGCCCTGGTCGCCACCACCGGCTTCCACACCGGGCGTTCCCCCAAAGATAAATTCCTGGTCCGCACTGCCCAGAACGCCAGCCGCATTGCCTGGGGCAAGATCAACCAGCCCATCGAGCAGCAGGTGTTTGATCGCTTTCGCGCCCGGCAAAGCGCCTATCTTCAGGGGCGCGAGGTTTTTGTGCTGGATGCCTGGGCGGGCGCTGACCCGGCCCATCGCCTGCCCATTCGCGTCATCACCGAATACGCCTGGCACGCCCTCTTTGCCATGCAGCTTTTCCGCCGCATGACGCCCCAGGAGCAGGCCGCTTCCAGACCAGCCTTCACCGTGATCAGCACGCCAAAATTTGAGGCTGACCCCGCTGTTGATGGCCTGCGCAGCAAAACAGCCATTCTGGTTGACCTGGAGGGCGGGCTGATTCTGATTGCCGGAACGGAGTACGCGGGCGAGATCAAAAAATCCATCTTTGGCGTCCTGAATTACCTGCTGCCACAGCAGGGAGTCTTCCCCATGCACTGCTCGGCCAACATTGGCGCGGCTGGCGACGTAGCGATCTTCTTTGGCCTCTCTGGGACCGGCAAGACCACGCTTTCCGCCGACCCGGAGCGCCGCCTGATCGGGGACGATGAGCATGGCTGGGGCGACAGCGGCGTCTTTAACTTCGAGGGCGGCTGCTATGCCAAGTGCATCAACCTTTCCCACAAATTTGAGCCGCAAATCTGGAACGCCATTCGCTTTGGCTCGGTGGTGGAAAACGTCGTCGTGGACCCGGTGATGCGCGTGCCCGATTACACCGATGCCTCGCTGACCGAGAACACCCGCGCCGCCTACCCGCTGGACTTTATTGAGAACGCCGTCCCTGAAGGTGTTGGGGGCCAGCCCAAAGCCATCCTGCTGCTGAGCGCGGATGCTTTTGGCGTGCTGCCGCCCATCTCTATGTTGACGCCTGAGCAGGCGGCCTACTATTTCCTCTCTGGCTACACCTCCAAGCTGGCCGGAACAGAGATTGGTCTGGGCGACAAGCCAGAACCGGATTTTAGCCTGTGCTTTGGCGCGCCCTTCTTCCCGCTGCCCGCTACCGTCTATTCGCGCATGTTCCGCGACAAGATTGCCCAGCACCACGCGCGCGTCTATCTGGTCAACACCGGCTGGAGCGGCGGCCCTTATGGAGTCGGCCAGCGTATCAGTCTGCCGCATACCCGCGCGATGGTGCGCGCCGCCATTTCCGGCGCGCTGGAAAAGGTCGAAACCTGGACCGACCCCATCTTTGGGCTGCATGTGCCCACCAGTTGCCCAGGCGTCCCCAGCGCTGTGCTGCGCCCGCGCGATACCTGGCAGGATGGCGCCGCGTATGACCAGCAGGCGCGTGAACTGGCAAAGAAGTTTGCCGAAAACTTCACCAAATTTCCCGATGCTGACCCCGACGTGCGCCAGGCCGGGCCGCGCAGCGCTTAAAAAGCACCAGAGGGTGCCAGGCGGCAACGCGCAGCGCTGCGCGTTGCCGCCTGGCTGTCTGAGTAAGCACCATCAATAATTGGCCGCGCCGGAGCCAGAGAGCGGCGCCACATCATCCCAGAGGACGCCGTTGCTGTTCGTGCCGACAATGAGCAACTGGTTGCTGGTGCTCAGTTCCAGCACTCCAACATTAGAAGCAATAAAGAGGTTGCCGCGCCGGTCAATCGCCACCCCATCCGCATCACCAACTCCGTCAATCACCGTGCTTACTTTCCCGGTTTTGGGGTCAAGCGCCTGAATCTTCTCCCCAGCAGCAACATCTAGCGTGCTGCGCGACTTATCATACGCCATCCCATCGCTGCCACCAGGCACATCAAACTTTTTGATCTGCCGCCCATTGCCAGGATCAAGCTGATAGACTGTGCCCCCAACCGCAGCATAGAGATTGCCATCGTTGTCAAAAGCCAGCCCCTGCACCCCTCTGAGGAAATCAGCCTGTACCAGGGTCGTAAGGCTGCGATCCGCCAGGCGAAACCTCAGAATGGTGCCGGTGTCTTGCTCAGCAACGAGTGCACCGCTGCCATCAGGAAGCGCTGCCATATCGCGCAACTGCCCATGATTTTGCGAGACAGTGGTATAGCTGTGGGCAGCAATATCCCCCAGACCCAGTTGGCCCCCGCTCACAAAATCTATCAACACCAAATTATCGGAGAGAAAGACGATAGAATCAGGCGAATTCTGAAGCTTATCGCTCTTGATTAAGACGGTCACGCTGCGCGTGGCAATATCAATGCGGTCAATCTCGCCCTTGCCGCGATCTGTGGCGATCACAAAGCTGGTGGGCGCTGTTGCGCGATAGAGAAAGTAGCCCAGGCCAGCGCCCACCAGCGCCAGGATTACCAGCACAGCGGCGCTGATCATGATCACCCGTTTGCGCTTTGACTTGCCTTTCTTTCCATCGCTGGTCATTTGCCCAGCCATCTGTCCAGCGCTCTGCCCAGACTGCTGCCCAAACTGACCCGCGCTCTGCCAGCCGACCTGGGGTTGCGCGCCCGCGCCCGACCAGCCCGCCTGCTGTGGCGGTGCGCCCGCGCCCGCTGGCGACCAGCCCTGCGCGCCTGGAGGAGGCGTGGCAGGCGCGGCGCCCCCTCCAAAGGGAGGAATGCCGCCTGGAGCCACCTGATTTGGACCACCCTGCCCGGCCTGGGGAGCAGGCTGCGGGGCACCTGGCAGAGATTGTGCTCTGGGCCATCCGCATGTCGGGCAAAAAGCGGCATCAGCAGGATAAGGTGAGTGACAACGGACACAAGGCGTAACCATAAGCGACCCCTTTCTTGTAACTGCGAGCCATGTCTGGCTGGCTACCTGACTCTTTGTCCATCCTACCAGACTGAGAGGCAGGCGGCAAGAGGTTGAGGGAGCGCTTTTTCTTGCTCCAGATTGACCCCACGCAGCCCAAAGTCATATAATCAAAGCAGAGAACAGTTGTTTTGCAGCAGTTGCCTGCCATATCCAGGCGAATCCTTCAGGCGGACTTTTCACCACAACAGATAAATGCACAATGCACCCGGCGCACAGTGCTGTGCGCCCTTTGGGAGTCTGGAAACCAACCCACCGACCCTGGTTTCCCGCTTCCAGGCCACAAACGAGGAGGTTTTCAATGGCCGAACGAGAAGCCGTGATCGTCAGCGCAGCGCGCACCCCCGTTGGCAAATTTCTGGGGGCGCTTTCATCCTTCAGCGCCACCGAACTTGGCGCCATTGCCATCCGCCAGGCAGTGAATCGCGCGGGCATCTCAGAAGAGCAGGAAAAGCAGATTGAAGAAGTCATCATGGGCAACGTTGTCACGGCGGGAGTGGGCCAGGCGCCCGCGCGTCAGGCCGCGATAGGCGCCAAATTGCCCGATGATCTACCCGCCGTGACGATCAATAAAGTCTGCGGCTCCGGCCTCAAAGCCGTGATGCTGGCAGCGCAGGCCATTCGCGCAGGCGACGCTGACCTCATCGTCGCTGGCGGCATGGAAAGCATGAGCAACGCGCCCTATCTCTTGCCGGGCGCGCGCACCGGCTACCGGCTCAACAATCGAGAAGTCGTGGATGCCGTCGTGCATGATGGCCTCTGGTGCGCCTTTGAGAACATCCATATGGGCAGCGAGGCCGAGATCATCGCTGAGAAGTTTGGCATCAGCCGCCAGGCCCAGGACGCCTTCGCGCTGCAAAGCCACCAGCGCGCCGCCGCTGCTACCAAAGCCGGGCGCTTCGAAGAGGAGATAATCCCGATAGTGACGATCCCAAAGGGAGAGAGGCTCATCATCAATGATGACGAACCCATCCGCCCCAACACCAGCCTGGAGGCGCTGGCCGCGCTCAAGCCTGCGTTTAAGAAAGACGGCACCGTCACCGCTGGCAACGCGCCGGGCCTGAGCGATGGGGCCGCCGCGCTGGTCATCGCCAGCCGCGAGCGGGCGAAAGCCCTGGGGCTGCCCATCCTGGCGCGCATCACCGGCTATGCCTCGGCAGCAATTACGCCCAAATATATCTTTGCGGCCCCGCCGCGCGCCGTCCATCGCCTGCTGGAGCGCACCGGCCTGAAGATGGGCGATTTTGACCTGATCGAGATCAATGAAGCGTTTGCCGCGCAGGTGCTCGCCAACGGCCAGGAACTGGACTGGGATTGGAACCGCGTCAACGTCAACGGCGGCGCGGTGGCGCTGGGGCACCCGATTGGCGCCAGCGGCGCGCGCGTGCTGACCACGCTGCTCTACGAACTGCGACGGCGCGGCGGCGGGCGCGGCCTGGCAACGCTGTGTCTGGGCGGCGGCGGCGCGGTGGCCTTGTCTATAGAAGTTGAGCGCTAGACGGACGCGGTATTTCTCACCGTATGAGAGTCAAGCAAGAGAGGAGCCTCGATCATCATGCCAAAGGTCAAAGTGAACGACATCACCATGAACTACGAGCGACAGGGCGCTGGTGAACCCCTCATCCTCATCCCCTATCTGGCGGCGGATAACGCCTGCTACGCCTTTCAGGTTGCCGAATATGCCAAACACTTTACCTGCATCTCTATGGACCCGCGCGGCGCCGGAGAAACCGACAAACCTGCTGGTACCTACTCCACCGAGCTTATTGCCGATGATGTGGCCGGGTTGATGCAGGTGCTGGGGATTGAGCGCGCGCATGTCTCAGGGCTTTCGCTTGGCGCAGCCGCCGGAATATGGCTGGCGGCCAAATATCCGGCGAAAGTGAAATCGCTCTCGCTGCACAGCGGCTGGACAAAATCTGACCCCTTTCTCAAGACTATTGTTGGTGGCTGGCAGGTCATGGCGCGGGCGCTGGGCAGCGTCCCAGAAATGGTGATCCAAGGCATTTTCCCCTGGTGCTTCACCCCCGAACTCTACGCCGCCAAACCCGATTACATTCAGGCGTTGGCCGATTTTGTCAGAGGCAGGCCAGCGCAGCCGGTGGACGCCTTCCTGCGAGAATCTGACGCGGTAATCGCCCATGATGCCGAGGCGCAGCTTGCGCACATCACGGCGCCAACCTTGATCACCTTTGGCAAACATGATCAGGTCACGTCAACCCGTTTTGCCAAACCCATGACGGACGCTATCAAACAGACGGAACTCGTGATCTTTGAGGATTGCGCCCACGCGCCCATCTATGAAAATGTTGAATCATTCAACCAGAAAACGCTGGCATTTTTACAGCGGCACGCTGGATAGGGAGCGCTCTAATCGTCAGTGCCCTGGCGGTTTTAACCGCCAGCTTGAAGGAGTCATACATGCTTGAACAAAAACCACGCCAGGCGGCAAAAAAGAAGCAGCGCCAGGGCACGCTCTATGATCGCCAGGAATTGGAGCGACTGAAAGGCGAAGAGGCACGCTGGGAGCAGGGCACGCTCAAAAAATCGCTGGAAAAGATTCCAGAAAGCAAAAGCGATTTTACGACCCACTCAGGCGTGCCCATTCAGCGCCTCTACACGCCCAACGACACCGCCGGCCTGGATTATGAGCGCGACCTGGGTATGCCCGGCGAATACCCCTACACGCGCGGCGTCCAGCCCACCATGTATCGCGCCAGACCCTGGACGATGCGCATGTTTGCGGGCTTTGGCACCGCCGAGGAAACCAACGAGCGCTTTAAATATTTGCTCAAGCAGGGGCAAACCGGCCTCTCGTGCGCCTTCGATATGGCAACGCTCTACGGCTACGACCACGACCACCCGCTGGCCGTCGGAGAGTTTGGCAAATGCGGCGTGGCCGTCTCCTCGCTGGCCGACATGGAGATTCTCTTTGATGGCCTGCCCCTCGACCAGATCACGACCTCCATGACCATCAACGGCCCGGCAGCGGTCATCTGGGCCATGTATATCGCCAACGCCGAAAAGCGCGGCATCCCCCGCGCAAAGCTGGGCGGCACGCTCCAGAACGACATCCTCAAAGAGTACATCGCTCAGAAAGAGTTTCTCTTCCCGCCGGAACCCTCCATGCGCCTGGTGGTGGATACCATCGAGTTTGGCACGCGCCACATGCCCAAATGGAACACGATCAGCATCAGCGGCTACCATATCCGCGAGGCGGGCGCCACAGCGGTCCAAGAGCTAGCATTCACTATTGCCGATGGCCTGGCCTACGTAGACGCCAGCCTGGAACGCGGCCTGAAGATTGACGAGTTCGCGCCGCGCCTCTCCTTCTTCTGGGATGTGCACAACGACTTCTTCGAGGAGATTGCCAAGTTCCGCGCCGCCAGGCGGCTGTGGGCGCGGCTGATGCGCGAGAAGTATCACGCCCAAGACCCGCGCTCGTGGATGCTGCGCTGCCACGCGCAAACGGCGGGCGTCTCGCTGACGGCCCAGCAGCCCGATAATAACGTGGCGCGTGTGACCATCCAGGCGCTCGCTGCCGTGCTGGGCGGCACGCAATCGCTGCATACTAACTCGCTGGATGAGGCGCTGGCGCTGCCCACCGAACGGGCCGCGCTGATTGCCCTGCGCACGCAGCAGATCATCGCCAGCGAGAGCGGCGTCACCAATACCGTTGACCCGCTGGCTGGCTCCTTCTTTATCGAAAGCCTGACCGACAAAATGGAGCAGGAAGCGCAGGATTATCTTGACCGCATTGACGAGTTGGGCGGGGTGCTGGCCTGCATCCACAATGGCTTTTTCCAGCGCGAGATGGCTGACGCCGCCTATCGCTTCCAGCAGGAAGTGGATGCCGGGGAGCGCATCATCGTGGGCGTGAACGGCTACACGATGGACGAGGAGCTTAAAATCCCCACGCTCTATGTGGACCCGGCCAAGGAGCGCATCCACCTGGAGCGGCTGAACCGCGTGCGCCGCGAACGCAACCAGGAGCAGGTCAAGACCACGCTGGAGGCGCTGCGCCGGGCCGCGCAGGGCACCGAGAACCTGATGCAGCCATTGATTGACGCGGTGAACGCCTACGCCACAATGGGCGAAATCATGGGCGTCTTCCGCGAGGTCTTTGGGGAATACATGGAGTCACCGGTGTATTAGTTTGTTTGCCAGAAAACCCACCAGTCATAATCTGACTGGTGAGTCATTTTATGACTTGTCGGTCATATTTTGACTGGCGAGTCATAAAATAACTCATGCGTCAGAAAGGAGCTTGGGATATGCAAGACCAACCAGCGCCAGCCAAAAGCGTTTTAGAAAAGTACACTCATGACCTGACCGCGCTTGCCCGCCAGGGCCGCTTTGCTCCACTCCTGCGTCGAGAGAAAGAAGTTGAGCGTGTTTTTCAGATACTCGCGCGACGCCTCAAGAACAATCCCATGCTCATTGGTGAAGACGCCACCGAGCGCTTTGCCATCGTTGCCGAAGTAATCCGGCGTATCAGCATTGGCAACGTGCCGGATGGCATAACGTTCCAGCGCGTGGTGGCCCTTGATCTGGAAGCGTTGATTGCAGACACCAGGATACGCGGCGATCTGGAAAAGCTGCTCCGTTCGGTTATTGTAGAGATAAGGCGATCAGCAGGGCAAGTGCTATTGTTCGTTGACCAGTTTCATGTGCTGGCAGGTGCTGGCCGGGCAGAGAATGCTATTGATATGGCAAACATCCTCGTGCCTGTATTAGCCAGGGGAGAAGCCAGAATTATTGGCACCTCGACTCTTGACGACTACCGCAAGTATGTTGAGCGCGATGCAGCCCTCCAGCGGCGCTTCCAAGAAATCCTGGTATCTAGCTAGCGCGAGCGGCGACGCTCTGCACCCCAGAGCGCATGCCGCGCGAGACAAGCCAGCCCAACGCCAGACCCAGCACCAGGGCAACGCCCAGCGCGATGAGCGAGCCAGTGAACGCGAGCTTGGTTGTCATCAGAAAGACGATGCCCAGCAGCAAGAAGGCTTGCGTGTACACGGCGACGCTCAGCAGCTTCTCCTGGGTGCGCTGCGCCAGCGCGTCAGGGAGCGGGCCATCCGGCGCGTCGCTGGCAAGGCGGGCGAGGGCGCGGCGGCGCGGTTCGATGACCCCGGCGCCCAGCGCAATCAGCAGGATGATGCCAAGCATGGCGATGCGAATCCAGCCCTGCTCGAAGGTCCAGACGGTGATGGTCATATAGATGCCAGCCGCCAGCAGGACCACCAGGCTGATGCCAGAGACGGGGCCTGTGCGGGCAACCAGGGTGAGGATTGACCGTGCCTGCTCCACACGCTGCGCGCGCCGGAGCGTCGCCAGGCCAAAGAGCCAGAGGCCCGCGCCAAGAAAGAAGCCAATGGCGCTAATGACGTGCAGAAACAGGGCAATGGTGTAATCGCTGATCATGTGAGCGGCATCCCCTTTCAGACTTTACGGCTGCTGCCGTGTGGCGTATCATTTCATTAGACAGTGTGATTAAATTAGTCATACAGACTATACAATTAAATAATGGAAGAAGTCAAGAGTTTCTATGAGTCCACGCCGTTATAGCCTCGGTCAGCGCCAGGTCACTGCTGAACAAACACGCGCCCGCATCCTCAGCGCGGCGCGTGAACTACTCATCGCCAGCGAAGGCTTCTCTGGCTTTACGATTGATGCCGTCGCGCGTCAGGCCAACGTTGCCCGCATGACGGTCTACTATCAGTTTGGCTCCAAAGTGGGGCTGCTGGAGGCGATGAGCGACACGCTGGCGGCACAGGGCGGGATGGAGCAGCTAGCCGGGGCTTTTCGTCGCGCAGACCCACTTGAGGCGCTGGACGAATACATCAGCGTCTTTAGCCGATTCTGGGACTCAGACCGGCTGGTGATGCGGCGACTTCGCGCGCTGGCGACGCTTGACCCAGACTTCGAGAAGGTGGTGCGCGGGCGCGATGAATGGCGCCGGGGCGGAATACGCAGGCTGTGCGGGCGCATCTACGAGCAGCGAGGACAACCTGCCCCGGCAGCCACAGACGAAATTGTCAACGTGCTTTTCACCCTGCTGAGCTTTGAGAGCTTTGATACCCTGGCCGGTCCCAGCCGCAGCATTGTGGAGGTGGCGCCGGTGGTGCAGCGGTTGGGGCGCGCCGCAATTGGCCTGGAAGGGGCTGGCGCTACGTCAGGCTCCGGCTCCGGTTCTGCACCTTGACAAACGGCGGCCAATGCGATAGACTGGAGGTAATCTCAAAAGATGTTCTTCCCGCATGGCGGGAAGCGATCTGGCAAAGACGAA
>DATBGS010000158.1:0-5849 GCA_036557885.1 Ktedonobacterales bacterium
TTTGATCTGGTGGAACTGGTGGGCGAAGCCGTAGACCAGGGGCGCATTCTGGCGGGGAGCCGAACCGTCACGATGCGCAGCGATGGCGGTGGGCCGCTGTTCATCGTGGCCGACCAGGACAAGATCAAGCAGGTGCTCTTGATCTTGCTGGATAACGCGCTGAAATATGGGCGAGCGGGGGCCGATGGCTGGGTGCGCGTGCAGATCAGCCGGACGCAGGACATGGCGCAGCTTCAAGTGGCCGACAACGGCCAGGGCATCCGCGCAGAGGATTTGCCGCACATCTTCGAGCGCTTCTATCGGGCGGACAAGACGCGCAGCCGCACGACCAATCAGCTTGTTCCTCCTGGCGCGGGTCCAGCCAGCAATACGGGCGTGCTGAAAGCGATGAACGCGGGCGGCTCCGGCCTGGGGTTGCCTATCGCGCTGGCAATCATTCAGGCACATGGCGGCTCCATCTGGGCGCAGAGCCAGTGGGGGCAGGGCACGCAGTTTACCATCCAACTGCCCAGGCAGTAGGCTGGCGGTTAAAACCCCTCAAAGCAGGGGCACCGCCGCGCTTATAGGCGGCCAGAGGCCGCCACCCCTCAAAGCAGGGGCGCAGCGAAACCCGCCTGCGCGGGTTAGGACGAACGCTGGCGTGCCGGGGCGGGGAGTCCGCGCAGGCGGACTTGCCGTGCCCTTCTGTCTTAGGGGTGGCGGAACGCCCTTAGGCGCGGCGGTGCCCCTGCTTTGAGGGGTTTTAACCGCCAGCCTTCGTGGCTACAGAAACCGCCAGCCTATCTGGAATCAAATGGGCGCGGGTGTGTTGATCTATAGGCTTGCTGGGACAGGACGGACACTTCGGGCAGCAGCAGGTCAACGGGCGTTTCGGTTGGCTGCTGAAACACCACCGGCACGCGCTGTCTGCGGCCCTGCTGAAGCTGCTGATGCACATATCTGATGGCGTGCAGCGTGCGGTCCCATTGATCGGCATATTTCTTCCACTGCTGCGCCCGGCTGAGCAGATTATTCAGGGGCACCGCAACCTGCCACAGCACGCTTTCGGGCCGCACCAGGACACGCGCCTCCAGATCACCGTTGGCGATAGCGGTATACACCTCGGCCATAGAAGCGATGCCTGCCTCCAACTGCTCGCGCTCCTCGTTGCGCCGCCGCTGATAGTCCACAATCTCTTTCTGGAGCGCGACAATCTCCTCAGCGCGGTCAGCGCGGCGAATGGTCGCAATCAGGTTGCTCAAAATCACGTAGGTGACAATCCCAACGAGCAGTTGCAGCCCAATGGGCACCGCAATCATCAGCGAGCCGTAGCCAATCGAGAGCCAATGGTCATAGGCTGGCGTGTGCGGCTGATAGATGGAGACGAGGATGATGACCAGGCAGTTCAGGCCAGCCACTACCAGGGCGTAGACCGGGGGCATCAGCGAGCCAGCCAGCACGACGGTGACGACAAACACGCACAAAATGGGCACGAAGACGGGATCAAGCGGATTGGTGACGAGATTGCCCACGCCGTTGATAGTGGTGCTGGAGAGCAGCAGCAGCGCCGCCACCACATTCCACCCCAGCTTATTGCAGATCAGCGCGATGACGACGGCCCCAAACGCGCTCACTTCAATCACCGGCGCGATAGGGTTAATTGAAGTGAGGACGCCATACACGGCAGTGAGCAGGGTCAGCAGAAAGATGACCGGCGAGAAGGCGCTGGTGAGCCGCGCGTAGCGCGTGCGCTCGCGTTCAGTCGGGGTGGTGTCTGGCCCCCGCTTGGGCAAAGAGAACCGATACCACCAGGCAAGTAATGATTTCATAGGCCATTGCGCAGCCGCTTCCTGCTTGTGCTTCTTCTCTAGAGCGCTGCGCCCTCCTTCCAGGCAGTGTTATTCGATGATTCCCAGGTCATGCAGGCTTTGTATAGCCTCGTCAACTGCTTCAGCCGGGAGCCGGAGTTGGGCTTTGATTTGCGTGGGCGTGCGCTGCCCATTGACCAGGGCATAGACCAGGCGCAAAACCAGGCGTTGTCTGGGGGGGAATTGCTGGAGTAGCGCGGGGTCCAGGGCCAGCAGCGGCCTGGGCGTGTAGAGCGCGAAGGCTGGCGACGCGGGAGGCGCCTGCTGCGCTCCAGCGCTTTGTTGCTTGATCGCTCGCAGCGCCTGCTCAATGTCTGGCTCCATGCGCACGCGCCATTCTCCGTTGGCCCTGAGCATCTGGTACGCCTGCTCGCCTTCGCTCCAGAGCGCATTGCTGGCTGCCTTCACCACGCAGCCGATGATTCTGTCTCCCTTGAAGAAGAGGTAGCCGGTGCCTCCCTCGCGCTGACCGGGCACCGCGACCTCTGTGGTGAGCAGGGCTGATTGCCCCTGCAAATATTCAAGGAGTGTCTGGAGATCGAGATAATAGACTTTATCCATCGCGCGATCTTTCAGCAGCAATGCTCTCCGCCAGGTTGTCACTCCTGACGCTCTTGGCCCAGAGATGAGATAAGGATACATGGGGTGTCAAGATGCCGCTTTCCGGGCTGTCTCGCGCTTCACCATCCGGCAATGAGCCACGAGACAGCCTGCGCTCTGTCTTTCGGCTATACTCAGAACAGAGGACAGCAAGACCAGCGAGATGCTGGTTTGGACTCAAGGGGATTGCCGCAGGGCAGCATTTTAGGTAAAATTGCTGAACGCGCAAGCAAGAAAGAAGGATGGATCACCATGAGCAAGAAGACTATTTTGGTGTTGTCGCTCACCTCGATGCTGCTGGGGATTATTGGCACAGGCTTCATTTTGGTGCAGTTCTTTGCGTTCTTCAGCCAGGCTGCGCAAAACTACAAGTGCCAGGTGGATGCTGGGGGCCAGGTTAATGTCGGCATTTGTCAATATTCTGCGGACCCTGCATCCGCCTTTACGACCTTTGGGTGGCTAGAGCTGATGCTCTTTCTTTTCGCCATTCCTGGGCTGATTGCGTGGATTGGGGCGCTCGTTCGCGCGGCGAAGATGCAAACCTGGGGCTGGTTTGTAGTCGTCATTCTGATGGGGACGCTGGGCACCTTCATCTACGCCCTGGTCTGGCCGTCCCGACAGCCGGTGATGATGGGCTATGTGATGCCCTATCCTCAGCCGTACCCTCCGCAATATGCGCAGCCCTATCCGTCGCAATATTCTCAGCCGTATCCGCCGCAAGACCCTTCTCAACCCTCTCCGCCCCAATATCCTCAGCAATAACCAGCGGAGCTGGCTCCGCCCGCGCTGCAAAAGCCAGGCGCGGGCGGAGCGCGGCGGCCCTTTTCGTCAAAAAACTAGGAACATCCCCTGCCCTCCCCTTTTGTCTGCTCCACCAGGGGCGTAAAAGTTGCGGCTACCCCACAGATGCGGCAAGCACGTAGCCGCAACCATTCCTTTTTCAAGGGGGCTACGCATGGAAGACGTTGAGGAACCAGCAGCGGTCCCGATGGCCCGCAGGCCCGCGCCACGTCGGCGCGGGCGCAGGTGGTTTCTGCCCTGGGGTCTTGCCCTGGCGTGGGTGCTGACTCTGGGCGGAGGCGCGCTGCTGGCGACCACGCTCGGTTCACACCCGGCGCGGGCGACGAGCCTCGAACCAACTGTCACGGTGCATATCCGGGTGCGAACTCCGCTGCCTGGCACCGGGCAATGTGGTGGCGACCTGACCGTCACGCGCGTGAGTGGCAGGACCATCACCGTCACCAGACCGGATGGCAGCACGGCTACCATCCGTGTCACAAACCGGACCCGCTACACCAGATACGGGCAAGTCGTTGCAGCAAACGCTATCGTTGCTGGCTCGAAGGTTTACGTGGTGGGCACCTGCTCCGGTCAGGGCGGCAGGACCATCAACGCTACCAGCATCGAGATCGTTGGATAGCCGATCAGTCGCCTCAGCAGGGGCATCCCTCCTGCTGAGGCGGCTGCATCACGCGCTCTTTTCAGCAGCCTTTTCCAGTTCGTGCTGATATAAATCGAACAAGACCCGCGCCAGGTGCTCAGCAAGCCTGGCCCACAGCGATGGGTCGCCAATGTCGTTGGTCATATCACTGACCAGCAAGCTCAGCGCCTCATCAATTCCCTCTTGAATGAAGCGCTCCTTCGAGAAGGTGTAGACGCGGTGGCTCTTTTCTTTGCCAGCGGGCGCGTCAACCACAGACCAGACATGTTTATCCTCTTTCATCCCCGCGTAGCGAATGTGGTAATTATGGTAATCCAGGCCGCCGCAGGCAGGCTGAATGTGCAAATTATAGTGGCAGGCGGGCTGGCGGGTATCGTACTCGCGCATCCCCAACCATCCCTGCTGCTGAATCAACAGCCCCTGGCTCGTCCAGAGCCGCCATGACTGCCGGGCGGTGCGCGCAGAACGCCTTTTCCGCCGCCGGGGTCTTCGGTGCATGTTTCTCGCTCCATTTCGTCGGTCCTGTTTGGGTGAAGAATTGCACTCAGCGCGGCAGGCGGGCAGGACAGAAGGAAGCGCAGACCGACATCGCGGTCCCGCTGGGGAGAAAAGCTGGGGAAAGGGGAGAAGCACACACGTCTGCACCCCTGGACGCTTGCCCGTGCCATCAGTTGAGCGCGTGAAGCCAGGACAGCAAAGCATCGGCTGTGGAGTGGTATTGGCAACCAATCCACAGGCATGCGCGGGCTGCCACGCGACAGCCTGCTTCCTCGCCTCTTGTATTCAGCGCTATACTGCTGGGCTTACCGGGTTCACCACGACCATGCGACGGGCCTCTCCTGAAAGATAAGGGACATCGAGCATCTTAACGAACACATCATAGCATCTCAGCAACGAGACAACAAGGTTGTGGGCTTGACTTTTAGCGCACGTTCGGTTATACTCTATTCACTACGTTGCCGTTTCCCTCACCCTTTCTTCTTTCTTCGTACGCTTTGGCAGTGAGAGAACGGCTGACGCAGGTGTGTTAACAACACGCCCCGCGCCACAGTTACCTTTCGCCTGGCTTGAGTTCCAGGGCGGAAAGCCGCGCCATTCTAGCAACAAACGCTGCATTGGCCCTACCCTGCTTTCCCTCCCCGGACCAGACGAACACACGGCTGCTGTGACGCTGCGGGCCATCACGCTCACAAGGAGATGGTCATCATGTCCAAGCGTTATCAGGCGTATGTCTTTCGGCACCGCCGCCCGCTCATCCCCTTCCCCGAAGCCTTCTGGTCCGACACCGAACCGCTCGTCACCTTCCTGCGCACCTTCCACACGCTGGGCAATGAACAGGTGCTCATCTACGATGAAGCCCTCAGCCTCCTGGCAGGACTGGATACCCGCCCGCTCACGGCTTCCAACCAGAGCACCGCCTTGCTGGGACGCACCCTCAGCCTCATCGTGCCCTTGATTGACCGCCGCCACGACCAGCACAAGCGGGCGCTTGGTGGCAAAGAGCACCCGCTGGAGTTCGACCCGGCAGAGATCGAGCAGACGCTGCCAGAAGTGGCGCAGCTTCCCACGCGGCTGGACGCGCTCTGTCGCTGGCTGCTGGCGGACCTGTGGACGCTGCTGCGCCTGGTGCGGGTGGCGCGTGACCTGTTCCGGCGCAAGCGGCAGGAGTGGAAGCTGTATCATCGGTTGGCGGGCATCGTCTTGATTCGGCTGCTGCGGGTCTACAAACGGTTGGAGCGCTTGCACACGCCCTGGGTGGCCTATCGCTGTCTGCGCTGGGCACTGCGCCAGGTGTGGGGCACGCTCTTTGGCAAACCCATCAAACTCACCAAAGACGCCCAATCCCTGCTGAAGGTAGACGCGCTCTCGCTGGGAGAGGAGTGGGCGTTGTGGTATCGGCTCAAGCGCGAGAGCAAGGCGGGAGGGGCCATTCCAGGGCCGTTTGTGGAGATGGTCGAGCG
>DATBGS010000159.1:0-13012 GCA_036557885.1 Ktedonobacterales bacterium
CTCACCTGAAGTAGTTCACTGACCCGACTCCCATTGGTCAGTGCCAGCGTTGCCAGTGCTGCACCATACAGGATGCCTCGATACAGACTTTCTGGCTCAAAGAGAACAGCTTCCCCTCGCATGGCATTTAAGAGCCACTGGGTATCGCTGTGGTCTGGAGACAACAGGCCAGAGCGCGAGATCTCAAAGCGGGTGAAATGTTCCCGGTCTACCCCTGATCCAAGCCGCTTCGCAGCAGAGCGCAGTCGTTTCCCCAGGTGTTGATTGGCAATTAGTTCGCCGCACCAGAGTAAATCCTTGAGCGGTCCCTCGTACTGCAAGAAATGGGTGTTGTGCTCTGGGGCATACGCCAGGATCTGGCGTTTCCATTGCCGCCGGGACTCGTGGCCGTAGTGCTCCAGATGCGCCTTGACCCAACTCGTGCGATTCCAGAGGGTGAAGGACAACGCCACTTCTCGCTCAACCAGAGATACCTGAGCAAGCGTCGGCGCATCTTCGGTCACTTCAAAAACGCGATCCCGGTATTCAAACTGGTACGGCAAAGCAATTGCTCCGGCTCTGGCCCGCTCGCGGTGCGTGCGAAAGGCCTGAATCAACCGTTCTGCCGCCTGCTTGCGGAGTTGGGCAATCTCGACCAGCAAAGGAAAAAGCGGAACCAGCACAGCGCTCTGCTCTTTCCGGCGCTGTGCTGAGGCAGCATGGATCGCGTTGCGCTGGCCATAGCGGGCTACAAAGTAAGCAGGGAGTGGCGGCAACGCATAGGCTTCCCAGAATGTCTGTTGCCGGACAGTCAACCCTTCAAAATAGGCGCGCTCATGAATGGAGGAGAACGCCTCATACATGCCCAGCCGATGCAAATCGTGACTGGTGAGGGTGCGTCCGCCAACCAGGCGATCCCAGATGTTGCGTGACTTCAAATCAGCCAGGCTGGTCATGCCATAGTCGGCGCGTAACTGGCGCAACAAATTGGTGAGATGGATACACTGGGCATAGAGCGTCTTTTGTTTCATCGCATGGATGGCACACCCCATGGCGAAGGCGATGGGAATCGCATCGGGATCATGAGCTACTGACCGAATCAGGTAGCCCATGATGGGGCTGTCGAGCTGATCCCACTGGATACCTGGAGCCTCGTGCAAGGCGGAGGGAAGCCAGCTCAAGAACGCACGAAGATGCTCTGCTCGTTGAGCTGGATCACTGAAGTTGAGGCGAGGTGTCCTTTGCTCAACTGGCTGGTGCGGCGATGCCACCTGAGTCGTTGTGGCCCGGTCCATGTCCATACCCTCCCGGCTTCCCTCTGGGCTGTATCCTGATGGTGCTCAGACAAGGGTGACCGCATGACTTCGCGCGCGACCAGGCGAGGCCACCTGGATGCCGGTGGGTGGCGTCCTATCGAGCGACCAAGCCGCCGTCGACGGGCAGCGCCACGCCCAGAACGAACGCCGCCGCGTCTGAGCACAGCCAGACGACCGCCTCGGCCACCTCCTCCGGCGTCCCGATGCGCCCGATCGGCTCCTCGGCGATCCGCCCGGCCAGTCGCTCGGGGTCGAGCATCCCCTCATGGGTCATCGGCGTGTCGATCCAACCCGGACAGACCGCGTTGATCCGAATCCCACGCGGCGCGTACTGCATGGCCGCCGACTTGGTCAGGCCAACCACGCCGAACTTGCTTGCGGTGTATGCTGCTCCGTATCGGCCGACCAACCCAGCGGTCGACGCGGTGTTGACAATGGTGCCACCGTCCTGGCGCAGCATCTGGGTGATCTCATACTTCATGCACAGCCATACGCCGGTGAGGTTCACCGCCAGAACCGCGTTCCACACCTCTTCGGGAATCTCGTGCAGCGGGGCACCCCGCGAGATCCCGGTGTTGTTGTGCGTGCAGTCCAGCCGACCGTACATCTCGACCGTTCGCTGAATCAATCGCTCGGCATCGGCGGCCTTCGACACGTCTGCGGCGACGAAGTTGGCGTCGCCTCCAGCAGCCGTGACGAGACGAACGGTCTCTTCGCCCCCTTCTACGGCGACATCACTGACGACGACGTGGACGCCTTCCCGCGCGAACGCCAGCGCGCTTGCCCGCCCGATGCCCGAGCCCCCGCCCGTGACCAACGCGACTCGATCTTGGAGCTTTCCCGACACAATCTTGCCTCCTTACCTACTAAATGCCCTTGCGCTGCATGTACTTCGATCTGTTCGTGGAGATGGGCAACCTTCCGCTCGGTGTTGGCCACCTCGATTGCTTTCTCATCTTGCCCCTACAGAGTATATGAGATGGCTTCTAGTCTTGTCTCGTTTGGCTTTGAAGTTTCTGCACCCATGCCAGCGTCTCTGCATCATGCAACCAAACAATTTCACGAGACTCAGAGGACGAGCGTTCTTCTGCGTCAAGGCGCGTAATCTCTTCAGGAGTAGGGAGCGTTGCTGCTTCCTCTGGAACCTCAGGTGCGTATCGCCGCTGGGCGTATCCATGTTGCAGGAGCGCCAGGACTTCGAGCGTGTGTTCGCTGTCCCGCGAGTGATCGTAGAGGTCAATGGTCCGCGTGCCTCGCCAGCCCATGATGGTGTGGGCAAAAGCTTCTCGTTCTCGCTGATAGCGCTCGGCATCA
Source organism: Ktedonobacterales bacterium (assembly GCA_036557885.1). Taxonomy (GTDB): domain Bacteria; phylum Chloroflexota; class Ktedonobacteria; order Ktedonobacterales; family DATBGS01; genus DATBGS01. Next base: position 2,610 of record DATBGS010000159.1, read on the forward strand.
AACCGCACGGACCCGGCTCCACACTCCCGACGTAACAAGATGAGAAAATCGGTAATGAACAGATGCCGGATATCGTGCGGGGAAAAGCGCACCGGGCAAAGGGCCTGGAGTGGTGGGTAGTGCTTGTACCAATGGTAGTAAAAATCTTTGACGGTGTAGGGCGTGCCACGCTCAGAAAGAAACAGGGGTTCGCTGGAGGAGACATCCATGAACCGCTGGCGCTGCTCTTGATCGTCGCGGGGGCGTATCTGCTCAAGATAGGTGGTCAGGGTCTGCTGGACCTGGGGATTGTGGGCGAAATAGATGGTCTTGCTGGTGCGTCCAGCGCTCCCTTTGTCGATCACCTGCGCCTGTCCAGCTACCCCTTCATTTCGATATCCCCCGACAGTCATCAGGACGATCTCCTGCAACCGCGCTCCGGTGTTACGCAGCAGCGCTAAGACGGCTTTTTCCCTCAGACCGAGGTTCGTGCTATCAAGCAGGGTATCAAGCACTTTGTGGATGCCCTCGCGTACATCGGCCAATTCCTTGCGCAAGTCGGGTTCCCACTGCTGGGCTTTTGGATAGCGCAGGAAGGCGGTTGGCTGCCGCCGGGCGTGCGTACGTGATTCTCCCCGGATGCCAGCATGCTCAGGCGCCCCAGCATTCGCTTCCTCAGCCGCATTGGGCTGGAGCCGGAGCGCGTCATTGACCAGCAGAAACCCGTCACAACCAGAGCGCTGCCGCCTGTCTTCGACTATCACCAGGACGCGCTGTTCCTGATGCCTGATGATCTGCCCGCCCCACGCGACAGCAATCTCAAGCGCGACTTCCCCGAAGCTGTTGCTGACCTGCTGCGCCGCTTCATCCCCTTCTTTCATGGCCGAACGCTGGGCCTCCTCACGGCCAACAATCGGCGCGATTTCGTCTATGAGTGCATCGTCGAGCCTCTGGTGCAGGCGGGCTTTCCAGTGCTGAACCAGGGTCAGAGCAGCCTGCAACGCCTGATCGACGATTTCCGCGACAAAGAGGATGCTTCGCTGCTCGGCTCACGCTCGCTCTGGGAAGGCGTTGATGTGCCCGGTCCGTCGCTCTCCTACGTTTTTCTGGAAAAGTTGCCCTATCCCAGCATCGCTGATCCGGTGGAAAACGCCCGCATGAGCGCCGTCGAAGATTCGGGCGGCGACCCGTTCTATGAGTACCTGCTGCCCAAGATGGTGATCTTGCTCAAGCAGGGCTTTGGGCGGCTGATTCGCTCGGCGAGCGATCATGGGGTCTCCATCCTGCTAGATAAGCGGCTGCGCACCGCGATCTATCGTCCGGAGGTGCTGCGCTCGCTGCCCAACCCAACGGTGGGCTATGAATCTGGCAACGAACTCTTCCAGCGTGTCGCTGAGTGGATGGGGCTGCCTTTCGACCCGGCAGACCTGCCCACGCCTACCGTGCCTGATCTGGCGCGTGCGCTGGAAGAGCAACTGCTTCCAGGCATTTTTGTTTCAGAAACCGACTTCGAGATGGTTGCCAGACCGCGCCTGCTGGTCGTGCAGCAAGCCGTCTGGGGGCAGAACGAGTTTCGGCCAGGCCAGGAAGAAATTATGCGCGCCGTGCTGGCGGGCAACGACGTGCTGACGCTCCTGCCGACCGGCGCGGGCAAGAGTCGGACGTATCAACTGCCCGCGCTGATTCGCCCAGGGCTGCCGCTGGTGATCTCGCCGCTGATTGCGCTCATCCGCGACCAGGTGGAAAAGCTGCGCGAAGTGCCGGGCATGACCTGGGCGGCCTCGTTGGTTTCCGGAATGGACACCGCTAGCCAGGAAGAGGTCTTGCGCCACGCCGTGCAGGGCAAGCTCAAGCTGCTTTATGTTTCGCCGGAGCGCCTGCGCGACCCACGCTTCCGCGCCTATTTGCCGCAGCTGCCGCTGGTGCAGTTGGTGGTGGACGAAGCGCACTGCATTTCCACCTGGGGCCACGACTTCCGCCCCGACTTCCTGGGCATCGCCAAACTGCTGCCTGCCGGAGCCGATGGCGCTCGGCTGCCCATCCACGCGCTGACGGCGACGGCCACGCCACATGTCCAGCAAGAGATTCGCACGACGCTGGGCATGGGCGAGGATGGCCGCGAGGCCGTGACGCTGACCGGCGAATTCGTGCGCCCAAATCTGATCTTCCGCATGTATACTGCGCCGGGGCGAGAGGACCGCGACAGGCTGGCCATTGGCATTGTGCATCAGATCGTGCGCAACCAGGAGCGCGGTGGCTCCGGCATTGTCTACGTAACGACGCGCCACCAGGCCGTGCAGTTTGCCCGGCTGCTGCGCGATCACAATATCTCGGCACAGTCCTTTCATGGCGGCATGTCCGCTGCCGAACGCAACCAGGTGCAAGAGCGCTTTATGCAGGGCGAGCTGGAGGTGGTCGTGGCAACGACGGCTTTTGGCATGGGTGTGGACAAGGCCGAGATTCGCTTCGTGCTGCACTATGATCATCCTACCAGCCTGGAAGCCTACGCCCAGGAGGCAGGCCGGGCCGGGCGCGACGGCAAAGAAGCCTATACCATTCTGCTCTTTAGCCCGCAGACGCAGCGCACCGAGCGCTGGATGGCCCAGCAAGGCTTGCCGCGCAGTGTGGTACTGGACGGCTATCGCCAGGCGCTGCTGGACGCCGCAGACGACCTGCCGGAGGCCGCGCGCTTGCCTGATGGCACGCTGCTCTGCGACCCGGACGACCTGACGCGACTGGCGCGGCTGGAGACGACGCTGGGGCGTGTGCTGCTCTACGCCTTCGAGGAGGCCGGGCTGATCGAGCGTGGCCCCGATTGTACGCTGGAGGCCAGGCTGCTGCTGAATCAATCCGGGGAGACGGTGCTAGCGACGCTCAGCAACCCGGCAGAACTGGCTGACGCGCTCTTCCGCCAGACCGGCGCGCAGCAAGATTACCAGGCGAAGTATCACGCAGCGCGCTTCTACGATGAGACTGGCCTGGACCCGCGCGGCGTCGATGCGCTGCTCAATCGGCTGGCCGCGAACAATCTGCTGCTGTATCGTCCCTTCAGCCGAGGCATCACGCTACGCATTGACGCGGCTGCGCTGCGTACAACCTCGTTAAAAGTGATTGAAGAACGCTTTGCTGGACGCTATCAGTTGTTTGAAAGCCGCCTGCAAGCGATGCTGGACTATATCAAGCTTCAGCCCGGCCAGGGCCGCTGCCGCAGCGCCGCGCTCATCAACTACCTTACCGGGCAGAGTACTACGCCACCCTGCGGCAAATGCGATCTGTGCAGCCCAACACAAGAAGATCTACCCTGGGATATTAGTGTTTACTTTTATGGCGAACCGCTGCGCGTGGACCCGGAGCTGGCTATCTTGGGAGCCATTCGCGACCACAATGGCTGGCTGGGCCGCTGGGCCATCGAGAAGATGCTGCTGGGCATCCCACAGACAACCTTCCAGGGCAAGCCGCGCCCCATTTCCCCTTCAGCGCGCGCCTCCGATCATTTTGGCGAATTATCTGGTAGTGGCAGCGATGGCGAACGCATTCGCCGAACGATGGACGCGCTGATCGAGGGCGGGTATCTGCAACTGACCGATCGCCAGCATCGCGGTGCGGGCATCGTGTATTCCGCCGTCTCGATTACCCAGAAAGGGCGCGACGCATTGGCTGGGGGTGTGGCGCTGCCTGCGTATCAGGAGCCGGAGGCGATTGCATGAGCAAGGACACATCTGCCTGGCAGCCTCTGGTAGATGCCGCGGTAGAGCGGCTGAGCGCTTCACGCCGCACTTTCTCGGAAGAAGAAGCCATGCGAGAAGTCTGGGAGGCGGGCTATGAAGTGTCGCCACAGGATGACCCACGTTTTGTGCTAGCAGCGGAAGCCGATGGCAGGCACCCTCACCACTGGCGGCTCAGCACGCAAGCGCTGGCAAACAACCTTCTGCTCGACGCGCTGCGCTCCGGCATGTGGGATGGCGGCGAACTGGACCAGGAGCTTTCCCTGATGGACGCGCAAGATGGCGTCCGTTACGTGTTCTGCCCCGTTGATGCGCGCTTTACCCAATTACGCGACGGCACCTACTCATTGGCCGATGGGGAGCCAGACATCGCGCTGCCTACAGAGATCAAGGAAACGCTGGATGCCCTTGGACCGGCGTTGCTGGCACGCTGGCGCGAGGTTGGTGCCACGCCCTGGACGACCCGCGTACTCACCGAAACGGTGGCCTCGCTGGGCTGGCTGCGCCGTTGGTCCGCTGTCGCTCGTGTCGGCCAGGATTACTGGATGATGACAGACGCACTGCCGCAGGGTCCAGCGCAGACACGACTGAGTGTGCTTCCCATCCGAACGTTCGTGCCACCAGCGTCCGATGCGCTTGCTGCGAATGCTGGCCTCCAGACCTCCAAAGCGCACAGAGAACTACCGCAAGATACTTCCGGCTTGGTGCCACCGACTGAAACTCCCAGAGCTGGCCTGTTGGCGCACTGGGTGGAGACGCTGCGCACCACCCATCTTACGCAGGGATTTCTCCCCATTCCGGCAGCCGCTCGCAGTGCCGCGCCGCCGCGCGCGCATGAGGCAGGCCGCTGGGAAGTGCTTCGCGGTTCCTGGTTTGAGACGGGCGCAGCCCTCTGGGTCTGGTTGGACCGCGAGCCGGAGCAACTCTGCGGTCCTGATCTGGCGGACACATTGATGTGGTGCGAAGCCGGGCAGAAGCTCCGCGTGGATTGGAACACGGATGGATTGGTCTTGAGCATCGTCGGCTTGGATATCGAAGTCCAACAGGAAGAAACGCGGCTAGTAGATCTGGAAGCACTGGCAGCGCTGCGCGGTGAGCTGGGAGAATCTTACCGCCGCTCACTCCTTGCAATCCTTAGTGAGGCTCCACAGGGTATGACCTTCCGCGAACTGGTCGAAGTTATGCACGCACGCCAGGGGCATACCGTCCATCGAGGTACCATCCGAACTCTGCTCTACGTGGGTGGCTTTGTAAGACGTGAGGGGCATTGGTTTGTGGCACTTGATAATGAAACAGGAGCGCGCCAATTGCGGACTGCTCTGGCCCAAACACTCATTGAAACGCAAACTACAGAGCAGGCTATGCCATCCAGCGAGCTACAGCACCTTCGTACCCTCGCTCGCACAATCCAGATACGGCTCCAGGAGATCATGAAGGGTCAATAGTAGGCATTCTATAGGCCTCATAAAGGGAGGAAGATATTCTGCGGGGCTTATGCTTTCCTCCCAGAAGGTTGGTGGTGGGTCTGCGGTGCTCGGAGAGGCTGAATCAACGTAGAGCGCCTCGTGCCTAACGCCTGAGCCAGTTTCTCAATAGTATCGTAGCGCGCATTGCCTCCCTGCTCCAACCGGCTGATCGTGTTTTTCCCAACCCCAGCACGCTCCGCCAATTCACGCTGGGACATGCCCGCACGTTTGCGCAAGATCGCTAACCGCGGCACCGGCACCCCATTCGCGCTCTCGCTCACGCTGCTCTTTTTGTTCCCTTCCTTGTATTTTTCCTACCATAACACACCCGCAGGGGCATACTAGCCTGTTCACCCCACTGTGCCCCCATTCGGTTCCCACTCAGATACCACTCTTGTTCGCTTTCAGGAGACTCCCAGTGACGCCGGATAGCCCTTCGAGGGGCGAATTGATCAAGTCATGTGTCGTTTGAGCTGGGGACGTGATGGCTTCCATACCGGGGCAGAACGCGGTAGGCTATAGAATAAAATCCCTTAGGTGCATGAGGAGAGACTGATGGCGATTGCGGTCACGATTGGGACGGTGCCTCTGGAAGAAATACATGAGTTAGGTTGGCCGACGGATCGGCATTTGGTGCTCTCGTTCCGCAGAACGCTGCAACAGGGCGGACACTTTGCTCCCATGCAGCTGAATCGGGTCTGGCAGCCCGAGGCTCCCTGGCGCTATGAAATCATTGATGGCTTTCATCGCTTTGAGGCAGCGAAAGCCGAAGGGGTCATCGAGTTACTCTGTCAGGTTGTCGAAATCGGGCTGCGTGAGGCACGGTATGCGCGGATCCAAGCCTGCGTGGGCAAACCGGCAGAGATCACCCGTGCTCGTGCGCTCCAGGAACTGCGCCTGGCGTATATCGCCGATATGCGTGCCCTTATCGGGAATCCACTGACCCTGATGGAACCCGTTCTCGGCGAAGATGGACAGGTCCACGCCCGCCCCAGAGCAATGCCGCTCCCCACCGAGCCGCTCGCAGCCCTGGAGGCCTTCACCGACCACCTGATCGTCACGCAAGGAGACCCATTGCCAGCTCTCGTGACGTCCGACCAGCAGAGCACGATCACGTTCGATGGCCTGCAAGCGGGCTGGGAAAGGACCATTGCGGCGTGGATGGCAGAGTTAGGACAACGCTTTGGCTACGACGCGGATTGGCTGCTTCAGGAACTGCATATACACTCGCTCCAAGCGCAGGGGCTGGGGCAGGGTTGGAATGCGCGCCAACGCGAATCGTTCCAACGGCAGGGAGGGTACGCCTTCCACGCGCTGTTGCTGTGGAAAATCCCAGATGTCGAGGTGCGCGCCTGGTTTCGGCGCCAAATCCAGGCGGACCCGGCCAAAGGGGAATGGATCTGGAAGACCCTCCAGGCGCTGGGGTTTCAAGGGCCGCAGTCGGAGGGAAAGCCCTTCAAGACGCTCCCCAAAAGTATCCTGCTCACGTTGCTCACGCGCTATCCCTCCCCCAGAGATCTTTATCTGGCCGTGCGCGACCGGCTGGAAGGCCCTCCACCTCCACCAGCGCCGCTCCCGCAACCGCCTACAGTCTCCCGGTCTCCATCGCCTGTTGCGCCGCCAGCAGCGCCTCCGAAATCGCTCCCGGCTCCTCCGAAGGAGACCCGTCCAGAGTCGGCGATCTTTGCCGTTGGCTCACCCAGTTTTGTCGGACAGCCACCTGCACCGAGTCTATCTGGAGCGGCTCTTCCACCGCCGAACAAACCTGTGGTACAGGCGCCGAACAAACCTGTGGTACAGGATCCGGTATCCCACGCACTGGAAGCACTTGCTTCTCCACCAACGCTTCCTCGACCTGATCTGGCACGTGCCTATCAGCCAGTGCATGTGGCCTGTATGGCCCTGGTGCAAGCCATCGAAGAACTGAGCGCGCACTATGGGCAGGAGTGGCGGCAGTGGGATCAGGCTCAGGCAGATCTGGCTGAGGTACGCGCGCTGCTGGCTTGAGGAATACACCTATGGTTGTTCTGGAGGCGCGTCAGTGGGCACAGGAGTGGGCCGTTTTCGATGTGGGCGACGGAGGAGACGAGGAGGAGACACCGGAGGGCACGAGCCAACAACAGCAGGGTGGTGTAGCGCGCATTGGCGCCCCGTTCCAAACGACTGATAGTTTGTTCGCTTACGCCAGCCAGCTCTGCCAGCGCGCGTTGCGAGAGTCCCGCCCGCTTGCGCGCTGTGGCCAGGCGCGGCACCGGGACCCCATTTGCGTGCGGCAGGCGCTCGGAGTGATTCTGCATAGGCTCTCCGTTGGTGGACGAGCGCGCATTAAGACAGGCGATCTGAGCGTGAGAGGTGCAAAAAAGGACGTACGCACATCGGGCGGCCCAGAGGGAGCCCGCGAAATGGAGAGGGAGAGACAGGCAGATGGAGGCACGCCAAAGCCATCCAGGGAAACCAACGCAGGCTACCGCGTCTTCTAGGCTGGTGAGCGCTTTGGGCCTGTGGGTGGCTCGGCTCCTCCCAATGCCACTATCTTGATGCCCTCCTCCCGCCATATAGTAGCACAAGTATGCCTGAAACATAGTGATTTTGTCAACGAGAAAAGGGAATAGCCATTTCAAGCCATATATATACAACACCTACAGCTTACGAGCTACTATAGATAATCGAATATTAGACGAAAAATACAATAACGCGAAAAGAACTCTAATACAACATTTAGCCAATCAGACAATAATGTCCTGTGCTATGCTCTCCCCACCACAGCAAACAGTAAAGGAGAGGACATGGCACGGGGGAGCAATGGGGTGCCGGTTCCCCAACTCGCTGCCTTACGGAAACGATTGGGGCTGTCGCAGGGGGAATTAGCCGAGCGGGCTGGACTGACCCGCACCACGATAACCCGTCTGGAACAAGGCGGTGTTGCGCGCTACCAGACGATAGATAAGCTGGCGAGCGCACTCAATTCGACCCGGCAACGCCTGATTCGGGTGCCCAGGCAGAGGCCTGGTACTGTCACTCGACCAGCCGATGGTGAGGAAGAGGAGCTGCCTCCTCGCTGAACACAGGGAAATGAGCAAGAGGCTGCTCAGAGCACATCAGCTTGAGCAGGAGCCGCATCTCCCGTTGGAGACCTGCCGGGGAGCCTGGGCACTCGTCGCAGGAGGGGAGTGTCAAAACTGCCAATGAAGTTTATAAACTGCGGAGGATTTGCGCATGATGAGTCCTGAGAGCCCGTTGCTGTCCCACCGAGAGGCGCTCCTGTCACTGGCTGGGCAAGCCGGGGTACTCCGCCCATCCGATCTGGCAGAGCTAGGGATCCCCCGCGACTATCTCCGCCGATTGGTCGGGGAGGGTCAGTTGAAGCGAGTCGAGCGTGGGCTGTATGTGCTAGCCGAGGCCCAGGTTACCGAGCACCATGCACTCGCCCGGGCAGCCAGACGGGTACCTCATGGTGTCGTATGCCTTCTCTCGGGTTTCTATAGATGGGCTACGACGCCACCCACAAATCAGAGCTTATTTGACAGAGGTATTGTCATATAAGCGTACTCCTGCTTTTATGAATTGGTTGCAACGACATGATGAGGACCTTATCAGTCAGGTACAGGGAGCCATACGACAACTTGAAGCTGATGGCTTGCCCATCGAGCAACGTCGAATTTGCAGTTTGCTAGGTTATACACAAAGTCTCTTTACTCGTTCAATTCGATTAAGAGCCTTTTGGCAACAATATCAGTCTGAGCGCCTTATTACGCATCTCCACCAAGAGCAAAAATATATAGTTCAATTACAAGAGTTAATAGAAAAGTGTCAGGGATGGAACTATGCACGGTTACTGTGAACGATATTTGAAATCAGGCCACGTGATGTTCATGGACACCGGTCGCTTTGCTAGGCAATAGACCCACAATAAGCAAGAGGTCGGTAATCCTCCAGCAGTGGCTCTATTCTTTGCTTGTCCTTTCCGGAGTGAGGATACAGCCCTTCTTGTATCAAGCGTTCGTAGTGAGAAGGATGGGCTATTTTAATTCTCTACGGTAGCTTATTTGCCAGCAAGATGCATTAAGAAGCGACTGGTACATCACATCATCATCTGGCCGATTTTCAAATAGCAATCACAGTTACCAAATAAGACAATCTGCGAGCACCTAGGACTACCTCACAAAGATTTAGCCCATTATCCTGAGTTTCAGGCCTATTTGAAGAAACAAAGAAAGCTTGCTATATCTGCACCTCCCAAGGTTTATTGGATGGAGGATGAACTTATTGCGAGAACAAAAGAGGTCATTCAAGAACTTTTGGAGGCAGAGCAGTCGGTAACAAAACGTGGCGTGTGTAGAAGAATCCAGATTGGAAGAGATTATTTGAAGAGTACCCCAAGACTGGCCTTGCTAATCGAGGAGGCGGTAAAGAAGTCTAGAGAAACTACCCAAGAGCGCAAACAACTAAATGAGTCTAGATTAGCCTTAAAAGTTGTGAAAGCTAAACAAATCCTGGAAAAAAGTGGTCAACGAGTGACTTTGTTTGCTGTTAGTAAGATCGTCGGTAAGACAGTCCAGGGGCTTTCTGAGTATCCAAGCATCCGAGCGATTTTTGACCCGATAGCACAAAAAACAAGATTTAATCACAAGTATACTCCTGGGAAAGTATAGATGACTTATTACTTCGATACCTTGCCGCTCCATCCCCCTCCACAGTTGTTGGAGTCTTTTACCAGCTACCTGCTACGAGTTGCGGAGAGCAATGTCATTCATTCCGTTGATGAACTCGTCGCACTTTGTTTTCCTGATCAAAATCGAAGAATTACACGCGAGGTAGGCGATTATCCACCGCTGTCCCTAAAGGCGTTATCTGCGGCAACAGTTACAACTGTACCTACACTGCTAGCGACAACCTTCTACCATCTTGTGGCTAAATTTGGGCGTTCAACGCATCCTCAGGCAGCCAGTAGATTTCTAGGGGGAAGCCTTGCAGGCTATTTACGATATTGTCCTGCTTGTTTAGTTGAGCATACGTATTATACCTTACCTTGGAGATTTTTGGCGTTATCAGGGTGTGTTGAGCATCGGTGCTTGCTTCATGATGCTTGTGGATGGTGCGGCAAGTCTATTCCTCTCACCTTAGCCCCGCTGAAAATATCGATATGCCCTTATTGCTGGGGCGATTTATACCAAATCCTGTTAAATAGCAGTGCTATCATGCGAGTTGCGGCCACCAATGGAAGGCGGTGAGG
>DATBGS010000160.1:0-19372 GCA_036557885.1 Ktedonobacterales bacterium
TGTTTTTAACCACCACTCCCCTCTACGCCATAAACCCTACTCCGGCTTGAGCGTTAGCTTTCCTTCTGCCGCCGCGTCAATCTGGTCGCGTTCATAGAGCAGCGGCAGCGTCTTGAATGCCAGCCAGGGCTGAATCATATCGGCGTAGTGCGCGCTGCCGGGGTGCCCCGATTGCCCGCTGGGGTGCACAAACAGCCCGCTGCGCGTATCGGCCATATCCACCACCATGCGGAACGAAGGCAGCCAGCTTGTCGCAGCATAGGGCCTGGCGGGCGCAAAGGCCATCTGGCAGACGGTATCTGTATCGCCGCCAGTAGGATACGGGCCGCGATTAAAGAGCCGGTCCAGCGGCTTCACCGCGCCCAGCGGGTGCGCAAAGGTCAGCGTGTGCAGCCTGCCCCACTGCCAGCCCGCCATGTTGCGGCCCAGCTTGTCGCGCAGTTCCTCCAGCGCCCCGCGCAGTGCGACCTCCATCGCCTCCTGCCAGGTCTTCGGTGCCCTTGGCAGCGCGCTCTGCGCAAACCAGCGGTTATCGCTCTCCGCCAGCAGATCAATCAAGAGCGGCGTGCTGCGCCCGGCGTACATCGTCACCGGCGCCAGCAGCGTCGTCCCTTTCCCAAGATATTCCTCGGCCAGTTCCTCGCCCAGCACCGTCCCAAACGTCAGGCGCAGCAGGCGCATCAAAAAGACCTGATAGATGGCCGCCGCCGCGCTCTCTTTATCCAGCACAAAGTTCCACGAGCGCAGCAGGCTGAGCGCCTGGCGCTCCTGCTCGTTGGAGGGCTTGAGCTTGAGCAGGTGCGGCACCAGTTGCGACGCCGGAATGGAATACTGATCGCTCTGGATGGCCGCGCAATCCTGCGGGGTCAGCTTGGTCTTCTCATTCAGCCGGTCTGTGATGCGCCGCGCCCGGAAACCGTTCATATACTCGTGGGTGATGAAGTGCGGAAAATCCTCGTCCACAATGCGGTTGTTGGCCGTCACAATCTGATGGCTGGGCGGATTGTATGCCTGGGGCAGTTCCTCAAACGGCACCGTGCCCGTCCACTCATATTCATCCGTCCAGCCCGGCACCGGCAGCAGCCCATCGCCTTTGGCGCGCACAGGCACCCGCCCGGCCATATAGTAGCCGATGTTGCCGTCTACATCCGCGTAAACAAAGTTTTGCGCGGGCGCGTCCCAGTGTTTGAGCGCAGCGGTAAACTCCTGCCAGTTGCCCGCGCGGTTCAGCCCGATGATGGACTCGGCGGTGGTGGCCGGGTCGTGGCTGGTCCAGCGCAGCGCCAGCGGCTGTTCGCCATTGCCCAGTTCGTTGATGATCGGCCCATGCCGCGTGATGACGACCTCCTCAACCACCGGCTCGGCGCGTCCCTTCACGCGGATTTCCTCCTTGACGACCCGCGCCTCTTCCCATTTCCCCTGATACTCATACTGAAGCGGCTGCTCTGGATTGAAGCGCTCAATATACAGGTCTTGCGTATCTGGCCCGGCGTTGGTCACGCCCCAGGCCACGCGCCGGTTGCGCCCAATAATCACGCCTGGCAGCCCAGGCAGGCTCGCGCCCGTCACATCCAGCCCCGGCGCGTTCAGGTGCACGTGATACCAGACCGAAGGCATCTGCGGCGCCAGGTGCGGGTCGTTGGCGAGCATGGGCTTGCCGCTGGCCGTGCGCGTGCCATCCACCACCCAGTTATTGCTGCCATGCGTTGGGCTGAGCAGCCCAGCCAGTTCGCGCACCTGGCGATACTGCGCCAGCAGCTTTGTGCTGAGTCCCTGAAAATCCGACCCCGGCGGCACAATCATCGGCAGCCCGCGCACATACAGCGGCTCCAGCCGGGCGGCGCGCTCCGGGCCAACTTTGGTGATGATCTTAGCCCGCAGCAGTTCGCTCTCCCAGTTTGCTGCCAGATTCCAGGCCATCATCTTGCCCCAGGAAAGCGAGTCTGTCACCGTCCAGGGTTCCGGCGTGATACGCAGCAGCAGCATCTCCAGCGGCAAACGCCCCTTGTGGCGCGCCACAAACGTGTTGATGCCCTGCGAATAGGCATCCACCAGGCGGCGCGTTTCATCGCTGAGCAGCGGCGCGTCCTGCTCTGCCGCGCGGCGCAGCCCAATGCGGCGGATAAAGCGGTCTGCCTCCAGCGCCACCTCGCCAAACATCTCCGAAAGGCGTCCTGCGGCTGTGCGCCGGTTCAGTTCCATCTGCCAGAGCCGGTCCTGCGCGTGGACATAGCCCTGGGCAAAATACAGGTCTTCCAGATTGGTTGCAAAGAGGTGCGGCACGCCCGCGCGGTCACGCACCACCTCCACTTCACCATTCAGGCCAGGGACACGCTCTTCCCCCTGGATTTTGGGTAACGGGCGCCGCAGCAGCAGATATGCGCCGCCGCCGACCAGCCCTGCCGCGCCAGCACCCACTGCCAGCGCGCTACGCCACCAAGACGCCATTGGCTTGTTCCTCCTGCCTTCCCTCTAACTCATCTGAGGAATGCTCTCAAAGATTATCTGGCAATCTATCGCATAGGTGGAAGCCTGGCAAGATGTCAGTTACTCGCCCCCTAAAGGAGGCGAGCTTGTGACTGGACTCCACCGCAATTCCGCATATCTTTGCAGACGTGCAGCTTTGGCTTCGTTGTCTGTCACATCAGGGCGTACTGACAAGACGCCCGTGCTGGTCCAGTCTTGCCGGACCAGCAGCGTTCTCAGCGCCAGATTTCTGGCACCCACTAAATCGGCATGGAGCGTGTAATGACAGGCCGAACAGACAAAAAGCAGTCCTTTGTTGGGACGATTCGCCTGGCTCGTACAACCGCAACGCGGGCAAGTCTGGCTGGTATAGTTCGCATCCACCTTGATGCAAATACTACCTACCAGCGCAGCTTTATATGTCACAAAGCCGTGCAACTCGGCAAACGCCCACTGGGAAGCGTGTCGGTTGGCCTTGCGCTGTTTGGGTGTCAGCGAAAGCCTCTTCTTCCCCTTCCGCCGCTTCTTGGGGCGTTTGGTTCTGTCACGAATGCCGGTCAAGTCTTCCAAGCCGATGAAGGCATGGGGATGGGTGTCCAGAATGTGCTTGCTGATTTCATGGTTCGTATTCAGCTTCAACCGTCTCTCTCGTCTGCTAATCACTACCAGTCGCCTAGTGGCAGCACGAGTGCCTTTGCGCTGAAGTCGTTTGCGCAGCCGCGCGTAGTGGTCGGCTTTGGCGCGTACCTCCTTACCGGAATAGAACTCTTGGGTGTTGTGTGGAGTGGCAACCGTCGCCAGATAGCGTTGTCCCACGTCTATGCCCACAATTTCTGTTGGCTGGTCGGGCGTGGGGGCAGGGGGTTCGATTTCCAGGGACACGAGCAGATAGAAGCGTTTGCGCGTGCGATCACACCAGAGTTTGGCCCCGCCAATCTCCGCCCCTTCTTGAATCCAGGCGACGTGTTTCCTATACCCCTGGTAGGGCAAGACCAGACGGCCCTGAAGCGTCAACAGACTGATTTGGTGGTCCGTCTTGAAGGAATAATCATGCCCATAGACGTAGCTGAGCGTGGGGCTGCTGTAGTGCGGAGGCTTATCCAGCCCTTTGAAGCGTCTCTTTGTCCATCCCTTGGCCCTGGCTTCCTGATTCTTGTGCCATTTGGTCCAGAGGCCGCGATAGGTGGCCCCTACCTGCCGAAACAGGGAGCAGGCCATCTGAGCAGGCACCCCAAATTGGGTACGCACGTCCTGATAGAGCGCCTTTTGGAGCCGATGGACGTTGCCGGTTTTGCCGTGCGCGAAGGCGTACTGACTGGTCAGATTCAAGCTGTCACGATACGCCAGTTGGGTCTGCCGAAGCAGCCGAAATTGGTCAGGCGTCGTGGTCAGTTTCAATTTGGCGGTCAGGGCGGTCTTCATATAAAATATTGTAGCACATGTATATGTGTAGTGTCAAGAAAGGAGGGGCGCCTTCCTCCCCCACCTGAAGGTGTGGGGCATCCGGCGCCCAATTTCTGTGAAGGATTTCATTGACAGCCCGCCGTTCTCTTTCTATACTCCCTTACAGAGAGCAAGTGAGAGACACCTGCTCCCATAGGCGCTTAGGAGGGTTATTTTATGGCTTTTGGCGGCCCCACCATGACCTGTCCCCGCTGCAACACCGTGCTGGCTGCCCAGGCGCAGTTTTGCAGCACTTGCGGATTGCAATTTTCGGCGGCGGTCCCACCTACCAACCTGGCAGCGCCGCCCCCACTCAATACCTTTCAGTTTCCCGTCATCTCCCAGGCATATCCCCAACAGCCACCTCCCGCAGCGCCACCGCGCGGCAAAGGGAAACTGATCGCCATTCTGGTCATCGTCGCGGTGGTCCTGGTTGGTGGCGGGGTTGGCGGCTTCTTGCTGCTCAGGCACTCTTCCAACCCCAACAACCTGGGCTTTGACCGGCACGGCCTGGAGGATGCCATCCCCTTGCCCAACAACGTCACCTTTGCCCTGAAGGATTCAATGTCACAAAACTTCGAGGCCCCCGCCCCCATCGGCAACATCTCCATCACGATTGACCGCTGGCTCTGGACGGTTGCCGACAGCAATCCAGCAGCCGTGCAGCAGTTCTACACCGAGAGTGCTCTGGAGGGATCAGGCTGGACCCAGATCACCCCAACCGATAACGGCGACAATGACAAAGGTGTCACCGCGTGCCAGGGGACACAGCAGGCGCTCTTTATTGATGCGAGCACCAGCGTCACACCGCCTGGCAAAGCAGCCATCACCGCGCCATCGGGCGGCTCGGTGCTCAGCATCGGCCTGGCGACCAGCCAGAACAGCCCGGAACTGGTGGCGCTGACCTGCGCGGGCCAGCTTCCATCACTGCCAACGCCCTAGCGGTTGCTTGCGCAGGAGCGCGTACCTGGCACGCCCGTGCGGGCGTGCCGGGCGCGCGCCTGTGAGCCAGTTCATTGACAGCACACCTGACCTCCTCTATACTCCACACAGCGAGTATGGCAGCGCATGTGCCTGCTTGAAACATCTCTTCAGGAGGCTTTCATATTATGTCTAATCCTTACGGGCAGCAACCGGGCTACCCCCAACAGCCAGGTGGCTATCCCTCGCAGCCTGGGCAGCAAGGCGGCTTTCCCCCGCAGCAGCAGGGCGGATGGTCACAGCCTGCGCAGCCAGGTGGCTGGTCACAACCTGGGCAGCAGGGGTACCCCTCAAGTCAGCCAGCCGGATGGCCGCCACAGCAGCAAGGCGGCTTTCCCCCACAACAGCCAGGTGGCTGGCCGCAGCAGCAGGGCTTCGCGCCGGGTCAGATGGCACCTAAAAAGCGCGGCAGCGGACTGATTATTCTCGTGGTGGTTCTGGTCGTGCTGGTGGGCGGTGGCGCCGCCGGATGGTTCCTCTTCCTCAGCCCCGGCCACTCCAGCAGCCCGTTCTTTGACCGGCATGGCTTGCCAAGCAGCGTGCCGTTGCCGAGCAGCGTAAGCTTTGACTCCACACAGACTTCGACCGATCAGACGAGCAGCGGCACTCAATGGATATGGTTAGTCAACGGACAAAACGCTGCTACCGTTGGTCAGTTCTACGCCTCCAATTTGCCGGGGAAAGGCTGGAGCAGCCCCAAGTCCTTCCCCAGTGACAATGGGGATGTTTTACAGATCAGTTGCCAGGGCAGCCAGGTTCTTTTGATAGGCACTACCGATAAGTCGGATAAGATCACCGATGCCCAGGGGAAAGAGCGGACGGTAGTGGCTCCTTCTGGTGGGTCCGTTCTGGAGCTAGACCTGGGGCAGATCAAAGATCAGGCAACACAGGCCATCCTCTGTTCGGGTCAACTTCCAGGGATTCCAACGCCCTGATCACCAGCAATAGAAGACGGGTGGGGAGCCAGGTGACTGGCTCCCCACGTTTCTGTCTGCTCCCCGTCAGCCGCCCCCAATCTGGTACGTAAAGAAGGCCACGTAGCCATCCAGCCCAGGCCGGGCCGCGTATTTTCCGGCTGGTAGCGCGCCGGGTGTATTCAGCAACTGCTGAAACTCATCCTGCTTACTCAGGGTAATCAGCACCACCACCGGCCCGCTGCGGCCATTCAGCACCGAGCGCAACTGGCTCGCGCTGCCCACGCGCTGCCCACGCACCTGCGGCGCCAGAAATTGCAGCGTGTAATAGTTCCAGAGCACGTTGTTGTCGCTGAGGAGCACCACCTGTGTCCCGGCAGGCACCTCTGCCAGATAGCGCCCCAGGTAGGTATATTGCGCGCGCCAGCCCTCGTTGGCGATCTGGCGCGAATAGTCCACGAAATACCAGCGGGCGCTTTGCCCGGCGCTGTACCCAATGACCACCAGCGCCAGCACTGTGCCCAGCGCCAGCGCCCGAAAGCGACGCCCAGGGACCGCCGGAACCAGCGACCATTCCAGCCCGCGCCAGGCACGCTGCACCAGGAGCAGCAGCTTTTCCAGCGCCAGCGCCGCCAGCAGACACAGCGCCGGAACCATGACAAACAAACGCGGCCACCAGGGTTGATCAATCGTCAGCACGCCGCCAACGATCACCGTACTCGTCACCCAGACCACCAACAGCAGATGCAGCGGGCGCCGCAGGTGCAGCAGCGCGTAGAAAAAGCCAATCGTGCCCAGCGCGGCAACCATCGCGTCAAACAGCGGATACTGCGGCCCATATTGCAGGCTCTGGTCGGGCAAGCCCCCCAGGTACAGCGGCACCGCCGCAAGCTGGTGCATCAGCACCCGCCAGAAATCCGCCGTGCCAAACTGACTGATCAAATGATCGTGGGTAATCGGTGACTGGTTCAGAATCAGCACCTCGGCGGAATGCGCCTCAAGCGGAGCCGGATTCTTCCAGAAGAACACCCCCAGCGGCCCAAACGACACCACAAAGCTACAGACCAGCCAGCCCAGCATGCTCAGCCGCCCGCGCAGCGCCTCCCGATTCAGCAGCGCCAGCCCCAGCACAAAGAGCGGCACGATCAGCAGCACAATGCGCGCGCTGAAATAGACCTGGATGGACAGGCTCAGGCCCACGCCCGCCAGCACCGCCGCCAGCGCGCTCCTCGTGCGCAGCGAGCGCGCCAGCATCCAGAGTGTCAGCAGCACGACAAAGGGCGCGTGAATATAATGAATCCCCATGCGGCTAAACTGGATGGAGATATGCGCCACCGTGAAAAGCGCCGCCGCCACAAACGCTACGCGCCGCCCCACAAACTCGCGGGCCAGCGCGTAAAGCAGCACCACGCACAGCAGGCCAATAATCACCGAGGAGAGGCGCAGCCCAAACAGGTCCGCGCCCGCCACGCGCATCACCAACGCGGGCAGCCCATAGCCCGCCACCGGCAGGCCATACCACCCCACCGACAGCAGCGAGGGCACGCCGCCATGCAGCCAGCGCAACGCCTCCAGCCCACAGGCTGCCTCATCCCCATGCACCACATAGGGCTGATCAATTAACCCCGGCAGACGCAGTTCCAACCCAACCACCAGCAAGCCCGCGACCAGCAACATCTCGGCCAGCGCCCAGGTCAGGTGCCGCGTGTTGGCAAGCAGCGCCCGCCACCAAGTGAACGGCCAGGAAAGCACTCCGGCAGCCAGCGCCAGCACGATGACGCTGGCAACCCACCACCACTGCGCCATTGGGCGGCCATCTGGCGGCCAGGCGGCAACATCCGCAATCAGCGAGATAATCAGCGCAATCGTGGTCAGCCAGGCGCAGAACCAGACACGCGGCGGGGCCAGTGGCGCCCGTCGCAGGGCACCCTTCAGGCGCGCGGGCAGCGCGGGCGCCGCTTGCGCCCAGCCACGCCAGAGGGGAGGAGCGCTGGTGACTGACTTTTCCTGGGAGGGAGCTATTCCGGCGGAGCGGATGGACCGCACCCGCGCCCGCAGATTGCCCCAACTGAGCGCCACCGCCACTGCAATACACGCCAGCAGCGCCAGCGCCGTCTGCTCAGGCGGCACGCGCACCGCCGCCACGCCCAAGCCAGACACCGCGTAGGTGCCCAGAACGGCCTGCATCGCAACGGCCCCGCCGAACAACACCAGCACCAGCAGCAAAAACGCCACGCGCCGCGCTGGGCTGTAAAAGCGGCTCTGATCTTCTGGCGGCCAGGCGCGCAGCGGGACAGCATCGCGGGCTATAGGAAGGCTTGCCGTCTCAGGGTTCTCCTCATTCACAACGCCCATATGCCTGTCCTTTCTTGCCGCTTCTCCCTGGCTTCATCTTGGAAGAAAGGATAGCACACCCGCGTGGGGCCGTCTAGCACAGCACCTGCCAAGCCTTTTGGGACTTTTTTGCTGTGTGAGCAAGTTCACTCCCAAACGGGAACCCCCTGGGAACGCGGGCGTCTTTCTGGGCAGAGACCTCTTGTGTTTGCAATCAGAAAGGAAGCTCTACTCATGCAGTCTCTTGTTTCGCGGATCGTTCACCCGCGTTTTCTCATCCCTGGCGTGTTTCTTGTATTCCTGGTGCTCACGGCGGGCTGTGGCAGTCCGCAAGTGCCGGGGCAGCAAGGGTCATCGTGCGGCGACCTATCTCTCGTAAAAAATGGCAGAAACACTGTGTACCTAGTAAACGATGCAGGCCAACGTCCTAAAGCGATTGAGCAGTGTTTCGTGAAGGCGTTTCAGCAGTGCAAATCGCTCTCGCTCACTCTCAACGTGGTGGAAGGTGTAGAAACCAGCACCAGCACCACCTACACCGTTCAGCCACAAGGCGCGGGTTGCCAGATTAGCGCTTCTTCTCAGCTCGTGGGCACTGGTTCCTCAAATAACCCACCCGCCACCACAGACACATGCCAGGGACTGACGCAAACCAAAGACGCGCTGGTCCTGACAGGCTGCGGAGGGGATGAGGTGACAATTCCACGCAAAGAGTTTTGCGGCGGCACGTATGCCAAATCAACGCCCGGCGGGAATACGCCAGCAGAAAACTGCTTCGCGCAGGACTACCAGGAATGTTATCCGGGTGTGCTCACCTACTCGCTCGGCGGAGGCGTGGTGTATCAGTTTGAGGAGACTTCTTCCTGCACGCTGACGGGGGCAGTGAACGGGGAGCCAGAGGCTCCCTGCGCCAGCCTCACTCAGCAAGCCGATGGGCTGCACATCACGGGCTGTGGAACTTTAGAAGATACGCTGATCCCTGCCAACCCGCGATAGCTGGCGGTTAAAACCCCTCAAAGCAGGGGCACCGCCGCGCCTAAGGGCCTGCGGCCACCCTAAGACAGAAGGGCACCCCTCAAAGCAGGGGCACGGCGGCGAAACCCGCCTGCGCGGGTTAAGACGAAGGCTGGCGTCCCTGGGGTGGGGAGTCCCTGAAGAGGGACTTGGTGGCGTCCGCAGACGCCCTTAGGCGCGGCTTTTAACCGCCAGCTCTCATGGCCTACATAACTGCTGAAACTTCATGAACCGCCGGTCCCCCGGCGTTCGTGGTATGGCTCGCCTTGCGCGTTCACCCGCAGAAATGGCGGGGCGACCTCGCGCGAGGTGAGCACGCCATAGCGTGATGGCTTCCTGAAGGCGTTGCCCCAGGCTTCGCGCTGGCGATAGTCGCGCAGCGCTTCCAGATCAAACGGCGCGAGATATACGCCTTCCTGCTCCCCCGCTTCAACAATGAGCGTATCGCGCGTCTGCTCATTGATGCCAAAGCCGATAGGGTCGTAGGCCACCGAATGCCCGTTGTCCTGGGGCGCGGCGTAGTTGGTCAGCGCCACACCCACCATGTTTTCCAGGGCGCGCACCCGAAACTGTCTCAGCCGGTTAGCCTCCATCGTGCAGGCGTTGGGCGTGATGATAATCTCCGCCCCTTTGAGCATCAGCACTCTGGCGCTTTCGGGAAACTCGCGGTCATAGCAGATCATCGCGCCAATCTGCACCGGCCCCTGTGCCGTGTCCAGCACACACACGTAAAAATCATCGCCAGAGGTCAGCAAGCCCTCCGGCTCGTCAAAATCGCAGGTATGTACCTTGGCATAGGTCAGCGCGATCTCGCCATGCCGATCAATCAGCGACACCGTGTTGCGCGGCGCCCCCGGCCAGCGCTCCAGATAGGTCAGCGCAATCGCCATGTCCAGTTCTTTTGCCAGCGCCCGAAAATGCAGCACGAACGGATCATCGCGCCCGATGGCCCGCGCCATCCAGCGCTCGCGTGCCGCCTCGTCGGAGAGCGCGAGCGTTTCCCCCGGCTGCCAGCGTTCCGGCGCCCGCCAGATGTCGCCAGTGCTCTCGCGCCTTGGATAGCAGGACGTATAGCCCACATTCCACATCTCAGGAAAGAGCGCCAGATCAGCGCCCATCTCGCGGGCGCGGCGGCAAAACGCCTCGCCTTTGGCAAGGTTGGCCTGCTGGTCATCGGCGCAGGCCGTCATCTGGAGCAGGGCTATGGTGAAGCGGAGCATGCTGGTATCCTTGAGTTAGAATGCACAGCGGCAAAGACACTTTGCGCGCTGGGGACTGTATGGAAGGAGCCAATCGGCCAGTAGACCAGCGATGCCTTGCCCACAATGTTATTGCGCGGCACCAATCCCCAGGCGCGCGAGTCCGAGCTATCGCCGCGATTATCGCCCAGCACAAAATAGTGATCGGCGCACACAATCAGATCGGTGGGCGGGTAAGGGTTGGCAAGATTGTTGATATACGTCTCTGGAAGCTGCACGCCGTTCACGCTGACCGTGCCATCCTGCGTTACCTGCACATGGTCGCCGGGCACCCCGATTACCCGCTTGATATAATCCTGCGTCGGGTCCAGGGGATAGGCAAAGACGATCACATCGCCGCGTTCGGGCGGGTGAAAGAGATACGCCGCCTTATCCACCAGAATATATTCCTGATCTTGAAAGGTGGGGACCATGCTGTGCCCATCCACGCGATAGTTCTGGACGGCAAAGCGGAACGCCATAAACATCAGGATGGTCAGCGTGACCGTCTCTAGCACTTCACGCAGCAGCCGCAGGCGTTTGGGTTCGTTGGGGTCGCGCCGCTGATAGCGCTTTCTGGGGGCTGCGCCTGGTCGGGCGCGCTGTGACGCATTACGCTCTGCTGGTTGCTTTTTGGGCAGCGGCGGCCCGGACGCAAACTCCAGACGATCTGCGCGCTCTTTGCTCATGCCGGCCTTTTTCCTCCCAGCCTTCCGTTACCAGAGAAGGGCCAGAGCGTGATTAAGGACGCTCAGCGAGCGTCCCAAAGGAATCATCAAGGACATTATAGCATGGGAAGCATCCCATCATTCGCACCCCTACCGGCGAAAGCTGGCGTGAATGCCCTCCGCCTCTTCTTCCACCTCTTCCCACGCTTCCTCGGCCTGCTCTGGCTTGGGTCTGGTCAGGTAGCGCATCAGCGCCACAAAGCCCACCATGCACGACGCGCCCACATAGACAGCCCGCATCCAGGGTTCGCCCGCGTCGCTGCCAGCCAGCCAGCCGTGCAGCGTCACCAGCACAAACGTCGCAAAGCTCACATAATGGATACCGCGCCAGTAGCGATAGGGGATGAAGCGCCGAATCCAGGTGCTTGCCAGAATCACCACCGTCGAATAAAACGCCAGCACGCCCAGGTCAACGGCAAAGGGGCGATAGGGCTGACTGCCCACCAGGAGGAAGTTTCCCAAGGTAAAGGGAATGAAGGTGTGAAAATAGAGGGTGATCATATGCAGCAGCATCAGCACGCCAAAGAGCGTGGCGAGCGTCTGGTGCAGTTCATCCGACACCCAGGAGAGATGCCCGCCGGTATTGCGTGCCACGCCGCGCAGCATCCCCAGCACCACCGAAAAGGTCAGCGCCACATACGCAGCCACCGAGACGGCCCGCGTCAGATACCACAACGTCACGGAATCGGCCAGGACCATACCCGGCAGCAGATGCGCGATCTGCGGCGCGGCGCTGGCAGATGTCAGTCCAAAATCCATAGCCTGCCTCCTCCGGCCATGTGCTCAAGGTACTCTTCCAGATGTGCGGAAACAACCACCTCTCCATTGCCCAGAACCAGCAGCAGCGCCACGCCTTCATCAGCCAACAACCCCTGGCTCAACTGCCCTTTCTTCAGCGGGCGCCGTCGCCAGCCGTCTCCCACCGCCTCCAGCGCAGCGGGGTAGCCGCGCAGCAGCGCGGCTTTGGCCGCGATCTCAGCCTGCGCCCCGGTGCGGGCCAGCGCCGTCGCCGTCGCAATGAGACGCGCCGGGTCTTCGGTAATCGCGGGCGCCTCATCGTCCTGGTGAATCCATATCTTCATCGGGCGGCCTGTGCGCGGGTCCAACAAATGATGCCGGAGTTCCTGCCCAGTATACCACCAGCGTCTGGTGGCGCCAGAGGTTGCCAGCCCTCCCTGCCCAAAAGTAATCACCATCCGGTCCTGTGTTGAGCCAGGAATATGATCCAGCAGGGGATTGCGAATGCCTACCGCCCAGAGTTCTCCCGGCTCCTTCTCGCCGCGCAGATGCAGGTCGCCACCAACGTTGACAATCACATTGCGGAAGCGGCGCAGCACGCGCGCAATGGCGACATCAGCGGCCCAGCCTTTGGCAATGCCCCCCAGGTCCAGCTTTGCGCCCTCTGGCAGGAAAATGCGTCGCCCTTTCTGAGCGAGTTGAATGCCGCGCCAGCCACCTGTAGAGGCAGCGGGGAGCGGTGCTGACTGGCTCTCCCTGGCGCGGCGCTCCAGCAAATCAAAATCACGATCATAGCCGGTGGCTTCCATCTGCTCAGCCAATGTCGGGTCAAATAAGCCATCGCTCGCTTTTGCCCCGGCAATGGCGGCCTCGACTGCTGTAAAAAGCAGCGTTGAAACAGGCACCCAACGCCCGGCAGCGGCATTGAGCTGGCACAGTTCACTCTGCGGATCAAAACGAGTCAATGTTCGGTCCACCTCGCGCAGCCAGTCCAGACAGCGCGCAATAGCCTGCTGCGCCTTCTCCTCATCGGACGGCGCAACAGACAGGTGCACGCTCACATCCGTACCCATCATACGCGCGAACTGTTCAACCAGAAGCGCCTCTTGCTGCTCGTTTGTACTCACTGGTGTCCCGCCTTATCCAGGCGCTCTAAGAAGGCTTTGAAGTCGCTGTTGGTTTCGGTGGCTTCGGCGTGGGGGTAGGCGGCTTCGGCGTGTTGGTGGGCACCGGCGTGGCCGTTGAGCCTGGGCGCGGCGTCGCGGTGGGCGCGGGCACCTTCGTCGGGGTGGCCGTCGTGCCCGGCGGCAAGGTTGGCTTGGGCGTAGGCGCTTGCGTTGGTTGCGCCGTCGTCCCCGGTTGCAGCGTGGCTGTCGGGCCATCCGTTGGCGCGCTGGTCGGCGCGCCAGCATTGGAACTGCTGGCAGTTACGAGGCTGGCAGGCATATGATTGGTCAGCGTCCACGCGCCAAAAACCAGACCACCCACCGCCAGCACTGTCGCCGCGCGCAAGCGCGTAATGGTATCACGGCGCGATCTGGCCGCGCCGCTCCCAGGCACAGCCACCGCCTGCACGTCGCCCGCAGGCGCGCGCCCACCAGAAGCGATGGTCACATCACCCTGGGGACGGGCCACGCAACTCAGCACATAGCCAGCGCGCTTCTCTGCCGCGCTCAACGCCTCGCCCACCGGCGACACCTGGCCGGAAAGCACCCGCAGCTTGCACGCGCCGCACGCCCCGGCCCGGCAGCTAAACTCCGGGCGATACCCCTGGCGCTCCAGCGCCTCCAGCAGCGTCTCGTTTGGGCTGGCGTTCAGCGCTGCGCCCGTCTCTTGCACAGAGAGCTTGAGGCTGCCTTTGGCCCCCGCCAGCGCGCCGCTGCCCACGCGCCCACTCGCGCTTCCGGCGCGTGCCGCCTGCGAGACAAAAATCTCGGCGTGAATCTGCTCATCAGGCACACCATATTCTTCCAGCAGCCCTTGCAGGTCGCGCTTGAGGGTGTCTGGCCCGCACATATACCAGTGCGCGCGGGGTGTCAGTGCCCCTACCTTTGCTACCACCGCTTCAGGCGTCAGACGATTGCCATCCGAGGACAGATAATGCCACTGGCGCAGCCACTGCTCCCTGGGGTCAAGTTTGCGTAGGTCGTGGCGAAAGATGATCTCGTTGGGCGAGCGTGAAGCATAATGCAACCGCACCTGGGGGCGCCGCGCTGCTGGCAGCAGCGCCAACGCGCTCAACATACCCATGATTGGCGTAATGCCGCTGCCCACCGCCACAAAGACCAGCAGCGACCCAGGCGGCAAATCAGCGGGCAGGGTAAATGTGCCACGCGGCAGGCTGGCATAGAGCAGCGTGCCTGGCTCAACCACATCATAGAGATAGGAGGAAACGGTCCCCTGCTGAAGCCGCTTCACGGTAATCTGCCAGGGCTGATGTGGGTCGCCATTGCCAATCAGTGAATACGCCCGATGAATCATCTGGCGCGGCGTGGGAATCGCCAGCGTGACAAATTGCCCAGGCAGATAGGGAGATGGCGCCTGCTCGGAGCCGGGCATTGCCAGCGAGAGCGTAATCACCTCCGGGGCCACCTCTTCGCGGAGGACGACCTGGACGGGCAGCATGTTGGGGGGTGAAATAATGGGCAGATCGCTGCTGCTTTCACCGAGGGGGTTCATGCGCTGCTCTCCTTTCCTACGTCTTAATCGTCGTAATTCACGTTGGACGCCTTAAACGTCCCATCTCCTTGAAAAACCCCCGTCACCTGCACCCGCCATGTGACTTGTAATATGCTGAGGGTACCCGCCCTGCCTTGATAGGTGGTTTTGCCCGTCACGATTACCGTCGTCAGCGTTCCATTAAACTGCCGCACCACGAATTGATTATTGTTGGTATCCACACTCATCACTGTTCCACGCAGCGTTGGCGCAGGCGTGTTGGTGGGTGTAGGACGTGGAACTGTGGCAGTAGGGGCAACGGCTGTGGCCGTAGGAGGGGTGGTAGCCAGGGCTTGCTGCGTGGCCGTTGCTGCCTCTTGCTGCGAAGAACCGCTCAGCGAAGTCTTTCCAGGCTGAGCCTGGGCGTTGTTAGCAGATGATGGGAAACGGAGAGGCGCGAACGCAAACACTGCGCCTAGCGCCCCAACCAGCACTCCGCCAATGATGGAGAAGGCCAGCGCGTTGTGCGAGAGCATCCCGGTCTTTTTTATCAACATGTGACACCTCTGCGCGCACAGAGAATCAACCAAAAGTCCCAGTACACTTCTGCTGCCAGTTACTTTGGGCTGACCCTCGAAGCAGCGGGCAAAAGGGACGATCAATACGCTGCAAGCAGTTGTCAGGCTCCAGAAGGCATAGCATAGTTGTAGTGCCTGAAACTGGAGATTTGTTACGCGGGAAGCATTTATGGCACCAGCGTGGTGAACACCACCAGCTTTTTCGTGTACTCTTTGCCAGTCCAATCGCCGGTACAGGTAATCAAATTCAGGTTTGCGGTGGGCGCCGGACCAAAAATCTGCTGGATAATCGGGTCATCGGCGCCGCCGGTTGGGTTATAAAACGTCTGCACTTTGGTGACGACAAAATGCAGCATGGTCCCCACCTCGGTGCGCACAAATACCGAATCGCCCACCTTCAACTTGCGCAGCCCCCAGAACAGCGCGGGCGAGCCATCTTTGCGATCCAGATGCCCGGCAATCACCGCGTTGCCCACCTGCCCAGGCTTCACACCATATTCCCACCAGAAGCCCTGAAACCAGACAGGATCAGAATTTGGCCCCTCTGGGGCGGCCATCGCGCCTTTGGAGTCCACGCCTACCGGAATGATGCTGCCATTGATGTTGGCTGCCGCTGAAGTAATCCTGATGGGCAGCGGATAGTGCACTGCTGTCGTGGCGGTTGGGGCAGGCGGAGTGGTGGCTGTCGCTGTGGGCCTGACCTGTACGCGCGGCGTTGCCGGGGGCGTCAGCACCAGAGGCAGCGCAATCGAAAGCGCCGCAACAAGCGCCAGTGCTGACCCGATGCCAATCCATTTGGCGCGTGACCCCTTGCGGGGCGGTGGAATGTGTGGATAATTTGCGTTCATAGGTGCTGCCCGTCGCCTCTGCTTCGCCTGATGTTGTCTCTCTGCACTATAGCATGGCAAGGCGCCAGAACCAGAAAAATCACCCACCACTAGCCATTTTTTCCCGTCTAAAGGGGTGGCCTCCTGGGGCTAGCAGGCCCAACACAATAGAGACATTGCTGCTTGACCAGCAGAGAGGCAGCGGGCTATACTGAGGTAGCTTCAGAGAGTCAGGATTGACGGTTTTGGTCTGCGCGCTTTCCTGCAAGGAGGTGCAGTATGTCCGCTTCCAGCAACAAGATACGTCTCGACGCGCTGCTCAGTCTGGTAGGAGATACCATTCTCTTCCTCAGTCTCCCCTTGAACTACACGACCACCACATACAGCACGATGGGCGGATTAGGGGAAACCACTCGCCAATGGTCCACCACCCAAACTACATGGAACTACTATTTTGCCGGATTGCTGCAAGCGGATGCTGGGGCCATTGGTCCAGTTATTGTGGTCACGCTGGTTCTCTTCCTGCTCAGCCTCCCAACGCTCAGCGTGCTCTGTCTGGTCAGACCGCTCAGCCAACGCCTTTCCGCCACAGGGGTCACTTTTGCTGGCGCCTGCCTGTGCCTCTGGTTCCTCTCTGCCTGCAACAGCTTCTCGTCAAATCAAGTTTCCTTTGGCCCCACAACGACCTTGACCCACCCTGGCCCTGGCACCTACCTGGTGCCATTGGGCCTGTTCGTGGCCGCCGGAAGCATGATTCGGCTGCACCGGCAGGTGCGCGAGCAGCTTCGCGGGCAGCGTGGAACGCGCCCTTGATGCGCCAGAGGTTGCAGAAAACGCCGAGGGCCGCTGCCAGTGATGGCAGCGGCCCTGTACCTATTTTCGCTATCAAGTGGAGCGGGAGACGGGATTTGAACCCGCGACATTCTGCTTGGAAGGCAGACACTCTACCACTGAGCTACTCCCGCATGGATGAGAACAGTATAACACCTCTTGCAGCGAAAAGCAAGCCCTTCACGACTCCATGAGCGCCACATACGGCAAATTGCGGTAGCGCTGCGCGTAATCTATGCCGTAGCCCACGACAAAGCGATCTGGCACCGCGAAGCCGATATAATCGGGGGTCAGCGACTTGGCGCGCCCCTTCTCTTTGTCCAGCAGCGTGCAGACCTTCAGGCTGGCCGGACGGCGGGGGTGCAGCGTCTCCAGCAGATAGTGGAGCGTCAGGCCAGTGTCAACAATATCCTCTACGATGAGCACATGCTTGCCTTCAATTGGCGCGTTCAGGTCTTTGAGGATGCGCACCACCCCGCTTGATTCGCTGGCATTGCCATAGCTGGAGAGTGCCATCGTATCTATCTCAACGGGAAGCTGGATGGCCCGCACCAGATCAGCCAGGAAGACCAGCGCCCCGGTCAGGATGCCCACCAGCAGCACCGCTTGCCCCTGGTAATCTCGCGTGATCTGCTGCCCCAATTCCTGCACGCGCTGGCGCAGTTGCTCCGGGGAAAGATAGACTTCAGGTATCGCGTCGGACATACGTTGTCTCCTCCTGGCAGAGCATTCCCGGCTCCAGCCATACGCATCTTACCAGAAGGCCGCCTGGAGAAACAAGGCGTGTCTTTCCGATGTAGAGGGAACCTCTTCTGATTCGCAGCCAATGTTAAGAAAAAGGCTATTGCCCAGATTGAACGCCAAAAATCATACTACGGAGGGTTGACTTCTAAAACAGTACATGATATAAATCTTCTATTGTGCGTGCTTTTGCAGGGAAGGCATATGGTTTGCACACTGTTTGTACAGCATGTTTGCCCGAACCCTCAAGCGTGAATGTGCATCTTGAACGGAGTCTTTTGTAGATTTGTCCAGAGTCACGCATGCGATGCCAGGAGGCGAGAATGCACCTCTCTGTTCCAGAACCGCCTTATATGCCGCCAGGCGCTCAGGCAACCGGCGAAAGCCCCGTTGATGTGAGCGGGCCAGCGCTCGCTCCTTCCTCCACACCAGGCGGAGAGAGGCTGGAAGGAACCGGTTATTTGCTGGAAGCGCCCACCCCGGAACACGCTACAAACTATGACAACATCAGCCCGGCCAGAGGGATTCCAGAGGAAACTCCAGGGGAGCAGGCGATAACAGCAAGCCCGGCAGAAACACCGCCCGCCCTCGAAACATTCCTGCAAGCAGCAGATGGCACGCTCTCCGATCTGCTCAGGCTCATCAGCCACGAACTCAAAATACCTATCACCGTCGTCCAGGGGCAATTTCAGTTGGTGGAGCGCCAGCTAGATCAGTTGATTACGCAAGAACTGGTCCCGCTGCTGGCTGGACAGCCTGATCTGGAGCAGAAGGTAGAGAGCCTGCGACAGCGCGTCCTGCGAGGTATCCACTACTCAAAGCAGCTTGGCCGCCAGATCAACGATGTGCTGGACCTGGCGCACATCCAGCAAGGCCACTGGTCGCTGACCCTGGGGCGCTGCAATCTGGTGGCGCTGCTGCGCGAGACGGTTGAGGATTTACAGCAGCTCTGGCCCAACCGCAAGCTGCTTTTGAGCCTGCCAACCACAGACCAGGCCCCTATTTATGCCGATGAGGTGCGCATCCGCCAGGTTATTTCGAATTATGTCAGCAATGCGCACAAATATTCGCCAGCCAATCAGTCTATCGAGATCGCTTTGCATGTGGATGCAGGGCAGGTGGGCATTTTTGTCCGCGATCACGGGCCAGGACTCTCCACCGAAGCACAGGCGCAAATCTGGCGCCGGTTTTACCGGGTGCCGGGCGTTCAGGTGCAGCAGGGATTAGAGGCCGGGTCCGGGTTGGGGCTGACCATTTGCCGACAGCTTGTTGAGGAGCATCACGGGCAGGTGGGCGTCTTCAGTGCCCCAGGAGAGGGTTCTATCTTCTGGTTCACGCTTCTGCTGCTCCGCCCGTCAGAGTAAAATATCCAGCAGGCCCATTGCTTCATTTCTGGTCGGGCGCTTGCCGTGCCCCTGCTTTGAGGGGTACCATCGTCAGCCCGCCCGCCTATAGCTTCGGCAGCCTGTCCGCTTGCCGCGCCCCTTTGTTTTGGGGTAGCGCCGGCGTCCCTGCCGGCGGGGGCTGAGATGGGTCTGGCGCGTGTGGCGGCGTTGCCCGACGTGGCTCCTACAACGCTTGACAGCAGACGGTTTTTTCGGTATACTTGGTTGCAGAATCTTAACGGCACAGCGCGCTGCTGTTGTTAACAGCAGCGCGTGTTGACCACGAACCTGTCAGGAGGCAGGAGCGAGGCTGAGAGATGGTATGCAGCATCTTCCAGACCGCTCTCCCAACTCCGCACCCCTCCTGACAGGTCAACACCACTCATCAGGAGGGTTTTTCGTATGTTGACGTTCGAGCATCCCCATCTCAAGCCGGAGTACCTCCAGGCGGCTAAAGCCGCGCCGCCTCCGCCCGCCGAGCCGTTCCCGCGCCAACGCA
>DATBGS010000161.1:0-7251 GCA_036557885.1 Ktedonobacterales bacterium
CTCCATCTGCTCCTGTAACTGCTTGAGCACTTCCCCAACCCCACAGCCCACTTCGCCAATGGTGCGCGGATGAAGCTGATGGCGAGCGAGCATGCGCAGCACCTGCGCGGCTTTCCAGGGCGATTCTTCCACATGCCAGGACGGATTTTTTTCCAGGTACGAACCGGAAGTATAAAGTGTCTGAAGCATAAAAGGTCTTTTCTAGCATCTCTCCAATGCCTTGCTTTGCATTGTTTACACAATTGTTTTTTCAGAGGCGGTGGAAAAAACATCTCTGTAGAGAAGTCTCTTATCGTAGTAGCGAATGCGTGTATTTTGTTATGCAGAACTGGTGTTTTCAAGCATTTTGGGTGCGCCATCAGAACACGCCCACCAAAACTCACTTGCAACAATGACGCCTTGCCAACCGTAAAGCCTTGCGAGTAGGTTGTATTTCTTCGCAAGAAAGGCGTTGACTCATGGCGTTTATGGGACGTGGAGGGCGAGGGCGGCGGGCGGCCCGCAAAGCAGCCGCCAGCAACACCACTGAGCGCCCCAAACAATCGCGGCGCGCCACGCTGCGGCTGCTGGCGCTCTTGCGCCAGTATCGCGGGCGGCTGGCGCTGGCCGCCTTGCTGCTAGTCCTGACCAACGGGCTAGGGCTGATTTTCCCGCTCTTTATTCGCGCGTTTCTCAACATGGTGCTGGTGCAGCATGATGAACACCTGCTGAATGTCACCGTTGTGATCTTGATTATCGTCTTCCTGGTGCAGATGGCGCTGAGCGCCTTCCAGGGCTATCTCATCACCGCGCTGGGCGAGCGCCTGTCGTTTGACCTGCGCACCGGCCTCTTTCGGCACCTGGGGCGGCTCCCCTTGAGCTTCTATGATCATCGGCGCACTGGCGAACTGATGAGCCGCGTGAGCAATGATGTCACCCTGATTCAGACCTCGCTCACCGGCAACGTCCTGCCCGTTATCTCTCAGATCGTTATGCTGGTTGGCAGCGTGGCGATTGTGCTTATCATCAACTGGCGGCTCACGCTGGTCGTGCTGGTCATGGCGCCGCTGGTTGGGCTGGCGTTTTCGCTGCTGGGCAGGCGCATCAACGTTGCCACCAAGGGCGTGCAGGAGGGCCTGGGCGAAGCCGGAACGGTGCTGGAAGAGGTGCTTTCTGCGCAGCGCGTCGTCAAAGCCTACGCCCGCGAGGACTACGAGGAGCAGCGCTTTACCGCCCGCATGGGCGACTCGCTGCGCATGGCACTGCGCCGCGCCAGGGTGCAAGGGCTGCTGGGGCCGCTCACCGGCTTTATTGGCTTTACCGCCGTCGTGATTTTGCTCTGGTTTGGTGGGCGCGAAGTGCTGGCCGGGCGGCTCATGGCGGGCGACCTGATTGCCTTCCTGTTCTATCTCTTTATGGTGGTTGGCCCGCTCACCGCGCTGGGCAACCTCTATGCTCAGCTACAGGCGGCGCTGGCAGCAGCAGAGCGCGTCTTTGTGCTGCTGGATGAGTCGGTGGAACCCGCTACAGCCGACCCCAACGCGCCCCGCATGGCGCCCATCCAGGGGCAGATCGCGTTTGAGCAGGTTTCCTTTGCCTACAAGTCCCTGGCAGATGACGCAGCAGAGGAGCCATCCGCGCCGCGCCCGGTGCTCAGCGATGTGAGCTTTGAGGTGCAGCCGGGGCAGGTGGTGGCGCTGGTGGGGCCAAGCGGCGCGGGCAAAACGACGACGCTGGCGCTGCTCTTGCGCCTGTATGAGATTGACGCGGGCGTCATCTCCATTGATGGCACAGATATTCGCGGCGTGCAGGCGCAATCTCTGCGCGAGCAGATGGCGATTGTCCAGCAGGAACCCACGCTCTTTGGCGAAACGATTGCCGAAAACATTCGCTATGGCAAGCTCGACGCCAAAGACGACGAACTACGCGCCGCAGCCCTGGCCGCCAACGCGCTTGGTTTTATCGAGCAGTTGCCAGAGAGCATGCAATCGCTGGTAGGCGAGCGCGGCGTCAAACTTTCGGCGGGCCAGCGCCAGCGTATCGCCATTGCGCGGGCGCTGCTGCATAACCCGCGCATTCTGCTGTTGGATGAAGCCACCGCCTCGCTGGATAACGAATCTGAAGCCCTGGTGCAGGAGGCGCTGAACCGGCTGATGCAGGGGCGCACGACGATGGTCGTCGCGCACCGCCTGACCACCGTT
Organism: Ktedonobacterales bacterium; assembly: GCA_036557885.1. Classification (GTDB taxonomy): domain Bacteria; phylum Chloroflexota; class Ktedonobacteria; order Ktedonobacterales; family DATBGS01; genus DATBGS01. Next base: position 2,181 of record DATBGS010000161.1, read on the forward strand.
GAGCGGGCGGACCTCATCCTGGTTTTGAATGACGGGCGCATTGTGGAGCGTGGCACCCATGCCGAACTGTTGGCGCTGGATGGCCTGTACGCCCGGCTCTACACGCGCAACTTCGAGGACTTGGAAGAGGCACTGGAAGCGCTGCCCGCCACGCTGGTTGCGGAAGGGGGCTTGTAGCGCGGGCTGCTAGCCCGCAAGGGTGGGGCGCTTGTAGCGCCGGCTTCCAGCCGGCATGGGGTGGGGAAGGGTGTGGCTCTTGATGAAACGCTGCTCCGAAGGCGACTCGCGCGGGCTAGCAGCCCGCGCCACGAGGTGCGCCACAAAGAGAGCAAGATCAGGCGCACAAGTCCCAAAAGCGGAAAGAACTGTGCTCTACCAAGTGAGCTACGTGCCCAGTGTGGACAGGGCGGGAGTTGAACCCGCTACCCAGTATGTACGCTTTTGCTGTTTGGGTGCGCCTGATCTTGCTTAGCAACTATTCTACCATGCAACTTGTGTGCTGTCAAGCAGCCAGGTTTTTCACCCACCAGCGGCTTTGGCTGCCGCCGCTGCTGCCGCTTTGCCGTGCCCGCTTTCCGTCGTCTGGATGCCCATTTTCTGCGTCACAAAACGAGTAAAGCGCTCCAGTTGGTGGTCGAGCGCCTCTAGCCGCTGCATGCGCGGGTCGCCCTCGCGCTCCAACTGCGTAATCAGCGCCTCCACCGGCGCAAACCAGCGCCGGTACTGCTCATCCTGCTCATACTTCTCCACGAAAGAAGAATAGCTGATGCAGCGCAGCGCCTTCTCTTTGCCCGTTTCCTCAGACATCTTTTCGCCAATGGCGCGCTGCTGATGCTTGAAGATGGCCGGGCCACGCGCAATGCGCGAATCGGAAAACGCCTTCACGCAGCCATCCAGAATAGACTGAAACGCCAGATTGATCTCTTTATCGCTGAGCGGCAGGAAGATTTCTTCTTTCTTCATAATGTCCACCCAGGCAAAAAACTGGCCGATCAGATAGAGCGTGCTTTTGAGATAATAATCGTGGGTGGTTTGCGCCTGGTCCGGGGCTGGTTTCCAGTCCGGCCACAGCGCCAGCCGCCCCAGCCGCTCCTCATTGAGAACGCTCTCCACCCGATCATGTAATTCCGAGGCCGCCAGCACCAGCGGCTTGGCGTAGCGCTGCACCAGCTTTTCCGCCTCTTCGCGGCGCTTGGCCGCCTCATCTTTTTCTTTGGCGCGTCGGTTCAGGTAATAATTAAACACCGCGCCGCCAATCGTAATGGTCCCGCTCAACGTAATCGTAATCAGCGAAAGCGTTACACTGCTGTTATCAGCCATATCCGTTCGTCTCCCAGAAATCCAAGAATGCGTCGAGGCGGTCAGGCGGATTATAGCAGGGAGCAGCAGAGGGGGCAACCTGGGGCGTGGCGCAGGCCAAAAAAACAGCCCCTGGGTGGGCGCCGCGCATTGGGGGGAACGGCGCGTGGGAAAAGGGGCCAGATTCCCAGCGCGCCAACCATGCGCAGCGCCATCAAGCCAGCAGGGGCCGTAAGCGGAAATCTCATAAATCCTGTCTGGGACAGAACCTCACCAAGACTATAGCTTACTTTTCCGCTTACGTCAAGGGGAGGGTTGGGTGCACACCAGGCTACCTGATGTCATCAATCACCCATGCTCCATTTTTGACCAGGGTCACGCTGTAGGTTGTTGAACTGGTGGTGCCGCCAGCACTGATGTTGATCTGGTGCATCGTGAGCGTGGCGGTGACATTGCTCCCCGATGCAGCCACGCCGCTGTATTCGCAGCCTCCGTTCAAGAGATCAGAATCATTGAACTGATTGGTAAATTGATTGATGTCGTGTCGGCTCTGGTAGTTGGCAGAAGTCAAGTTGTAGGCTTGCTGGACGCCGCCAGAGTTCACGTACTGGCAGAATGTCGTGATGACGGATTTGGCCCCATCCACATCTACGGCAGCGGGTTGGGTTGCTTGAGGCGTTATGCCTGGTGGTTGAGTGCCAGGGGTAGTTGTGGGGCCATTTGTCACAGACGGCGGCCCCAGGCCCTTGATCACCAGCACCGAGATCAAAACAACCACCACCAGCACCAGGGCGCTGCCAAAGACCAGCCCCACACGACTCTTTCGGGGCTGTGGCGTGTAAACAGGGGTCTGGAAGTTCTGGACTGGCATGCTTGGCGGGGGTGAGGCAAAAGGCGCCGGGGTCGGCGTGGCGACTGGTCTAGGCGTGGATGGTTGATCTGCGCGGAGTGTTGGCGGAGGCGTGAAGACATGCGTGGGCTGCTGCGTTAGCGAGCCGGGGTTCGTGACTCCTGGCGCCCATTGCCCCTGGATGCCCAGCGCAAATGCCTGCGCAAAGGCACCCGCGCTGCTGAAGCGCTGTGCTGGTTGCTTTGCGAGCGCCTGCAAAATCACCGCGTTGGCGGCTTCGGGCAGGTCGGTACGATACATGCGTGGGGAAGGCGGCGGCTCGTTCGCGTGCTTCTTGATGAACTCTGGCAGCGAATTGGCCTGGAAGGGCAGGCGCCCGGTGACCAACTCGTAGACCACCACGCCCAGGCTGTAGACATCGGCGGCGACGCCAACGTTTTTCCCATCGGCTTGCTCTGGCGACATATAGGCGGGCGTGCCCATTGCCTGCCCGGACATGGTGAGCCTGGTCAGCGTGTCCATCAAGCGCGCAATGCTGAAATCGGCCAGATACGGGCGGCCCTGCGCATCCAGCAAAATATTGCCCGGCTTGATGTCGCGGTGGATGATGTTCTGGCTGTGGGCATAGTCGAGCGCGCTGGCAAGCCCGGAGAGGTAGGAGGCAACCTGGTTCAGTGGCAGCGTGCCCCCGTGCTGCCTCAAATAGTCTGCCAGCGTCCCGCCAGCCATATAGGGCAGCACCATGTAGTGCATGCCTGCCTCTTCACCAAAAGCCAGGATGGAGAGAATATGCGGATGATTCAAGTGCTTGAGCGCCTGCGCCTCGTGCCGAAAGCGCGTCTGAAAGTTCGCTCGGTCCTCTGGGGGCGCGTTCCAGGGGACGACCAGGATTTTCACCGCCACCTGGGTTTGTGGAGAAGTAACAGATTGGCCCAGGAAGACGGCGCCAGTGGCGCCTGGGCCTAACATCTTTTCAATCCGATAGCCGCCAATCACCTGCCCAATCGGACCCTGGGCATTCATAAACATGGACCGGCCCTCCTGCTCTGCGTTGATGCTTGCCAGATGGTGCTCGCGTATGAAAGCACTTGCTTTTAGTAAACGCGAGGCGTCGTGGTTTTAGTGCATCAGTTTGCCAGAGCAGGAGGCATTCAGCGCGGGAGGGCGTAGGCCAGCATGACAAGCTGGCCGGTATCTGGCGCGCCAATCAGCAAGCGATCTCCATGCTGGAGATAGCGCTCTTTGATGAGTGCGCCCTGGAACAGCAATCCGTTCCGCGAGAACAGGTCTGCGATATGGTAGCTGCCATCGCCCATGCGATCAAGCCGGGCGTGGCGGCCTCCGACAATATCCGAAGGCACGATAATCCCACAGTCTGGGGTGCGCCCCAGGGTGATCGTCTGCTCGCGCAGCGGCACCACAAAGCGCCCGCCCGCCCAGGTGACGGTCAAATGCGGCACCTGTTCGGAGGTGATCAGCAGCGGCATCTGCTCCGTCCCGATGTTGCTGATGGCAAGGCGCGGGTCGGTGCTTTCAAAGCGCAGCACCATCCCGCCAATCACCAGTTGATCATGGGGCTGGAGGATGGCCTGGTCGCGTGGATGCCCGTTGATATACAGCGGGCCAGCGTTTGGCAGGCGTGTCACCTCCCACTGGGTTCCCTGCGGGCTGAGTTGTAGATGATGGCGAGAGACGCTGGCTTCAGTCAGAGACAGGGTGCTGGTGTGCTCGCGCCCAATGGTCATTCCGCCTGCCTGAACCGGCACACGCCGGGGAGGGATGTTGCCTGTAATGGAGAAAATCATCAGCGTTGGCAGCGCGACGGTCGCTGGTGGGGGTGGAGCGCTTCCCAGCCACTGAAACGCTGGCAGTAGCTCAGGCGGTTTTGGCTGCGTCAATGCCTTGCTCACCTGCCTGGCAACCTCGTTCCAGAGCGCCCGCTGCTCTACTTCTGGCAGCCCGATGAGTGGCTTGGAGGGTGGGTTGACCGTCTGAAAGCGCTTCAGGTCTGGGCGGTCATCGAAGGCGCAGGGGCTGAGGATGATCTGAATGAGTGTCAGCTTGTTCTGCCTGGTAGCTTCCAACAGGGGTGGTAATTCGTGCTCGTTAATAAAATCAGAGGCCAGGAAATCTTCGCTGATGAGTAGGACAGCAACGCTGGCTGAGGCGATGGCTGCCATAATCTTCTCGAACCAGTCCGAGCCAACCTCAATCTTGGTATCATCCCAGAAGGGCAAGCCAGAGGCAATCTGATGCTGTTTTAAATAGACATGCAAACGCTGGAGATGCTTTTCATCCTGATGACTGTAGCTGATAAAAACTTTAGTGCGGGCGGAGGAAGCAGCCATTGAGCAAATCTCCCTGGTGCAAAATCACTTGACCTTTTCGGCCTGCTCTGCTACCCTCTCTCCAGGGCAGATGCGGCTGGAGCAACACAGGCTAACGACCCGTATGAGGGTATGGAAACGAAACCATTCTGCCACATCTTTTCATTGAACGCAAGCAGGGACGGCCCGGCACCCCGGCAGGGACGCCGGGGCAACAGGCGGTACTCCGCTGCTTGTAGCCCCGGCGTCCCTGCCGGGCAAGCGTGGCAAGCGCGAACGGTGGTGTTTGCCACGAAACCCCGGCAGGGACGCCGGGGCTACCCCTCAAAGCAGGGGCACCCTGAGACAGAAGGGCACGGCGGCAGGCGGACGCTACCAGCGTTAGAGCCAGAAGCGGGCTTCGGCCAGGCGCTCCTTGTCCGTCTGCTTGCGATAGGGCGGCGGCGTGTCTCCCGCTAACCAGCGCTCGACCATCTCCACAAACGGCCCTGGAATGGCCCCTCCCGCCTTGCTCTCGCGCTTGAGCCGATACCACAACGCCCACTCCTCTCCCAGCGAGAGCGCGTCTACCTTCAGCAGGGATTGGGCGTCTTTG
>DATBGS010000162.1:0-95152 GCA_036557885.1 Ktedonobacterales bacterium
CAACTGCTCGGTGGCAAAGGCGACCCGCCCGGCAGATTGACGCCCTTCGAGCGCGTGCAGTGGTGCTGGCTGGCGAGTTGGGCCTGCTCGCTGGCTGGGAAGCCTGCTCCGGCCATCCGCCTGGCGCAGCAAGGGCTGGAGCTGGCGGAGGAGGTGCTGGCGCGGGCGCCGCTGGCCGAAAAACCATTTTATAAGGAGTGGGTTGAGCGGCTGCGTTGCTACCTGGGCAGCGCGTATTGCGTATCCGACCACCCTGGGTTAGCCTGGTTCCACCATCGTCAGTGTTTCGCCGCTGTCGGGGAAGGCCACGTCAACGACCCATATCTCAAGGTAGTGATCTACAAGGGATTGGGGAACGACGCGCTGGCGCTTGGCTGGCATGAAAACGCTATCTCCTTTTATCGAGTCGCCCAGAAGCAGGCGGAGAAGTTGAGGTTCTTGCGCGAGCTAGGACTCATTGCCTGGGGATTGGGAGTAGCGTGCCAGGCCAGCGGCGATTTGTACCGCGCCAGGAGCAGTTTCCAGCAGGCATTGCAGGCGTTTGCTGCTCTGGAGAATCTCCAGATGGTTGCCCAGGCGCGCTTACTTCTCGGAAACATTCACGTTGAACTGCAAGAGTATACAGAAGCAGAGCAACACCTGCGCCAGAGCCGGGAACGCGCCGAGTCTTTGAAAGACCTGAGCGCCTGGGCTACTGCCCTGAATAATCTGTCGGCGCTCTCCCTTGCTAAATTGGAGGTGAGGCGGTCTATCTCGCTGGCACGAGAAGGGTTAGCGTTAGCACAGCAGAGCAGAAATCAGCGGGCAGAAAGCGGCCTGCATCTCACGCTGGCGGAAGCTTACCAGGTTGCGCGTGATCCAGAGGCGACAGAGCAGGCATTTCAGGCAGCCATCCAGATTGCGAAGCAGAGTCAGAACTACGACGTGATGAGCGATGCCTGCGAGCAATACAGCAAATTCTTGCACGCGCAGGGCCGATTCAAGGAGGCGTGTCAGCAGATTGAGCTGACGCTTCCTTTGCTCGGCAGGCGAGCGTAGGCCCATCCCTTTCCAGCGAGCGCATTGCAGCAGGTTCTCTCTCCTTTCACCCGTGTGGAGAAGAGAGAACCTGCTTGCCGTTGCCTGCCCTAGTAGCAAGGCGGCATTGGGGGAGAGCATGCCAGGAGGCGGTGCGGTGACGAAATCTGATGTCCCGCCGAGGCCAGGCGGGGGCCAAGGGCCAGAGCACCCAGCAGCGCCATCAGGAGCGCGCCGACGAGTAACAGGTTGTTCGCTCGCTTCTTCATAACACAATCATCCTTTCTGCCCGGCCAGGCAGTGCTGCACATATGTTGGGGCTGCCTGCCCCAACGCACGCCCCTATACTAATTTGTCCTGGCTCCATTGTCAGTAGCTTGAGTAATAAAGTTTCCCCTCCCATGAAAGTTGTTTCAACAGATTGAACTGTCGCTTTCCCTGGTTGCCAGGTATGGGCAGACCCTTTTTCCTGGTTGCGCTGGCTGGAGATCAAGCGGAACAGCTCGAAACTGTGCGGGCTGCTTTGGGTCACAAAACCACCAGGGGCCAAAAGCTCACACGGCTGGTGAGCTTTTGGCCCCTGGTGGCTGTACTTACCAGAGAGATTGGCGCCTTACAGCTTAGCCTATTTTCCGAATGACTCCCAGGCAAGACGGCAAAGGTTGTACACACGCCAGGAGGCGGTGTGGCGGCGGAACCTGTTGTCCTGCTGAGGCCAGGCGGGGGCCAAGGGCCAGGGTAGCCAGCAGCGCGATCACAATCGCCTGGGCGAATAAGCGGTTTTTCGGGCGTTTACGTTTGTTCATGACAGGGCGTGCCTTTCTGTTGGTGTGGTGGTGTGGCTGCTCGTTGCGGAAAACAGCCGGAAACGATAGAATGGGGTGGACTCAGACCTGTCGAAGACCTGGATTTCTCCAGGAAGCGGGAATGGGCTGGATGAGCGTTCGTGTCCGTAAGATTGAAGGCGAACGCTCGCACCGTTTTCCCCGATCCCTCTAGCCTGATGCTTCCTCTCAAGAGATGCGAAATTCTCTGCTCTGCCCTCCTCGTTCATTTTTACTACTGGCAGGTTGAAACCTGCGCCAACGCCCTACAAAACTGCTTGCTCTTTATAGAGCAATGAGGCTGAGACACCCGCTAAAAGGTTCTCAGCCTCATTTTTTCCAGAATGCCCACCAGCCCAACTCGCGCCAGAACTGCTACCAGCGTATAAAAAGACAAAGAGCATATCTGCCCGGCCTGCCAGATATGTCAGGCGATAGCGTTTAGTGACAGAGCAGACATCTACGAACATGTTTCTGGCCTCGTTCCGGTTGCTGAACGGCATGCGCCGCTTCAACATTCAAGCCCCAAAGATTTTGCGCAGCCATATCCCTTAAACTGAGAAGGGGTCGGCATCTTTTGTAGCTCCTGGGAATATGATAACAGATAAATTTGAATAAATCAAGAGCTTCATCAGTATATTTCTAAAATCATAGATAATCTAATATCAGCAGCCGTGCGCAAGCGGTGACTCTGAGAAAGCTGGGTGGCGATAAGCAACACCAGAAGCCAGGAGCGTTCTGGTGCCCACACTGATGTGGTGGCGCAAAGGATGTGCGCTTTTATCTAGAGGGACAAGGTGGTTTAGGCCGTGTTATCGGGCGCCTGCCAGCATCCTCGCTGTGTTGACAAACTCCTCGCTGCTCGGCTGATAAGTGAGAATGCCCTCGCTGAATTGCTCAAGCACCCAGCCTAACCACAAAGATTTGATGGAGAGTGATAAGGACGAATTCGTTATCAGGTATTCTATGTTTGAGATCGTGGAGATAATGGCTGTCCTGACAGCATCAAACACCCCGGAGTTCTGGCAGATTGCCTGGAGGCGCTCAATTGTCTCTTTGGACAAGGGGAGGTTTTGTTTCCAGGCGTGCTTTTGAATCCAGGCATAATCTGTGGCAGAAGCCTTCTCTCGCACAAGGATTGTCACGGCTGTGGCCCGGCCATCGGTGAAGTCAGAGAAGGGGATACCTCGGCAGTTTGTTTCCCAGACAGAATCTGCATTGCGGAGGTCATTTTTAAGCTGGGCAGCCTGGGCACAAAGTGGATAGATGGAGTGTATAAATTCCGCTAATAGAGTATCTCCAGCGTTTCTCGCGCCTTGCTCCCACCATATTCCCAGAAAACTCGTGCGCCTGATGCTTTGCCTACAGTATTCAGAAAAGGGGAGATGTATATCTTGTTCAACGCGCGTTTTTTCGCTTTGATCGATTTGGTCCAGGGTAGCCTGCCATAAGCCGATTCGGATGGGGTCTTCCTGTAGGAGCCTTTTTCCTTTCCGCCCAACTTTGCAAGCCGCATCCCAGGAGTGCATACTGCGCTTTTTTCCAAAGCGCCCATACGAGGTCTGCCGACCATAGCGCGTTTCCTTTTCATCGAGTGCATCATCCATTATAGAAAAGAGCGAGAAGAGCAATTCAGCACACAAACAATCCCAGAGCACATCCGGGGAGCAGCATAAAGAGAGCCAGGGAAGGGAAGCCTTGAATTTTCTGAATGGTATCCTTTCTACGGCATGTATGAGAGGGTCACCAAGCCATTCCCTGACCGATCTTGCTCGATCTGGTGTCCAGAGGTGAGCGTAAAATACCTGGCTGAAGGTCATCTCCACAATGCCAACATAGGGAAGGGTGTTTATGGTTTGCGCGGTAAGGGAGGAAAAATAGGTCGCTAGACTTCGAGGCTCCGACAAGCTGTAGAGGCTGAACCAGGAATGACTAAGATCTGTTGGACCATCAAGCAGTGAAGAACTATCGGAAAGGGAAGGATAAAGAGGATTACTGGTGACATCACTCATAAGCAGGCTCATACTCCATACGTTATCACCATATCAGCTACATGGAGGTGAACTGGCCTTCCATCTATCCGATTGGTTTAAGTAGTAACTTACACTCTAGACTAGAGGATGTCAAGCTGACTTCTAATTGGATTGTTCATTTTGTGGATTACGTCTTGTCAATCGGCTCCTCCGGCGCGATTTTTGGCTAGCCTCCTTTCTCCGGCCTCATGGCAACAGGCGCAGCGAGTAAAGGACATCTATGAAACGCTTGCAGCCCCTGGCTCAAGTGCCGACTTCTGCGGTTGATAGCGAGAGCATCAAGGTCTTGAAAAGAAGAGCAGCGCGCTGGTGCTGCTTCTCCGTTATAGGGCTACTCAAGTAAACACAGTTTTTATTAGGAAATCTAAAGACGATCAATAGTAATTTCAGAAAAGATAAATTTAATGTTGAAATGTCTTGCCCTCTAGGAATGTATCTGATAAAATGATTATGGCTTCTGAAGGTCTACGTTCAAGAACCTTCCAGAGACTATCTGCGTGCTGCGTAATTCATTTGATTCACCAAACCAAGAGGCATATGGGAGGCATAAACAGTGTCCGATCAGCAGATCGTGCAAAGCATCCAAGAGCATTTGCAGCAGCCCACTGTTCAATCTCGTCTTTATGAGCGACTGGGCGAAGTGCGAGACAAGCTGACGCTGAGTATTGGAACGGTTTCTGATATTGTAGGAGTATCGGGAGTCCAATTGAGATACTGGGAAACCCTTGGGATTCTCTCACCTGGTCGCACACGCTATGCTAGTGTAACCTCACATCCTGGTCAGCGGCGCTATGGACTGGATGATCTGGCAAAATTGGTTGTTATTGATGAGTTGCATAATCGTGCATCCTATACGCTCTCAGACATCGCTGGCTTCCTGGGAAAAGAACAGGCGCTTGCCAAAGCTACGACTATAGACGCTCCGCTAGCCTGGATCAACGAGCCAGAGCGTGTCCAGGGCGTTGAAGAAATGATCAGCCAGGCAGAGGGCACAATCTTCTGGAACTTCTTCCTGCCAAGGGTGATCTATCATGCCATGTTGCTCATTTTCGAGCAGACGCTTAATTTTGATTTCAGGCTGTTTCTGCCTTTTGGCGAAGCCGATGGTTCACTGGAGCAGCCTGAAATAAAGTCTCCAGAAGATCTCTACAAGCTCGGTGAAGTTTTGCTCTGCTGGCATGGGAGGGATCGCCCACTGGGTCTGTTCCTTGTGAAAAACCCCGTGCTCGAATTCCCTGAACGCTATACATTGCTTGCGTTAAAGAGTATCCTACCCTCGAACGGTGATGACCGACCCCTTGTAGGGTATCTTGCCATCGAGAAGAAGTACGTAGACCTTCTGAATCTTTCCAGCATGAACGGGAGCCTCAATGCACGCCACGCGGCAAAGAGGATATTGGCATTTTGTCAGAACAATGCAGCTTTGTGGCAAGACGCACTCACAGCCTCCCACAACACGCTGCTCTATCTTTCATCCGAATCTGCCGACGCACTGCTGGAAGAGCATTTCCTCAAAGAACTCGCGGAAGTCGTCGTTCGGTTGGGGGGACTGGATAGGAATACACGGGAGGAACTCTGGCGCTTTTGCTGCATCCTGCAACCCACAGATCCACCAGCACCATTGATGCAATCGAGGCTGGAAGTACGCGGGAAAAGCCCGAAGTCGCCCCATAGGATTGGTACAACCATCTCGCCCAGTCATAAACACGGCCTTTGCCTGCTCGCTTATATGACGGGGACCAGTGTCAGACGCAACAATATCACAGATATGGATTCTTCTATTGCGCTGCGGGAGCGCGAAGGGAACATTCGTTCGGCGATTGCTGTCCCAGTGGGGAAACTCGGCAGATGGCTTGGCGTTCTGTATGTTGCCTCTGATGAGCCTGAAGCTTTTTCTGCTGAGAGCCAGTTGGTTCTGAGGGTCATAGTGGATGTGCTGTGTGAATGGATAACATCTGATCTGGCCCGCACGACCACAAGAGAAGAACTGACCGAGATGATTGAAAAGCCGGATGTTGTTGATCTTCTTTTCAAAGAATTCTTGACCAGCAACGACTTCCTGAGTGATCTGGAACAACTGCTTCGGCAGATAGCCCAGGGCAATGAGAACGCCTTTGGAGAGCATCTCTCTCTCATTGCTGTGGATGTTGATAACCTCAGCCGGTTTGCGCACACTTATGGCGACCAGGCAGCTAAGAATGGGATTCTGGCGGTTGGGCGACGCATTAAGGACCAGATGAACATTCTTTTCAGCCACCCAAGAAGTGTCACACTTTATCGTGCCTATGGGGATCGGTTTTACCTGCTGTTGAGGGGGGTTCCGCTTGAGCAAGCGAGAGAGTATAGCGAACAACTCAAGACGGCGCTGAATGCAAAGTCCTATCGCATTGATCTCACCCGGTTCTCGCTTGAGCAGCCGACGCTGCCGGATTTTATGCGCGATTTCGAGCTTACTACACGTTTGGGAGTGACAGGCTACAGCTACAGCACGTTGCGCAGATACCTTGCCTTGAACGCTACCCCTGGATCGCTTCCCTCCGAGGCCACAACAGACTGGCCTGTGCTTATCTTGAGAGATAGATTAGCACGGGCGCTCGAAGACTCTCTGGGGCTAACGAAAGATGCTGGAGGACAAGTGGTCAAAGATCTTATCATTGATGCCCAGCGTATCATGCTAACGGTTCACACCCAGGAGGAGAAACCTTCAGAGAGGGCCAAAGACTACCTCATTCTTGCTAACCTCTGGAGAGAGTACGCGGTGACTATTGATGGGGATAAGGCGATGCAGTGCAACGCACTGGAGAGCGCCTTGAAATACGTAGAACAGACTCTTCAAGTTGCCGACAAACATCATCACCCGAACATTTACAGAGAAGCGGTGGAGTTGCGCCAAAAAATTCAAAAGACCGCCGAACTGAGCGGATGTGCACGAAAGGAAAATCCAGACCAGATTCCAAGCAAGCAGGAAGAAGGCGGATAACCTTCAATCCAGCGCCCTCGCAGATCTTTCCCAAATTTGCGCCACTCAGGTTTGCAAATGGGCATAATGCTCTACAATTGGTTGCACAGATAAGAGAATATTCTTGGGCAGGTTCTTTACGTCGAAAAAGCGCAGTTCCTGGCACTCGATCTGATCTGCTAACAGATTGCCATGAACATCGCGGGTGAGGTAGACAGCGGAAACATTGAAGACCTGATCCCCATTGGGATAGGTATAGAAGCAAGCGGGACCTGAAAAGAGGCCAAAGAATTGCATCTCCCCAATTTGCAATCCAGTCTCTTCCAACACCTCTCTTCTGGCGGTTTCCTCCACCGATTCACCTAATTCCATAAAGCCGCCAGGAAACCCCCAATCGTTCGTATCGGCTCTTTTGAGGAGGAGCAGCTTCCCTGCTCCATCAACAATCAGCACATTTGCGCCAACAAGAATGAGTGGGCGATGTCCAACCATCGCGCGCAACTCCTGAATATATCCTTGCATGCTGCGATGTCTCCTTTTACAAAAGCTCTGTTACGCATGTTGCACCTCCTGGCAGGCTGGCAATGAACAGGAAAGGTCTACCTATCCTCTGTGAACACCATCAAGGAGCATGTATGGCATTCGAGCCAATCTCCTCTTTTGCAAAGAGTGTTCCAGGCACCACTCCTGATCTGGGCGGATGGCACCATGCTTCTGCAAAACACAAATTCTCCTGGCATGTTTTATCAGCAGGTGCCCTCTGTTCCTCGAGCAAGATTATGTTTCCTAACTGCCTGGAGGGGCGAGAGATATATTAGAAGATTATCTGATGCTAATATCAGGATATGCTCGATAGATCGGCTCGTTTATGTAGGTATATATGATAATAGCATGCGTACAATTTATCAAGAAAATTTTGTGTTATCCGACATATTGACAAAATACAGGCCGTGTGTTATAATGTAACTGAGCACTTCATAAAGAGATGCCACGCTTCGGGGAGAACGTGGCAATCATCCCAATTCGAACCCAAGTACAGGAGCATTGAAGCGCAAGCAACAACACCTTAAAAAGTGTTGGGAAACCTGGCACGGCTTCTGCTTCCCACCGGCAACCAATAACTTTTAACAAAGGGATTCGCATATGGGTGTCCCGTCGAATCACTCCTCAAATGGCTCCGATGGCAAAGAGCGGAACTGGACGGACTATCTCAACTTTGACTATGAGATAGGTGAACGCACACGGAACTGGTATCCGGTTTCCATTACGTGCCCTGCCGCCGGACAAGAACGCTCTCGCATCAAGCTTCCCTTTACTCAATCGGCTATTATTGCACACCTGAATGATTTACATCATGCCCTCCAGCTCTCTAGGGGCAAGCCCAGTCGCTTTCGCCCTTCGGCTGTGCAAGCCGAAGCGCAGGCAGCAATTCAGAAATTTGGGCAGCACGCCTTTAATTTATTGCTTGCTGGCAACATCCGCGCGATGTATGATGTAAGCCGTCGCATAGCTGAAGAGCAGGGCTTGGGCCTGCGTTTCCGGCTACACCTCCTGGCGCCAGAGCTTGCGGTTCTGCCTTGGGAATATCTCTATGATGATCGCCTCGGCGAATATCTCTGCCTCTCCAGCCGCACCCCAATCGTCCGTTATATGAACCTCCCCCGCTCGACCCCAACCTTAAAAGTCGCTCCTCCCCTACGCATCCTTGGGATAGCCGCCGCCCCAACCGATCAACCCCTGCTGGATGTCGAGCGCGAAAAGCTGCGTATGAGCGACGCCTTACAGAGACTTGAAAAAGCTGGCCTGGTAAAACTGGTCTGGCTTCCAGGGCAAACCGCTGAGGATGTGCGGCGCGCGCTGCGCAAGGAGAAATGGCATATCATTCACTTTATCGGGCACGGCGGCTACGACCCGAATTCCAGGGAAGGCTTGATTGCTCTTGCCGATGAGACAGGCAAAAGCAACTTTTTAACCGCCACGCAAATTGGCAGCTTGTTCAACCATCAGTCATTACGTCTGGTAGTCTTCACGTCGTGTGAAGGGTCCAGAGGAAGTCTCTACGACCTTTTCTCCAGCACCTCTACGACGCTTACGAGACGCGGCATTCCGGCTGTCCTGGCGATGCAAGAGGACATCAGCGATTGGGCAGGCACCGAATTTTCTCGTATTTTCTACGAGTGCCTGGCTGATGAGTTCCCGGTTGACGCGGCAGTGGCAGAAGCTCGAGTTACCATCAGCCTGGGGCGCAGCGACACACTCGAATGGGGCGTCCCAACCCTGCACATGCGCTCCGACGATGGGCATATTTTCGATCTGGAACAATTGCCGCCCACCCCTCCGCTTGAGCCGCTTGTGCTTTCAGCCTCAGACCGAGGTCGGCCTCATAGAGCGCCAGCCTCTCCAGACCGCAGCACCGAGCCTGGGTTTGTCCTCACTCATATTACCCCTCCCCAATTGCCTTTACAGGTGGCCCCGCTTATATACCGCTCTCACCAGGACACACCGCTTAGCCTGGCCTGGTCCCCTGATGGACGCTATCTTGCTTCAGCAAGCGCTGACTTTACTGTGAATATCCGCGATATAGCAGCCCAACGCTCTCTGCCGAAGTTTGAGGGGCATTTTAGTGCTGTACATGCTGTAAGCTGGTGTCCCGAAAGTTGCTGGCTGGCTTCGGCCAGTGATGATAAAACCGTACTGGTGTGGGATTTATCCAACCGAAAAATTCGCACCAGCTATCACCAGCATCGGGGGGAAGTCTTCGCCGTCGGATGGTCCTCGGATGGCACACATATCGCTTCAGGCGGCGCGGATGGGACTGTGCAGGTGTGGAATGCCTGGACTGGCAAGCTCCAATGCTGCTATGACCAGCACCAGGGAGAGGTCCGTGCCCTTGCCTGGTCACCGGACGGCACGTGTATCGCCTCTGGAAGTATTGATGGAACTGTGCAGGTTTGGGACACGCAGACGGGCGAGCGGCGTCTTATCTACCCAGGGCATGGCAATTCTATCTATACGCTCGCCTGGTCGCCAGAGGGCACGCGCATTGCTTCTGGAGGCGGAAACCCGCTGCTCCCTGCGCGGGAAACCGATACAAGGATTCATGTTTGGAATGCCCAAAACGGTGAGAATCTTTTTTTCTATCAACGTCATCAAGCTTTGGTGAGTAGCCTCGCCTGGTCCCCTGATGGCTGTTGGATAGCTTCAGGGGGCCATGATGGTGAAGAAGGCTATCATGGCACCTTCCAAATCTGGAATACCATCAGCGGTCTTCTCAAAGAGCCAGCCCTGCTGTCTCCAAGCCGTGTAACATCAGTCGTCTGGTCCCCTAATGGCCGCTCTGTCGCAGTAGCGCGGGTGAACAAGACCATCGAGATAAAGGAGGTGATATAGCGCTTTGCTCAACTGAGCCAGAGTCTCGTGACGCGAAGATCTCTCACCAAGCCAGTATTTCCCCCAAAGAAAGAAGGAAATATGCCACGACAATTTGGCCCCCTACAACCTTCTGCCAAGAAGCTGCTAGAATGCGCTGAGCGATTGGTGCCAGCGGGTTGGCCTTTTAGTCCATTGCACATTGTCCTGGCTGTGCTCAAGGATGAGAGCGGCGACATACCAAGTAGCCAGATACTCAACACGCTGGCTGACTCCACGCAACTCAATGAATTGAAGGGCTTTCTGGAGTACGGAATGCAGCATGGGGAGCCACCAGCCTCCCAGGATGGCTTAACTCAGAAGCTGCATGAGTGCATTCAAGTATGGTGCAAGACGATTGCTGAACGCAACGTGCTCCTGACGGATACTGTCATCTTGTGGACGATTATCACCCAGGACTCCTCGATCACTCACGTGATGAAAAATTATGATATTCAGCCGGAATTGGTGACAGGGGTGCTCGTCGGAAAATTTGAGCGAGATGAGCGTCGTTCCACTGTTCAGGCTTCTTCGCACTTTTCCAGTGAAGAAGCCCAGGCTTACAGCAAGGCTGAACAGCTTGTGCAAGAGGTATCGCCGAGCAGTGATTACCGCTGCGAGCATATGCACTCTTTGGTGACTGATGGGGTGCTGGATGTGCTGGGGAAGAGTGCCCAGTCCAAGGATGGAGAAATCCCCATCCTGGTCGGACACAATGGATCGGCGCTGGAAGAGGTTGAGAAGGCTTTGGCTGATCGCCTGGCCGCAAATCATCACCCTTTCCGAGGCGTGCGCGAACGGTTGCAGGAGTTCAAGGCGGTGTACAGGCTGGCCCTGGGAAAAATACATGAGCTTCCAAAAGGGCAGAAGCCAGGGCCTTCGCTGGTCCTTGAAATGGCAAAGCGCTACGCATTGGACAAAAAAGCCATCTTACTGATTAGCCAGATAGAACTGCTGCATGGGCATACAGAACTTGAGAAAAGCCTGCGCGCGCCTCTGGTTGATCGTGGTGATTGCTTGATCCTGGGGGTCTATACTCTTGATCATCATAGCGATGTGAGCAAGCAACTCTCTTTGGGGTTGCCCAACGCGCGCATCCACCTTGTGCGTGAGTACGATGCCCAGGATACGTTGACATTCCTGGAAAAGTTTTACTTCCCTCAGTGGGAACTACTCGGATACACTTTTGAGCCAGGCGCATTTGATCTCTTGATGAAGCTTGAGCCGGGCGCCTGGATTGAGTCGCGCCGACGTGTTCTGCCTTATCTCACCGTTGATCTGGCAGAAGACACGATTGATACCGCAGAGGAAGGCAATGAGGAGATTCACCTTGCCGCCGAGCGGGCACTTAAGGAAATCCAGAACTTGCGGACAAAAGAGCTACCTGATGTACGAGAGGGGGTGCGCAAACAATTCGAGGGATTGATCAAGCAGGCGGAGGAAGAAATCAAAGCGCTCTCCGCCAAACCATCACCCCGCGAAGATGCCGCAGGACATAAGGTACTCAAGAGCGGACATCTCCTGGCCGAATTCTTTTGCCCTACTAATGAAAGTGAATTTCATTTTCCGGGGCATAATCCATTCGAAATGATGCGATAAGATCAGCGAATTTCCCGCTTTCACATTGCCTGGATTGCTGTCGTTTTCCCGCCTTTCTTATTTGTCGTAAGAACGGAGTGACTGGTGAGAGGGTTTGGAGGGCAGTCCTTCTGTTCGAACATGAACAAGAAAGAAGAGGAAGCAGTTTATGAAGTATGTGCTGTTGTTCTGCGGAACCCAGGAGGCGCAGCGGGAATGGGAGCAGACGACCGAGGAAGCTCGGAGTGAGCAATATCGGTTGGTCGGTCAATGGTTTCAAGACCATGCGTCCAAGCTCGGTCCCGGCCACCAACTCCAGGGGCCGCATACAGCCACCACCGTGCGTCATCAGGCTGGCAAGGAGCCGATTATCCACGACGGCCCTTTTATCGAGGGTAACGAGGTGATTGGGGGCTACGTGGAGATCAATGTTGCTGATCTGGATGAGGCGCTGCGCCTTGCCAGGAGTTGGCCTGCGGGAGGCGTCGTCGAAATTCGACCGACGATGGACTAATCGCTAGCACGGACACACATGCCGCCCTGGATGCTGTTTTTCGGGAGGAAGCGGGGCGGCTCACCGCTGTGCTGGTGCGCATCCTGGGCGATTTCGCTATCGCGGAAGAGATCGTGCAGGATGCGCTGGTGGTGGCGCTGGAGCATTGGCCGGTTGAGGGCATCCCTAACAACCCTGGCGCCTGGCTGATGACCGTCGCCAAACGGCGCGCGCTCAACCAGTTGAGCCGCGACGCAGCCTACCGTGCCAAGCTAGCGCTGCTGGCGCAACCAGTCTCCCACGAGCCAGATGATCGGCTGCGGCTGATGTTCATCTGCTGTCATCCAGCGCTTTCGCGGGCGGCCCAAGTCGCGCTGACACTGCGGGCGGTCTGCGGCTTCACTACCGCCGAGATCGCCCACGCCTTCCTGACTTCAGAAGCGACGGTGGCTCAGCGCCTGGTGCGGGCGCGCCGTAAGATCGTCGCCACCAACATCCCCTATCGCCTGCCCAGCGACGAGGAACTGGAAGCGCGGCTGAGTGAGGTGCTGGCCGTCCTCTATCTGATGTTCAACGAGGGTTATTTAGCCAGCAGCGGCCCAACTCCAGCGCGGCGCGATCTCGCTGAAGATGCCGCGTGGTTGGCGGCACTGATGGCACGCCTGCTGCCGGGAGAGCCAGAACCGCTGGGATTGCTGGCGCTGATGCGCCTGCATCTGGCGCGCTCCGAGGCGCGCTTCACTCCTGCGGGGGACTTGGTGCTGCTGCGCGACCAGGACCGCTCGCACTGGGACCGGGCGATGATTCGGGAAGCGGTGGCGCTGATCGAGCAGGCGGCAGCCGCGCGACGGCTGGGGCCGTACCAGATAGAGGCGGCCATTGCGGCCTGTCATGCCGAAGCAGAGTCGTGGGCAGCCACCGACTGGCGGCAAATCGTCGTGCTTTATGACCTGTTGCTGCGCATGACGCCTTCGCCAGTCATCCAACTCAATCGAGCAGTGGCGCTCTGGCAGGTGGAGGGGCCAGAGGCGGCGCTGGCGGAGGTGAATGCGCTGGCATCATCCCTGGAGCACTACCACCTCTTCCATGCCACTCGTGCCGAGTTGCTGCTGGACTTGAGCCACCGTGAGCAGGCGCGGGCCGCTGCGCTGCGTGCCCTGGAACTGACGCAGAACTGCGCCGAACAGGCGTTGCTGACACGCCGGGTGCTGGAGTGGTAGCGCAGTTCAGACCGCACAGCAAAGAGCGCTCCATCCAGCTTCTTGATACAGTCGGGCTGCCAAAGATTCAAGAGCGGTTGGAGGCAATCCCACTCAGCATCGGAGAGGTCGCCTGGATAGGCAATATTCATGCAGGGCAGAGGAGCTTATGCTCTCCCTGCCCTGCTCTGAAACACGCTCTAAATGCCGACTGACGTGATGAGGTAGCCGAAGCGGTTCTCCTGGATATGGGTGTGCAGTCCCCACTTCTCAGCAAACTGTAGCGCCTGCTGAAACATTTCCTCTGTGTAGGGTTCAAAGACAAACTTCTCGCCCAGGCCGAATGTGGAGTAGTCATAGGATCCCTTCAAGGCAGGAGGGACGTTACGCTCCCACAGGGGCAGATAGCGCTCTGGATTGCGGGAGAGGGCCTCGTCGGCCCGCTTAAGCACGCGGAAATACGCCTGAAGAACGTCTGCATGAATCGTTGGGGCCACCCAGAAGGTAATCAGGAACTCTCCGCGAGCCAGTGCCCGCAATCCTTTTGCTTCTGCGATGGCAATTTCGGGGTCCAGCAGAGTCGCCGCTTCAATCTTGCCCTCCAGCAGAGCGAGCAGGCGCTTACCTGGTCCTCCCGCATGGACAGTACGAATATGTGTCCTGGGAAGCACCTGCTCAAGCACCTGGAGGGTTGTGAAGTGGCTGCCCGCCATCTCACCGATGCCAACAGGGATGTCGCGCAGGTCAGCGAGTCGCTGCACCTGCGAGCCTGGGCGGGTAAACAGGGCAAAGCGGCCCACCGTGTAGAGGTCGGGCACCAGTTTGCCCATGCCTGCCCCCGCGTTGCAGGCAGTCCCCCACTGGCACGCGGAGTTGACCACCTCCATCTGCTGCACGAATGGCAAATCCTGGGGACGTTGCCCATATTGATCTCCGGGGTGACTGGAGACTGCGTGCATCACCTCCTGGAGCATTTCTGGCTCTAAGCCTTCTGCCTGAAAGAAGCCTTCATCAAGCGCAATCCACTCTTGCAATCGTGAGAAATGCGGTACTACTCGTATCGGTATTCGCTGCATTGGTAGTGTCATAGAACATACCCTCCAAAGCTATTACCTCTTCAGGTTACTTACGCCTTGGGGTAGAGCTTCATGCCGTTACCCCACCGCGCTACAAAATACGCTCTTCTCAGGAAGGGCATCACCACCCAACAGAGAGAATTTACCTCCAAATCACATTTTTAACCATGTCTCCATTGAATCTACACCTGATTGCCACCTCTCAAAACAACTTCCCTCAACGAGGGGTATTTTCTCAACACCCTTGCCAGGTGAGAAGCAGATTTCTCGCCGCGTTTCCCCTCTGTGTTTATGCTTGCCAGAGGTGCAGGAAAGGAGGCAACACCAGGAGAACAGTCCTTTTGGCAACGAGGCCAAACGAACATTTACCAGGAAAGTATAGGGAGTTGATATGTTGTTTCGTGATCGCAAACGGGTGCTCCTGTACAGCGTGAGCAGCCTCACGATCTTGTCGCTGCTCCTGGGAGCCTTTGTCTTGTTTCGTGGCAGCGTAAGCGCTGCTGGGGCTACCACCATCAGTGGGACAACTATTCCATTGACTCGCGTCGGGGCTGCATCGCTCACTTCAGCCCCAACTGCTACGGACACCTCAACCCAGGCTGATGAGGTTGATGCTGTCCTCAATGGTGATGACGCAGACAATGGCGATGGCGGTAATGAGGATGATGAGGGTGGGGTTAACAGAACACTGCCTGGCGCCAAGCAAGGGAATGGACATCTGGTCAATCCCAATGCTGGCTCCAAATCAAACCCGGTCCTTGGCACGAACTTCGATGGACTGAACTTCTTTAATCAGCGGTTTGCGAATGGTGGCAATCAGTTCTCTGTAGAACCACCTGATCAGGGACTGTGCGCAGGAAATGGGTTCATTCTGGAGTCGGTCAACGATGTGCTGCGCATCTATCATGCAGATGGGTCACCAGCGACGGGCGTGATTGATCTCAACACCTTCTATGGCTATCCGGCAGCCATTGTGCGCTCTGGCCCACATACCGGGGAGCGTGGTCCCTCTCTCACTGATCCATCCTGCTTATACGACCAGGTTATTCATCGGTTCATCCAGGTCGTGTTAACTCTGGATCACGTCGGCCTCACCGCAGCGACGAATGGCAATAATCATCTCGACATTGCCGTGAGCGATACCTCTGACCCAACAGGCTCCTGGTCGCTTTTCATCCTGCCGGTGCAGAATAATGGAACCCAGGGAACGCCAAACCACCACTGCAACAGCGGTTTCTGCCTGGGGGATTACCCCCACATTGGCGCAGATGCCAATGGAATCTACCTGACCACCAACGAGTTCGCTTTCACTGGCCCAGGCTTTTTCGGAGCC
This sequence comes from Ktedonobacterales bacterium, assembly GCA_036557885.1. Taxonomy (GTDB): domain Bacteria; phylum Chloroflexota; class Ktedonobacteria; order Ktedonobacterales; family DATBGS01; genus DATBGS01. Next base: position 15,921 of record DATBGS010000162.1, read on the forward strand.
CAGGTCTATGGGATTGGGCACAATGTCCTGACTTCTGGTACAGGCAGTGTGATGCTCTTTAACACCCTTGGCGCGGGACCAGATGGTGCTGGTTTCACTGTTTGGCCGGCGCAGACACCTGGCAATCAGTTCGATACCGATAATGGAGGGACAGAGTTTTTCCTGAGTTCACGAGCGGTCTTCTCCGATGATGGGACGAGCGACAGCATTTTGCAGTGGACCCTTACCAATACCTCGTCGCTGAATTCGGCCAATCCAAATCCCCTACTCTCCGTTACCTCCATCAACGTTGATGAGTATGCGGTGCCGCCTCGCGCGACGCAGCCAGCAGGGAACCGTCCCCTGTCGCAGTGCATCGCGGATACCGTTATTCTCCCAAATTGCAACACTTCCATTGCGGGCATTGGAAGCCATAACAATGCGACCTTCGGCCCTCCCAACGGCAATCTGAATTCTAATGATTCGCGCATGCAGCAGGTTTCCTATGCAAACGGGCAACTCTGGGGTGCGTTGGATACGGCGATAATTGTCGGGGGCGAGGAGCGGGCCGGTATCGCGTACTACGTGATCAACCCGAACGCGCACAAGGTAAACTTGCAGGGTCAGGCCGGTATCGCTGATACAGATCTGACATACCCCGCCATTGGAGTGACCGCGAGCGGGCGTGGGGTGATTGCTTTCACCTTGACCGGTGATAACAATTATCCGAGTGCCGCTTTTGCGGGACTTGATGCCAAAGTCGGCATGGGGAATGTCCAGATTGCCGCCGCTGGCGTGGGTCCATGGGATGGTTTCACCAGTTACGTCATATTCGGCAGCGGGCGTCCGCGTTGGGGGGATTACGGGGCAGCAGCAGTGGTTGGGTCGGATATCTGGATCGCCTCCGAGTATGTCGCCCAGACCTGCGACTACGCAACCTACCTGACAGACCCAACATGCGGCAGCACGCGCGCTGCATTAGGAAACTGGGCAACACACATTAGTAAGGTAACGCCGTAACTTTCCTGAAGAGGCTTTGACTGTTCTCCCTCGCAAGACAGGTCGAATGCCCAGGTGACTTCATTTTGAGCGGATGGGGGGAACACGCTCACCGTGTTCCCCCATCTCCTGTTTTGTCTTCCCAGCGCTCATAATCAGCATGGACCAGAAGAACAGATGGTTTAAATGATCTCAACAAACTCTTCAGGAAATGGGCTTGGAAACACTCGCCACTCATCCAAAAGGGCTATCAGCATGGAATAATTGACAACCCGTAACTACAATAGACGCCAGCACACTAGAGGTAGCAGGGGTTTTTGTCTGAAGAGGTTATACTCGCCTATCCCCTCATGAGATGTAAAGCGCCGGATAGTTCAACCGATCTCTCTCCTGCTTAAAAACACTCGAACGTATCACCGCAGCCCGCTACCCTGTGGAAGAGGAGTAGTTCATGTTTTCCTGGTGGCGGTCTTCTGGTAAGCGGGACAAGGCGTCTGAAGAGCAGGCGCCTTCCTTTGAGGTCCAGCTTGATCGCGCCAAGAGAGGCGATAAAGAAGCGCTAAGCGCCCTCTATTATCAGTTTCTTTCGTTGGTCTATGGGACTATTGCCACACGTGTCCCAGACCGCGCAACAGCGGAAGATCTGACTTCTGAGGTGTTTTTGCTGATGATTGAAGGAATCAGCCAGGTTCATTCAACCGACGAGGCCGGGTTTGGCGCCTGGATTCTACGCATCGCCCGCAATATCATCGCGGGCTATTATCGCAAGCGTCACACCCAGCCAGAGGTGATTCCCCTGGAGACGCCACACTGGGAGGAGGAGGAGCTTGGAGAAAGCCAGGCTATTCCTGCCAGCCATCCAGATTACGATCCCGTGCGTCTGACGGAGGGCCGCGAACAGTGGCGCGAGGTCAAGGAGGCGATGAGCCATTTGACGGAAGACCAGCAACAGGTGATTCTTTACCGCCTGATCTGCGGATATAATGTGGCAACCGTTGCTCGAATGCTTGGGAAAAACCCAAATGCAATCAAAGCATTACAATTTCGCGCGCTTCATAGTTTGGAGCGTCTGCTGAATGCCCCCACCCCTGTTCGGCAGACTCCTCGCGCGCAGGTGCGCCGTCAGGAGGGGGGCTTATGAAACCACTTTCGGATCAATTTGATGATGAGCTTGAACGAAGAGACGCGAATGGATGGGTGGGCGGGAAAGCATATAACCTCGATCCAGAAGTGGAACGTTTGGTGACGCTCGCCCGACGCTTGCGAACCACTCCTGAATTACAGGTGGACCCGATATTTGCCCATCGCCTGGAGCAGCAGCTTCACTCCCGCCAGGCTGCCTTACAACCTGTCAGACAGCATGCAACGTGGAGGGGCTGGCTCCTTCCTGGCAGGCAGAGGGTACATCCTCTCCTCTCCACAGCAGTGGCGCTGGGTTTGATACTGCTGCTCGGCGTCGGGGTACTGGCTGCTGCTCATGGAACAGAGAATCCCAATAACCCACTCTACGGGATCAAAGTCTGGGAGCAAGGAGTCCAGGTTTCTCTGGCTGGCTCTGCTCCAGATCAGGCCGAGCTTTACCTCCAGTTTGCGCGTGATCGTCTGGATGCCCTGAAAGAGCTGGCAGATGACGGGCACAATGAAGCCTACCAGAAGACGCTGAGCGATTTTGATCAGCAATTCACCCTGGCAAGCCAGCAAATTTCCAGCTTGCCTCCCGGCGCTGAACGAAACCAGCTAACAGCAGAATTGGCAACACTCAATACAGATGCGATACATACGCTGCGCGGTTTCTTGCCCCATTTGGGTCTGTCAGAACAGGTTGTCACCACTAATGAATTAGGCCATCTAGGTGCGGCAATCCCACAGATTACTTCAGTTGAAGTGACACTGCCCACCCATCCCAACGGCCAGGCAACGGTCACCATTCACGGCTCGAACCTTCAGTCTGGGGCGCAGCTTCTCGTAAATGGGAAACTGAGCATAGCTACTGGCATCCTCAAGGGAGGGGGGTTGGTGTTTGTTGTCGAGAAGTGGACTGGGAATCAGCACCCTCACAGTATTGGCATCCAGAATCCCGATGGCACAGCCACTCAAACAACGAATGTCACTGTCAAAACCAACTCAGACGATGGAGATGGCAACGGGAATGGGAATGGGAACGGAAATGGCAACGGCAACGAAAATGGGAATCAAAATGGTGAAGGCGACGGCAAGGGCAACGGGAATAAACCCATTTTACTGCGAACAAGAGACAAGCAAAAGTAGCCAGGTTCTGGACTGCCATGCTGCATGTGTGCGAGTTGGGCGCCCTGGGTATCGGCGAGGTCTGCTACGATGGCTCCCAACTCAGACATGCCCCACAACCCGGTAGGGCGGTTTTCATGCGCAGCGCGCTCTTCTTCTTTGTAACCTGGCAGCGTATGATCAGGCAACATCTCCGACCTCCAACACCCGCTCAACCTTCATGAAAGGAAGCACACCATGATTCTTACGACCCTTCAGGTAGATGGTGCCGAACTGGCACAGCGAACTGGCTGGCATCTCAGGCCAGAGGGCGCTTGCAAAGGAGATCTGTGTATTCCTTTGCCTCCACTTCAGGAGGGGCACCTGGATGCGCGCGTCCTGGCTGAGCGACTGGGCATGCCTCTAGTGCATGATGCCACGCATGATGTCTGGTGTCTTGGCCCAGAAGCTGGAGGACGTGCCCTCACCACCGCCAGCGCTCCAGAACTGGTGTTGCCTGATCTTGCTGGCACCCCCTTTGCCCTCCGCGACCTGCGTGGACAGAAGGTGCTGTTGCTGGCCTGGGCATCCTGGTGAGGGTGCCGCTTTGACCTGCCCGTGTGGCAGGCACTCCGAACAGAATTGCACCCTCTCGGCCTGGAGATTGTGACCATCGCGCTTGATACGGCTGGCGCTGAGGCGGCCCGTCCCTGGATCGAAGCAGCCCGGCCAGACCATCCTGCCCTCATTGATCAAGCGCATGTAGTGGATGAACTCCTGGGCATCGTGAATGTGCCCAGTGGCGTCTGGATCAATGAAGAGGGGGCGTTGGTCCGTCCTCCTGAGCCAGCATTTCCCCACCGCCCGAAGTATCTCCCCAGAGAGCGCTCAGGCGAAGCCAGTTCATCACCTCCGAAGACGCTCTCGCCACGCGAGCTTGCTCTACGAGAAGCTGTGCGCAAGATTCGGATTCAGCCCGAAATGTATCTAACTGCCCTGCGTGATTGGGTGGCTCATGGTGCAGAAAGCCCCTATGCCCTGGCGCCAGAAGAAGTGGTGCGCCGTTCGCGCCCGCGCCCGCCAGAGGTTGCCGAGGCTGCTGCCAGCTTTGAACTGGGGCAGTACCTGTATCGGCAGGGGTATCCAGAAGACGCGGTGCCCTGGTTCCGGGCGGCACATCGGCTCCAGCCAGAGAATTGGACCTACAAACGCCAGGCTTGGACCTTCGCCGATCCGAGGCAAGGCCCCACCACGCTGTATGATGGAGATTGGCTGACCGATGTTGAGGCGATTGGGCCAGAGCACTATTACCCTCCTCTGGACATGTGACTAGCGCATCTGGCCGCTGCCTCCAACGCGCTGACCAGCGGATGCCCGATGCAAGGGCTACATAGGCGTACTGGAGCGGCACATGCGCAGCCAGGAGGCCCAGGGGGATGAAACTCACCAGGAAACCACGAACCAGGTTCTGGCTTCATAAAGGTGGAGTCCCAGCCCGGCATGCGCAGACTGGCTTTTGGCTAGAGGGACGTGCTATACTGGCTTCACCCCCCTCAGTCGAGGAATGTGAGAAACCATGCGTCACTATCACCTTGCCATCTTGCCTGGCGACGGCATCGGGCCAGAGGTCATTCCAGAAAGCGTGCAGACCCTGAAGGCACTTGCGGACCTGCATGGCGGCTTCCGCGTGGACACCGAGTCATTCGACTGGGGTACCGAGCGCTATCTGCGCGAAGGCGCTCTGATGCCCAGAGAAGGGCTGAAGCTGCTGGGGCAAGGCGGCTTTGATGGTATCCTGCTTGGTCCCGTTGGTGACCCGCGTGTGCCAGACCATCTGACACTCTGGGGCTTGCTTTTACCCATCCGTCAGGGCTTCGATCAATATGTCAACCTGCGCCCCCTGCGCCTCTTGCCTGGCGTGCAGAGTCCCCTGGCAGGCAAAGGTTCTGGCGAGATTGCGATGATTTGCATACGGGAGAATACAGAAGGCGAATACGCCGGAGTGGGAGGGCGCCTGCATCAGGGGATGGCCGAGGAAGTGGCCGTTCAATCCAGCGTCTTTACGCGCGCGGGAACAGAACGGATTATCCGCTACGCCTTCGAGTATGCCCGCCAGCATCGGCGCGCGAAAGTAACGAGTGCCACCAAATCCAACAGCTTGCAGTATGGCATGGTGTTCTGGGATGAGGTGTTTGGGCAGGTGGCAGCCGAGTACCCTGAGATCGCTCATGAGCAGCAACTAATTGACTCCCTGGCCGCGCGGATGGTCATCCGCCCGGAGAGCCTGGAAGTGATCGTCGCCTCAAATCTCTTTGGCGACATTCTTACCGATCTAGGCGCAGCGGTGGTGGGGAGTCTGGGACTGGCGCCGAGCGCGAATTTGAATCCAGATCGGCGCTACCCCAGTCTCTTCCAGGCGATTCATGGCTCGGCCCCCGACATAGCGGGCCTGGGTATTGCGAATCCCATTGCGTCCATCTGGTCTGCCCAACTCTTGCTTGACTTCCTGGGGGAAGAAGAAGCAGCCACAATGCTGATGCGCGCCATTGAGGAAGTGCTTGCTTCCAGGCAGGTACGGACTCCAGACCTGGGGGGAACCGCCACCACGCATCAACTGGGAGAGGCGATTCGTGCATCCCTGGGCCAGATTGCCACAAGCTGAGCCTCTGTATTGCGCATCGTGCCCCAGAAAGGATGCAAGAGGGACATGGTTCGGGGGAGTGGTGCTCTGCATGAGCAGATTAAATTAAACTGAAACAGCAACGCGCCATGTGCTGGAGAAGGACTCACCTGATCGGAGCGTGCGCAGGCCAGCGCCATTGTTGAATGCGTTGGGAGCGCAGGTATAAGGCTCAATCGCCAAACCTCGTCGCCGGGCAAGACCAGTCAAAGTATCACCTGAATATACCTGGAGAACCGGGTGCGCGCTATCAAGCGAGACTGTAATACCTGGCTGCCCAGATGGCGCAGAGAGTGTGACATGCGCCCAACCATCGTTAAAAATGAGGTCTGTATAGCTGGTGTCCAGGGCAAGCTCCCCAATAGGATGCGGTACTCGGAAATCAAAAGGCGTACCCGCTACACTCACCGGAGGGCGCACTGGGATTAAGTGCTCGTCTCTCCGAAAATAAGACCTGGCAGGAACCATCAGAATAGCGTCATTCACCACGTTTGTTCCAACGGTAAAATAGGGATGATGTCCAACTCCATAAGGAAGTGAGGTGCCTCCCCTATTGTGGGCTGTTGTCTGCACTTCCAGCCCTTGCCCTGTCAGCATGTAGCGTTCTTGAAGCCATAACACAAAGGGATAGCCTGGCTGGGCGTGCAGCGTCAGTTCCATCACAACACAGCTCGCCTCATGGCGGATGACATGCCAATTCAACCAGCGCGTCAGCCCATGAATAGCATTGCGCGTCTCAGGTTCAGTGAGAGGGGTCTGATAGCGCGTGCCTGCAAAGCTGTATTGGCCGCCTTCCAGACGACCCGGCCAGGGAAGGAGCACTTGCCCACGACCATCACGGGCCATCTCATGTGGCCCATACGTATCCAGCAACTCTTGTCCACCAACAGAAAAGCTGCGCAGCCCCGCCCCCACCTCTGTGACAACAGCGTGCAGCGCTCCTCGCTGAATCTCTAACTGCTGACCTGAAGGCAAGGCTGCTTCTGAAGAAGTGCCAAAAGGAGGTTGAGTGTCTTTGTACGTCACTGCTTGCGCTTACCACCTTGCCTGTCTACAAACTGCTAGAGATAATTGTATCATTGCCTGGAAAACGTGCTCAAGGCTGGTATCCTATGACATCGCTGCCGCCGGTCTTGCCTCCAGAGAAGGTGAAGCACATGGGTCGCTCAGCCACAATCTGGATGTTGGACTCCACGATCATAGAGAACGACTGCCCAGGCATCACCGTGCTTGTGTCCAGAGTAAACCGGCTAAGCGGTGCCACACGATACACCTGCACAACAGGATTGCCCCCGCCTGCTGGCAGAAAGGTCACTTGCACCGTTGCTGTGCTGAGTTGGTCCGGGTTCTCAATCGTCAAGAACTCAGAGAAGCCCTGCCCCGTGAAACCTTCTGAGAAGAGGAACAGGTTGGAGGGCTGCGCCGCTCCCAGCACATCCGTTGCCCCCGGAATGCTCCCCCGGAAGTCAAAGCTCATGAAGCGCTCCGCCAGAATCGGCTGACTGGCGCCCACAGACGCGCTGTTATTGACCTCGTTGCCCAACACCGCGTTGGCATCCACCACCGCCTGCGCTCCCGGTTGGATAGTCAAGTTGGTCGTCTGGGTGCCTCCACCACTCAGAAAGAAGAACACGCTAACCTTCGCCACACTGGACGTCGGGTTGGAGAGCAGGTAGCGCTCGCTGAACGCGCCAGCCCCGCTGAAGGTGAAGCCCTCAGCAAAGTCCCAGCTATCGAGCGGCGTCGCCACGCCGACAATATCAGCAGAGCCGGTGAAGTAGGTCACGCTGTCCACCAGATACATTGGGCGCTCCACCAACCCAGGCTGGTCCAGCGTCACCAAAGCGCTATAGACGCCAGCAGGCAAACCCTGCTCAGCATTGACCTTCACCGTCCCTCTGGTGTTAGCGAGCACCGTATGCTTGATGATCGTTGGGATTCCAGTGGAGGCGGCCAAGTAGGTGATAGTGACATTCATGGCGACAGGATTCTGATTCAGAATTGTCAGGAAGGTGTCATGCAGGCTGGTGGTATCCAGATAGCCAAAGTCAAAACTGGTCCCAAGCTGCGTAGACCCCAGCACATCACTGCCCCCTGGAATGGGGTGGCCGGAGATGCTGGTGTAGGTGAAGTAGATAGGCCGCTCGGCCACGATGGGCTGATCTGCTGTCACCACTATCGAGACGTTCTGATTCGGAACGATGTCATTCACCCGGATGGTGCCACGCGCGTTGGCTGGGACAACGACACTTTGCGGGACAACCTGGCCGGTGCCCAGGTAGTATTGTACCTGGACGTTGGCCTGCACCGCGTTGGGGTTGGCGAGCGTCAGGAACTCGACGAACGAGCCACCTGTAAACCCTTCCGCAAAGTACCACGTTTTGGAGGCATTAGCCGAGACAACCGTGATGGGCACCAGCAGCGGGGAGACAGCGCCCGACGCGGTGGTGAGCGAGAGCGTGGTAGTAGAGGTCTGCGGGGTGTTGCTTGTGGGCGTGAAGGTGAGGGTGAGCTGCTGGCTCCCACCCGCAGCCAGTGTGCCGGAGGTGGGATTGACGCTCACCCAGGACGGCAGAGCGGCGGCAGACCAATTGAGCACCGCGTTCGGGTTGTTATTGCTCAGCGTCAGGACTTGCGCGGTTGGGCTGGTCCCTGGGGTTGTGACCACGCTCACGGCTGCCTGGCTGAGTTGGACACCAGAGGTGATCCGGCCAATCTTGCTCGTGTTTAACTCTGGAAACCAGAGATTGCCATCTGCGCCTTGAGCGATCTTAAAAGCTGTATTGCCCGAAGGGATGGGGAACTCGGTAATCATCCCTGGCGTGTTGGCAGACGGCTGACGACTGGCGGACTGGTGCGGCGCTGCTTGAGCAGCGCCGCGACCCAGCAGCAAAAGTGTGACCCCAAGAGCAGCAGCAACAGGCTCAGCCGTGTCCCAGAAGAAATACGCTTGCCGATCATGATTCTCTCCTTTGTTCATACGCCAACAACTACTCGCTACACCCACCGATCATTAAATCGAGTGCTTGGGTGATTGCTTTATACCCTTTCGGCAATTCGGCAAGAAGTACGTTTCATTTCAGGCAATTCTCCTATGAAAATGCGTGAACCTTTCACGCATCATCAGGACTCAACCTCACCTGGCGACAGTCAACCTGGCTTGATCAGTGTGCTGGAATTTGGGGTCGAAGGAGCCACCCCTATCTGGTGATGGACTACGCGCCAAACGGGACGCTTCGCCAAAAATATGCCAGGGGGATGAAACTGGCACCAACAGAGGTCGTACCTCATATCAAGCGGGCTGCGGAAGCCCTTCAATATGCGCATAATCAGAAGCTCATTCACCGCGATGTAAAGCCTGAGAATTTCTTGTTAGGACGCAACAACGAGGTACTGCTGAGCGACTTTGGGGTTGCCCTGGTTGCGCAAAGCTCGCGCCATCCTGGTATGCAAGAAGTCGTAGGGACGGTGACATACATGGCGCCGGAGCAAATTCAGGGGCAGCCACGCGCCGCCAGCGATGAATACTCGCTGGCGATCATTGCCTACGAATGGCTAAGCGGCCAGACACCGTTTCAAGGAACATTTACAGAACTCTGTACCCAGCACCTCTACGCGCGTCCGGCGCCACTGCGCGAGAAAGTTCCTGATCTTCCTCCGGCAATGGAAGAAGTTGTAATGACGGCTCTTGCCAAAGACCCCAAGGAGCGTTTTGCTACTGTATCAGCCTTTGCCACTGCATTGGAGCAGGCAAATAAGCCTGGGGGAAATGCCTTTCCCGTTTCTGCCGCCCCGGTGTCGCCAGCCCTCACACCTCCTGTACCGCTTCCCACGCCTCCGCCTCAGGCGGCACCCTCGCAGCCGCCAACTACGCCTCAACAAACGCCAACCCTGGGACTGAGCCAGGGCCAAATCAGCGAGACGGTGTTTTCGGCCCCCACCCATGTAATGCTACCCCCCAGGAAGGGTCGGCAGACCTGGGAACACAACTTCAGGCAAAACAACCCGGCGCTGCATAATCTCCCGCTCCTGATGATTCTGCCCCTTCCGCCTCTACAGTGAATGCTCCGGCAGCCTCACCGCCCGCGCCTCTGACGCCACCCGCAGATGCAACAAACCTCCTGACATTTACTTCTCCGACTTTTCAGGCACCACTTTCCCCACAGACAACCGGGACACTGCCAGGATGGCCGGGAGGAATGGGCGCTCCGTTTGTCCAACCACCCACGCCACCCCCTCTGGCCCCTCCATTACTACCCCCGCCTGTGTCGAATCAGGTGATCGCGCCCGCAGTTCCTGCGACCCACAACACTGCGCCTGCTGCGCCTCCACCCGCTCGGAGCCAAAAAAAACGCGGGTTGCGCCCTGCTCTGGTGTTGGCCCTGATAGCATTCGTCTTGTTTTTAGGCGGCGGAGCTGCGCTTTTTGCATTTATGCAATCCTCGGCAAATTCTGGCGTGACGATTAACCCAACGGCTACTTTCGCTGCTACGATTCCAATTGACAACGCAACTTCTTCGCTGGGAAGCACCCCAACGATTGCATCAACGGCTACGACTGCTCCAAGCGACACCGCCACGTCCCAGCCAACTGCCACCGACACACCAAGGCCGGGGCCAACCAACACCCCAAAGCCGCGCCCGACGAACACGCCCAAACCACCTCCCGCGTTGACGGCCCCTGTGCAAATCAGCCCATGCAAAAATTGTTCTTTTAATTATTCACCTCACTCCCTGACGTTTAAATGGGGGGCGGTTTCTGGCGCAACGTCGTACCATCTTCAGGTGTATCGCTACGCAACTGGGGCGACATCTTGCAGCGGTGGCTCGCTTGTTCTGGATACGACCGTAGGAGGTACCAGTTTTGGCTATACTTTTGTGAGTGCGGCGGATCAGCCAGGTTGCTGGAGGGTAGCAGCTATCGGAAACGGAACTCAGGGGCCTTATAGTGGTCTATGGTTCTTTGTCTTCACCCAGTAGCAGGCAGCAAAGAATGGCAGGGGCCGCCCTGGATCAGCGTCGAAGCTGATCGTCTGCGTTGAAGCATCCGGGCTTCCATCGCGTTCCGCATTGGGGAGCGATGGCCGAAAAGCCACCGTTCCATCAACCTGCTGCCAGCCATGCTGGAGCCAGGGGCGAATCTCTTCCGGCGGCTCAGGAGGGGCTGTCAATTGTGGCCGGCTGGCTCTGAGAAGCACATCATCTTTCATCCTGGCTTCAGTGAGAGAAGCAAGTGTTGCGCCAACTGGCGTTCCAGGGCGAGCGCGTGGCTTGAGCACCTCGCGTATCGAGAGGTGCTCAAGCTCACCCACTTACCAGTAGAGCACAAAAGTTCTAAAAGGCCCGTTGCGTGAAAGAGGCTCTTTTAGGGTCTGGCAGGAGCACCCGTCACCGACTTATGGCGCTGAAGCAAGAGAAAACCGCTTACCAGCAGTGCCACGCCAGTGACCGCCAGCGCAGCCCAGAAGCCCCAGACAACGCTATACGCAGTGCTGGTCAGTCGCTGGCCGGCCAACTGAAAGACCTGCTCTGAGTAATTCTGGAGGGATTGCACCTCCAGCAGGAAAAACGCTTCCAGCACCAGGGCCACCAGCGCTGTCGTAACGGCCATGATCGCAGCGATGCGCCGCCACAGGCGGCCTTCACCAAGCAGCCAGGCAATCCAGGCGAGGACCAACCCGGCCAGCGGGATAAGCCAGAGAGAAAGAAAGATATTGACCTGCGGCGTCACGCATGTGGTACACGACCCTGCCACAAAGAACGGCGTCCGCAAGCCGCCAGCAGCTGTGTTCCACCCAGAAAGCGTGATCGTCTGGGCAACGGTTACTGTCTTTTTCGCGGAAGATACGAGGTAGCCACCAGCCGGGCTGGACAGAGGATCAGGCGTGGAGAACCAGGGCAGGAAAAACGTGGCACAGAGCACCAGTCCGGCAACCAGAGCCACCTGTCCTGAGAGTCCCAGGTTACGCCAGAAGAGCGCCGTATCGAGGCGACGGCCTGTATAGAAGACCGAACTGCTGGCGGCGGTTGCTACCAGCGTTGCCCCCAATGCCAGCCAGAAGCCCCCTGCCGCGCTGGTAGAAAACGAAAACACGGCAGCATGTCCAGAAGGTACTGCCAGGTTATTCAGCAGTGATGCCAGGCCAGTCCTTGTTTGTGGGAGGGCCTGGGCAACACTCAAGCCATAGCCAACTACGATAGCCAGCGCAACCAGGCAGAGCACCACAAGAAAGATACGTGTTCTTCCTGCGTCCATCTTCCCCAGGGCCAGGAGCAGCGGCAATACAATCAGCAGCAGACCCGCCAGAAACACCAACCAGAGCAGCAGAAACGAGAAACTTTCATGAATGGGGCTAATCAGCCCAGGAGTATCCAGGGCAAATGTTCCCCTGGCGATGGAAAATCCTGTTGGTGAGGCGGCGTAGTGACTCAGGAAGTGTGGGTCTTTCATTGCTGGAGGATGACATACCGGATCATTGCACGTCAGGTTTGAGGAAAACCAGGGGAGGAAGAATGAGCCACAGAGGGCAAGCCCGGCAATCATCAGCAGCAGACCAGGCATCCCCAGGTTCTTGAAGCGTGAGTTGGCACGAGCGCCCCTTGCCGGAGAGGCGGCTGGAGCGCCTCCCCGCGCAGGTGCAGCAGGTTGTTGGTTGAGATTACTCAGCATGGCGACTCCTACCTTTCAAAAAAGCCGTATTTGTTTTGGGTGGGCGGTCAGTCATTTATTATATACCAAAAACAAGAGAAAGGTTGCCCATGTCCTGGGGCAACTGATCTACGTTTCAGGAAAGTAGGGGGCATCTACAGAAGAAGGATGCGCAGGTCGCTGGCAGCGACCTGCGCATCCTCGATTAATCAGAAACTATGCTAGCGGATGGGGAGCTTACCCTAGCTGCACGTGCCAGTCGGGGCCACCAGCGCTGACGTGATCTGATTTGGGCTGTTCACAATCATGCCCCCATTGCCTGGATAGGTGTGGTCAGGTGGCAGCTTGCCTGCCCAAGTAAAACTGTAGGTGGCGGTTGTCTGCCCGGCGGCAACAGTAAGGCTCGCGTTGGTCGAACTGCGCCCATTGTTTACCGTGTATTCAAATTGAATCGTTCCTCCTGGGCCATTCGGGGCGATATGGAAGGTTGCTGTGTAGGTCACGGTAGTCTGCGTTCCGCAGGTTGTCCCGGCAATACTGGCCGGGCTGATCGTCATCGAAACGCCCGTCACCTGGAACGGCGCAGCAGCACCACAAGAGCCATTCGGTTGGACCTGCGGTGACTGAACTGCATTGGGGTTCGTCACCATGACTTCCGCAATCCCTGGATAGGTGTGGTCGGGCGGGAGCGTCCCTGAACTGGTAAACGTGTAGGTCGCTGTCGTCTGCCCTGGACTGACTGGAATGCTGGCGGGAGTGGAGGACCGTCCATTGTTCAGCGTGTATTCAAACTGAATGGTACCTCCAGCCGTTCCTGCCGGAATATGGAAAGTCGCGGTATATGTCAGGGTGACAGAGCTTCCGCACGCCGTTCCCGCAATCGAGGCCGGACTCACCGCCAGATCAACACTCGTTACCTGGAACGGTGTGGCAGCGTTGCAAGAGCCGTTCGGTTGGACCTGTGGCGATTGGACCGAGTTAGGACTCGTCACCATGACTTCCGCCACACCTGGATACGTGTGATCGGGTGGAAGCGTCCCCGAACTGGTAAACGTGTAGGTTGCCGTTGTTTGTCCGGGGTTGACCGCAACACTGGCGGGAGTGGAAGACCGCCCATTATTCAGCGTGTACTCAAACTGGATAGTTCCCCCGCCAGTCCCTGCCGGGAGATGGAAGGTCGCGGTGTACGTCAATGTGATGGAGCTTCCGCACGCCGTCCCCGTGATGCTATCAGGACTTACCGCCAGATCAACGCTGGTGACGCTGAAAGGTGGTGCCGTTGGGGCAGAACTGGAGCCTGTATTGCTATAGGGGGCGCAGGCAGTGAGAACATACACTGCCAGACAGGCGAGAGCAAGTTTGAGAAGCGAACGACTGATAAGATGCTGGCGAAGCGCTTGCTGTGACATTGTGGTTCTCCTGAAAGGGCGCTGGGCGGCAGGACAAGAATGATACTGCTGCTACATGCTGTTTTCTCGCTAAACATGTCGGACCTCAGCCAAAAATGTTACAGACACGCCTGAATCTCACAGTGTCTTTCCAACAGCCTGCTGGATGAGGAGCACAAGTGCAGTTCTTGCCAATGCAGGCATTGTCTGGTAGGATAAGGCTGCAAGTAGGGACGGGTTTTGAAAGGCAGATACCCTCAGTGCGAGTTGGCATTATTGGAGGCGGAGCATCTGGGCTGATTACTGCGTGGCTGTTAGAGGGGCAGCACGCAGTAACCCTGTTTGAGAAGCAGGCACGACTAGGAGGCCATGCCCAGACAATTCAGGTGGAACAGGAAGGCCGGGCCATTGGGATTGATGCAGGCTTTGAATTCTTTTCACCTGCCATGTTCCCACTTTTGACCCGCCTGCTGAAGCACTCAGGTGTGGCAGTGCGCCAATTCCCCATGACCCTCACCCTCTACACGCCGAATCAGCGCAAGGTTTCCCTCATTCCGCCCATCAGAAACAGACGAGTGGTCTGGTCAGCGTTCGCCCTCCGACCGCTCGCGGATATGCTGCAATTCCTCCAGGTCATCAATCGGGGCCTGGCGTTGATGCAGTCCCAGAACACATCCCTCACTCTGGAACAGTTTCTGACCTCGCTCCCACTCACTGCTGCGTTCAAGCGCGAGTTTCTCTATCCACTGTTTCTAGCCGGGTGGTGCCTGGACCTGGAAGAGTTCAAGGGCTTCTCCGCCTACAATATCCTGTCTTACTACTCATTGAACCGGCCATCAGGACTCTCGGCCAAACCCTGGACGGAGGTAGAAGGAGGCACCCAGGTCTACATCCAGGCGCTGACCCAGGCGTTGTCGCGTGCCGAAATCAAGCTCCAGGCCACCATCACCCGCGTGGCACGCGCTGGTCAAGGCTACACCATCCACCTGGCTGATGGGAGTGCCTACGAGTTCGATCATCTGGTCCTGGCAACCAATGCCCCAGAGGCGCGTGACTTGCTGGCGCCACTGGCTGGACAGGAAGCGCTCACGCAGCTTTTAGGCGCCTTTGAGTATTTCAAGACCACCATCGCTGTTCATGGCGACCTGCGTTTGATGCCAGCCAGAAAGGACCACTGGTCAGTGGTCAATATGCGCTTCGATGGCACACACAGTTCAGCAACCGTTTGGAAGCACTGGAAGAGTCGCACCCCCATCTTGAAAAGCTGGATTACCTACGAAGATCGCTTGCCAGAGCCGCTCTTTGCGCTCGCTGCATACGTTCATCCCAAGGTCACTCCCGCCTATTTTCAAGCACAAACAAAGTTGGCAGCCTTTCAAGGGCAAGACCGGCTCTGGCTGGTAGGTGTATATACTCAAGGGGTGGATTGCCATGAGAGTGCCATCGGCTCCGCCATCAGAGTAGCACAACAACTTGCCCCGCATTCGCCCCGACTCAAGCTCTTGCTAATGGATCACTAACCTCCCCTGCTCTCTTGTGAGACAAATGCTTCTAATCACCATGCCTGCTGGCGAGCCTGAAAAGCATCATCCTCTGCGTGACTGAGGCAATGAGCCACGCACCAGACGTTGCAAGATGTCCCAGGCATCAGCGGGTTCAGGAGCCAGGAAGCTATAGACCGCACCCAAGGCAAAGGACGCCAGCGCCAGCAAGGCCACCCAGAAGAACCAGGCGTCGGGTGTCACCAGGGGAATCCAGGGGCCAGTGAAAACCAGCCATAGGCAGGCAGCCGTTGCAATGATACCCACCAGTGAGGACGCCCACATCAAAGCTGGTGAAGGGCCGCCCACGCGATTAGCAAGAGCCTGATTGCGCACAATGAGCACCGCACCCACCACAAAAAGAGCAAGCGCAGAAATTGCCCACAGCACTACCGCCGAGGCTGAAATTAAGGTATAAACAATGATCTCAAACCCGGCTCCCTGAGCAGAAAGAAGGAGTGCCACCATAAAAACGCCCAGCTTCACCACCACCAGGATCAGCGTCTGTGCATTAACGGCGTTACGCGGTACACCAGTTCCGTCCAATTTACTCAGGCCCAGAGGCAGGCGCCGATCCAAAGAAGCCATGACGACCAGGCGACTTTGCACAATACTATAGGCCCCACTGCTCACAATGTAAAAGGTACACAGCATCAGCACAGAGAGTGAGCTGAGAATCTGACCGACGCATGGCGCTGACATCGGGGCGGCCAAACTCTGGTATGACCAGGACAAAAAGCGGTTCTACCTGCTGGTCTCCATCGAAGTTGAGATACCCGACCCCAACCCGGCGATGGGAGGTCAGATCGTGGGCATTGATGTGGGGCAGCGCTACCTGGCTACCGTGACAACCCCAACCAATCAAAGCCAGTTCTACAGCGGGAAGGAGATACGCGCCAAGACGGACCATGTGGCCCGTCTGCAAAAGCGACTTCGGCAAAAAGGCACTCGCTCTGCCACGAGAAAGCGCATTGCGCTCAGCAGACGAGAGAGACGGCTCAAGCTGAATACCAACCACACGATAGCGAAGCAGATCATCCTGACCCATCCCACGAGTTTCATCGGCTTGGAAGATTTGAATGGCATTCGAGAGCGAACCAAACGACGCAAATACCGACGCAAAGGGAAGAAGTTGGTTCCTCTCTCGAAAAAGGAACGCAAGGCCAGCCGCCACGCCTCCAAGTGGACCTTTGCCGAGTTGCAGGGCTTTATCGCCTACAAGGCGCTCCTTGCAGGCAGTCTGGCGATCAAGATTGATGCCGATTACACCAGCCAGATGTGTTCCCGGTGTGGCTTTACCAGTCCAAAGAACCGGCCCGAGATGCGGGCGCTCTTTGTCTGTCAGAACCCGCTGTGCCATTTCATCCTCCATGCCGATTTGGTAGGAGCCAGAAACATCTGCCTGCGAACGCTTCTCATCCGGCAAGACTGGATGGCAACGGGCGTCTTGTCAGTACGCCCTGATGTGTCAGACCGCGAAGCCAAAGTCGCACGTCTCTCCAGATATGCGGAATTGCGGTGGAGTCTGGACACAAGCTCTCCTCCGTGAGGCGGGAGAGTAACTGACAAGGTTCGTCGCTACAACCGATGCTTCCTTTGCATGGGGTGTTTTGTAAATCACCCAGGCAGGAGCAAATCCACTTCATCCGAATAGAGAGTATAGGAATGCGTGCAAGCGCTGTCAATACTCTGCTCGCATTCTAGGAAAAAAAGCTGGTTTTGCGACTTTTTGAAGGCAAGAGCACAGCAAAGCCCGCCTGGTTTGGGGCATCTATGGTAGGTGCCAGAGATGCCGTTCACAGGGGTCTCACTGTGGCGCATTCCAGGCAAAGAACTCTAGCAAATGGCTATCAGGGTCTTCTACGAAGGCTTGCATCGCCCCATCTCCACGCTCCTGAGGGCCTCCAACGACCTCAATGCCCTGCGACTGAAGGTAGGCGAGCCACTCATCCAGATGAGCCACCTCAAATGCCAAGTGGTGTCCCCTGCCCGTGCGGGCTGCTTCACGTGGCACCCCAAAGCCAACGGGGGCAGCAGTATCCCTGGCATCAATCAAGTGTATCTGGAACCCGTCTCCCTGGAACCACAAGCCTCCAAATGTGAACGTGCTGGGACGTGGGGTTTCTTTCAACTTCAGCACCTCACCATAGAACCATCGTGACCGCTCAAGGCTCTTTACCACGAGCGTGCTGTGATCAAAACGAAGTATGTGCATCTTTCCTCTTTCCTTGCTGCCTCGTATACTCTCAGTTTAGAGGGCTGTCGGAGCAAAATTCTCCCGCCACCCCAGAGTAAGCCTTCCCTCTCATAGCCTTGAAAGTCGTTGTATGAGACTCGTTTCGAGGACGCTGGGCTTTCTGAGGGAAAGAAAGTCGCAAGGAAAGTATAACAGACACTAGCACCCCTTTCTTCCTCCCTGACCCGCTTCTACTTGACAAATAGCTCACGAATGCTTATTCTTAGAATAAAGGTCGCTGCATTACACTCGTTTAGACTCTTTCCCTCGTTATAAACCCTTTGCTCAGATAAAAAATCAACGCGAAACTCAACACGGCGACTGGTGGAACCTGAAAAGGCGCCTCTGCCGGTTTGACGTGGTACTCATAAGCTGCGCAACCTCTGGCGCATCTTCCCGCGTCAGATGTCTTTGCGCCTGCCGACGGCTGCTCACCGCTGGCAGGAGCCACCAGGAGTAGAACTGGCGTGCTGCTGACTGATGCAGCGCACCATTGAGCAAAGGGGGTGAGCGTTGATGTCCTTAGTGACCTGAGCGGCAAGCTCCGCCAAAGCGTGTCATTTTCACCGTACCAGCACGACGACCTGGCATTGGCGAGACAGGACCAAACCCCACACGTACCCGGCACAGTCAACGACGACTGTTTCCAACGAAGCAGTGGAGCGTCGGTTGGCTTCAGCGAGAAGCCAGCATGATAGCACCACCAATGGCGAGTACACCGAGGCTTGTGACCGTTTTACACACGCATATTCGGCGGGACAGCGGCGTAAAAGGATGCGCCGCGCCGTACAATTTCGGAGGACAAATGAATAGCGCTTTTTTGCGCAAAGCGTTCTTGACGCTGGCTCTGGTGGCTCTGACCATCCTGGGACTGAGCGCCAGCACCTGGTACAACAGCGTGTCAACCACTCAGGGGATGGTGACAATAGCTGGCACACTTCCGCAGGGCATCAGCCAGGCACAGGTAGTTGGCGACACCAGCGCATCCCAGCAACTTCAGCTTTCGATTAGCCTGCCTCTGCGCAATGCAACCGCTCTCAAAGCAATGCAGCGCGATATGTACGATCCCTCTTCCCCCGCCTATCATCAATTCCTCACTCCCGCCCAGTTTAATCAGTGGTTTGCACCCACGCAGGCCACTGTAGATCGAGTTACCGCCTGGCTCAAACAGCAAGGCTTGCAAGTGGGCAGCGTCGCCTCCAACCATCTCCTTGTTGACGCCAGCGGCAGCGTCGCGCAAGTGGAACGCGCCTTCCAGGTGCAGATCAAGAACTATAATTTGAATGGCCGCAGCTTCTACGCGCCAGACAGAAACCCCTTGTTGCCAACCAACCTGAGCGACGCCATCCAGGGAGTCAACGGGCTGGATAACATGGCAACCTGGCACCCGCTGCTTCAGCCGCACATTGCGGCAACTGGACCTGGCGGCGGATTCACGCCCAGCGAACTGCGCACCGCCTACGATTTTAACGGCATCATCAGCAATGGCGATCAAGGCGATGGGCAAACAGTAGCCATCTTTGAACTGGATGGCTACAAAGCCAGCGACGTGACCACCTACGAAAGCAATTATGGGCTGACCGGTGGCACGTTCTCAAACATCCTGGTTGACGGCGCCACCGGCTCAGCAGGAGCCGGCGCTATTGAAGTCGTCCTGGATATGGAAGTGGTCTTCGCGGTTGCGCCGCATGTGACCGAACGGATTTATGAAGGCCCGAACTCCACCACAGGCGTCAACGACACCTATAACCGCATCGTCACCGATAACGTTGCCAAGGTGATGAGCACCAGTTGGGGCCTGTGCGAAGCCAGCAGCGGCAACACGGAACTGCAAACGCTTGATAATATCTTCACCGCAGGCGCCACCCAAGGCATTTCCTTCTTCGCGGCATCTGGCGACTCCGGCGCCTATGACTGCAACACTACCTCGCTCGCCGTAGACTCCCCAGCCGATGACCCGAATGTCAGCGGCGTGGGTGGCACCTTCCTGACGGTTGGCGCAGGCGGCACGTATATCAGTGAAAGCGCCTGGAACTGCTCCACCTGCACCGGGCGCGGCCCGAAGGGTGAAGGTGGCGGTGGCGGCCTCAGCACCTTCTTCTCCAAACCATCCTGGCAGATTGGCCCCGGCACCACCAACAGCTTCTCCAATGGAAAGCGCCAGGTGCCCGACATCAGCGCCGACGCCGACCCTAACAGCGGTTACTCGGTCTTCTGCACGACCACCGCCTCAGGGTGCAGCGCGGCGAATGGCTGGATTTCCGTAGGCGGCACCAGCGCGGCGGCTCCTTTGTGGGCTGGCGCGGCAGCCGACATCAACCAGTACCTCACCGGGCTAGGACAATCGCGTCTGGGCTTTGCCAACCCAACATGGTATCTGCTCGCCTGCAACAGCCAGACATTTACCCCGTTCCATGATGTCACCAGCGGGAACAACCTGTTCTATCCCACAACTGCGGGGTACGACCAGGCGTCAGGCGTTGGCACCCCGGATGTCTGGAACATCGCCCGCGATCTGGGCGCTGGCATCAGCAGCACCTGCGGTGGTGGCACCGGGAATGACTTCTCGATCAGCGCCAATCCCACGAGCCTGACCATTGCCCAGGGCAGCAACGGCACATCCACCATCAGCACCGCTGTCACCAGCGGTACGGCGGGCACCGTGAGCCTCACCGCAAGCGTCTCGCCGACTGGCCCAACTGCCGCACTGAACCCAACCTCGGTCACGGCTGGCGGCTCCTCCACGCTCACCGTCACAGTGGGCGCGACCGTCGCAACCGGCACGTATACCGTCACCGTCACAGGCACTGAGGGCACGGCTGTCCACAGCACATCGGTCACAGTCAACGTGACCACTTCAGGCGGGGGCGGCAGCCAGTTGATCGTCAATGGTGGTTTCGAGAACGGCCAGACCCCCTGGGTGGAAAGCTCCTCTGGTGGCTTCCAGATCATTGATCCGACCAGGCCACACACCGGCGCTGAGAGCGCCTTCCTCTGTGGCTACAATCGCTGCAATGACCAAATCTGGCAGGCCGTAACCTTGCCTGGCACCATAACGCATGTGACGCTGACTTTCTGGTGGTATATGAGCACCAGCGAGCGTGGCACTACCTGCTTCGACTTCTTCAGAGTTCGCGTACGGACTTCGACTGGTGCTACCATTTCAACGCCGTTCAGCAAGTGTAACGCCAATGCGAACAACGGCTGGCAGCAGGTGACGATTGACCTGACTACCACGCTTCAGAGTCGCGCTGGGCAGACCATCCAAATCTACTTCCAGGGGACAACGGATAGCTCTCTCATCACCAGCGTCTTCGTTGATGATGTCACCCTGAACGTTTCATAGCCTCATCGCTTTGCCATCGTGCTGGACAAACCCTGGAGGAGTTCTTCCTCCAGGGCTTTTTTGTCTTTGCTCATACCGCTGAGGGGTGATTCTTTAAAAGAATTTCATCCAAAACAGGAAGGCAACGAACCCTTCCAGCAGCAGCCACCCAAGGGGAATAAAAACGAGCAGGGCCGCGAGCGTAAAAAGCCCGGAAGACCCGTTCCCCGTGTACCAAAGTGCCAACCCAAGTACAAGACCAATACAAAAACACCACACTTTCCACACAAATCCGCTCCTTTCTTCCATGCGGTCTGGCGCCTGGGCATGGCGGGAGAGGGTATCCCTCCCCAAGGCTCAGCAGGACTTGAGAGCCAGCACATAACCAGGCAGCGCAGTTCTCGTGCTTCCTTGAAAGGGAGCGTAACATGAAGAGGGGCAAATTTCTGTGGGGGCACGCACAAAAGGAATCAGACCTGATTTTCTTCTTTCCCGCTGCATAGATGATGCCTGCCCTGGTTCAGGACAGGCATCTTTCAACGAACGGCTTTGAGTTTCCTTACAATTCCTGGCGAACGATCCTGGCTCCTTCAACCAACGCGCACAATTTCCCAAAAGCTACTTCGCGTGGCAGATATTTCATGCCGCAATCTGGGGCCAGGATGAGTCGCTCTGGCTCAACATACTCCAAAGCAGCGCGAATCCTCGCAGCCACTTTCTCCGATGTCTCTATTTCCATATCGCCCAGGCTTAAAACACCGAGAATAATGGTTTTGTTTGCCAACTGGCGCAGAACCGACAGATCAAGATTCGGCTGAGCGGCCTCAATCGAAATCTGCTTAACAACGCAATCGCGTAACTCCGTCAGAAAGGCATATTGCCCAGGCCGATTATGCACAATCGCGGCGTACCCAAAGCAGAGATGCAGCGCCGTCGTTCCCTCGATTCCTTCCAGCGCCCGGTTGATGACCTCGACCCCATAGCTTCTGGCTTTTTCTGGCCTTGCTTGCAGGTACGGCTCATCAATCTGTACGACCTCGGCCCCCGCTGCCTGCAAGCTCTTAATCTCCTCGTTGATGGCTGCGGCAACATCCAACGCCAGAGCTTTATCTTCCTGGTAATAGTCGTTTTGTGCCTGCTGGGTGACAGTAAACGGGCCTGGCACCGTAATCTTGATGCGGCGGTTGGTGTTGCGTCGCAGAAATTCCACATCGGACGCTTCCACCGGGTGCAGCCGACGGATGGGGCCAACGACACGCGGAACCGGATTGGGGTGGCCGGTGCGATCCAGAGCCACCCCTGGGTTATCTATATCCATCCCGTCTAATGCAGTGGAGAAGCGGTTGGAGTAACTCTCCCGACGCATCTCCCCATCGGAGATAATGTCTATGCCTGCGCGCTCCATATCACGAATGGCAAGCAGGGTTGCATCGTCCTGCGCTTCTTGCAGCAGCGGCTCTGGGATGCGCCAGATTTCCCTTGCCCGGACGCGAGGAGGGAAGCGGCCCCGCAGATTTTTACGATCAACCAACCACTCTGGCTGGGGATAGCTTCCCACCACTGTTGTTAAAAGCCTATCAGCCATGCAAGTTCCCCCTTGTCACAGTTTCGCACTTCGGCTCCTGGCTAAAACACACTCTCCAGCCTTCGTCAGGTGGTGATGTCCGGATAGGGCAGCGACCAGTGCTTGAGCTTTCGCGCATACTCAAGCTGGAACCCCAGCGGCTCCGCGTAGTCGCGCTCAAACAAGGCGATGAAGAGCGTGAGCGTCAGGAAATTGTGCGCGCCAAGCTCAAAGAGCTTGACGTAATCATGTGTCGCCAGCGCCTCGCGCTCCTCGTCGGTAAACTTCAGCCAGGTGCTTCGCTCGGCCTCTGGCACGTTCAAGATGACGTTGGCCCGCTCGTTTTCCCACCAGGTGACGGTGCCACGCGGGTCTTCGCGGTAGCGCTCCACCAGCGCTGGGTCGCGGTCAATGGTGAAAAGGAACTTGTTAAGGAGATACTTGCTCATGCGTCCACCCCATTCGGATACCAGGTAAAGTAGGCTTCCATTGTGTGGAACAGGTCAAGCGTGTCGGCGTAATCGGCCTTGACTTCCCCAGCAACGCCCATCATCAGCATAAAGTCAAGGAAGCCGTGCGTGGCGTTGCCTGGCTCCCAGAGGCTTTGTAGCGAGACCTCTCGTAACGCACCCGCAATGTCCCCGTTGGCAATCCATTCGACGGCTTTACGATCAAACTCAGGGTCTGGCCCATGCGGTCCAAACTGGCGTGGTCCGCCTAGCTCCAGCGAAAGATGGCCGGTCCCAATGACGGCGACGCGCTCCTCGCTCGGCCAGGCTTCGAGAAGGCGGCGCAGGGTGCGGCCTAGCTCGACATATCGCCAGGGCTGCGGAAGCGGCGGGGCAAAGATGTTGGTGTAGACAGGTACGATGGGCAGATCAGCTTGCGGGCGTGTGGTGATAATGGGGCAGGTAATGCTGTGGTCCACACGCAGTTCATTACTGAACGCAAGATCGAAACCGGCATCCAGCCCAGCACGCAGCAAATACGCCGAGAGTTCTTCGTGTCCCTTCAGGAACATGCGCGGCAGCCCAAACTCGCGCTCCTCGTTGTAGTAATTCGCGTCGTAGAACGGCGCTTTGCCGATGAGGAACTGCGGCATATTATCGTAGAACATCTGGTGGAAGTGGTCTGAACCCACCATGACCAGGACATCGGGATTGGCCCTGGTCAGCGTCTCGCGGTAGGCCAGCACCTTGCGGACCCACTCGTCCGCGAAAGGGGGTTTGGTTTCCGGCGGCGAAGTGCTGGCGCGGTAGAAGAACGGGTGGTGTGTGGTGGCGAGGACAGCGACAATTTTTGCCATAACCTTCCTCTCTTTCGTGTGCGGCCTGCGTATTTTCCAGGTCGCTCTGTGAGTTGGGCTAGCGCTGTTCTGTGGTGTCGTTGCCGACGTTTGGCCGATACACGGCGTTCCGGTCAATTGCAGTATAAATACTTGGCGCAATAGGAGCGCGCAGTTCTTCGGCGAGGTGCCCCAGCAGCCCAGCCGCCCGCGCCAGCAAAGCCACCCCACGCAACAACTCAGGAGGCAACCCAAGATCGGCCAGCGCCGCGCCAGCAACCCCTGCGCCATTGAGCGGCAGCCTGCGCCCCAATATCTCGGCGTGGACACGCCCAATCGCCTCAAACAGGCGCAGGTGTGGTCCCCGCAAGCCCTCCTGCTCAGCAATGCCAATGAGAACCAGGGTTCGCGGGTCAGCGGTCTTATGCACTGGATGGCCCAAGCCTGGGACAAAGCGGCCAGCGGCGCGCTGCTCTGTCACCGCTTTGCGGGCCAGCGCGTCCCATTGCTCATCCGTCGCTGGCAAATTGCCAGCAACGGTTGTCAGCACGCCAGCGAGAAATCGCCCTGTATCTTCGGTGACGCCCAGAAACCGCGAGCCACCACCCAGCAGACCTGCCGCCATCGCGCCCTGGAGCGCATCAGGGGCGCTGTACAAAGTCAGGCGGGCGGCTATGGCGGTGGGCGTAAAACCATGATCAGCCAGCGAGACAAGTACCGCCTCAAACACGCGCACCTGCTGCGGAGTTGGGCGCTGCTGCGTGGCGAGCCAGAACGCCAGTTCGCCAAAGCCGATCTTGCCCATCAATTCGCCCGCGAGATTGTGACCAAGCAGGCGGATGCTGCTGGCGTCAGATGTCCCGATGCCGGTAGGATACTCCGCCTGTCCCTCTTGCTCACCAGCTCGCATGGGCTTCTATCCTTCCTGATGTGTCTACCTGCTTATGCCGTCAGTTGCGCAGGCTTACCCTGCCGATGTCCTGGCCGTCTTGAGGTTCTCCCGGTCGCTGCGCGGTGTCTCTCTAAGCCAGGCACGAATCTGCTCGCTATCCTGGCCGAGCGCCGGAGGTGGCAGCGTGTGGCGCGGCTGCGTCACAGAGAACGAGATTGGATGACGGATCATGGGCACAGCATCTTCCCCAGCGCCAACCTCAATGATGGGGTCAAGCCCAAGTTCCTGAGCGAGCTTGACACCCCCTTCGATGCTGTTGATTGGGCCACAGGGCACGCCTGCGGTGTTCAGCAGTTGGAACCATTCGCTGGCCGTCCTGGTGCGCAGCCGTTCAACCAGCAGCGGGCGCAGTGCTTCGCGGTTACGGGTACGGTCTTCGGTTTTGGCAAATCTAGGGTCGCGCGGCAACTCAGGAAGGCCAAGAACCTCGCAGAGCTTGCTGAACTGCCCACTATTTCCTACCGCAATCACCAGTTCCTGGTCGGCAGTGGGCAGCGGCTCATATGGGAAAAGGCTGGGATGAGCATTGCCCATGCGCGTTGGCGTGACCCCGCCCGCGACATAGGCAGATGTGTGGTTGACCAACCCTGATAGCGCCGAGGCAAGCAGGCTCACCTCCACATGCTGGCCTAGTCCGGTGCGATTACGGTGATTGAGGGCAGCCAGGATGCCGATGGTGACGTGCAGCCCAGCCATCACATCAAAGACCGAAATACCGGAGCGAAAGGCAGGGCCATCGGGGGCGCCCGTCAGACTCATCAACCCGGACACCGCCTGCACAATCAGATCGTAGCCGGGAAGCGCTGCTCCCTGCGCCGTCCCGAAACCGCTGATAGAGGCGTAAATGAGGCCGGGGTTCTGCTGGCTTGCCGCCTCATAATCCAACCCGAAGCGCTTCAGACCTCCAGGCTTAAAATTTTCGATGAAGATGTCTGCGCGGGCGGCAAGTTCCCTGGCAAGTTGCAGGTCTTCCTGGTCGTTGAAATCGAGGACAATAGAGCGCTTGTTGCGGTTGATGGAAAGATAGTAGGTCGCTACCCCATTGCGAACTGGTGGCATCCAGGTGCGGGTTTCATCCCCTGCGGGGCTTTCCACTTTGATCACCGTTGCACCCAGGTCGCCCAGCAGCATTGTGCAATACGGACCGGCGAGCGCCCGCGAGAAGTCGGCAATCAAGAGGCCATCAAGCGGGCCTGGTTGGGAGTCAGTTCCCTGATTTATTGTCTCGTTGTCCTGCTCTGGCATCAGGTTCACGCCTCTGGTGGAGTGGTAGCGAGCGATCAGCGCAGGTGCTGCGTATACTCTATAGCGTTACCATCGCCATCACGCCCTGGTATTTGTCCGCAGAACGGACACTTGTCCGCGAAAATATTATAGAGGACAGCGGAGATGATGTCAAGGAGCGCGAGCCTTACGGGGCGCTGCTATTCAGCAGTCCATCAGGGAATTGTGCCCGATGACCCGACACCAAGCGTCTTCTCTGAACGGCTTTGCCACAGCACCCAATCGGCATTTATCGCCTTTGCGGTCTGCAAGAGCAATGGAAGATATTTCCCGGTAAGGGTTTCAATGCTCGTCTCTGCTGCGTGAACGGAAATATTGAGCGCTGCGACTACATGATTGCTTGCATCGCGCACAGGCGTGGCGATGGAGCGGATACCAGGCGCCAGATGTTCGTCAGTGAGCGCCCATCCTCTCTCGCGCACTTCGCGCAAAACGCGGTCGCGTTCTTCTGCATCTGGCTTCCAGAGCGGCGTGATACCAGAGCGGCTCGGCTCGACAAGCACCCGCTCCAGCTCCTCTGGCGAGAGAGCAGCAAGCAACACTTTCCCCAGCGAGGTCTGAAGGGCTGGAAACCGTGTCCCGATGGTGACGGCAATCGTGATGATCTTCGGCACTGCTACGCGAGCGACATACACGATGTCTGACCCATCAAGCTGCGCGAGCGACGACGACTCGCCTGTATTTCCCACGAGCCGTTCCATATGCGGGCGGGCAATCTCCCAGATGTTGGTTGCTCCGATGTAGGCCATGCCAAGTTCGAGCACGCGCGGGGTGAGCGCAAACTCACCATGTACGCTGCGAACATACCCCAACTCTTCAAGCGTCAGCAGCATCCTGCGTGCTGTTGGCCGCGCCAGCCCGGTAGCCGCAGCCACCTCGCTCAGGCTCATTGACGGGTGCTTGGGGCCGAACGCCCGGATAACGTCCAGGCCGCGTGCCAGCGCCTCAATGAAGTCTGGTCCTGTTTCGCCACGCATCAGTCCCCCTATAACACACCAGCGCCCGTCCTGGCACGCCGTGCGAATAAACACGACAAGAGAGTTTCTCCGCGCTTATCGTAGCAGAAACGGTGTCCCCCTGTCCATGCTGGCGCAAATGCCTCTGCTGCTCATAAAAAACACCTGATAGGATTGCGGGGTGTGGCAAAGCGCCCATGCAAAATAGCAAAGAAATACTTGACATGCGCTTGCGGATTAGGTAATATTTTTGCAGCGGACGATTGTCCGCTATACGGACAAACCTGATCGCCAGCTTCATCCCTTACTGAAAACGAGTAGCGCAACACGGCTACCAGGACGCGGGCAAAGATGCTAGACGACTGGTATCTGGTGGGCAGGCTGCCCTCCACCTGAAGGTGACTATCAGAACAGGGCAACGCGGTCCACTTCGCGTTCTGCTGCCAGGATACAATGAGGTGAGCAGAATGAGCCAGGTTCCAGCAACACATGGTCATCACTTCCAACCAGGCCGCCCAGTGGTGTTCCGCAACGCCACTGTGCTAACAATTGACCCATCACTTGGGTTAATCGAGCATGGCGATGTCCTCGTCACGGACAAACACATTGCGGCGGTCGGGCGCCAGATTGCCGTACCAGATGGCACGGTGGAAATTGACGCGACTGACGGCATCTTGATGCCAGGCATGGTTGACACCCACCGCCATATGTGGCAAACGGCGCTGCGCGGGTTCGGCGCCGAGTGGACGCTCACAAACTATTTCCAATTCTACTATCTGAACTGGGGCAAAATCTTCCGCGCAGAAGACATCTATGCCGGAAACCTGCTAAGCGCTATTGAAGCCGTAGACGCTGGCGTCACCACATCGGTTGACTGGTCACATGGCTTGCAGACCGTAGAATACGCCGATGCAGCGGTTGACGCGCTTGAAGCGGTCCCAGGCCGGTTTGTCCTCGCCTATGGCAACTTACTCGGCGCTCCCTGGGAATGGACGAGAAAGCCGGAGTTTGCCAGCTTTATCAAGCGGCGCATTGATGGGAAGGGCGATATGCTGCGCATGCAGATTGCCTTCGATGTGCCTGGCGACCCAACCTTCCCCGAAAAAGCCGCGTTCGAGGCGGCGCGCGACTTTGACCTGCCGGTGACGACGCACGCCGGGGTCTGGGGCGCGACCAATGATAATGGCATCCGCCTGATGCACGAACACGGCTTCATGACCCCCAAAACGATCTATGTGCACGCGGCCACGCTGTCTGGGGATTCCTACCAGCGTATCGCGGCCTCTGGCGGCCACACCTCGGTTTCTGCGGAGAGCGAGCACAACGCTGGACAGGGCTATCCGCCCACCTGGATGCTCCGGCGGCACAACATCCCCGTTTCTCTGTCAATGGACACCAGCGTCTGGTGGAGCGCCGACCTGTTCTCGGCCATGCGCGCAACCCTGAACGCAGACCGCTCCCGTGAGCACGTGGAAGCGCATGAGCGCAACGAAACCGTCATGCTCAGCCACCTGCGTGCTGAGCAGGTCGTAACCTGGGCGACGATGGGGGGCGCGGAGGCCCTGGGAATGGACAGCTTCATTGGCAGCATCACCCCTGGCAAGAAGGCTGACCTTGTTCTGATTAAGAACGATCAGTCGCCAGCGATGTTCCCCATCCTCCATCCTTACGGGCATGTGGTGTTCCAGGCCGGGCGCGGCGATGTGCACACCGTGATGGTGGATGGCAAGGTAGTTAAACACGAGCACCGTATGCTCGGCATTGACCTCGCCAGGGCGAAACAGGCCGTTGGGAAGACGGTTGAGTACGCGCGAGGGAAGATGGGCGAGCAAGCCTGGACCGAAGCCATGAATCCCGCGAAGGCGAAGGTTGATGTGATAGACAACCCGTACACGTATACGGACAAAAATCGCACCTAAGCAACCTGGCGCTCTGGCTCATCTCAGCCGCGCTGTGATAGGATGTGTGTATCACCCACTGGAGAGCGAGGGGATACAATGCGTTCGATTGCAGAAGCGGTGCTGACACACGCGCAAGGGGTGCCGGAGCGCCCAGCTCTCTTCTTTGAAGAGCAAACGATCAGCTACGGGCAGTTGGCCTCGGAGGTCAAGCGCTTTGCCCACGCGCTGACCACGTGGGGCGTGCAGCCGGGGGACCGGGTAGCCCTCTTTTTGGAGAACAGCCCGGCCTTTGTTGTCGCCTATCTGGGCACACAGCTTGCCAGAGGCATCGTGGTGCTGGTCAATACCCAGTACCGCCAGGTTGAGCTAACCCACATCTTTACCGATGCTGGCGTGCGGCTCGGTGTGACCAGTGCCGAAGGCGCAGAGGCGTTGCAGCCCCTGGCGCTGCCAATGCTGAAGACACTGGTGATCGCTGGTAAACTGGCCGATGCCCCGCCAGCAGGCGCACCGGAATATATTCCCTTCACGGCGTTTGTCGCCCAGGGCGAGGCTGCTGCGCAGCATCCCCTCCCATTGCTAACCCCCGAAACCCCCGCGATTCTTGCTTATACCTCTGGCACTACCGGGCGAGCGAAAGGTGCCCTCCTCAGTCAGCAGAATATCATTGCCAACATTACCAGCTTGACCGCAGCCTGGCATTGGACCAGACAAGATCGGCTCCTGCTCACCCTACCTCTCTTTCACGCGCATGGGCTGATGGTTGGGTTGCACGGGACGCTCTTTATCGGAGCCAGCGCCGTCTTGCGCCGCACCTTTGATGCAGCGGAGGTGCTCGCCACCTTGCGCGGCGACCCCAGTATCACCCTCTTTTTCGGCGTTCCCACGATGTACGCGCGGCTCCTGGCAGAGGCGGAACGCCAGGGAGCGCCAGCGCATCGGCTGCGACTGTTTGTCTCTGGTTCTGCGCCGCTCAGCCCGCAGCTTTTCGACACCTTTGAGCGACTCTTCGGCCAGCGCATCCTGGAACGCTACGGGATGACGGAAACAATCATGAACCTGACCAATCCCTACGAGGGCGAACGCCGCCCAGGAACGGTTGGTGGACCGTTTCCCGGCCAGGAGGCGCGTATTGTGGATGTGCGCACCCGGCAGCCGCTGCCACCCGGCGAAATCGGCGAAATTGAGGTGCGCGGCCCGCATGTGTTTGCGGGCTACTGGTACCGGCCCGACGCCACCGCCGAAGCCTTCAGCGCAAATGGATGGTTTAAGACGGGCGATCTGGGCTGGTGCAGCGCGGATGGGTACTACACCATCACGGGGCGTGCCCGCGAATTGATTATCAGTGGGGGCTACAACGTGTACCCGCGCGAAGTCGAAGAGGTGCTGGCGGCGCATCCAGCGATTGCCGAGATAGCCGTCGTGGGGCGGCCCGACCCCGATCTGGGCGAAAAGGTAGTCGCGTTTGTCGTAGCCAAGGCAGGCCACACCCCAAACGCCGCAGAAATTATCGCTTTTTGTCGAGAGCAGCTTGCCAGCTACAAGAAACCACGCCGGGTTGTATTCGTGGAGGCATTGCCGCGCAACGCATTAGGGAAGGTCCAGAAGCACCTGCTCACTGAGCCAGTATAAACTAGGAGAGCTTTTTATAAAGCAGTGTTCCATCCTTCACACAGTATTTTGCCCCGGCCCGGTTCACAAAGCCACAGGCGGGGCAGATAAGGATATACTCGTCTGCCTTCTTCACCCCTGCCATTGGACTAAGAGACGAAAGTTTGACGCCATCCTTCCTACAGAACTTTGCGCCAGGACGATTCACCGTGCCACAGACAACACACATGCGTCCCACTTCTTTCCCGCTGTTGCCTGTCCGCTCTTTGATGGCAGGAACTTGAAGCGTGTTGATTGGTTTAGCAGGAAGGGCAAGGACACGACCACCGGCAACAGCCTTGCGGAACGCCCTCGCCATCTCGCCTGCACTTTGGTAGCGCTTTTGGGGGTCTTTCTCCAATGCTCTCATCACGACGGCTTCCATCTCTTTGGTCAATTCCACCCTCTGGCCCACCAGTGGAGGTGGTGGCTCCATAATATGTTTCAAGACCACTGACCAGGGGCCGCCGGTGTCCTGGAAGGGGACATGCCCCGTCAGCATCTCGTACAAAGTGACGCCCAGCGCGTAAATATCTGTGCGATGGTCCACTGGAATACTGCTACATTGCTCAGGGGCAAGATAGAAGGGAGAGCCGCGAATGACCGACCCGCCCATCGAAAGCGTTGGGGCCGAAGCAGGGCTTATCTTCTCATCCTCTCTGATCAGCCGTGCCAGGCCAAAATCGCTCAACATCAGCCGAGAGCCATCTAACAAGAGATTTTGCGGCTTCACATCTCGATGGACGATGCCTTTGCCATGCGCGTAATCCAGCGCTGTCGCAGCCTGCTTCAAGAAGTTTGATACTTTATGGAGAGAAAGCGGCTTACTACCTGTGATTGGGTTGAGGAGGTCATCAAGCGAGCCATCGGCTGCGTAGCGCATCACCAGAAAGGCGATGCCATCCTCAATTCCAAAATCATACACAGGCAAGATATTTGGGTGCTGCAACCTGGCAACCAGGCGGGCCTCATCCTGGAAACGATCAAGAAACGAGAGGCGCGGCGGACCCTCTGGCACCGCAGGATGCAGAACCTTGATGGCAACTGTGCGCGCGAGTTGTTCATGGACGGATAGATAGACCGCCCCCATCCCTCCAAACCCTACCAATTTCTCCAGCCGATAGCGCCCTATCCGTCTGCCAACTAAGACGTCTAGGCCCT
This sequence comes from Ktedonobacterales bacterium, assembly GCA_036557885.1. Taxonomy (GTDB): domain Bacteria; phylum Chloroflexota; class Ktedonobacteria; order Ktedonobacterales; family DATBGS01; genus DATBGS01. Next base: position 47,696 of record DATBGS010000162.1, read on the forward strand.
CCATTTGCTTTCACCTTCCCTGGCAGTAATGACCAGACCTGCCGGAGCAAGTAACCAGGTCTGGGTGATGCTCCCGATTATAACATTACTTGTGTAGCAGGAGAAATGGGTCAAGAGGAATGGGCCAACTCGAATTCGCGCCAGCCCATCAAACCGCTTTGATGGCTCTACTGGCTCGGCTGTGTCCTACCGCCATGCTGTATAATCTCGCTAACATCACAGCCTTATATAGCATCTATGTGGCTGAAGAAAGGTGACAATAGCGTGAATGACCCGCTCAGGCCCGTCAAAGTGGGGGTGATCGGATGTGGTGTGATCAGTAAGATATATCTCAAGGTAATGAAACAATTTCCTCTGCTTGATGTAGTTGCTTGCGCTGATGCGCTGCCAGAACGCGCCCAGGCATGCGCGGTTGAACACCAGATTCCACACGCCTGCTCAGTTGCCGAACTCCTGGCAGACCCAGAGGTCGAATTGGTAGTGAATCTGACCATCCCAACGGCGCATGCTGAGGTGAGCGCGGCTGTGCTGAAGGCCGGAAAATCCGTCTACAGTGAGAAGCCGCTGGCAACCACTCGTGAGGACGGGCAGCGGCTCCTGGCAGCGGCCAGAGAAAGCGGCGCCCTGCTTGGTGCAGCGCCAGACACCTTCCTGGGTGGTGGGCTGCAAACGTGCCGTAAATTGCTGGATGACGGGTGGATTGGTGAGCCAACAGCAGCACATGCCTCGATGCAGGGACATGGCCCTGAGCGCTGGCACCCTGACCCCTTCTTCTTCTATCAACCCGGTGGTGGCCCAATGTTTGATATGGGGCCATATTATCTGACTGTGCTGGTAGCGCTGCTAGGGCCAATCCAACGGGTTGCCGGACTCACCAAAACGACCTTCCCTGAGCGCATCTCGACCAGCCAGCCAGGGGCCTATCGGAAGATACCCGTCAACACGCCCACGCACATAAGCGGATTGCTTGAATTTACCGGAGGCGTGGCAGCCACCATCATTACCAGCTTTGATGTCTGGGGCACCGCGCAGCCACCGCTTGAATTGCATGGCACGCTCGGTTCGTTGCGCCTGCCCGACCCAAACACCTTTGATGGCCCGATCTGGCTCAAGCGCGCCGGAGAGAAGGAATGGAGCCAGGTGCCATTGCTTTATGGGTATACCGAAAATAGTCGTGGCCTGGGGGTGGCAGATATGGCTCTGGCGCTCCGCCTTGGCCGGACGCATCGAGCCAGCGGCGCAATGGCCTATCATATCCTCGATGTGATGCAGAGCTTTGAGGAATCCTCTCGCCAAAGAAGATCTCTTGAGGTTGAGAGTTCCTGTGAGCGTCCCGCACCACTTCCGCTAGATCACTACCCGTTTTTACTTGATAGGTAACATCATGTTAGGAAGGAAAACAGAGGAGTGGATGCTCCACCTATTGCCCTGCAACTCTACACGGTACGCGATGAGACAGCACGCTCGCTGCCAGACACGCTGCGAAAAGTAGCCGCGTTGGGCTATTCCGCTGTGGAATTTGCTGGCTACGGCAATCTGAGCGCGCAAGCGCTGCGCGCGCTGCTTGACGAGCTTGGGCTACGCGCCCCTGCCTCGCACTGCCTCAGCCTTGATATAGCCCCGGATGATCTTGCGCAAAAGCTTGCCTATGCCAAAACCATCAGCTGCGAGTATATGGTCCTGCCGTCCATAGGCCCGCAGCGCTTCACCGAGGCGCTACTGCCTGCGCTGACGAAACAGCTTGAGGCGCTGGGCCAGCGCTGTCGGGAGGCAGGTTTCCAGTTTGTCTATCACACCCATGATTACTCGTTCCGCCAGCGTGGAGACGCCTATCTCCTGGATGAACTGCTGGATGCCATTGACCCAACCTTGCTCGCCATTGAACTGGATGTTTACTGGTTGGCTTTCGCGGGGCATGACCCGCTCACCTACCTGCGAGAACACGGCAGCCGTATCCCCTTACTGCATCTCAAGGATATGGGCGCCAGCCGCGAAATGACAGAAGTCGGAGATGGCACGCTGGATATGCCCGCGCTTATCTCCGCTGCGCAATCAAGCGGGACGCGCTGGCTCATCGTTGAGCATGACCGCCCTACGCTGCCCTCGCTAGAAAGCGCTCGTCGCTCGCTGGACTATCTGAACAGCCTCATCACATGGCACGCCTGACGCTTATAATTAATGAGGAGAGAAAACTATGGGACGACCTGTGACACTCTTCACCGGGCAATTTGCCGATCTGCCGCTGGCAGAACTGGCTCCGCTTGCCAAAAGCTGGGGCTTTGATGGCCTGGAACTTGCCTGCTGGGGCGATCATTTTGAGGTAGAGAAAGCGCTCGCAGACCCGGAGTACGCGCCAGGCCGCCGGGCGCTGCTGAAGCAGCATGGCCTGGAATGCTGGGCGATCAGCAATCATCTGGTCGGCCAGGCCGTTACCGATGCCCTGATTGATACACGCCACAAGAACATCCTGCCAGCGCGCGTCTGGGGGGATGGTGACCCCGAAGGGGTGCGCCAGCGCGCCGCGCGCGAGATGATGGATACGGCTCGCGCTGCTGGGCTGCTTGGAGTCCATCAGGTCAATGGATTTAGCGGCTCACCGATCTGGCACCTGCTCTATTCCTTTCCCCCAAACGACCCGGCCACTATTGAAGCAGGCTATGCCGAGTTTGCCAGACGATGGAATCCCATCATGGATGTGTTTGATGAGGTGGGTATCCGGTTTGGGCTGGAAGTCCACCCGACGGAAATTGCTTACGATATAGTGACGATGCAAAAAGCGCTTGACGCCATTGGACATCGCCCGGCTTTTGGCATCAATTTCGACCCCAGCCATTTACACCATCAATTTGTTGACCCCTCGCTCTTTCTGGAAACGTTCAAAGATCGCATTTACCACGTCCACATCAAGGACGCGGCGCGCATGCTCAACGGACGCTCCAGCATCCTTGGCTCGCATCTTGAGTTTGACGACGCGCGACGCGGCTGGGAGTTTCGCACTCCTGGGCGTGGTGGCATTGATTTTGAAGAGATCATGCGCGCGCTCAATCACATTGGCTATACCGGACCCCTCTCCGTTGAGTGGGAAGATAGCGGGATGGACCGCGCCTATGGAGCAAGGGAAGCTGCCGAATTTGTGAAACGGATAGATTTTGCCCCATCACAACGCGCCTTCGATGCGGCTTTTCAGCAAAAGTAGCGCATTGCGGCCAGGGAGTGTTCCACACTCGCGCCAGCCAACTCCTGGCGCGTCTTGTAGCGGACGCGCCAGGAGGATGTTGTAAAATGCAGAAGCAGCATTTACCATACAGCTAACCAAAACATAGGACACATTCCTCAAGCCAGGCAAGCTACATATACCCGAAAGCAATTCCGTATCCCAGACTCAGGTCACAAAGGAGGCCACCATGCCAGGCTTACTTGGTCAACTCTTGCTGATCGGTCTTATTGGCTATCTGTGGGGATCAATCCCCGCTGGTTACTGGATAGGGAAACTCCTCCGAGGCAAAGATTTTGATATTCGAGACTATGGCAGCCATAAAATCGGTGCCACCAATGTGCTGAGAACGCTTGGTCGTATTCCCGCCCTCATTGTCTTAGTCTTTGATCTCACCAAAGGCATAGTGCCACCGTTGCTCGCCGTCCTGGTCACGTTCTTTAATGCAGATGGTTGGGGGCCACCCCTGGCCGCGTTTATGGCGCTCATCGGCCATTGCTTTCCCGTGTTCATCGGGTTTAAGGGAGGGCGAGGCGTTTCTACCGGCGGCGGAACATTGGTCGTGCTCTCTCTGCCCACCTTCTTCCTCTCGGCGCTCACCACCGCCGGCACTATCGCCATCTGGCGCTATGTTTCTCTCGGCTCGATTGTAGGCAGCCTGACCACTATGATTTGCGGCATCATCTTTTTTCTCATTGGGTGGGTCAGCATCCCCACAATGGTCTATCTTATCGTTGGTCCTGCCCTGGTCATCCTGCTCCATTACGATAATATTGGGCGCCTGTTTGCGGGAACCGAGCGCAAGATTGGGCAGAAGGCGCAGGCCGAGAACATCATTCCTCCTCCAAGCAATGCTGCCTCGAATGCGCAAGCGTGATGCCTTACTAAGTGTCACAGAGATTTCTTGAGAGCGTTGTTGTGCGCTGCCTTTTCCTCCACAGTTCGTAGCTGCTGCGTCAGCTATCGCTTCCCCACAAGCCAGAAAGAGGGTTGTCTATGGCAAAGTTTGTGCTCGCTTTGGACCAGGGTACCACCAGTTCGCGTGCCATTGTCTTCGATCATGCCGGGGCGATTGTCAGCATAGCGCAGCAAGAATTCCCCCAGATATATCCCGCGCCAGGGTTGGTTGAGCATGACCCAGAAGCTATCTGGTCAAGCCAACTGGCGGTTGCCCAGGAAGCCCTGAAACAGGCACGCGCCACTGCTGAGGATGTCGCCGCTATCGGGATTACGAATCAGCGCGAAACGACGGTTGTCTGGGAGAAAGCGACCGGCAAACCCGTCTTCAATGCCATCGTCTGGCAAAGCCGCTTGACAGCGCCCATTTGCGACGCTTTGAAAGCAAAGGGGTTTGACAAAGAAATCCGCGCGCGTACCGGATTGGTCACGGATGCGTATTTTTCTGGAACAAAAGTTAAGTGGATTCTTGAGAATGTCCCTGGCGTGCGCGAAAAAGCTGAGCGCGGCGAAGTGCTGTTTGGCAACGTGGATACGTTCCTGATCTGGCGCCTGACCAAAGGGCGTGTCCATGCTACCGACTACTCTAACGCTTCGCGGACGCTGATGTTCAACATCTATCAGGGCGAATGGGATGATGTCATCCTCAAAGAATTAGGCGTCCCGCGCGCCATGCTGCCCAACGTCTTGCCCTCCAGCGGCGTCTTTGGCGAGACAGACCCCGAATTCTTCGGTAGATCCATCAAGATTGCCGGGGACGCTGGCGACCAGCAAGCCGCAACCTTCGGACAGGCATGCTTTGAAGTGGGCATGGCAAAGAACACCTATGGCACTGGCTGCTTCATGCTCATGAACACTGGCAACAAGGGTGTTCCCTCACAAAACGGATTGCTGACGACGATTGGCTGGGGGATGGGCGACCCGGCCAAACCACACCTGACTTATGCCCTGGAAGGTGCCATCTTTGTAACCGGCGCTGCGGTGCAGTGGCTGCGCGATGGGTTGGGCATCATTAAAAACAGCAGCGACGTGGAAGCGCTGGCCGCATCGGTTCCTGATAATGGTGGTGTCTATCTGGTGCCAGCATTTGTCGGCCTGGGCGCACCCTATTGGGATGCCTATGCGCGTGGCGCGATTGTCGGCCTGACACGCGGGTCTACCTCCGCGCATATTGCGCGCGCAACACTGGAGTCTATGGCTTATCAGACTCGTGAGGTGGTGGAGGCCATGAGCGCTGACAGTGGTGTACACTTGAAGACATTGCGTGTGGACGGCGGAGCTGTTGCTGATAACCTGTTGATGCAGTTTCAGGCAGATATTCTCGGCGTTCCTGTGCAGCGCCCCAGAGTCTCTGAGACAACAGCACTTGGCGCGGCCTATCTTGCTGGTATTGCGACGGGTTTCTGGAGCAGCCCTGAGGAAGTTACCGAGCGCTGGGCGGTTGATCGCACCTTTGAGCCGAAGATGAGCGCTGATCAGCGTGACGCGCTCTATGCTGGTTGGAAGCGGGCGGTTGAACGCTCCTTGAGGTGGGAACAAGCATAGTGTGGCTCGCTAGAGGAGGCGCTGCTATGGAACCACTATCCGCAACCGTGCGCGCGCGCAACCTTGCGCGAATGAAAGATGAGCGCTTTGATGTCCTGGTCATTGGCGGTGGTGTTACCGGAGCCGGAGTAGCTGTAGACGCGGCAGCGCGGGGATATACGGTTGCGCTCGTTGAGAAAACGGATTTTGCCAGCGGAACAAGTAGCAAATCAACCAAACTCGTTCATGGGGGCATCCGTTATCTGCCCAACTTTGACTTCGCCCTGGTGCATGAAGCCCTGACCGAACGAGGTATCTTGCTCAAAAACGCGCCGTTTTTGGTGGACCCGATTGGATTTGTGCTTCCTCTGTATAAAGGCGACCGCCACCCGGTAGGCTTACCCCTGACCACGCCAGGTGGCATCGGCCTGCGCTACATCCTTGGCATAGGACTCTGGCTCTATGATCTGCTGGCGGGCAGGCGGAATGTGAGTCGGCACCGTCATCTCAGCCGCGAAGAGGTGCTGCGCATGGCCCCAACACTGGTGCAACAAGGGCTGAAAGAAGGGTTCATCTATTACGATGCGCAAACCCACGACGCCCGGCTCACAATGGCGCTCATCCGAACTGCTGCGCAGCAGGGAGCCGTCATCGCCAACCATGCAGAAGTCACCTCATTCGTTATAGAAAAAGATAAGCTAGCTGGCGCCGTCATTCGTGACAACCTGAGCAGCCAGGAATTCACCCTGCGGGCACGCCACATCGTCAACGCCACTGGCATCTTCTCCGAAAAAGTCGAGAGCCTGACGGAAAAAGAGCCAGAGGCCAGTATTGAGCCAAGCAAAGGGGTGCATCTGGTCCTGTCCCGCGAAAAAATCAAGCTGGAAGACTTCGCGGTCGTGTTACCGGAAACTGATGACCGACGCATCCTCTTCATTGTCCCCTGGGGTTCACGTGTCATTTTCGGCACCACCGATACCGGCTCTGGCGATCTCAACCATCCGGTTGCCACCCACGCAGACGTTTCCTATTTGCTGAAACACCTGAACCGCTACCTCTCCATCAACCTCACCACTGATGACATCATCAGCACCTACGCTGGGTACCGACCGCTGGTGCAGCCTGGGCGCGGCACAAAGCACTCTCCAGCAAAACTTTCGCGCACCCACGCCGTGCTTGAAAGCCAGTCCGGTCTGGTGACGATTGTTGGGGGCAAGCTGACGACCTACCGGCGCATGGCCCAGGACACCGTTGATGTTTTGAGCCGACGCGATGGCTCTGCAACTATTCATCCAACACAGCACCTGCTGTTGTATGGCAGCGTAGGGTGGCCTGCGGCACACCAGGACCTGCAAGCAGAGGGAGCCAGGCTGGGGCTTTCTGCAAAAACTATCAAACACTTAGCAAAAAGCTACGGGTCCGAAGCAGGGCAAGTGCTGAAGCTGATCGAAGAGGATGCTTCGCTGGCGCAACTGCTCATTGACGATCTTCCCTATATTCGCGCTGAAGTAGTGCATGCCTGCCGCGCAGAGATGGCAATGACGCCCTACGATGTGCTTGCGCGGCGCACCTCGATCACCCTTGAAGATCACCAGCGCGGGCTGGGCGTGGTTGATACGGTAGCCGCGCTGATGGCAAAAGGGCTGAATTGGTCATCAGACCAGCAACAGGCGCTGGTTGAAGAATTTCGGGCGGCTATAGGCGAAGCACTGGCAGCCGAAACAGAGGTGGGAACCACCTCCAAACCCACGTAGACAGAAGAAGCATGGCCCCACGTCATAAGTATTACTTCAAGAGCGTGGGCGGAGTAGAAATGCCTGGTTCCAGACCGTTGAGGCTCTGACCGCCGAACACGATCGCCCCTTCCAGATTGGTGCCACGCAGATTGGCCCCGCCCAGCCTGGCCCCGGTCAAGTTTGCTCCGTTCAGATTGGCCCCCACCAGCTTTGCCTCGGTCAGGTCCGCGCCACTGAGGTTGGCATCCTCCAGATTTGCGCCCAGCAGATTGGCCCGGCTCAAGTTCGCGCCGTGAAAATCAGCGCCGCTCAGGTTGGCCCCCACCAGCTTCGCGCCCTCCAGATTCTTGCCGCTCAGATCAGCGCCTTCCAGATTTGCTCCGCGCAGGTCAATGCCCCGCAGGTCTGCCCCAAGACCGCTGAGTCTTGCGCCGAGTCCGCTGAACAGGCTTCCAGGACCGCCAGAGGGGATGACCTGCGCCGAGCCGATCAGCATCATTTGATGGATGGTGAGATGCGGAGCCGAGGCCGCGTCTGGTCCTTCCGCCGGAAACTCTTCTTCATCGAGCAAAGCAAAGATGCCATTGCGCTCCTCGTCCAGCGCTTTATTTTCACCAATCAGCGTAAACTGCCGCACCGTCACATTGATAGTGCGGGGCACATAGATTTTGGCCTCGCCAATCAGCGAATAGACCTCCAGCAGCGCTTGCGGTGGGATGATTGCCAGCCGCAGATCGAGCTTGAGCGCGCCAATGCCCATCAGCACGCGGGTGCGCTGCCCCATTTTCCAGGGGCGCCGCATGCGCTTTAGCTCCCCAATCACATTGAGCATCCGCACCTGGCGCGGCACGCTTGCCAGCGCTGGGGCGGCTGGCGTAAGCGGGTCCAATGCCGTGTGTGCTGAGTTCGCTAATTCCTGGACAATCCCCCGGCATTCTTCCGGTGTTTGCGCCTGGATCAAGGCGTTGAGCGCGTATTCAAACTGCTCAAAGGAGAGCAAGCCCTGCTCGTAGCGGGCGCGTACCTCCTGAATAGCTTCTTGTTGGGGAGTCACTGCCGGTTGCTGCATCTGCTGTCCTCCATAGGTTTTGATTTGCTTACCCTCCTGGCAAACTACGCAAATCATAGGCTTCAAGTTGCGGTGCGATCAGGGTTCAGCAAAAAATCGGCGCAGTGCTTGGGTCACCTGTTCCGATTCTGCTTCCATAAACAACAGTATAGAGGGCAAGATGGTGAGCTAGCATCACCCTGGGCGGGTGATAAATCGGGTGATTTCACTGCGGTCACTATGCTATACTGGCAACAAAGTAGTTGCTGGGAGGCATTGATGCGAGAACCTGACTGGATGGGGCACCAGGGGGCGCGACCTTCTGTCTCACCTGCTCGCCAACCTCGTCGCGTATCCTGGATTATCGCCGGGGGAGTGTTCGGTGTTGGGTTGGTGGGCTTACTGGTGGTAGTGGCTCGGAATATCATCCTCGCAACGGTTGCCACCGTCGTTGTAGTGACTGCCGCGCCAGCTTTTAGCCCGACAGTTGCCGGGTCAACTTCAACTCCTCTGCCCACTCAGGCAATTGATGCCTACATCAGCCACCTCTCAGAACAGCAGCAAATCGGGCAACTTCTCATGCTTTCTGTCTATACCAATGTCTATTCCTCTGCGCTGGATGGTCCGCTCCAGCAGGCGCAGGTGGGCAGCGTCATCTTCTTTCCCAACCATAACGGGGGGCCGCTGATGCCCACAACGCTATCCGGCCTCAAGCAGCTTATCAGCGCTCTGCAAGCCCACGCAACCAGCCCACTCCTGGTCGCCACCGATGAGGAAGGCGGCGACGTAGACCGCCTCGCGCCATACTATGGTCCTTCCCCCGCGCCTTCTGCTTTGACCGAAACTGGCAATCCGCAAAACGCCTATAACCAGGCAAAGCTAGACGCGCAGCACTTGCATGAAGTGGGCATCAACCTGGATTTTGCCCCCCTTGCCGATGTGTATCAAGAAGGCGCCATTGACCCCAGCCGCATGTTTGGCACGACGACGGGACAGGTGATAAGCTATGCCGGAGCATTCCTGGATGGCTTGCAGCAGAATGGGATTGCGGGCACGCTCAAACACTGGCCGGGCATTGGCGCTGTTCCCGCCAACCCTGATTTTGCGCTGCCCACGCTCAATCATACCCAGGCCCAACTCAACGACACTGATTTTGCTACGTTTCGGGCCTTGCTCTCCCACCAACCCGACCTGATTATGGTCACACACGTTATCGTGCCCGCCTACGACCAGAAGAATCTGGCCTCCCTCTCGCCAGAGTTGATTGATGGGGTGCTGCGCGGTCAACTAGGCTATCAAGGCGTGGTTGTTACGGATGCAATGGAAGCCAGGAGCGTGACCGAGTTCATGCAACAGCAGGGCTACACCGATCCCGCGCAAGCCATTGGCGAGGCCAGCGTGCGGGCGATTCTCGCGGGCGAAGACCTGATCGAGTGCCCTGTAGACCCGGCCCTTGCGCAAGGAGTAATCACCGCCGTAACGCAGGCGGTTGTCTCCGGGCGGATTTCGCAGGAGCGGCTGCGGCAGTCGCTGCGGCGCATCATCAGCTTAAAAGTGCGCCTGGGACTCCTGACGTTACCCCAGTCGTAGTAAATAGTGCCTGACAATCCTCCAAAACAGCATCTTTGTTTTCGCAACCCAGCGCTAATTTCCGCTTGAAGATGCTGTGCAAGAATGAGATTGCAGTGAGAGCAAACAGTTGACATTGTTCAGGGTATTGGCTACTATAGGGAGCGACTTTCTTGTAGAGCCTCCTTCCTGATGAGTTGAGGCAATTTGGAGCATTGGATAGTGCATGGAACTTGAGCAAATCCCCACCTCTGGCGATACAAATATCAGCACCAGCGGACCAGTTACCGGCAAGAACTTTATTATCGGACAAGGTACCATCAGAGTCTTTGAGGTGGTACAGCAGTTCATAGGCGACGCAACTGGCCCAACGACCGACTACGCCACGCGCCTGGAGCATTTTTACCGCGCCTACCTGGGGACAGAGGAGCATCCTGTGCCCTTTGGTGGGCGGAATGACGAGCTGCGCAGGTTTGATGCGTGGCTGGAAGCTGAGGGAGCGCCTCCTTACCTTCTGCTGGCGGCGCCCGCCGGTCGTGGCAAATCCGCCTTTCTGGTACAATGGCATTCTCGACTTCTCACCCGCTCTGACCTGACTGTGACCTTTTTCCCCATCAGTGTGCGATTCCGCACGCATCTGGCCGGAGTCGTCTTTCCCACGCTGGCAACACGCCTGGCAGGATTTCATGGCGAGCAGTTGACGATCACCCCCAGCACACCCCAGGAAGTCTGGCGCGAGTATTTTGCCGCGTACCTGGCGCGTCCTCTCCCAGATGGGCGCCGTCACCTGCTCATATTGGATGGGCTGGATGAAGCAGCAGACTGGGAGATTACCGAAGACCTCTTTCCAGTGCTTCCACCCGATGGCCTCCGGGTCATCGTCTCAGCCCGGTACCTGGCGGGAGATCGTGATGCGGCCCCCTGGCTACGTCGCCTGGGCTGGGAAGACTCAGGCTACGCACAAACGCTGGAACTGGGGCCACTCTCCCAGGCTGGTGTGGCAGAAGTGGTACAGACATTCGCGCCAAAGCCTGGGCAGGAAAACGGGCGCGCATCCGTTGCCCGCGAACTGCACCGGCTGAGCGAAGGCGATCCGCTGCTCGTTCACCTGTACCTGGAACACCTGCGAGAGCAGCAAAGCGAAGATGCCTCTCTCCATCCCAAAGACCTGCAAGCCATCCGCCCTGGCCTGGAGGGATATTTTAATCACTGGTGGCAGGATCAGCGGCGGCTCTGGGGCCAGAACGCGCCCCTGCGCGAGCCAGCAGTCCAGGAAGTGCTCAACCTGCTCTCGTGCGCTATGGGTCCATTGAGCCAGGAAGCGCTGCTCGCGCTTGCTCCACCCGAACGCGGGCTTTCTACCTGGATGCTTGAAGAGACACTGCGTCCCCTGCAACGCTTTGTTCTGGGCGACGGACGACAGCAAGGCTACACCCTCAGCCACCCTCGCCTGGGTCAATACTTCTATGACCAGCTTTCCAGGCCAGAGCAGCAAGCCAACGAAGGGCGCTTCCTCAAGTGGGGGCAGCAAACCCTCGCGGCCCTCACTACTGGTCAGGTCGCGCCGGAGCATGTGTCTCCCTATCTCGTGCAATATTATGGCGCTCATCTGGCGCGGGCAGGCGCGGGAACCGATGCGCTGCTGGCGCTCGTGAGTGCTGGCTGGCAACAGGCATGGGAAGCCCTGGAAGGCGCTTATGCCGGGTTTCTCGGTGACGCGGCACGCGCCTGGCACGCCGCTGAGCAAGCTGATGAAGCCGCTATACTGGCAAAAAAGCCCACGCCATATCTTGGCGAAGAAGTGCGCTGCGCCCTGTGCCACGCCAGCATTAACAGCATGGCGAAACACCTGCCAGGTGAATTGCTGCTGGCGCTGGTGAAAGAGGGCCTCTGGGCACCCGCGCAGGGATTGGCGTACGTGCGCCAGATTCCAGACACTCGACAGCAGGCTCAGGCGCTTGTGGACCTTACGCGCCTTGTGGAGGGTCCACTGCAAGGGGAACTGGCTCATGAGGCGTTGGAGCGCGTGCTTCTGGTGAGCAATGGCACGCGCCGCTCCGAATTGCTCGCCAGGTTGCTCCCCTACCTGCCCGGAGACATTCAGGAGCAGCAGATAAGCAAAGCGTTAGAAGCGGCCACAGCGAGCAGCACCCTCACTGATCGCGCTGCTATGCTGCTGGCCCTGGCGCCCGCGCTCGCAGAACCCCATCAAGAACAACTCTGGCAAGAAACCCTGGATACTGCCCGCGCCATTCCTCATCCCACCAACCGCGCGCGGGCGCTGGCAGCCCTGGTATCCGCGCTGCCCGAATCCAGCCGGGGAAGCGCCTTCGAGATAGCGCTGGATGCCGCCAGCCAGATTGACGATGAAGCCCATCGCTCTCAGGTGCTGGCCTCCCTCGCCGTCGTCGTCCCAGAGCGCCTGCAACGCCAATTGCTCTTGATGACGACTTCCATGCAGAATCGGACGAACCAGACCCGTGTCCTGGTAGCTCTGACACCCGCCCTGCCAGATGCGAGGAAGCAGCAAATTCTCGACGCCATTCACGCGCTGCCAACTCGTGATGATCGGCTGCCACTGCTCCTCAACATCATCCCCGCGTTGCCTCTTGAGATGCTGCGGCAAGTGCTGGAACGTGTCAAGGCAATCGTGTACAGCGCTGATCGCGCCCGGCTGCTCAGCACGCTGGCGCCTTGTATGCCCGAACATGAGCAGCACGAAGTCTGGCAACTGGCCTGGGAAGCAGCAACAGCCATTACCCACGAGGCCAGCCGAGCCAAAACGCTGGCAAGCATGGCTCCAGAACTGCCCGCCGCGCTCAGGCACCAGGGATTACACGAGGCGCTCCAGGCCGTGCGCGCTATCTGGGATACATCGAGCAGGGCCGAAGCGCTGATGGCCCTGGCTCCAGCAGCGTCGGAGGGAGCGCGACTTGATCTACTTGGCGTCCTCCAGTCGCTTCCCGCCAAAGAAGAGCGTCTGCATCTTCTGACGCACCTGGCTCCGCATCTGGCGCCAGAGCAAAAAGAGCAAGTCCTTGCAGAAGTGCTGACAGACGCGCTCGCGATTCGCACCAAAGATGAACGGCTCCATCTCTTGCTGGAACTCGCGCCCGTGCTAACCGGGGAACCCATGAATGCGTTGTTCGCCTACGCGCAAGGCATCAAAGACGAAGACAGTCGGGTAGCATTACTTTCGGCGCTGGCGCCCACCCTGCCAGAAATACTCCAGCGCGAGTTGCTGCACAACATCAAATCCATCAAACAGGCCGTAAACAGAGCGCCTGTGTTAATCAAATTGATAAGTGGCTCAGCGGGCGAACTCAAGCAAGCCATCATCAAGGAAGCGCTTCAGACGGTTCAAGCCATCAAAAATGAGATGAGCCAGGCAAGCCTGCTTGCAAAGCTCGCGCCAGACCTCCCAGACGACCTGCACCAGCAGGTCGTCGGCAAAGCGTTCACACAAGCATCGGCCCTTAAAAATGAGCACTACCAGGCCCAGGTGCTCGCAGAGCTTGCGCCTGCGTTGCCTGAGAACTTGCAAGAGCAGGCGTTGAGTCTTGCGCTGAGTCTCAACTATGGCCCTGACCGGACGCAAGTTCTGGCGGCGCTTCTGCCAGTCGTCCCTGAGCCGCGCAGACAGGCTGTGCTGCAAGAAACCCTCGCAGTGGCTGATACCCTCAAAGAAGATGTGAGCCGGTTGGAACTCTTCATCAGCATTGCCCAATTTCTGCCCGGTAAACACATCGAACAACTCTACGAATCCATCCAATCCGTGAAGCAGGACGCAAAGCGCGTAGAATTGTTGCTGGCTCTGGCGCCGAGGCTACAAGGTGCCTTACTTGAGCAAGTGCTTCCCTCCATCCAGGCCCTCATCAATGAGACAAAACGGACGGAAACCCTCGCCCAAGCCGCGCCTCACCTGGCTCGCTTGCCGACACCGCTCCTGTACACGTACTGGCGCAGCATGCTTCACGCCGCATCTCGTCGAACACGCGGAAGCGTTCTGAAAGACCTGGCCGCGCTACAACCATTCATCCTCGCTCTCGGCGGACAGCCAGCCATAGAGCAGACGTTTCAGGCAATTCGAGAGGTCGGCCAGTGGTGGCCGTAAAGAGTAGTTCACCTCACCTCTCACTTACAAGGACATCAGGAGAAGTACATGAGCGATAATCAGCAACGCCCAATGGGTCACCGGGTAAACGTCAACATCAGCGGGCAGACAAGCGGAGAAAGTTTCATCATTGGGGCTGGCACCGTGAACACGATCACCAACAATAATGGGCCGTCCATAACGCCCATTGATCTTGAGACGCTTAAAAAGAGCCTCGTTGAACTCTACGGCCATTTACCGAGCGCGGGCCTCCCAGCCGAGACACAGATGGAGTTGCAAGCCTCTATCTACCAGTCAAAAAAGCTCCTTGAAGGCAGAGAACCTCCAAACGAAGAAGTTGCCAACACAGTGAAAAAAATTGGCGAGAGCCTGCAACAGGCTAATGTCGCCATCGAGCATGGCTCTCAACTCGCCAGTACAGTCGTGAAGATGGCAACCATCCTGGGGCCTGTGGTTGTCGGCGGAGCGAAAGTCGTCGCTGCCTGGTTTGGGGTTCCATTGCCCTAGCGCGTCTCTTAGCTGGCCTGGCCCCGCGCTCGCGCCAGAATCTCCTCAACCACTGCTGTCTTGGCATCGGCATAGTTTTGGGTGTACTTCCAGTTCTGGCCCGCCAGTTCACGCTTGGTACGCTCGTAAAGCTGGCGATCATCAGGGTGGCTGCGCAGCCAGTTGCGAAAGAGCAGCATGCGGTTAATCTCTGAGCATCCCTCCGAGAAAACATGCAAGTTGACGGCCCTATCTGGCCGATTGAACATGCGGTGTTCGTACCAGTCTGGCTCTCGGACGCGCAGCACATAACCAGCAGCTTCCAGGGCAGGAACATACGCAGGCTCATCGGCAGAGTTTGCCACCACCAGCAGCACATCAATTCTTGGCTTGGCAGCCAACCCAGGCACTGAGGTCGAGCCGACGTGTTCAATCAGCAGCACCCGTTCGCCCAGCGCAGCCCGTATCTGCTCAGCCTCGCGCTCGAAGAATCGCGGCCATGTGTCTTCGTAGTCAACAAGCTCAATTGGCCCATTCAAGGGCACAAGTTCCCCAACCTGCACGGCCCGAAGCTGCTCCTCCGTCATCGGGGCGGGCTGTCTCTCTTTCGAAGAGTCTTCAGTAGTGGGGGTATTGTCAGGCATTAGAAGCTTCTCTCAATCCTAATCAGCGCTCGTAACGAGCACGCTTTCAAGCTTAGTCCTTTAGCTTACCACTGCTGTCAACTCACCTTATAAATGGGTTATCCCCGCCGCTTTTCCGTATCTTGATAAATTCATACATGGCGTAGAGGTCTTCAGCGCTGACTTCTGGCCCTAGCTCCTTTTGAATAAGCTGGATGGCTTTCACCATCGCCTCAACCTCCGTCCTCTGCACCACCCCGCGTGTCTTTGCTTCCTGGACAGCGCGAATCGGTACATAACCTCGCCAGAAAAGTCGCTCAATGGTGAGGCCCCAGGACTCCAAAAGCTCATTGGCGGCCTGGCGCACTTTATGGCAGAATGCTTCGCGCACCTGATTATCATCTAATTGGTCTTCGGTATAGTAAGAACCAAGCTGGCGCGAAATGCTGATGACTACCTGCTCCACCAGCTTTTTGCGTTGCTCTCCGTCCATGAACACCATCTGGCGCACGTTCCCTGTTACCTTCCCTTTCACAGCATCCTGGATACGCCAGGCAAGTTCGATGTGGCAATCCATCTTCTCGCGGCTTTCCGCAGGATAAAACTGTGTGACCGTTACATCGAGTGGTTCTTCTTTTATGGTGAAAATACGAGCCACGCGATCAAAGGTAGGAACCAGAAATACATAGCCTGAGTCAGCAATACGATGAAAGACTTCTAGCCGAAAGATAACGGCACGCTCCGGGTCGGAGATGGGCTGTACAGCCGCTTTCCAGAGCAAAAGAGCGAATATGAGACACAACGGAAGGAAGAAATAGATGGTCCAGGGGTACAAAACAAGAAAGGCCAGGCAAGCGCACGCAACGATACCGATCATGCTCCAGTAGGTGGTCATGCCTTTTGGTCCTCCGCCCCAATGCAAGGGGCAACTTCAACGCTTCTCGCAAGAGAACGTGGGGTTACGGGCGGGTTCATTTTGAAGCAGCAGATCAAACACCTACAAGGATCGTTGGCCCTCAGTACGCACCACAAAAACGATCAGTGTGCGCGGCCCATGCACCCCTTCCACGCGGCTTAGCTCGATGTCGCTGGTGGCTGAAGGGCCGGAAATAAATGTGAGCGGCCTGGTTGCGTTGGGGTGGAGCACTGCAATGGCCTCCGGCACCAGGTCCACCACCTGATCCGCTCGCACCACGCACAAATGGACATCTGGCACCAGCGAGAGCGCCCTTCTTCCCTGGTGTTCGCCACCATCCAGAACAATCGTGCCCGTTTGCGCGATGCCAACCCGGCATCCTGTAATCACCCCATCCACGCTGTCCAGCACATCGTAGCTCAGCGCTGGCTCATCTCGCAACACCTCCACATCCGGTGGCAACCATGCTTCAGGAACATCCACAGGCACAACAAACCGACGCAAACCCCGCTCGGCGCAGAGCGCGGCCAGCGCGTCGGGTAGATGCGCGTGATCGGTTATGATTACCCTTGCCTTGTAGTCTTCTACCCGCTCTATAAAAGATGCCAGCACTGCCTCCTGCGCGGCTTCACCAGCGCGGCGGTAATCGCGTGCAAGCGCCTGCCCATGCTCGGCTGGCGCCTGTGCCAGGGCCGCGCGGATACGCCGAAGCATGGCATCGCGGGGGCTGCTCATGGCTTGCCCTCCCGCTGCTGCCACCACTCGCGGAACGTCTGCTTGGGCAGCGGAAGCAGATCGCGTGTCGCCGTCCAGCCAGCCAGCATTCCCGGCAATCGCGTAATAACCCCATGACGCGCCACCGGCCACTGCGCCCGCCGCCCCAGCCGCTGCGCCCGCTCGTAGCGGGAGCGCGTGGCAAACTGTCTCGCCAGCCAGCGCATGGCTGCTGCTTCCGCAGACAGCGTTCTGCCCTGATGTCGCACGATTTGCCCGCGCAAATGCACCAGCACCTCTGGAATGTTGATCTTCACCGGGCAAACCTCATAGCATGCCCCGCACAGGCTGGAGGCGTAGGGCAGTGTCTCTGCCCGCTCCAGGTTCGCAAGCTGTGGCGTCAGGATAGCTCCAATCGGGCCTGGGTACACCGAGCTATAGGCATGGCCGCCAGTTCGCGCATAGACCGGGCAGACATTCAAGCACGCCGAACAGCGAATGCACTGCAAGGTTTGTCGGCCAATTTCGTCGCGCAACACGTGTGTGCGCCCGTTATCCAGCAGGACCAGATGAAATGTTTGTGGCCCATCGCCTGGTGTTACGCCTGTCCACAAACTGGTATAAGGGTTCATGCGCTCGCCCGTCGAAGAACGTGGCAAGAGTTGCAGGAAGACCTCCAGGTCTTGAAAAGTAGGGATGACCTTTTCGATACCCATCACCGTGATCAGCGTCTGCGGCAGCGTCAGGCACATGCGCCCGTTGCCCTCGGATTCCACCACGCAGACGGTGCCCGTTTCCGCAACGGCAAAGTTGGCCCCGCTAATGGCGACGCTGGCCGAGAGGAACTTGCGGCGCAGATGAGCGCGGGCAGCAGCAGCCAGGTCTTGTGGTTGGTCAGAAAGGGGCTGCTCTTTGGCAATCGTCTGGCGAAAGATGGCCCGAATCTCAGCGCGATTCTTATGGATGGCCGGCACCAGAATATGCGAAGAGGTTTCGCCAGCCAGTTGAATAATCAGTTCCGCCAGGTCTGTCTCGGTGACCGTGATGCCTGCCTGGGCCAGCGCCGCGTTGAGTTTGATTTCGTCGGTGGTCAACGATTTGACCTTCACAACCTCGCGGGCACCAGCAGCCTGCACCAACTCCGTCACAATCCGGTTCGCTTCAGCCGCATCTTCGGCCCAGTGGACCTGCCCCCCCGCCCGAATGACTGATGTCTCCAGTTTCACCAGATACTCGTCGAGATGAAGCAGCGTGTGCGCTTTGATCGCTCGCCCGGCCTCGCGCAAGGCCTCCCAATCGGGAAGCTCGCCAACCACCCTGGCGCGTTTGGCGCGAATGGTGCTGGTCGCCTTGCCCAGATTGCGCCGCAGTTGGGTATTTGCCAGCGCCACCCGCGCGCCTTCCTGAAACGTGCGCTCTCGGCTTCCCATCGCTTCACACTCCCTCTTCTGTTGCCGCCAGAATCTCCGCCAGATGAAGGACGCGCATGCCCGCTCGCTGGCGGCTCAATGCACCGCCAATGTGCATCAGACAGGAGTTATCCGCTGCGCACACGATTTCGGCTTTTGTCTCCAGCGCAGCCCGCACCTTATCAGCTAGCATCGCCTGCGACGTATCAGCATTCTTGACGGCAAAGGTGCCCCCAAAACCGCAGCATTCCACAGCATCGGGCAATTCCACCAGATCAATGCCGCGCACCGCCCGCAGCAGCCGCAGGGGGCGCTCGCCCACATGCAAGCCACGCAGACTGTGGCAGGTGGGATGATACGTCACGCGGTGTGGGAAATAGGCGCCTACTTCTTCCACGCCTAACACATCCGTCAGAAACTCTGAAAGCTCGTACACACGAGGCAGCAATGCCGCGACTTGCGCAGCCAGGGACACATCGCCAAATTGGGCAGCAGCGCGTGGATACTGTTCGCGCACCATCCCCACGCACGAAGCCGAGGGGCTGACCACGACTTCAGCCTCCTGAAAGACCTGCACAAAATGCTGAATCAGCGGCAGCGCCTCGCGCTGGTAGCCGGTATTATAGTGCATCTGACCGCAGCACGTCTGGTCGAGCGGAAACTCCACCTCGCAGCCAAGACGTTCCAACAGGTGTGTCATAGCAATGCCTGTCTCTGGGAAGAGGGTATCGTTAAAGCAGGTAATAAAGAGCGTGACACGCATAATGCCCCATTTCCTGATCAGAAGAACTAGCACCTGGCAAGAGCGTATCACCAAACTCTCACAAATGCCATGCGCCAATCAGGGCGGATATGCTGAAGCGAGCCAGCGACATCAAGGCGTGACGGTGTTGATGTGTGCATCACGCAGAAATCTTCTGACGCTGCTGGTTCATTACCGAGAAGAAACGAGTCGTTTCACCTGGAGCAAGCGCCCCCCATCCTCAGTAAGCAGCACCTTGCTGCCAAGAGGGAACTCTTCCTCAAGAGGGTATTCTTTCGCTTCTGTTGGTACCTCATAGAGGCTGAATTCAAAGCACTGGTTTACTGCTGGCACCCAGAGCGCCATCAGACGAGCCGACGGCCCTCCTGCTTGTCCCGGCAAGACTTCATTCCGCACCACCTCAGCCAGATGTGTGCGCGGCTCCTGTTTTGACATACGTTGCTCCTTGAGAACTGGCGCTGTAGCCTTGCCACTGCGTTAGTTTGCTAAAAATAGAAGATATTCCTTCTTCTACTTCCATCGCGCGCCAGGAAAAACGGAAAGGACCGCACGTGGCCCCAGGACGTTATACGGTTGATGGCGCCTTGGTGCCTGGCGTAGCTGAGAAGCTGTTGTTCGGGGATGTATAATCGCCTTTGTAGCTGCGCGTCAGGAATGGCGCCTTCCCATCAAGCACCCCAAAAGAGAACAATGCGTGCAAAAGGAGCAACATATGCCCGCCTCCGATCATCCTCAAGAAGCGGCGCCGCGCCCCGTCCCCTTGCGTCTTGGCTTGCCCGACCCCACGACGCTCCTTACCCCGCAATTGCGCGCTGCCATGCGCGCCATGATCAGCTCTCCCCTGGCCGCCACCGCGCTCCAGTATGGTGCGGAACAAGGACCACCAGACCTGATCAGCCTCTTAGTGGAGAAAATCAACCGAGAACAGCGCCTCACAATCCAGCCAGGCAACCTGATGGTAGTTGCCGGAGCAACCCATGCCATTGATCTGCTGGCACGCTTGTATGCCAAACCAGATGGAGTCGTGCTGGTGGAAGCACCCACTTTTGCCGACGCCCTGCACATTTTTCGTGATCACCAGCTTGAGTTATGTTCCGTTAGCATGGATGAAGATGGCCTCATTCCAAGCGAATTGGAGCGCCAGATTGCCAAATTACAGGCGAGCAGCAAATCTCCAGCATTCCTCTACACTATTCCGACGTTTCATAACCCCACCGGGCGCACCACTCCAGAAGCGCGTCGTCTTGAGATTCTCCGCCTGGCGCAGCGCTACGGCTTCCTGATCGTGGAGGATGATGTCTATCGTGACCTCTCCTTTGACGGCGCGGTGCCCCCCAGTTACTACGCACTGGCGCGGGGCAAACAAGTATGCAGCATTGGCAGCTTCTCAAAAACCCTGGCGCCTGGGTTGCGCCTGGGGTGGCTGCTCAGTGCAGAGGAAATCATTCAGCGCTGCATTAACTGCGGCACGACACAAATGGGGGGTGGCGCTAATCCATTTGCAGCCAGCATTGTTGCGGAATACTGCCGCAGCGGGGCCTGGGAAGCGCACATCGAGCGCTTACAAACGGTCTACAAGGAGCGCCGGAACCTGGCGCTCTCTGCGCTCGTGAAATATATGCCTGCCGGGGTAAGCTGGACCCACCCTACAGGCGGCTTTTTCCTCTGGCTCAGTTTGCCGCAAAATATCTTCGCGCAAGATGTCAAGCATCTGGCGCTTCAGCAAGGCGTGGAAGTGGCGGCAGGAGAAGGGTACTTCGTCCATCTCGCGCAGGGTGCCCATCATCTGCGGCTTGCTTACAGCTGTGCCGAACCCGGCGAAATAGATACGGGCATCCGGCTTCTGGCGCAAGTGATTGAGCAGTTGAGGATGCTGAACGGCAGCACGACAGCAGCCCGCTCCCAGACGTAGAGGCTATCAATCAGCTTTACCTGATCGTTCCCCCTGGCTCTTTTCACCAACCTCCCTACGTATCTGCTCTGTTCAGGGGGGTAAATTTGGCTACTCGTTCCAGAGTGATTGCGCCCCAGAAGCTGCTTATAGCAGGCTATCGAATAAGCGAAAGCGCACCAGCGCGCGCCTGGCCTGATGAATAGCAGCGCTCTGTAGCCGAAACAGGGAGTGCTCAGGCAAGGTTCCCACAAGTCAGCACCAGAGAGGGCTGAAGAAGCTGACCATTGCAAAGTCACCCTGGTTCAGTGACGCTTGACGTTTTCCCCCGATTGCTCTAGAATGCGCCTATTCTGGAGAAATGACGTTGAGGAGGTACAAGATGGCTGAGCGAGTGGGCCAACGCATAGGACATTTCCAGCTACTCCAACTGCTGCATAAGAGCATGTTTACTGAGGTCTATCTCGCGGATCATGTGCATTCAGGGGCGCAAGCAGCCATCAAAGTGCTGAATGTCAAACTGACCGAGGAGGATACCGAACTCTTCCTCACAGAAGCACGCGCCATCAGTCAGCTCTCGTATCCCCGCATAGCACGCTTACTTGAATTTGGCGTTGAGGACAGCGTGCCCTATCTGGTCACGCAATACGCCCCAGGTGGCTCGCTCCGCCAGCGCCTTCCTCAACACACCCCACTTCCTTCAGCCACCGTTTTTCCCTTCATCCAGCAGGTAGCAGGCGCTTTGCAGCACGCGCATGACCAGCGCATCATCCACCGCAACATCAAACCGGAGAATATTCTGCTAACCGCGCGGGGAGAAGCCATACTTTCCGATTTTAGTATTGCGATTCTAGAGCGAAGGCTGCGTTATCAAAGCACTCAGGATGCGATGGCGATTGCCTACATGGCCCCTGAGCAGATACAGGGGCATCCGCTCCCTGCAAGCGATCAATACTCCCTGGGCATCGTAGCATATGAATGGCTCACTGGCGAACGCCCCTTTCACGGTTCACTCAGAGAAATAGGCACCCAGCACCTGGCAGCCCCTCCCCCTTTGCTGCGCGAGAAAGCACCGCAACTGCCCGCCGCGCTCGAAGAAGTGCTCTTGACAGCGATGGCGAAAGACCCAGGAGCACGCTTTCCCAATGTTGGCGCCTTTGCCCAGGCGTTCCGTCAAAGTATCGAGGCGCAGCCACCGGCAAGCAGGAGGCCATCCGCATCCAGCTTTGCGCCATCAAGAGAGAGCGGTTTCCTTGAGCGGCCTCCGCTCACCCCCCCACCTTCCAGTACGCCGCCAGCAGGAAGTAGAGAACCCTCCGGCCAAAATCTGCCAGCCAGAGCAAGGCCATTACGCAGCACCACTCCCACCGGCGCTTCTCTGCCCATTGCTCAGCGAGCGAGTAGCCCTTCGGGCAACCTGAAGCCTCCACAGCAATACGCGCCGCTCTCAAACCTTCCTGCTCTGAGGCCGTCTCCTGACCCCACGCTCACTGAACCGCTGCGCAAAAGCCCCGGCCTGGTGATGCCCCTCGCTATCCTGGCGCTCATCATCATCCTGGTCAGTGGTCTTGGCGTGCTGGGAGCCAATGGCAGCGGCCCGCTGGCCTCACTCTTCGGCAGCCAGGGAATCAGCACCCCAGGGGCGGGCACTACAGCAACAATTGGAAGCGCCAACAACGGCAAGAACTGCACAAAGATCGGTGTGCTTATGCCAGACAGCACCAGTTCGTCTCGCTGGGAAGCGTATGACCATCCGCTGCTCTTCCAGCAACTCGAAGCGAATGGGTTCTCCTCCAATAATATTGATTACGCCAATGCCAACGGCGATAGTACCATCCAGCAGGCCCAGGCAGAATCTGATCTAGGCAAAGGCGACTGTATCTTGATTATAGCAGCGCAAGACAGCCTTGCCGCCGCTGACATCGTTGCCGCTGCCAAAAAGCAGCAGGTGCCTGTCATTGCGTATGACCGCCTCATCTTTAGCGACGACCTGAACTTCTACGCCTCCTTCGACGGGGTTGCGGTCGGCAATCTCCAGGGCCAGTACATCGTTGCACACTACAAAGACCCTCAGTACGGTGTGAGAGCCGGTCATAACAACATTGCCTTTATTAACGGCTCCCCAACCGACAACAACGCCACGCTTTTTTCTGATGGAGCGCATCAGGCGTTGGACCCGCTCATCAACAACAAAACGTTGAATAAGGTCTATGAGGAACCCACCCCCAACTGGGATCCAAACATCGGCGAAAAAGAAATGGAAACCGTGCTGAGCCAGACCAAAAACAACATTCAGTTGGTGCTGTCGGCCAACGATGGTCTTGGTGGCGCAGCAGTTCAGGCACTTACTGCGAAAAATCTGGCGGGAAAGGTGCTTGTGACCGGCCAGGATGCTACCGTTGATGGTCTTCGGCGGATTCTTGAGGGCACCCAGGCCATGACGGTCTACAAGCCCATTATCAAAGAAGCAACCGCTGCCGCGCAACTGGCCGCCGCCATACGCGACGGCAAAGACATCACTTCCCTGACGAAAGGCCAGACCACCAAAAACCCCCAGGGCAAGACAAACATTCCTTCTGTGCTAGAGGCACCTATCGCAGTTGATAGAAACAATATAGCTTCGACCGTCATCGCAGACAACTATGTCACGAAGGATCAGCTTTGCGCTGGCCTCCCGGCAAGCACGGATAGCTCCGGCATTTGCCCCTAGCGGGGTAATGTGAAGGAGTTGCGTGTATACCAAGGATATTACTTTTCTCCTACGGGTATTAGGAAGCTCCAAACAAAGCGGAGTTCTCCTGATTGAAGATCCAGGGCCAGATGCATCGCCCTGGCTAGGGCAGCTTCAACTCGATCAGGGAAGAGTGGTTTCTTGTGTGGTCAGTGACCAAGCCAGCGGGCGTGTAGTGTTGAGGAACGAGGAGGCGCTCCAATGGTTAACTGCGCGTGGCAGGCTCAAATGGCAGCTACAAGAAGAAGCCATACTACCGCCCACCCCACCACCGCGCTTACTCCCTCCAGGGAAAGATACCAGAAGAGAGGACGCCTATAGCACAGAACCGCCGCCGCTTCCACCAGCAAAAAACCTGCTAAGAGCCGTTCCCCAACGCGCACTCACAGGGAACATAGCTCCAGCCAATGCACTCGTTTCGCGTGAACACCGCCAGGTTTACGCGCTGGTAGACGGACAAAGAACCATCGAAGAAATTGCGCAGCTCTTGCACAGGCCATCCGAGTTCATTATCGCCATCTTGCAAGACCTCCAGTCGCAGGGGTTCATTGTCTAAATGACTTTTGCTTCGTTATATCAATCATAAAGGTGGGTTACTTCTCGCTCAAGCAATTATTTCGTTGCCCCTCGCCGTTCACCATGTCCTTGGTAGCAAAAGAGTAAGGTCCGACCTGAGAAAAGGGAGATGCGCATGTTTCGATTCATGAGCAACCTATCAATATTTCGCCGCCTGGTTATCGTTTTTGCCGTTACGACGCTCATCCCCATCATTGTAATCGTGCTGTTGGGCAACTTCTACCTGCAATCCATCAGCGTGCGCGGGCAGGCTGTGCAAACGAGTTTCGATGCCCAGAACATCGCCACGCACGAACAAATCAATTTGCAGCGCATGAATGCGCTGCTCCAGGCGCGCTTTGCTCAGGTCTTTGCCCAAAATAGCTCTGCCCTGGGGGGAGATCCTTCTCTGGAGGCATCAGGACAACTGACCAGCGCTGATGTGGCCGCCCTCGAAATTGACTTTGGGCAAACACTCACCAGCTACAAGGGCAGCTATGAGATCGCAACCTCCAGCAATATGAGCATCATCCATAATATCCTGACAAGTGACACCCCGGATCATGGCAATCAATTAATCACAGAGCAAAAAACAGCGCTTAACGCAGTAGCAGACACCGATTGGGCTACCTATCAAGCGCTCCAAGATCAGGTACTTTCTGAGCTTGATCAGGGTGCTGATTACTTCACCACCTACACCATTTTTTATGAGGCCAACCAGGCTTTTCTCCCCTTGAAAAACCACTGGCAGCAGGTCGTTGATACCGCAACGCAAATGGGAACCGCCGTTACGCGAGTCGGGCCTTCGCTGACGAATCCGCTGCTCATCTATACAGCTATCGCCGTGCTCTTCACGGTCCTGGTTATTGCAGTGGCCGGTTTCCTGGTCAACTCCACCATCGTCAACCCGTTAAATCGTCTGGTGGCTTTGACCAAGCGTATCGCGCGTGGCGAAACCCGCGTTCGCGCGGATATTGCAGGCAATGATGAAATTCACCAGGTCGCAGAATCCATGAATGGCATGCTCGATGTCATCGTGCGCCTGATGCAAGAAACCCAGTCTCGCCATGCCGACCTGCAAGCGCGCATCGAGAAACTGATTCACGAGGTAAGCGGCGCCAGCGAGGGTGATCTTCAGATCGAGGCAGAGGTCGAACAGAACGAACTGGGGCTGCTGGCCTCTTTCTTCAATCGCATGACCGCTGACCTGAGCGATCTCGTCGTCAATGTCAAGATTCTGGCGCGTGGGGTACAATCCGCAACCTTGCAACTCTTCAGCTACATCGAAGAGTTGGTTGATCGCGCCGATCTCCAGAGTCAGCAGATTGGCAGAGCAACAACAGAGATTGGGAACATGGCAACTTCAAGCCGCAGGGTCGCTGAACGTGCCCAAAGCCTCTCCAACGTCGCCAATGAAGCGCGCCAGATTGCCCTGGGAGGGCGCGCTGCCGTAGTGCAGACGGTGGAGGGCATGGAACGCATTAATGAAAACGTGCGGGCTACCGCCACGAAGGTTTCCTCATTGGGTGTACGCTCACGCGAAATCAACGAAATTGTCGAGGCCATGTCTAGCATTGCCCAACAAACCAATCGCCTGGCTTTGGATGCGGCGGTTCAGGCAGCAATGGCTGGCGAGAACGGCAAGGGATTTGGGGCAGTGGCCGTTGATATTCGACGCCTGGCCGAACTAGAGAAAGAGCAGACAAACAGAGTAAGCCAGATTATGCGCAATATCCTTGATGACATCAATGTCGTCACACTTTCCGTGCGAGAAACTGAACAGGAAACCGCATCAGGCACACAACTTACCAAACGAGTAGGCTCAGCCCTGGAAGCCATCTTCTCCGTTGTGGAGCGCCAGGCAAGCGAAATAGAGATGGCAAACCAGGTGGTCACACGCCACTTACAATCATCCACAATGGTTGGGCAGATCATGCAAGAGGTTTCCCAAACGGCCCAGCAAAGCAATGAAAGCACGCGGGAAGTGACCCGGCACATGGAACGCCTGGCGCAAATGGCAGGCCAACTGCTCTCCTCTGTGGAAGTCTTCAAGCTGCGAGAAGAGCGAAAACGGTCGAGAGTGCTTCCTGGAGCACAAGCCCCCACGTTGCAAGGAAGGTACCCAGGCCAGCTTTCGGGGCAGCGACCCACACAAGTGAGACTCTTACCAGGCGAGAGAGAATACCCTTCCTCTGGCCCATATGGTCAACAGACACAGCGAAACAAAGACCATTGAAATAGGAGAGACAATGAACAACGCACGCGCTTCCATCAAAAATATGCTCTCCCTTGGGGTAATAGCACTCATGAGCTTGCTGGGATTGGGCGCCTGTTCGGTTTCTACTCCAGCGCCATCCTTCCAGAGCAATACCCCCATCACCATTGGCGCGTCCATTTCCCTGAAGGGGGATTTTTCTGAAGATGGCGCTGCTCTGCAAAAGGGGTATCAACTCTGGCAGGACGCCGTGAATAGTCGTGGCGGCTTACTTGGTCATCCAGTCAAGTTTGATTTCATCCCTGACGACAGCACGCCAGACGAGGTGACAGCAAATTATCAAGAGATGATTACCCAGCACCACGACAACCTGGTCGTGGGGCCGTATTCCACCCTGTTGACTCACGCAGCCGCGCCCATTGTGCAACAAAACAATTATGCCTTTATTGAAGGCGCCGGGGTTGCCCCTGCGGTATTTGAACTGGGTGAGAACAACCTCTTTGCGGTCTCACTCTCCGCAACCAGCTACTTGAAAAGCTTTGTGTACTTTATCCTTTCTTTGCCAAAGTCTCAGCGCCCCAAAACAATCGCCTATGCCAGCAGCGACGATTTCTTTACCGAGCCGCAGATTGAAGTAGCCAAATCGCTGCTGGTTGCTGGTGGCGAGAAGACGGCATTCTATGATATTTATTCGGCAGATACTCCACCAGACTACACTGATGAAGCGAATAAGATCATCGCAGCCCATCCAGATGTAGTTATCCTGGGGACCGGCGGGCAACAGGATTGCGTTGCCTATATGCAAGCGTTCAAGCAGCAGCATTTTAATCCAAGCGCCATCATCGCCACAGCAGGCCCTGACCAGGGCAGCCAGTTTACCACTCCGTTGGGCGGTGCCAGTTCCGCTGAGGGCATCTTTGTACCCAATGGTGGCTGGTATCCAACCGTCAACAACTATCAGAATAGCCAGTTCGTCACCGATTACCTCGCTAAGAACGGCGGCACAGCTAACGACATCAGTGCTGACAGCGTAGAGGCGTATTCAGTGGGCCAGGTACTGGAACAAGCAGTCACCAAGATACACAGCATAGACAACACCAAATTGATCCAGGAACTCCACACAGATACATTTAACACATTGCAAGGCCCGGTCAAGTTTGCCAGCGATGGAGAAAACAGCGTGGCAGTGGCATTCCTGTTCCAATGGCAAAACGGGCAATTAATTGTAGTGTATCCTAACAACGCGGCTCAGGAAAACCCAGAGTTTCCCAAACACTCCTGGCCCTCGTAGGTCCATCTGAGAAAATAGTGCGGTTTGCTCCTCAAAACCAAAGGCATAGCTCCCGACAATGGGAGCCTGCGTAGCGGCTGGGCATGCCACCCAATAGGCTGCCCTTCAAACGAGTTTGCCTACTTTCTACCAGACCTCTTATAACGGCCTTTCGGGCGAGGGTTGACAAGTAAATGATTGTATGGTAGGCTAGTGGCATCACCATTTCATCAGTTCATCCTACCAATGCGACGGCCCGTGTTGGGGAGAGGAACCCGGCATGTACCACCCCATCCGCTCCAGCAAAGTCTTTGAACAGATCAGCGCACAGATCGAGCAGTTGATCATCAGCGGCCACCTGCACAACGGCGACCGCTTGCCCACCGAGCGTGATCTGGCCGACCAGTTCCACGCCAGCCGCACCGCTGTGCGCGAAGCCATGAAGACTCTGGCGCAGAAGGGGCTGGTCGAGATGCGCCCTGGACGCGGGACGATGGTGATTGATGGCACCTCCCAGGCCATGCAACACTCACTCGGTCTGCTCCTGCGATTGGGACCGGCGGGCAGCGAAGAGAATCTGGTTGAAGTACGCGAAATCCTGGAGCCAGAGATTGCTGCTCGCGCGGCAGAGCGCGCCAGCCAGGAGCACCTGACGGCTTTGCAAAAAGCCGTCGCCAGCATGGACGCCAGCCTGGAGGATGCCACTCCCTACATCGCGGCGGATAATGCCTTTCACCGCACCCTGGCACAGGCGACGCACAATGCCTTGCTCCTGACCTTTGTGGATTCCATCGTCGGCTTGCTCAGTGAGCAGCGCACCCACGTCTTCTCCGTCCCAGGCGGCCCAGCGCGGGGGCAGGTCCATCACAAACAGATTCTGGAGGCGGTCCGGCGCCACGACCCCGAGGCTGCACGCGCGGCCATGCAGGCGCATCTGCACCAGGTTCGCGCCGATGTGGAAACGGCCCTCGCTCGCAGAGAACACTCGCCACACTAACCAACGACCACCGGGAGGGAAGCGATGGCACAGTTGGGGTTTATTGGCCTGGGGACGATGGGCAGGCGGTGCTGATGAAGATCACCACTAACCTGAGTTTGCCGGTACAGTTCCTGGCGCTCTCCGAAGGGTTGCTCCTGGCAGAAAAGGAGGGATGTGTCGTTTTGCTATCCTGTGCCGCGTGTGCATGCTGCTGAGAAGCCTCGTATCCTAAGCCAAATAATTGAGATAAGGAGGTGCATTCTGGCTTTGGTTTTCATCACGGCAACATGTTCTCATACATTTTGAAAGGCGGAGTAGTCCATGTTTGGAAGACACACCTCGTGGCGCACCATGCTGTATATCGCAGGCGCACTTAGCCTGCTGCTTGTGACACTGGCGGCCTGCGGAACACAGCCGCCGTCAACCAGCACCAACAAAACCCCCATTAAAATTGGCGTTTCCCTCTCAAATTCTGGAGATTTCCAGGCTGATGGGATGGCATTTGAGCAAGGGTATCAGCTTTGGGCAGATGCCGTAAACAAGAACGGCGGGCTGCTGGGCCGACAGGTGCAGTTGGACATCCTGCATGATGCCAGCGACCCGGATCAAGTCACCACCAACTACCAGCAGCTTATCAGCACCAACAAAGATGATCTGGTCTTCGGCCCGTTCTCATCGCTGCTCACCAAGCCAGCATCAGTGGTTGCCAACCGCTTTGGATACGCCATGCTGGAAGGCGCTGGCGGCGCACCCTCCGTGTTCCAGCAAGGGCTGAACAACGTCTTCGATGTGTCGCTCCCGGTGGCAAACAATCTGCTGAGCTTTGCCGACTTCCTGATTGCTTTGCCTGCCGCCTCACAGCCAACAACCGTCGCCTACGAGACTGAGGATGATCCCTTTACCCAGCCACAGGTAGACATTGTGCGGGCCAAGCTGGAAGGGGCAGGATTCCAGACTGTTGACTACAACGTCTACCCGGCGGAGACGACGGACTACGGCCCCATTGCGCAAAAAGCGATCAAAGCGAACGCGCAGGTGGTGGTCCTGGGCACCATGCTCCCTGATGTGACCGCATTTATCCAGGCGTTCCAGCAGCAGCATTACAATCCGCAAGCGTTAATTGCTACCGCTGGCCCTGACCAGGGCGCCCAATTTGTGCAGGCGGTTGGCGCCGGAGCCACCGAAGGCGTGTTCGTGCCTAATGGCTGGTATGCGGGGGCCAATAACCCCGGCAATGCCGACATGGTTCAGGCATTCATTGCGAAATATGGCGGCAAGCCCGATGACATTAGCGCTGATGTCGCTGAGGCGTACTCAGTAGGGCAGGTGTTGGAGCAGGCAGCCAAGAAAGCCAACAGCATAGACAACGCCAAACTGATTGCCGAACTCCACAGTGGCGATACCTTCACCAGCGTTCAGGGGAACGTGAAGTTCGACAGCACCGGCCAGAATACGGCGGCAACCGCTTATCTGTTCCAGTGGCAAAAAGGGAATTTCGTCCCCGTCTTCCCAGCTGGCTCAGCAGGCGGAGCCACCCCAGAGTTCCCGAAACCTCAGTGGCCGTCGTCATAAGCCTTTGGGCCGATTGCATATGCAAAGCAACTTTGGCTAATTGGCTCCGTCAGGCAGATGCAGGCTGCATCTGCCTGACGGAGCACCTGGCCTGGTCCATTCTTCTACCCTGGAGCGAGCAGGTGATGTTGTGACCATCTATATTGAAGCCATTGTTATCGGGATTCTCACTGGCAGCGTCTATGCCCTGATGTCAGCAGGGTTGACGCTTATTTTTGGCGTGATGGAAATCATCAATATTGCTCAGGGCGCGCTCGTCGTTCTGGGAGCCTATCTGAGCTACGCGCTGGTGCAGCACTTCCATATTGATCTCTTCCTGGGCCTGCTGCTGACCATGCCCGCCATGTTTGTCCTGGGCGTGCTGCTTGAATGGTTTTTTATTCGCCCCCTCAAGCGCGACCGGACTATGTTCTCTTTGCTCGTCACCTATGCCATCGCTTTGATTATCGAAGGCGCGCTCATCCTCGCGTTCTCCAGCACCAATATCAAACTCAATGCGTGGTATGTGAATACATCTCTGCCCGTTGGCGATTTTTATCTGCCGTACATCTATCTGTTTAGCTTTGGACTCAGCGTCATCTTGCTGACTGGTCTGTACGTGCTCATGTATCACACGAAATTTGGCACCAGCCTACGCGCCTCGATGCAGAACCGCACAGCGGCTGAGCTGATTGGCATTAACGTCGAAAGAGTCTCGGCTATCACGTTTGGGATTGGCGTTGCCCTGACAGCGGCGGGCGGCATGGCCTTTGGCACCACGATGGCCTTCAACCCTGGCAGTTCATATGATCTGATCTCGCGCCTGTTGGTCATCATCGTTCTTGGAGGAATGGGCAGTTTAAGGGGCGCGTTGATTGGCTCGCTGGCGCTGCTGGTCGTGCAGGATGTCACTTCCGTTGCCTGGTCGCCCATCTGGGCCAGCACCGTCTTCTATATTTTGCTGGTGCTGCTCCTGGTGTTTCGCCCCCAGGGTATCTTTGGTCAGCTTGAAGGAAGAAAGCAATGAAAATTGCCAAAATCGTTGTGCTGCTCGCGCTCTTGAGTGCAGCCATCCTGTTCCCAATCTTCTCTTCTGACCTGGCGCTGACCTCCATTGCCATCTTCACCCTGATGTTTGCGGCAGCCGCCACCGCCTGGAATATCTTTGCGGGCTACACTGGCTATATTGCCCTGGGGCACGCAGTCTTTTTTGGCTCCGGGGCCTATGCACTGGGCATCATGTGCCAGCGCTGGCACATTGGGCATCAGCTTCTGGGGACTGGCAAAGGCGACCTCTCCATCCTGCTGCTGCACTTTTCAGCAGACTATGCGCCCTTCGCGCTGGTGCCACTCGCCGGACTGATCGCCGCGCTTATCGCTGTGCCGCTGGGATGGGTCGCGCTGCGCACTCGCCGCCATACCTTCATTGTCGTCACCATTGCTATCTTCTTTGTCTTCCAACTGCTCGCGTTCAACCTGCGCGGCCTCACACGTGGTTCGGCGGGGCTGGAGTTACCACTTCCTTCCTGGGTGTATCCCTTCTATAACTTCCCGTTTTACTATGCCATGCTCGTCATCTTGCTGCTGGCCCTGGCGGTTTCGTGGTGGGTGCGCCACTCGAAATATGGGCTGGGACTGCTGGCGATTCGTGATGACGAAGACCGCGCTCTGGGTCTGGGCGTAAAGACCGGGCCATCCAAGCTGGGTGCCTTTGTCACCTCCGCGTTTTTTGTGGGGATGCTTGGCGCGGTCTGGGCCTACTTTCTTGGCTCGGTCTTTCCACAATCGGCTTTTGATCCCCTCTTTGACATCGCTATTGCTCTCATGGGCTTTCTGGGCGGCATGGGCACGCTGGCTGGTCCCATCATTGGGGCGCTGCTGTTGGAGCCAACAAAACAATATTTCCAGTTTCTCCCGGCCCTACTTTTTCCCAACGGCGGCAAAGGGGGCGATGCAGGTGGATTTTATCTGGTCGCCTACGGCGGCCTGTTCCTGGCGATCATGCTCTTGCTTCCAGAAGGGGTGGTGCCCACGCTCAGCAAGTGGTGGTCGCAATGGCGCGCCTCGCGTACCAACACAGAAAGCGCGCCTGATGACACAGACGCATCGAACCAGCCAGCGCCTGTAGCGATGGAGCAAGCAGGAACCGGGGAAGAGGTCAATTTATGAGCATTCTGGAAGCCCGCAATGTCTCCAAAGCCTTTGGCGGTATCCACGCCCTGGACGCCTGTTCAATCAGCGTAGAGCAAGGGACGATTACGGGGTTAATCGGCCCTAATGGGTCGGGGAAAACTACGCTCTTTAATGTCATCACCGGCTATGAGCACGTAGACAGCGGCACGATCTCGTTTCAGGGGACTTCCATCACCAACGCCACACCTGATCAGGTGTTCAGGCGCGGCATTGGCCGCACCTTCCAACTGACGCGCGTCTTTCCCCGGCTGACTGTGCTGGAAAATATGCACGTTGCCGCCCAGCGCCAGCATCTCAAGGGGCTGTTCAGCCGCTGGAGTTCCTCCCACGAGCAGAAACGCGCCCTGGAACTGCTGGACTTCGTGGGCATCACCCGCCTCAAGGATATGCCCGCGAGCAACTTATCCTACGGGCAAAAAAAGCTGCTAGAATTTGCCTTCATTTTGATCGCAGAACCGCAGGTAATCCTCCTGGATGAACCTGCTGGCGGGGTGAACCCGATGATGATTCGCCAACTGGCCTCGCGCATTCGCGCCCTGAATGAACGCGGCGTCACCTTCCTGGTCGTGGAACATAACATGGAATTTGTGATGGGCCTGTGCCACAGCGTAACCGTCCTGCATCGCGGGACAAAAATTGCCGAAGGCACGCCTGAAGAGGTACGCAACAATCCGGCGGTACTGGAAGCCTATTTAGGAGCCTGAAAGCTATGCTGCTACAACTGCGCAATATTGTGGCCGGGTACGGCGGAAGCGATGTGCTTAAAGGGGTGAACCTGGTCGTTGAGCAAGGCTCCATCACCTGCATCGTCGGTCCCAATGGCGCGGGAAAATCCACCGTGCTGCGCGTCATCAGCGGCCTGCTAAAACCGCGCCTGGGCGAAATGCGCTTTGCTGGCCGTTCAATAGCCGGATTGACCCCCCGTCAGGTGCTGGCGCGTGGCATCGTGCAGGTGCCCCAAAACCACAGCTTATTCACCGAAATGACGGTGCGAGAAAACGTCAGGCTTGGTGGCTATATGTTACGTGACCACGCGCTTGTGAGCCGTCGCCTGAGCGAAGTCGAAGAACTGTTCTCCATTGTCAAAGAACGCGCCAAAGAGAAAGCGGGCAATCTTTCGGGCGGCCAGCAGCGCCTGGTAGAATTTGCGCGATGCTTGATGATGGACCCGGCACTGATCTTACTGGATGAGCCGTCAATGGGCCTGGACCCCCAGACGCTCAAACAGGTGCTAGGCACCGTCTCGCTGATGCACGAAACCGGCAAAACCATCTTGCTCGTCGAGCAAAACGTGCGCGCTGGCCTCACGCTTTCCACGCATGGGGTCGTCATGGAAAGCGGCCAGGTCAGGCTGGAAGGCACCCATGAAGAGATTCTCAATCACCCAAAGATTAGCCACCTCTATCTGGGCGGCACGCTGACCGAGGCAGAAGCAGTGAAAGGGGCGGAGCATGCCGATTGAAGAACGTGTGCAGGTTGCCCTAGAGAACTGGGCGCCGCGCTTCATTGCCAATGGCATAGACCCCAATGATCTCCAGAGCGTATCAAAGCGTGTCACCCGTTGGGATGACTGGATTGGGGAATGGTCTGCCATTGGCGCGATGCACGAACAGATGGGCCAGGAGGCGGAAAAGCAGCAGTTTTATCATTCGGCTGGCGCTCATTACCTGCATGCCGCCATGTGCTACCACTTTGGCAAGTTCATGTTTGTGCATCGGCCAGACGAGCTACGCGCGGGGCATGAGCGCGTGGCGCGGGTCTACGGGCACGCTCTGCCCTATTTCGAGTTCCCTGGCGAGCGGGTAGCCATCCCCTACGAAGCAGGCGCCTCTATCTCTGGTATCCTGCGCAAGCCCTGGCATACCCCAAAGCCGCCGGTAGTTATCCTCAGTCCTGGCCTGGATTCAGTAAAAGAAGAACTGCACTTCTATGGCGATGATTTTCTGAAGCGAGGCATGGCGGTGCTGGCGATTGATGGGCCGGGCCAGGGCGAAATGGAGCTTGAGCATTCCCTGCGCCATGACTCTGAGGTGCCTGCCCGTTCTGTGATTGACTACCTGGCGCAGCGTGCTGATCTGGATGCAACACGCATCGGTTTCATGGGGGTGAGCCTGGGCGGGTATTTTGCGGTGCGCGCCGCCGCGTTTGAGCCGCGCATCCAAGCGGTGATTAGCCTGGCCGCAGGCTATAACCTGGCAAGGCACTTTGACCGCTACCCGGTCTTGACCCAGGAAGCCTTCATCTATCGCCTCAAAGCCGCAGATGAAGCTGAAGCACGCTCGCGCTTGCAGCGCTTTGACCTTCAAGGAGTGATGGAGAAAGTTACCTGCTCGCTGCTCATTATCATGGGGCGGCGTGATCGGCTGTTTCCTGCGGAAGACGCAGAACAAATGGCTGCCGAGGCTGGCGGAGAAGCAGACCTTTGGATATTTGACGACGGCAACCACGTCTGCAACAACATCCCCTACAAATATCGCCCCCAGCAAGCCGATTGGATGCAAAGCAAGCTGAAAAAGAATTAGTATGTATGCGTCCTCTTGACACAAACCGTAATACTCATTATACTGGCTATACTATTACATCTTCTGGTTCCGGTCACACTCATGTACAGGTAGTTCGCTACCCTGTCCAGAAAGAGAGTATCATCTGCTGCCTGCGTAACGGCCAGCAGTTCCACCATGCCATCACACCTCCCGCCTGACTTTGCAATCACGCACTTCCTGAGCGAAGGCAATCTCGGCCTCGATCTGATCAACAGTGAGCACTTTGACTATCGTGGCCGACGCCTTCCACAGGATATGCTCGAAGACCATGCCTGGCTGACCGCCTGGACCCAACACTGGCAACTGCCTGTGACCCCTCCACCAGACACGCTGTCCCTCGCGACGTTGCATGCTTTACGTGCCTTGCTGCGCTGCATGGTAGTGGACCTGGCAGCACAACAGCCAATCTCAGAGACACACCTGGAGATTCTCAATACTTTTCTGGCATTGGCGCCGGTGCACCAGCAGGTCAAGTTGGTATCCGGCGGGGTGCGCCTGGTGAGCCTCCCGCTCCAGGCAGGCTGGATGAGCGTGGTCACTCAGGTGGCCGTTTCCTGGGCTGATCTCCTCAGCAGAACAGCGTTGGAGCGGCTGAAAGTTTGCGCGAATCCAGCCTGTCACTGGGTGTTCTTAGATCAGAGTCACAACCTGAGCCGCCGCTGGTGCCGCCAATGGGCGTGTGGCAACCTGATGAA
The DNA here is from genome assembly GCA_036557885.1 of Ktedonobacterales bacterium. Lineage (GTDB taxonomy): Bacteria > Chloroflexota > Ktedonobacteria > Ktedonobacterales > DATBGS01 > DATBGS01. Next base: position 83,392 of record DATBGS010000162.1, read on the forward strand.
AGTGCGCCAATTTCGGGCGCGGCGTGCCAACCGAGAGTAATGGGAGGAGAATTTCTGTCAGAGAGAACCTTGCTGGCGCCGCCAGAAGCGCTTGAGCAGATCTACTTCAGCCAGGTGATCTCTGGCATGCCCCAGCGCGGGCATCAGACAACGCCACACCGATGGATGCTCCGCAGTCCAGGGGACTTCTGCTCGCATGGCGGGCGTCCGATATTCTGGATGCGTCCGGTAGTGCGCCTGGATGTCTGGAGCGCTATCCAACATCAGTCCATCAATTGAAGACAGCCAGGTAAGCAATTTCGCGTGCACCGTGTCGGCATATAACAAAACGTCGGCCTTCGCCACCCTGTGGGCCAGTGCATCAGCTTCTGCCTGGGTCATCCCCACGCCAATGCCAGGCGTCGCCAAAGCGCCTTTGCCTGCCCACTGCGGCTCGCTGATGACTTCTGGCACGCCTTGAACCAGCGTGCGCAGCGCCCAATCCTGCGTTCTGGCAACATGCCAGAGATCAAAGCCGGGCAGATTCGTCTCTGGCAAGAGGCGAGTCACCCACTCCTCATCGGAGAGATCATCAGCCACAGTATGAAAAATGCTATTCACGCTGGCAAACTGGCGTAGTAACAATTCTGGTGTTTGCATAGTAAGTAGTTCCTTTGGGAGGAGATGCTGCTGAGAACATCGCCGCTTGCTATTGCAAGAAACTGCTTGTGGCACCGGCGTCCCTGCCGGTGCCACCCGCAAAACAGTAGAGCGCAGCAAGCGACCCACGCTCTCAGGGATTGTGCAAGTGATTCTTAGAAGCTGAGCGTCTGCGCTCCCTTGACAAGCGCTTCGACAGCGGTGGCCGCGCCAATGATCTGCGCCCCTTCAACTAGATGCTCCTGGGTAATGTGGCGCGGCTTGGCGCAGGCACCACAGACCCAGATTTTCCCTCCCCTGGAAACAAATTGCTGCATCAACTCTTTCAGCGGCGGAAACTCCTGGGCCTGCACCCCCTCGGCATAGCCTGTGGTTGCCACCCGTACCCCCTCCAGCGTCAACAGCATGGTCGCTTCTTGACCGGAAGAGAGGGCGGTGTTGCCAACCACAAAAGCCAGCGATACCCGCTCAGCATCCTCTTTCCCGTGCGTATTATGAACCATTATCTGTCCCATTGGTATCCTCCTGTGATCTTACTGGTATTCTGGAAGTCGCAATAACTCCCAACATTGCTCATTTGTGACGAATCAGATAGCGGTCGCCTGTGTGCATTACCAAGCTATGGCCGGTCAGCCGACACCAGGCGGTCAGATCAACGGTCACGCTGGGATCGGTGGCCCGAATCTCCAGCGTTTGGTCCTTGGACAGAAGACGCATCTGGTCTGCGATGGAATCCAGGGCGCCGCTGGCGCAGCCCTTATCCCCGGCATCATAAAAGGCATCGGCTTGCAATATGGAAGCAGCACGATCATTCATAGCGACTCTCTCCGTTCTTGTTGGTCATCCTGTTTCAGCACCGCTTTCGTCTTGCTAAGCATAAGGTGCCCAGGGGCCAATGTCTCCATTCTTTAGAATGGAAAGTAAGAATGGAGGAATCCTGTCAGATACGCTAAAATAGGTTCGCTCACCATGCTGTGTTCGTAGGCAATCCTCCTCATTTGTGAGGGAGCACGCTCATGAAAAGAAAAGTGCCGTCACCAGACGCGCTCAACAACCGCGAAATAGCCATCTTGCAGCGCCTCTCTACCGGCCTATCGGACCAGCAGATTGCCGACGAACTGTTTCTGAGCCTGAATACTGTCAAGTGGTACAACCGCCAGATATACAGCAAACTGGGGGTCAGCAGCCGGACGCAAGCTGTTGCCTGCGCGAAAACCCTCAGCCTCCAAGACAGCACCGTCTCGCTGCCATCACAGCCGGTGTCCAGGTATCGTCTGCCTGCGGAAACCACCCTTTTTATCGGGCGCAGCCGCGAGATTGCTGAGATCAAGCAACTGCTGCAAAGGTCACGTCTGCTGACGCTTACTGGCACCGGGGGGATCGGCAAAACGCGGCTGGCGCTGAGGGCAGCAGCAGAAATCGCAGAAACATTTGCTGATGGCACCTGCTTTGTTGACCTTGCACCGCTCGCGGACCACAAGCTGGTGGCAAAAACCATCGCTGGAGCGCTGGGCGTGTTGGAGCGTCCTTCTGAGCCTCTGCTCACTACCCTGAAACGTGAGCTGGCCCAACGAGAACTGCTGCTGCTGATTGATAATTATGAGCATGTGGTTAAGGCGGCCCCGGTGACATCTGAGCTGCTGGCAGCGGCTCCCCGCCTGAAAGTGCTTGCCACCAGCCGGGAACCATTGCGCCTTGCTGGTGAGCAGGAGTATCCCGTTCCGCCGCTTTCATTACCAAACGCCGAGGCAGCCTCCGTTCAGCAGCTCACTGCCTCAGAAGCGGGCTTGCTCTTTGTGCGCCGCGCGCAGATGGCGCTGCCCCGCTTTGAGGTGAGCCACAGGACCGCTCCGGTGATTGGGCGCATCTGTACGCGGCTGGATGGCCTGCCCCTGGCGATTGAACTGGCGGCGGCACGCTGCAAGGTGTTCACGCCACAGTCTTTGTTGGAGCGCCTGGAGGGGACAGGAGCGGGTTCGTCTTTACAGGCGCTTGCCGGGGGTTTACGCGATGGCCCACCACGCCAGCGCACCTTGCGCGACTCCATTGCCTGGAGCTATCACCTGCTGGATGCGGAGGAACAGCGCTTGTTTGCGCGGCTGGCGGTCTTTCGCGGGGGCTGCTCGCTAGAAGCCATCGAGAATGTGTGCAGCGAAGGATTGTCCATTGATGTGCTGGATGGCCTGGCCTCGCTCGTAGATAAGAACCTTGCACAGCAGAAAGAAGTAACGGGCGGTGAGCTACGGTTTGTCATGCTGGAAATGATTCACGAGTTCGCCCACGAACAGCTAAAAGCCAGCAATGAAGAAGAGACTATACGAAGAAGATACGCGGAGTATTTCGTCAAACTGGCAGAACGCGCCGAGCCGGAGATGCGGCTGGCAGGCTACAACTATTGGACACAGCGGCTCGAACTGGATCTGGACAATATCCGCGCGGTGCTGGAGTGGTCGTTACATGAGGGGGAGATAGCGTTGGGCGCGCGCCTGGCTGGCGCTCTTTGTCTGTTCTGGTATGGCAACGGCTATCATGTCGAAGGCCGAAGCTTTATCCAGAAACTGCTGGCGCGACTGGATGACGTACCGGCAATCTACCAGTCGAAGTTGTTCTTTTGCGCCGGTATTCTGGTCCAGCATGATCTTGATGCTGCACGGCTCTTTTTTATGCGGGCGCGTGATCTTGCCCGTGTCGTGGGGGACCAACTCCAGATGGCCTGGGCACTCGCCTATCTGGGCTTTACCCTGCTGCGCGACCCGCAAGCGGCCATGCCACTCGTTGAGGAGGGCCTGGCCCTGTTCCGCCAACTCCAGCATCGCCCAGGCATCGCGCAGACGCTGAGTATGAGCGGGGAAATCGCCCGGTTCAGCGGCGATGATGAGCGTGCCAGGCTTGCATATGAGGAGTGCCTGGCTGTTTTCCAGCAGCCAGGAGAAAGACGCCGCATCTTCATTTTGGGGAACCTCGCCTTTATTGCGCTGCATCAAGGCGAAGCGGAACAGGCCCACGATCTGGCACGCCAGTTCCTCCAGGGAGCATGCGAGATCAACAATAAATTCTTACAGGCAACAGCGCTGGCAATACTCGCGGGGGCGCGTGGGGCATTGGGCTACTATGAGCAAGCCGCACGTTTACTCGGCGCGTCGGAAGGCGCCCTGGAGCGATTGGGAGCTTTCCTGCAACCAAATGACCAACAGGAGGTAGATGGCATGATGGCTGCTACGCGCGCGCAACTGGATGAGGCAATCTTCCAGGCTGCCTGGGCAGAAGGCCGCGCGTTGACGCTGGAGCAGGCGGTAGCGCGAGCGCTCGATGTGCGCGACGCCTGAGAGCCGACGCTTCCTGGCCCTGATGCTATAATCCTGCTGGAGATTGCCTGGCATGAACTACCTGCGAACGTCCGATCTTGCCAAAGCTGTTGGTGTCCATCCTACCCGGAGGTCAGATGGCTGCTGAAATCACCATTCGCGGCGCCCGGCTGCACAACCTGAAAAACATCACTCTGACAATCCCCAAGAATCAGTTTGTCGTCCTGACGGGTCTGTCTGGTTCGGGGAAGTCCACGCTTGGGTTCGACATCCTGCATAAAGAAGGCATACGCCAATACATGGAAGCGCTGGGTCTCGTTCCCTTTGGGCTGACGAAACCGCCGGTTGACACCATTACCGGGCTTTCCCCAGCGGTCAGCATAGACCAGCACCTCACCAACCATAGCCCGCGCTCGACGGTTGGCACCGCCACCGACATCTACACCTATCTGCGCGTCGTGTTTGCTCGCCTGGGCCATCGCCCCTGCCCGGCCTGCGGCAAGGATGTCCCGCCTGCCTTCACGCCCTCCAGCGCGGAATGGGAGAGTGAACCCGGCGCGGACGATGATGCTTCAGCCCCAGAAGCAACCGTTCCCTGCCCACACTGCGCCGCGCCAATTCCAGAGATCAGCATGGCGCATTTCTCCTTCAATAAACCCGAAGGCGCCTGCCCAACCTGCACCGGCCTGGGCAGCGTCCAGCAGGCCAACGTCACGCGCCTGGTAGACGAGCACAAGAGTATCCCAGAGGGCGCGGTTGCTGGCTGGAACCAGATTCTCATCAACTACCACACGACTACCTTGCAGGCTGCTGCTGCTCATTATGGGTTCGCGTTCGATCTGGCGCTGCCGGTCAAAGACTACACGCAATCCCAGCGCGATCTGCTGCTCTATGGCGTGGAAAGCTCGCTCTTTCGCCGCCACTTCCCAGCGATTCAGCCGCCAACTACTGTCCGCCAGGGCCGCTTTGAGGGTCTCGCCACCAACCTGCTGCGCCGCTACGCTGAGCACCTTCAGGAACACACCCGCGAGGCCGATTACCGCGACAAGCTGGAAGAACTACTGATCACCCAGACCTGCCCCGATTGCGCGGGCACGCGCCTGCGCCCCGAAAGCCGGGTTGTGACCGTCAACGGACAAACCATTATCGCCCTCTCGCGTCTCTCGCTTGATGATCTTGGTGCCTGGCTGGACGACCTCCCCACCGTGTTCAGCCCGGATAAGATGCTGATCGCCAAGCCACTCCTGGGCACGCTGCACGAAGGCATCGCGCGGCTGGTCGAGGTCGGCGCCGGATACCTGACCCTGGAACGCTCCTCGCCAACGCTCTCAGCGGGCGAGGCTCAGCGCCTGCGCCTGGCTTCGCTGCTCGGCTCGTCGTTGAGCGGCGTGCTGTACGTCTTCGACGAGCCAACCATCGGGCTGCACCACCGCGACACCCAGCGGCTTATCTCCGTCTTGCGCCGCCTGCGCGACCTTGGCAATACCGTTCTGGTGATCGAGCACGATCTGGAGATGATCGCCGCTGCTGATTACGTCCTCGACTTCGGCCCAGGCGCGGGCAAACACGGCGGGCAGGTGGTCGCCGCCGGGACGCCCGCTGAAGTGGCCGCGCAGCCTGGCTCGCTCACCGGTGATTACCTGGCCGGGCGGCGCTCTCTCCCCGTTCCGCAGCGCCGCCGCGTGCCAACCGACAAAGCGATTACCATTCACGGCGCCCGGCACCACAACCTTCAGAACATCATCGTCAGTTTTCCTCTGGGCTTGCTGGTCGCGGTGACAGGCGTTTCCGGCTCTGGAAAATCCTCGCTGGTCTTTGGCATCCTTGACCGCGCGCTCCGCCAGCGTTTATATGGCGCGGGTGACGCTCCAGGTGAACACGACGCGCTGGAAGGCTGCGACGCGCTGGAGAAGATCATCACCATAGACCAGGAGCACATCGGGCGCATTCCGCGCTCAAACGCCGCGACCTATTCGGAGACGTTTACGCCGATTCGTGAAGCCTTTGCTGCGACTCCTGAAGCGCGGCAACGTGGGTTCTCTGCCCGGCACTTCTCGTTCAATGTCCCCGGCGGGCGCTGCGAGCGCTGCGAAGGCGCGGGTGTCCTGACGGTCAAAATGCAGCTTCTGCCCGACGTGGAGGTGCGCTGCCCGGCCTGTCACGGACGCCGCTTCACGAGCGAGACGCTTGCGGTGCGCTACCGCGATCACGACATCTCCCAGGTGCTCGATCTGACTATCGAAGAAGCGCTGGCGTTGTTTAAAGACGTGCCTGCCGCGTGCTCTCGCCTCCAGGTGCTTGCTGACGTCGGCCTGGGCTATCTCCAGCTTGGGCAGCCAGCCACCACGCTTTCTGGCGGCGAAGCGCAGCGCGTGAAGCTGGCGAAGGAACTGGGCCGCCGGGCCACCGGGCGCACGCTGTATCTGCTGGATGAACCAACCACTGGCCTACATCTGGCCGATACCGCCCGTTTATTGGGGGTGCTCCAGCGTCTTGTGGAGGCGGGCAACACGGTGCTGGTCGTGGAGCATAACCTGGAGGTGATCAAGGCCGCCGATTGGGTGATTGACCTGGGGCCGGAAGGCGGCGCCGCAGGCGGCAGGCTGATCGCGCAGGGCACGCCTGAACAGATCGCGCAGGCGGCTGGCTCGTACACCGGCCAGGGCTTGCAGGAAACGGGGGCGTTCCCCTGACACGGCCCGGCTACCGTGCCCCTGCTTTGAGGGGGAAGCCGGGGGTACAAGGGGCGATGCTAGGCGAGCAGGTCTTGCAGTGTTTTCTGTTCCAGGGTGTCCATGACCTTATCTGCACGCGGGAAACGCTCGCGCGGCCCGATGCCAAGCGCGGTCATGCCTGCCGCTTTGATGGCCTCGATGCCCGCGCGGGCGTCCTCAACCCCCAGACACTCGCGCGTGGGGGTCTTCACCTCACCCGCCGCAAAGATGAAGACATCTGGGGCCGGCTTCCCACGCGCCACGCTGTTGCCATCAGCGATGCCATCAAAGCAGGACACGAGGTCTAACCGCTGCAACACCGTCATGGTGTTTTTGCTGGCGGAAGCAATGGCCGTTTTGATGCCCGCCTGCCGTATCTCGTTTAAGAGCGCTACCCCGCCCGGCACGACTTCTTCAGGCGACATATTCCTGATTAACTCTTCATAATAGCGATTCTTCCGAGCCATCATCTCCTGTATCTGCGCTTCCGAGACGGTGCGACTCTTGAGCAGGGAGAGCAGCGAGTCGCGGCGTCCCACCCCGCGCAGGTGCGTGTCGTTCTCCTCGCGCGTAAATGGAATGCCCTCGTCATCCGCCAGGTGCTTCCAGGCTTGATAATGGCATTCTGAGGTGTCGGTGAGGACACCATCAAGATCGAAGATGATTGCCTTTGGTGTGTTCATGTGCGCCTCTCCTCCGCAACTGCTTGCCATCCAATTTGCGAACTGAGCACGATGCGATGTGCTGTGATGCGGCTGCACATTTGATGCCGATGCCAGCAGTATGGCGCGGCGCGAGCGCTCAGGCGTCCGCCCAGGTGCAGGGGAGGCGCAGCGCGGCTCGCAAGCGCTGCTCGTAGACGGCGCGGGGGATTTCGGTCACGCCCAGCGTGTGCAGGTGCGGCGTGAGAAACTGCGTATCGTGCAGGACATAGCTCCTGGCCTGCAAATGGCGCACCAGCGCGACCAGGCAGACCTTCGACGCATCCGTAGCGCGTGAGAACATGCTCTCGCCCATCCACGCCGCGCCCAGCGAGACACCATAGAGGCCGCCCACCAGCTTGCCAGCCTGCCACGCCTCCACGCTGTGGGCCAGCCCCAATGTGTGCAGATGCGTGTACGTGGTGATAAACGCCTCGTTAATCCAGGTGCGTTGCCTGGCGCCACAGGCACGCATGACCGCTTCAAAGGCGGTGTCCAGGCGGATGTCGTAGGGCGCCTTGCGCAGGGTGGCACGCAGCGAGCGCGAGAGGTGAAGCTGGTCGTGTTCCAGCACGGCGCGGGGGTCGGGAGCGTACCAGTGGATGGCTCCGTCGTCATCGGCCATCGGGAAGATGCCCCTGGCATAGGCGTTGATGACCAGGCGCGGGTCAAGCGGCTCCGGCGTTCGTCTCCGCATCGCGGCCTCCTCTCTGGCATCACCCAAGCTGCTTCTCGTAGAGGATGACCTCAAGCAGTTGAAAGGTGCCCTGGCCGGTTTCCCCAAAGGGGTGGGCTTGCTTGTATCTATCTCTGCCAACTTCGCGGAAGCCATGCTTTTCGTAGAGCTTCTGGGCGGGAAGCTGGAGGATGGAGGTATCCAGGTGCAGCACGCGATAGCCCAACGTGCGGGCACGGGCCTCCAGCGCCTCCAGAATGCGCTGGCCGTAGCCGCGCCCCTGGTACTCTGCCTGCACGCGCATGCGTTTAATCTCGGCACGCTCCGGCGTGGTGCGCTTCAGGGCGCCCATCGCCACGAATAGGCCATCGCATTCACCGATCAGAAACTCACCCTGCTGCTGGAGGTAGACTGCTTCGATGGCGTAGACATCATCATCCCAGGGGCCACGCCCCAGATACGCCCCGGTCTGCTGCATCGCCAGAACGTGCAGCGCTTCGACGGCTTCTTGATCAGCGGGAGTGTAGCGACGCAGTGTAAACATCTGGCTTTCCTTTTCCCAACACCGGGCAGAGATCACCGTTTGTTATGGTATATCGAATCGGCGGAGAAATCAAGCAGTAGCGTCTGCGGTGGGCGCCTGTAGCACCGGCGTCCCTGCCGGTGGGCGACGAGCAGGACGGCTTGACACAGGGTGTATGCTGGGAGGACAGGCGGCCTGAATCGAGAGAAGGAGCAGCGCTATGGCGTGGATGTGGTTTCGCTGTCCGGTCTGCGGCACGATGATGCAAGGCGACCCGCGCTCCCCGCCGGTCTGCCCAAACTCCGCGAACCATCCTGTGCTGCCACCCGGCCAACTGCCGCAGCAGTTCTCCCTCGGCAGGGCACCAGAGAGCGCCTGGGCACGCTTCCGGCGGCTGCCCAGAGGGAAGCAGGGGGCAATAGGCTTGCTGGCGTTCGTGGTGCTCTTCTTCGGGGTGGGACTCGCCATCAGCCCGCTCCTCTCGATCATCGCGTCGTTCGCCCCGGCAGGCGCCACGACGCCGACCCCGGCGTCTCCCATCGTGGAGGCGACCTTTGGGGGCACGCTCTCCGCGTTCCAGGCGGCATATGGCCCCTCGCAGGCGGGCACTGGCGCAACCAGAGAATGGAGCATCACCATCAGCCGGAAGGGGTTCTTTGAGAAGGCGCTGGTGGCGGTGACGCTGGCACAGACGCCCTCCAGCGATGGACAGCAGCACATCATGGCAATGACGATTGGGCCGGATGGCGGCGTCTGGAGCCAGGACATTGCCGATGAGATTTTGCCGATGTTTCTGCCCAACGATGCCCAGTCGCAGCAGTATCAGCAGGTGCAGGGCGTTGGCCTGGCCGACGTGTATATCAGCGCCGGGCTGGGCGCGACCTTCCCCGCGAGCGATTTCGCGGCCCGCCCCGGCGGGTTGGCACCGCCGGGCACGTTCTGGACGTTCTTCGATGACACCAAGGCCGGGACGTATACCCTGATGCTGGGGGACTGAGGCGATGGTCCGGCGCTTAGCCCTGGTCGAGTGCCAGAGGAAGCGGGCGATAGAGCAGGAGCGGCGGAGCGCAGGTTTCGCACCAGGCGACGCCATGCTCGTCATAGCACCAGACCTCCGCGCCGCAGCGGTGGCCGACACCCGACAGATGCAGCCTGGGGTCTTAGTTTGTATCCCCGGCATCTCACCCGCGTCATCGGCGTCGGCCTCTCTGTAGCGCGGGCAGATTGCCCTCCAGGGTGGGGTCTTGGAGCCTCCCCAGGTCACGCAAATCCTCCAACCGCACCAACATCTGATTGCCAGCCAGGTCATCGGGATACCCGCCACCCCCACATAGCGATACACCGTCCAGTACGACAACCCAGTTCCCGCACCGCGCCCTGCACCGTGTAGAACTCACCCACACGCATCTGCGCCCCTTTGGGGGTACGCAACTTCTCCTCATCCTTTCCGCTCGCGCCCCGCGCTCTGGCATCACAACGCCCACTGCACACGCGCAGCGAACACACCGGCCAGAACACAAGCGCAAGTCTCCTTCAAGTAGAGAACATTGGTTCTATTTTGCCAAGCCCGTCAGTTCCCGTCAACTCCCGTCAAATTCGCCACCAATTTTCTAAAACACCCCCCTCTTTAGTCGAGCAAGGTCTAAAAGTTGCATTGTTCCCCTCCCCTGATCGGTCCAGCAGCACACGCGGGGGCACACACTGGAGTAACGCCCCTCACCATCTGGGCCAGAACAAAGCAGAAACGAGGCAAGGCTTGTTTGCGCATCTTGAAGCATTAACCTGGACCTTCCCAGCCGATGGACACAACATCGCAGCGCTGGCGGTCTACTCACAGCCAATAGAAACCCCGGCGGGCATCGTCTATCGCCCCTTTGAAGCCGCCGATTGCGGGCTAGAAGGCGTCGCCTGCGTGGATGATGTCGCCCGCGCCATCGTCTTCGGCCTGCGTGCCTGGGAGCACGACCAAAAGACCCAGGGCCGCGACCTCGCCCGCCGCTGGCTCAGCTTCCTCCCCTACATGCAAGGCGCCGACGGACGCTTCACCAACTTCATCCTAGACAGAGCAGGCACCCGCAACCTCGCTGGCCCCACCTCCTATCCCGGTGGCCTCTGGTGGACCAGCCGCGCGCTCTGGGCGCTGGGCACCGCCTATCGCGTCCTGGGCGACGACACCGCGCTGGAGCACTGGGCACGCTGCCCCCTGCCCACACGCCAGGAAACCGCCAGCTACGCCAAAGTCACCGGCGTCCTCACCCTCGCCGCCCTCGAAGTCCTGCGTGCCGACCCGCCCCGGCGCCAGCGACGCCAGTTCCAGCAGCTTCTGGAAGACTGGACCGCCGACCTCTTCGCCTGTCAGGACGGCTACCTGCGCGACATCCCCGGCCAGGCGCGAGTCAACCTCTGGGGCTATCATCAGTTTCCCGCCCTCGTCGAAGCGGGCGCCTGGCTCGAACGCTCCGACTACCTCCAGGCGTGTCAGCACACCGTCGAGCGCCTGATCGAACCAACCCTCGCGGCGGGCTTCCTCTACGCCTATCCTGGCATCAAGGACAACATCTGCGCCTACTGCGTCTCGCCCATGTTGCACGGGCTGGCCGCCCTCTATCGCGCTACCGGCGACCTGCACTATCGCCAGCTTGCCCTGCGTGCCTGCGGCTGGTGGACCGGCAGCAACGACGCAGGCGCCATCATGTACAACCCGCAGACCGGGCGCTGCCTGGACGCCATCAACGACGGCCACGCCTCGCCCAACTGCGGCGCCGAATCCTCCATCGAGGCAGGCCTGGCGGAACTCGAACGCCGTCTCCTGCAAGGGACTGTCCAGGAGCGTCCGCTCGCCAGCGAGCGCCTCACCGAGGACCGGCAGCACGGGGGACTCGTCGGCGTCGGCGAATGAAGCCAGGCTTCCTCTCATCAGCCCTCAAGAGGCGTCGTAGCGAATTTTAGAAATTCGTCCTAGAGATCCTTGACATCGCGTGAAGAATATGCGATACTACATTTCCGCCGTGCGGAATGCTTGTGCTTCTGCCGGTGTGAGCGCCAGAACTCTTCTGGCCGAAACGACCCACCGCCCTTATAGGGAGCAGGAGTGGGGAAGCACCTTAACAACTGCAAAGCGTAAGAAGTGACGCACGGGTCATCAGCATCCCGACGGTGCGAAGAGCAGCGTGGGATGTGGGTATGATGAAATTGCCAACTGC
>DATBGS010000163.1:0-15723 GCA_036557885.1 Ktedonobacterales bacterium
CTCCAAGATTCCGGTGATTAACGCGCCGCGCTAACTATTCAAGCGGAGCGAGAAGCGGGCGGATGGTTGCAACCATCCGCCCGCTTCTCGCTCCGCTTGAATAGTTAGCGCGGCGCGTTAATCACCGGAATCTTGGAGACATTCCAGCGGTTGTTGGCGCTGGCCGTCTCGAACTGCACCATCGAAATCGCATCGGTTGGGCAGCGCACGATGCACAGCCCGCAGCGGATGCACTTATCCTCGTCAATGATCATGTCGGCTCCAGCAGACCATGTGCCCGCAAGCTGGTGCTCTGGGTCGCCCTTAACCACCGTCTTCAGGCCGTCCATGCTGATGCAGTCATAGGGGCAGATGTCCACGCAGCCCGAACACAGGATGCAGATGGAGGGGTCAATCATGATGTTCAGCGCGCATTGCAGACAGCGCCGCGCCTGTGTGACGGCCTCCTCCGGGCTGTAGCCGGTTTCGGATTCGGTGAAGATGCTGTAGCGCTTCTCCAGCGGCAGAGCCGGAATGGTCTGGTGGGGGATGGACTCGTAGTTATCCACCATGCCGCGCCGGAAGTCGGGCAACTCCACCTCGATTGGCTCTTCTTCGGGGATGTCCTCGCCGCCCAGATAGCGGTTAATCGCGGCGGCGGCGTCGCGCCCATCGGCAATGGCCGAGATCAGGTTGCGCGCGCCTTCCGTGTAGTCACCGCCCGCGAACAGCCCCGGAACGTTGGTCATCCAGGAGTCTTGATCAATCAGCGGGATGCCCCATTTGTTCTTTTCCACATTCATTTCATCGGGCACGAACGAGCCATCCGAATACTGACCAAAGGCGGAAAGCACCGTATCGCACTCAATCACAAACTCGGAATCTGGCACGCGAATTGGGCGGCGGCGTCCGCTGGCGTCCGGGTCGCCCAGTTTGTTGCGGAACAGTTTGATGCCGCTGACATGCGTGCCGTCTTTAGTCAAAATCTCTGCCGGGCCAGCCAGGTAGATGAACTCGACATGCTCCAGCGTGGCCTGGTCCACTTCGTATTCATCCGACCCCATCTCCTCTTTGCTGCGGCGATAGATCACATAAACCTTCTCCGCGCCAAAGCGAATGGAGGAGCGGCAGCAGTCCATCGCGGTGAAGCCGCCGCCCAGGACGACGACGCGCTTGCCCACAAAGACCGGCTCGCCAAAGTTGACTTTCTCCAGGAAGGGCAGGCCGCTCATCACGCCTTCCAGATGCACACCGGGGATGATCTTATTCTTGTCGTCGGTCAGGTCGTTAGACATCTGGCAGCCAGCGGCGATATAGACGGCGGCGTACTGCTGCATCATCTCCGTGAGCGAGACATCTTTGCCGACGGTGGTGTTCATCACCATCTCTACGCCCAGGTCGTCAAGATACTCGTCGCACTCTTCGCGCGTCACGTCGCGCGGCAGGCGCCAGATGGGGATGCCGCCCACCATCATGCCGCCCGCTGTGGGGTAGGTGTCGTAGATGGTGACGGGGTAGCCCAGGTTGCGCAGGTCACGCGCGGCGCCCATGCCAGCAGACCCGGCGCCAATAATCGCCACTTTCTGGTTTTTGGTGGTTGGCGGCGTTTCGGCGCGATGGCGATATTCGCGGTGATCAGCGGCGGCGCGCTTCAGCCAGCAGATGGTGATAGGCTTGCCGTCAATCTTGTTGCGGCGGCAGACCGGCTCGCAGGGACGCGCGCAGGTGCGCCCCAGCACGCCCGGCACCACGTTGGCATTGCGGTTCAGCAGATAGGCTTCGTCAAAGCGGCCCTGGGAGATCAGACCGATATAGGTTGAGACATCGGTATGAGCTGGGCAGCCTACCTGACAGGGGATATTGGTTTTGTACCAGTCGGGGTCCCAACTTTCCGACGCATATTTTAGATGCTCTTCCTGTGTGTCGAAATTTTCTAGTTCAGACATCAGGATGTTCCCTTTCCGTTGGGCTGTGGTCGCGGCGACAGGCGGCGGGTGTTCTGGCTGCCTGTCGCTCGCTAGGCTCTCTCCGCGAGAGAGGAGTGTGTATGGTACCAGTATATTGGATAGGACTGGCAAAGAGAAGAATAGGTATTTCTCTCCAGAGTATACCACAGCGGGCTTGATGCGAACAAGAGGAGCAAGCGCTCGCTACCGCCGCGCGTTCATGGTCCCCAGCCCAACTGCCAGCAACAGAGCGACTGTCACGCTCACCCAGAGGGTGAGTTGAGAGTTCGCTCCCACCGCCACCAGACCCAGCGGCAGCGCCAGCAAGAGCACCATTGCCAGCACCGTGAAGAGGCGTATCTGGTTACGCTTGCGGCGCTGCTGCTCGTCCATTGTTGTTCCTCCGGTGCTACAAGGGGACTATTCATCACGCAAGCTGGGGAAGAGAATCACATCGCGGATGGTTTCCTGGTTGGTCAGGAACATGATCACCCGATCTATGCCAATGCCCAGCCCGCCCGTTGGCGGCATGCCATGCTCCAACGCCTCGATGTAGTCTTCATCGAGCATCTGCGCCTCGTCATCGCCCTGCGCCCGCTGCCGCGCCTGGTCCTCAAAACGCGCGCGTTGTTCCAGCGGGTCGTTGAGTTCGGTGTAGGCGTTGCCGCACTCAAAACCGGCCAGGAATGGCTGGAAGCGCTCAACCGTCGTTGAGTCGTCTTCGCGCTGCTTTGCCAGCGGCGAAACATCCAGCGGATAATCATAGAGAAACAGAGCTTGCCGCAACTGCGGGTGCTGGCGCCGCTTGAGCATCTGGCCCTTGAGGTCATCAATTAGCCGCCCGCGCCCCAGCTTCTCATCGGCCTCGAAGCCATGCGCGCGCATCGCTTCGGCCAGCGCCTCGCGCTCCGGGTAGCGCTCCACCTCGATGCCGGTAAACTCGGCCAGCGCCTCGCGCAAGGGGATGCGCGTCCAGGGCGGCTCTACATTGACCTCAAAGCCTTGATATTCCACCCGCGTGCTGCCCTTCACAGCGATGGTCATTTCCGCGATCATCTCTTCCACCAGGCGCATCATGCTCTCGTAATCACCATATGCCTGATAGCATTCCATCATGGTGAATTCGGGCTGGTGCGTGCGGTCAATGCCCTCGTTGCGGAAGTCCTTGCCAATCTCATAGACGCGCTCAATGCCGCCCGCAATCAGCCGCTTGAGATACAGTTCTGTGGCGATGCGCAGATAGAAGTCGCGGTCCAGCGCGTTGTGATGCGTGACAAAGGGCCGCGCCGTTGCGCCGCCATAGAGCGGCTGAAGCGTGGGCGTTTCCACCTCCAGAAAGCCATGCGCGTCCAGATAGCGGCGCATGGCGCTGATCGCCTTGCTGCGCACCACAAAGATGGGCACGACCTCATTACGGTTGGCGACCAGATCAAGATAGCGCTTGCGGTAGCGCACCTCCACATCCGAGAGGCCATGATACTTATCGGGCATTTGCTGCAACGCCTTGCTGAGCAGGCGATACTGGCGCACCTTGAGCGTGCGTTCGCCCGTCTTCGTGAGGAACAGGTGCCCCGTTGCCTCGATAAAGTCGCCATTATCCAACCGGCGCACGCCGAGATAGGGCTGCTCGCCAATGTCATCGCGCCGAAAATACACCTGCAAGCGCCCGGTGCCGTCCTCGATGTGCATAAAGGTGGTCTTGCCCATATCGCGGGAAAGCACAATACGCCCCGTCAGCGTAATATCTTGCTCGGCGGCCATCAGGCCGTCAAAATGCGCCAGCGTCTCCTCAATCGTATGGGTGCGGTGCGCGCGCGTGGGATAGGGGTTGACCCCTTCCGCTCGCCAGGCGCGCAGCTTTTCTAAGCGAACCTCGCGTTCTTCCATGTGCTGCTCTCTTTATTGCGTGTCTGTGTGGTCTAGTGTAAGTTCCGATATTGTATCATTGCGCCTGCGCAAAAGAATGGGCCGAGGCACCAGCCCCGGCCCGTATGCCAACTCTGGCGGGTGATGCCTGCGGTCAATCGTCGCCTTTTCTGCCCCTGGAGCGTCCGCCTTCTTCGGAACTGTCTCCTTCGCCTTTGCTTTCCGCTTTTTTGCCGCCACCTTCTCCAGCATGCACCTCGCCAATGAGCGATTTAGCCCCCAGCTTGGTGTTGAGCCTGGTCAGATAGAAGATGATCGCTACTGCAAAGAAGGTCACGACGACCGCATAGATCGTCGAACTGATGACCAATGGCAAGGTCACATCAGCGCTTGTGCTGGAAGGCGGTGGGTAGAAGTATTTGAATAAATTCTGAATGGCCTCATTCCAGGCGAGCGCAGCGACCAGCGCAAAGGCCGAAGTAACCAGACTTGTTGTGGTTGCCAGGAAGACCTTGCCAGTATCGGCGCTTTGCTTCTCCAGGCTCTTGACCTGGCCCTGAAGCTGTTTGATGGTTTCGGCCTGCTTCAAGACTTCTAGCTGACTGTTGGCCTGCGCGATCAGGCTTTGCGGCGTGGGGGTTCTTGATTTTTTGGCTGCGGCGACAGCGGTTGCAGTGGCAGCCGTTGATGCAGCGGTGGCTACAGTGGCGACGGTTTGCTGAGCCGGGGTTTGGTGCTCATCCATTCCAATGTCCTCCTTCACGAGCGGGAAAGAGCGTGCGAAAAATAATGACGGGCGCCTGGGTGAACCAGGCACCCGCCACAGTATATCACGGCTCAGCCGCTGTGTGAAGGGGCTATTCCAATCCCAACACCGTATAGGTGCGCACGCCGCTGGGCGTGGAAACCGTAACCTGATCGCCCACCTTATGGCCGATCAGCGCGTTTCCTACCGGGGACTCGTTGGAGATGCGGCCCTCGGAAGGGTTGGCTTCATCCGGGCCAACGATGGCGTAACGTACCTCGCGGTTGGCCTCGGTGCGCAGAGACACATGCGAACCCAGCGTGATCTCATCGCCCCCTGGCCCCAGCTTCAGTTCTTTTGCAGATGACAGCAGCCGCTGAAGCCGCGCAATCTCTGCTTCGATGCGCGCCTGTTCGTTTTTGGCATCTTCATAGGTGGCGTTGTCGGTGACATCGCCCGATTCTTTGGCCTCGTGGATGTAGTCGGCAATCTCCGGGCGTTTGACAAAGAGCAGGTGCTCCAGGCGCTCCAGATGGCGCTGTCGGCCTTCAGAGGTCAAATAAATATCTTGCGTTTCCATAGTTTTCCTTTCTGCGCGGCTCCTGGTGAACAGCAGTGTTCTGTTCCAGATGAGCCAGCGAGGACTACGCGCTTTCTTGCGGGTAGTCTTTTTGCATATGCTGAAGGGCGTCATACGTTTTAGAGGAGATGTACATCGCCCCAGTGAATCTGGGCAGTGGTTCCGTCGTCCTGTCGGACGAGCAGCGCGCCATCGGCCTCAACGTCGCTGGCGACCCCCTCGATAATGCGCTCGCCCTGTTGGATGCGCACCCGGCGCCCAAGTGTGGCGAGATGCTCGCGCCAGCCGTTCCAGACCTGTCTGGCTCCTTCAGCACCATTGTACTGAAGTTGCAAGTAATGCTCCTCGAAACGATGCAGTAAGGCGGCAATCAGCGTCTCGCGCCGAATGCCAGAGACGCCTTGTTCTGCTATGGAGGTTGCTCGCTCGGCAAGTTCGTGGTCCTCCTTGAATGAGCCAGAAACATTCAAGCCAATGCCGACGACAGCGCACCAGCGGTTGTCGGGGCCACTGGTGGTTTCGATGAGGATGCCGCAGATTTTTTTCCCGGCAAGCAGCACGTCGTTGGGCCACTTGATGGCTGGCGACAGTTTCGTGGTCTGTGCAATCGCTTCGCGCACAGCAAGCGCGGCGCACATGACCAGATACGGCATGGAGAAGGATGGAAACACCACGATGGAGAGCAGGATTTGCTGTCCTGGCAGGGAGCGCCATTGGCGCCCCTGGCGCCCGCGTCCGCCCGGCTGGTGATCGGTCAGCACAACCGTTCCCTCGGTGGCCTGCTGCCCGCCCCCTTGAGGTGGCTGGCGTATAAGGTCCATTGCCAGCGTGTTGGTGGAATCCAGGGTGGGATGGTAGAGAAGCGTCTTACCAATGTACGCTGTCTGCAACGTCCCCCGTAGCTCCTCAATAGCCAGCAGAGGGAAGCCTTCCATGCGTCTTCACCCTTCATGATAGAGAAAAAATTGGAGAGAGGCTTAAATGCCCTCTCCCCAATTGGTACCGCGCAGGCAGGGCGACTTGCCCCATCCAACCCGGCAAATGATACTGGCTTAGCTCCAGGACCCTCCACTAAGGGCGGGTGTGTAGCAAGTCAGCGTACTGCCTGCGCAGCATATACGTTCACTCATGTGCACACCACCTCCTTTCGTTGACGTTAATAATACACGGAAAAATCTCTGCTGTCAAGGGTTTTTCATGGTGTTTCTTCTTTTTTCAGAAAATTCCCAAGGAAATAAGAAGGAGAAATTATGGAAACGTCTGCATTTAATTTGTTCGAGTTCCAGCGGCGGATGGTAGATGTCATTGCCTGGTATGCGGCGAAAGCGCCCATCACCGACCCGGAGAACGGCTTGCGCTCGGCAGAACTGCGTCCACCAGCAGGGCTGGAAACACCGACTGAACGCTCCTGGGGAGCTTACCCGCCTGATACTGATTTCTCTGCCCAACGGGAATATTCGCGCAGGGCGCATCTGGAAGAGCCAAAGGTGCGTCGGGAGCGCCAGGAGATCGTCAACGAGATTGCGAGAAAGCGCCGCGCGTTGCTGACTTCTGCTCAGCGAGCTGCGGTACCGAAAACAGATGTGCTAGGTGGAGGGCGTCTGGTGTTTTACGACCCCGATCAAAATTT
This sequence comes from Ktedonobacterales bacterium, assembly GCA_036557885.1. Taxonomy (GTDB): domain Bacteria; phylum Chloroflexota; class Ktedonobacteria; order Ktedonobacterales; family DATBGS01; genus DATBGS01. The sequence continues at coordinate 6,747 of DATBGS010000163.1, forward strand.
GTTCGATGGGGCTGCTGAAAGTGCTTCTGAAGGCTTTTTCGACGTGGATAATATGCCGCCCTGGGATTTGTGGCTTGCCTACTGCATCGAGCAGACCAGGCATGATTGGTGGAATAGTCCAGGCGAAACCTATCTGTTAGCCTGGGTGCCGCCCGACTTTCTGGAACTGGCAAATGCTGGAATTGCGGTCAATCCTGAAGAATGCGTGGTTTGGGCGGAGACAGTGGAGGCCGAGACATTGCGCCTGCTGCGGGGTGCCGGATTCCTTGCTCCAGAACCTTTCGGGAAGAGGCGTTGACGCCGCCAGCACGTCATGGTATGCTTGCTCTGGCTATGGTTCAGTGGTTGAGGAGGAGTTCGGCGGAAAGTTACGAAGAAAGAAGAAAGAAGGATGACCCTCATGAACACCCTCACTCATCGGCTGGCGCATCTTGCCAGCACCACCCTTGTGCTGCTGTTGCTCATTGTTGCTCTGTTCGCGCTGGGCGTGCATGTGCGTGCCGCCAGCCATGCAAACGTCAGCGTCAACGCTCACCAGATGCTCGCTGCTGTTGATCCTCCGCCTCCCGGCCACTAAATATTGCTTGTAGCGCTCGCGCCACAAGTGGGTGCTACAGCCCTAAATAGGTTCTGGCGAGTTCTGCTACGTGGGCGTGCTCCGCTTTCCACATGTCCCAGACGGCCTGGCTCCAGCGCACAATCATCTCCTGCCTGGCGCTCTCTGGAGCCTGCACCACATCCAGCACTGTCAGCGTCGCTTTGTCTGGTGGCGGGCGAAACTGCGGCCAGACCTTGGATTGTCGCGCCAGCAGCATATGGGCGTGCTGCACCTGTCGCCCTGTGTATCCGCGCTCGCAGGCCAGGTAGAGGCCGATGAGGGAGAATGCCGTTCTGATGGGTTTGACGGCTGGCCCGACATGCTGCGCGGCGTAGGTATCCACAATGAACTGGTGAATGAACCCGGCGTCGCCCAGCGTGAGCGTATAGGCGCTGAGTTCTCCATACACCTGCACGCAGGCCGCCGAAGCATTGTAGCTGGCATCCAGCGTGTGATCGGCGGAAGCAAGCGCGACTCCACAGCCTGGGCACACGATACCCGCTTCTTCCATGCTGTTCCCCTTACTGCTTGCCGTGCCCCCTCTGGGGGTAGCCCCGCCGACCCTGGCGGGCCATGTTTCCCCGGCACGGTGGCCGGGGCTACAGGCAGCGCGCCAACCGCTTGACTTTTGGCAGACGCCCGGTTATACTTGACTCATCCACGTTAGGTAGTTCGTTTGGGTGCTTTGGGCATCCCTGACAACTGAAGAACGACTGACGCGGACGTGATTTTGTCACGCCCCGCGCCACAGCACTCCCCGCCTGGCGACTACTCCAGAGCGGAAAGCGGGTGCATTGTAGCGGCACACACCGCTTTGCACCCACCCTGCTTTCCTCCAACTGGACGGGCGGGATACCCTGAAGAGTTCTGTGGCGCTGCGGGCAGACTTCCAGAGTCCCTGTGTGGGACTGAAAGGAACCTGCAATGGCTCGTGGTTTTCGTCCGGTTGGCTTCTATTCGCTGGACCAGTTCCGCGAACAGGGCCAGTTGCCGCTGGTGATCTTGCTGGCGGACTATCTCTTCCGCCGCCTGCCCTTCTCCAACGATTTGCCGGATGTGCTCACCCTGCTCGATTACGCCCATGAAAGACTCAGCCACGCGCTGCTTTGGTGGAACAACACCTGTACCGCCTTGCTTTGCCAGGGCGTACAGGCGATCTTAGATATGGCCTGGGAGCGTCAGCAGGGCCGCTTTCTGCGCGCCTGGGGCAGCAAGACGAACCGCCAGTATTTCAAACGGGGCGAACTGAATCAAGCGCCGCTCAAACGCAAGGATGTGCCCACTGAGCTTGCGCCGCTGTGCCAGATGCTGCTGGATGATGTGCTTCTAGTGGTGCGGCTGCTGCGCGGGGCCATCTACAGCTATGGCAAGCGCGACTCGCACTGGCAACTGTATCATCAGGCGGCGGCTGTCGTGCTGACGCGCTTGTTTGTGCTGTGGGTGGAACTGCGCCGCGCGACGGATGGCTGGGTAGCGCAGGTGTGTTTGCGCTGGGCGCTGCGCGAGACATGGAAGACGCTCTTTGGCGCGGAGGTGGCGCTGCCTCAACTGCTGATGCCGGTGCGGATGACGGTGCAGCGCGAGCGCGAAGTGCTGCATCTGCTCATCAAGAAGGGGCACGTGCGCGAACCCGTCCGGCCCGCTCCGCTGGCGGAGATCATGGCGCGTTGGGCGGCGGGCGACCTGCCCAATGCGGCGCTGCGTGGCAAGGACGGGGAGCCAGTGGTGCGCTGCTGGGTGTGAAGGCGTACCGGCAGGGATGCCGGGGCTACGTTCTCTCTGGCGTTCGGTGCCTGGCGAATAAATTCCCCAAAGGGGCAAGCTGCGGCTAGGGGCGTGCCGCCACCAAACCCGCCTTCGCGGGTTCCCCGCTTCCCCAACCAAGCCAACCGTCGCTCAAGAAGGGGATGGGAGTCTGCGCAGGCAGACTTGGTGGCCGAAGGCCCCTAGCCGCAGCTTGCCCCTTTGGGGAATTTATTCGCCAGGCACCGTTGGTGAAACACTTCACAGACCGGGTAACAATTTTGCTGGTACATTCGTATCAACAGCAGAACAAACCCTGCGGGCACATGCTGCCTGCTCTCGTGAAAGGACATCCGGTTGGCCCGTTACCCCATTACTCCGGCGGAAGAAATCGCCGTTGGCCCGAACGAAGTTCCGGCTCTGCTGGTGCGCCCGCGCGCCGATGGCCCGCATCCAGGGGCCATTATTCAACACGGTTATGGTGCGGATAAAGGTGACTTGCTGCCGCTAGGCGAATATCTGGCCGAGCGCGGCTTTGTGGTGCTGTTGCCCGATGCCTGGGGGCATGGCGAGCGTTTGCCGCTCAATGGCCCCAGCTTTATGAATACGCTGAGTGTGGATTTTATCGCGGAAACTGTCCAGCGGACGGCAGAGGATGTGCGCGCCTGTCTGGATATGCTGGCGCAGCGCCCGGAGGTGCAGCCAGAGGCCATCAGCGTTGGGGGATTTTCGATGGGCGCGGGGGTGGCGCTGGCGGTGGGCATGCAAGATACTCGCGTCGCGGCGGTTGCCTCCATCGCGGGCGCCTCCATGCGCGATCTGCTGCACCTGAGTCTTCCTGGCATCCAGCCGCCCAGCGAGGAGCTACAGCGCGTGGCCGCCGAGCACGACCCCAGCCGCGAGCTGGCGAACTTTGCGCCGCGCCCGCTGCTCTTGATGCACGGTCGGCAGGATGACATGGTGGACCCCCAGGCCGCGCAGCATCTCTATGACGCCGCGCTGCCCTACTACCAAGATTACCCGGAGCGGTTGGCGTTGAAATGGTATAACGTGTCGCATATGATCACCGTACCTATGATTGTAGACGCGGTGGATTGGCTGGCGCCGTTCTTTGAGCGGTAGGCCGGGGAATCTATTCGCCAGCGTTGGGTGCCAGGAAACTCTTGCTGAAATCCGCTATAATGGTGAGGCAAACCGTATTCTCTTGAAGTGAGGTCGTGTATGCAACCTGGAGCAAGTACCTTTCCCTGCCCAAATTGCGGCAGGCCACTCCCGCCTCACGCCCGTTTTTGTGGTGATTGCGGCAAGCCCGTCACTCCGGCGCAGGCTGCCGCTGCTCAGCCAGTCTTTCCTTCGCCCACTCCGGCGCCATCTCAGGCCGCCCAGCCGGTGTTTCCTTCGCCTGCCCCGGCTCAGGACAACCTGGCGACAGTCGTTGATCCAAACTTTCAGCCGCTTCCACCCACCCAGGCGCAAGGATTCGCCGCGCCATCGGCAGCCGCGTGGCAGGTGCCGCCCCAGCCAGCAACGCCGCTCTCTGGCTTTCAATCCCAGGCGCCAGCCCAGTTCAGCGCCCCGTCATCGGGGTTTGCAGCGCAGGCGCCAACCGCCTATGGCGTGCCGGGCGTGGGCAGCCAGCCGCCCGCTCAGTTCCCCCCAGCCTCGGAGTTTCCCAAGCGGCCCGGTTTTTTCTCCAAGCCTGCCGGGAAGATTGCGCTGCTCTTTTTAGCCATTGTGGTGATTGGCGGAGGTGTGGGCGTCTTCTTTATTGTGCGTGGCCTTGGCGCGTCAACCGCAGCGGACCTGCCCAGCACTGTGCCCTTGCCAGCAAACAGTACCTTTGTCAAAAAGGTAGATCAGACCTGGTATTATACCGTCGCTAACATGACAGCCCAGCAAGTACAAGATTTTTATCAGACACAACTCCCCCAAAAAGGCTGGCCGGAACCGAATATCCTGGGGAGCACAGGAAGCACCGTCATTATTTCTTGCAAGAGTGACCAGGAAATAGAAATAGTCAGCGATGCTTCTGCCAGCCTGGGGGGAGTCTCTCCTCCAGGTGGAGGCGTCGTGCTAAAAATCGTCCTACAGCCGCCCGTACAGGCGGATTGCGCACTTCAGTGAGAGGGCTTGACCCAATGCAACCCACTTCGATGAACGCATGCCCGCGTTGCAACACGGCGCTGCCAGCCAACGCGCGTTTTTGCCGCAACTGCGGCTTAACCCTGACCCCAGAGCAGCCTGGCGGACAGCAGGCTGCGCCCTATCAAGATACCTATTCCCTGGCATATCCCGCCAATCAGCAAGCGGCGCCAGTCTCCAGCGTGGCCTGGCCGCCAGACGACCAGTATGTTCCCAATACGCCCATCAACAATGGCGGGTGGTCGCCCCCGTCTGCGCAGCCGGGCGGCAGCTATGCCTCTTATTACGACGAGGCGCCGCCCAAGCGCTCGTTCTGGCGCTCGTTCTGGGGCATTGTGGTCATCACTACGCTGGTGCTTGTGGTGGTGGGGGTGAGTTTGTTTGCTATCTATGCGTATCCTACCCTCTGCTCTGTGCAGGCGCGCAAAGGGCTGCGCCAGGATATGCCCTTGCCTTGCGGTATCACCTTCCAGGACTACATTGACCGTTCGGCCAGCGGCACCACCGGCCAGGGGTCCACCGAATGGGTCTTTAGCGTGGATAACACCAGCCCGGCGCAAATCAAATCATTTTATGAAGATCATCTGCCCAAAAATGGTTGGGCTTTGCCGCCTGCTGCCCAAAACACGCAGCAGTTCCCAGATTCCATTCTGGCGTGCAAGACCGACACGCTGGCGATTGTGCATGCCAGCACCCAGACCAACCCGGATGATGACGTGTCGCCGCCGCCGGGGTCCACGCTGTTAATCATCATTTTTGTGCCGATTAAGAACCTGACCGAGAACTTTTGTGCCCCCACCACCTCCTGAAAAGGGGGTGGTATAGGACATTTTAGTTGCTTTTGCCCTGAACTGTTGACTACTTGCTGGTCCCATGCTATACTCGCCCCACGTTAAGGAAAGAGTCTGCCAAATGGCAGATAGGCAATGAAACAGGGGGCCAGCATGGCACATGACATCAAATTGGCATTTCGTCCCGACCGACAGGGTATGCAGAAACTGCTCGGCGAGCTGGAAGCCGACGTGATGGAAATTGTGTGGGAGCATGGAGCGTGTACCGCTCGCGTCGTGCATGAGCAACTTCAGCAGGCCCGCCGCCCCCTGGCGTATTCCACCGTGAAAACAGTGCTGGAGCGTCTTGCGGAGAAACACTTGCTGATGCGCCAGAAGGTGGAAAACGCCTACGTCTATCGCCCTGAATACAGCAAAAGCGAGTTTACCACCCGCGCCACGCAGCGCATTCTCGATAGCCTCTTTGATAGCTTTGGCGAACCCGCGCTTGATCACGTCCTCAATCGGCTAGATCGCGCCAGCCCGGAGCAGCGGGCACGGCTGGAACTGTTGGTGAGCCGCGCACAAAGCAACCACAACCGGGCGCATTAGTGCCTGGTTGTTGGCCCGGCGCCCTGCTGTCCGTTGAGGCAAATCTGCGCAATGGAGGGGATGGCATCCAGCGCGTTTTGCTTGAGATAGAGCGTGGACGGTTCTTTCGGCAGGGCTTCCGGGTCAAGCCCTTGCCCGCCACACACCAGCATAGGGCGCTGCATAGCGGGCAGGGTGAGCAATCGCCGCGCCAGATCAACCAGGCTTGCCTGGCGCTCAGCCAGCGCAGCGGAGAGGCAAACCACTGCCGGGCGCAGCGTCTGCACCACCTCAACCAGATCAAGCGGGTTGATATTCTGCCCCAGATAGAGCACGCGCAGGTTGGGGTAGTGGCGACGCAGAAACAACGCCAGCACCAGCGAGCCAAGCTCGTGATATTCCCCCGGAGCGCAGCCCACCAGCACGACTGGCCCCGATGCAGGCACGCGCTCGGCGCGATACAGCGTCTCGAGCTGCGCCCGCAAGATGGCGGTTGAAAAGTGCTCAATGGTGATAGAGAGGTGTCCGGCCTCCCATCGCTCGCCAATGTGTCGCAAAACTGGCTCGATCAGCCGGGTAATCACCTGCTCCAGCGGAAAGCGCGCAAACGCCTGCCCCAGGAGATGTTGAGCGGCAGGCTCGTTCAGCCGGGTGAAGGCCGTAAAGAGTTCATGCTCCAGCGAGGCCAGCAGGTGCCCGTTGCCTGGCGCCGGGGGGTGTTGGCTGGCGAGGGCATCAGGGGCGTTTGGGGGGAGCAGCTTAGACTGTTCAGGCTGGATAGTATCATCGGTTTCTTGCAGAGCGCTCTGGCCCTGGACGGCGGCATAGGAGGGGATCAGGGTGCGCAGCAGCGCAATGGCCTGGCTGATCGTTAGCCCGCTTTCCACCTCTTCGCGCAGCCAGCGCACGATGGCGATGTCTCGCTCGGAATACAGTCGGTAGTCGTTTTCGCCGCGATGGGGTGACAAAATGCCGTAGCGCCGCTCCCAGGCACGCAGGGTCGGGGCGGGCACGCCTGTCTGCCGGACGACTGCTTTCGTATTAAAGAGCGGAACGGTGGAATAGTGTTCCAGAGCCGCCCGTCCCAGCCGTTCTGACCGACTTGCCATCGGCAGATGCTCCTTTGGACCGGGAGAGACTTCTCGTCTTGCCTGACTTTTCTCGCTTGCCTGTTCTCTAATTAAGAAGATGGAGAAGACACAGATGGGAGGAAGACTTGCACTCAGAGCATAGCACGCGCGCGCGGGTCTTGTCTACGTTTTGCGCGGGAAGTGTTCATGCTCTGAGAAGTAAGGAGGCGGCTCATCACACGATGAGCCGCCTCCTGGTGTTTTGGTTTATTGTTGGGCTACTGGCCGCGCCGCGAGCGCGTCGAGCGCACCCCGCCGCTGTCGCCATAGGTCCGTCGCCCGTTCATGGCGGCGGTCTGGCTGGTGGCGCCGCTGGAGGCTGTCGTCAGCACCTCCATCGCTTTTAAGCGCCAGTAGCGGGCGCTGGCTGGCTTCTTCAACGAGAGGTATTCGGCCAGGACATCATCAGTAATATTGGGATTGGCGGTCAACGCCTCAATCGTGAGTTGCAGCTTATCGGCGCCGTCGGTGTCGGTGCGAATGGGTCCGCTGTCCGCCGAAACCACGTCGTTGCGCCCGATTGCCAGGACCGGCCCGCTGATAGGCCCGGTTCCACCACCACTCAAATCATCCAGGTCGTCCAACCCGGCCAGCAGATCAACCGCGTCGGCGCTGGGCGAGCGGCTGGGGCCAGCCGTCAGAGCCGGGCGCACAGGCGCCGCGACTGAGGGCATTGGGCCGGTGCTGCCGCTGGGGCCAATGGACAGGCGGCTGCGGTTGACCTCAGCCACCGTCGCCAGTTGCCGTTGGAGCTTTTCCATATGCTCTTGCTGGTCGGCATCGGTGATCGTTTCCGCCATCATGGTATAGACAATGCCCAGCAGTGGGAAGGATGAGGCCAGAAAGGGGAAGATGTTGCTCAGCCAGGGCGCGTACTGCTCAGCGATGCTCAGCGCCGTTGCACTGTGGAACTGCTTGGAATAGGCCCAGTTCATCGCCCAGGAGAACAGCGTACAGAGCAAGATCAGCAGCCAGTGCTGCCAGACCGCGCGCCAACTGCGATAGCGTCGGAAGCGCTGGAAGGCGGTCCAACTCAGCAGATAGATGGTCACATCAATACTGATGGCAATGGAGTAGCTGACGGCCCAGGACCAGGGATTATCTGGCTCAAACGAATGGAAGAAATACGCTACATGGGGGATAGAAGCCGCCAGAAAGACTGCAAATGCTGCCCAGAAAAAATACCGCATACAGAAACCAACCTATTCCCTAGAACATGATCAACGCCGGATGGCGTTGACGCCACGCACCACGAGTCCAGCGCGCCTACCAAATGGCCGAGGGCCTGGCGCCTGAAGTGCTGAAGAGACAGAGTTATCGGCTCTTTCCCAGGGAAGCCCCCGACCGCCAGCCTCCGCCTTGCTTTTTGCCGCCCTCGTGGAAAAGAGACGAGCTAACGCTTGTAGAGTAACACAGTGCGCAAGGGTTGAAGTCAGGCGTGGAGCGGCATTGGAGCGGACGCGCTCGCTCTTGTCCCTTCGACTGCTCGTAAAGGGAGCAGGACCATTTTCCTAGTGGTCGTTTGGCGACAGAGGTGTGTACGAGAGGTCTGCTGCTGTGGATTTGAGCAAATTTTGGAAACTCGTCCTAAAACCCTTGACTTCTCTTGAAAGGGGTGTTATACTCTCCTTTGCGTCGGTACGAAAGAGACACTCTGTTAAGACCGACACAACAAGGGTCAAGGCGAGGAACGGGAAGCGCGAAGCGCTCGCAAAGAGATGGCTTAGCACATCCCACAAAAGTCCTCTCCTAGAATCCTTGACAAGTCCTGAGGCATGTGTGATAATTACCGGGTGTCCTCAAAAAAGAAGTACCTGACAGGGCATTTCTCCTATGAGACAAACCGGAAACACATCCGGGACACGACCCACCGCCCTTATAGGGAGCAGGAGTGGGGAAGCACCTTAACAACTGCAAAGCGTAAGAAGTGACGCACGGGTCATCAGCATCCCGACGGTGCGAAGAGCAGCGTGGGATGTGGGTATGATGAAATTGCCAACTGC
>DATBGS010000164.1:0-60764 GCA_036557885.1 Ktedonobacterales bacterium
CAGATTGCCCCGATCATTGGGGTAGACATAGCCGATCTGGAAGTGGGCCGCGTTTGTATCAAGCAGCCAGGCGCCATTCTCCAAATTCCAGGCGGGCAGGCCCGCAATAGTCGCATTGGTGGGCGGCCTGTTTCCGCAGGACCAGCGGCGCATCAGGTCGTTGACCATCGGCATTACATACACCTGAACGGTGATGCTGTTGGTGCCACGCGGCGGGCCGCCAAAGGTATCCATGTAATCCTTAAAGGAAACGGACCCTTCCGGGCCTCCCTCACTGCCCTCGCCCACATCCTGCTGCATTGTCCAGCCCTGCGGCAGCGACATGGTGAAGAAGCCCTGCGGGTCGCGGTAGGTCTGCCAATTTTCCGGCGGCGTGGGCGCGGCAGGCTGCGCCGCGCCCGCTGACCCAAAGCGGCCATGCGTGGCGGCAAAAAACAGCGCCGCAAGCAGCAGCGCCGTGAGCGCCAGCGCGCTCCCCGCGATGATGCCGCGCCTGCGCGTTGGGGGTGGTGGTTCTTCGGTCAACGGCATGCCTGTGGGTTGATCGGTCATCGGGCTACCTCCTTGCTGTCACCCCTGAAAGCCTGTTGCCTCTCTTTATCCTACCAGACGTGGCAAGGAGCCTTGACTACACCCCAGCCGTGCTCTACAATTGTGGGGTGACAGTCCACCTCAGCAGGAGGCCCCGCATGCAGCGCGACACGGAAGACACGTTGCCGCTCTCGGATGAAGATGAACCTGGTGAACGCCTCTCCCTCGTAGAAGTGGAGACGGTGAAGGCCCGCCCACCCTCGCGGCGCAAACGGCTGTGGCAGGTGGGCATCGCGTTGGCGACGGTGCTGGCCGTCCTTTTCGCGTTTCGCGGCGTCTATTCGCCCAGGCAAGCGCCCACCGCTCCCGCGCCCACCGCACGCCCAAGGTTTATTTCCCCGCCGCTGGCGCTGTTTGCCAGCAATGTGAACTTTGGCGCCATGATCATCAACAACAAGCTCTTTCCAAAGCAACCGGTGCTGTTGCCCATCACTCAGGACGACTACACAGTCGCCCTGACAGCTTCGCCCTTTCATCCGGTGACGTGCCATATCAGCCATCTGCACTCTGGCGAACCGGATGCCGGTCCTGATCAGCATTGCCAGATTGCATCAGGCATCACGGGAATCCCAACCCTGACACTCAATGGCATCAGCGGCTCGCCAACATATATCATCAGCCTGGTGTTGGGGCTAAATGACCTGCCGCCAGAACAGCAGGCAGCCGTTCGCTCAACAATCCTGGCGCAGTCGTTTACCTTGCATCAGCAAACAACCGTACCAGTGGGGGATTATTACGCAGCGGCAGTAGATCAGAACGGTAACATCACCAGCCAACGCGCCACGCGCCCGCTCCAGGCCGAAATCAGCCTGGTTTCACCTTCTGGGATTCGGAACGTTGGGCCGTACTTCTGCGACAACGACGTGGCCTGCCCTGGGCCAACTGAACCTGGCTTCTTTCCCTCCACCTCTTCGCGCGACTGGCTGCTTGAGATCAATGCAGCCGTTCGCTGGCGTTTCACAACGAGCGCCGGGCAGGTGGTGGACGAAGCGGCATATGGGTTCTCTAGCCTCGTATACCGCTACTTTTCTTACGATACGACAAACGGCTGGCACCTTGATGTGGCGGCTAGCCAGATGTTTGAAACCCCAGATGAATTGGGCAATGATAACTGCATAGCTGGAGCAGGCATCTTGCAATCGCAGCTACAAGGGAGCAGCGGCTACAGCTTTGACTTCCCTTCCTCTATTGAGGGCTGTTTTGTGAAGATTAATAACGGCACTGCCAGCCAGGAAAGGCTGCTCTGGCGCTTTGGCGTGCTGCTGGCCGCAGACCAGGCCGCGCACACGTCCTTTCCCAACCTGCCGATTGCCCCAAAACAGGAAATTGACATCATTGGCGGGTAAAAACGCTTGACTTTTGTGCGCCGTCCGGTTATACTTTTTGCAGGACTTTTCCATCCCAAACGGGCAGGGCATGAATCCCTGCGAAGTACCTTGACAACCCAAAGCATGTGAAGAGTGACCCGGAGTGAGTAAAAAACTCCCCCGCGCCACGTTCACCCTACGCCCGATCCAATCCAGGCGCGGGGCCGCTGTGTATTTTCCGCCAATGGTGGCGGATGCGCAAGTGGCCCCCGCGCCTGGAGCCAGGCGCGGGGGCTTGTTGTTTATCGGGCAACCCCCTGTACCACCGGCTTCCAGCCGGTGGTACAGGGGAGAGGCGCAACAAGTACAGAACAGAACGCGGGGACATTCCACCCGTCCCGCCAGGGACAGAAAGCGAAGGTTCCCAGATGGCCGTCTTCTCTTTGCCCCCCTTCCTGCGCGACCCGGCTGCCAACCCAGAAGACCATCCCTTGCTGGCGCTGCGCCTGTTTTTGCGCTACTACGTCACGCTGGGCGGCCCCGCGTGGCTGCTCCCGCTGCGCTGGGGCATTGCCCTGCTCCGCTTCTATTTTGGGCATTTTCTGGCGGAAAGCTACGTCTCGACAGTGCTGTGTTATGTGCTGCCGGGCATCTTGCTGGTAACGCATGATCGGCTGCGCCAGCGCAAGCGCGCCTGTGGCGGGCGTCGCCGCAAAGGGAGCACTGAGAAGCGCTGGCGCATCAACCGCTTTGCGGCCCGCGACCTGAAGCAAGCGCCAGCCGACATACGAAAACTCAGCCTGCTTTCCAGCCACGATTTATGTCTGCTGCTCAAAGAAGAACTACGCTTGCTCATTCGCCTGCTGATCGCGGCGCAGCGCGCCTGTTGGATCGCCCCGGAAAGCCAGGACTGGCAGGAGTGCCACCTGGCGGCAGCCACCGTGCTGGTGCGCGTCATGCAGATTTGCGCCCGCCTGCGCGAGCGCGGCAGCCGCTTTCTGGCGGAAGAATGCCTGCGCGAACAGGCGCGGGCGCTCTGGGAGGAACTCTTTGGCCCGCGCACGCTGGACCTCGCGCCCACCTGGGTCGCGGAGCGCCTGGAGCCACTGGAAGACGTGAAGCCCTGGGGCAAGTGGCGCGCCCTGGAGCATCTGCAAAGCGAGCAGCACGGCGGGCTGGCGCTTTCGCCCGTCTTCCTGGCGGCGCTGGCTGGCGATTAAACCCCCGCTTGTACCACTGGCTCTTTGTAACGTTTTTGCGCAATTGTGTGTTTAATTACACAGCAGGAACACAACAACAGGGAGGAAGCGCAGCGCAACCCGATGCAGCAAGGCAGCCCAACCAGCGGAGCATATCAGGTATTCAGCCTGGCCCATTACTATGAGCAGCTTGTGCTGCTCTATAGTCGCCCGCTCACGGCCTTTGCTCTCCGGCTGACCGGCCACGTGGAGGACGCCGAAGACATCGTGCAAGACGCGCTCATCCGCGCCTATTATGCCCTGGAGCGTTATCCTGCTGAACGCATCCTGGCGTTAAAAGTGCGGCCCTGGCTCTACAAAATCACCTGGAACACGTATTGTAATTACACTGGCCGCGCCAAAGCGCCCGCGATGCTCTCTCTGGATGCGTCGGATGAAGACGCCCCGCCAGAGCCAGAAGAACGCGAAGAGGAGCAGCCCGACAAGATTTTCGAGACGCGCGAGCGCCGCCAGGAGGTAGAAGCGCTGGTTGCCACCCTCCCGCAGCGCTACCGCGAAGTCATCACCCTGCATTACCTGGAAGAACTCAGCCAGCAAGAGATTGCCGAAATGCTCAATCAGCCCGTTGGCACCATCCGCGTCGCCCTGCATCGCGGCATTCGCCTGCTGCGCAAAACCCTTGGAATCGAATTGAAAGGAGGGAAATAGCCATGCGCGACAACACGACCCAACCGCTGCCACCCGATCCCCTGGCGCTCAGCATCTTGGCGCAGGTAGGGCTGCGCAGGCCAGCCACCCTCCCGCTTGACCAGGAAGAACAACAGCATATCGCCTTCCAGCATCCCGAATGGCCGATGCGCCTGGCAGCAGTGCAGGCGCTGGGCACATGGAGCCAGGACGCGCCGCTTGAGCCGCTGCTGGCTGCCCTGCGCGACGAACACCACGCCGTGCGCGCCGCCGCCGCCCGCACGCTCAGCAAACAGGGCAGCCGCGTCCCCGTTGAGCCGCTCGTCGCCGCCCTTCAGGATACCGCCTGGCAGGTACGTACCGAGGCAGCGCTGGCACTGGGAAAACACTGGCAGCGCGCCCCCGTTGAGCCAATCGTTTCCCGGCTCAGCGACGCCGACGACGCGGTACGGGCAGCGGCAGCCTGGGCGCTGGGCGAACTGCGCGAGCGCGCCCCCATCGAGCCGCTGACCCTGGCCTTGCAGGATGACGCCTGGTCCGTGCGCGAAGCCGCTGCCCTGGCCCTGCGCCAGACAGGAGCGCGCATGCCAGCCGCCGCCCTTGCTGCCGCCCAGCAAGACCCCGACAGCGCCGTGCGCCAGGCGGCAGGGTTCGCCCTGCGCGCGCAGGGCATCGGGCAGCCCGCCCCGGACCCTGCCGTCGTGCCCCCTGCGCAGGGGGCGCCGCCCGCTGTCTTCTTGTCTTCCCCAGGCCGCGCCGCCGTCGCCATCATCTCGGTGCTGATGCTGGTCCCGCTTTCGCTCGGCCTGCTGCTGAGCGGCAACGATGCAGACAACACGGCACTGGTGGGCAGATTGATCGCTCTGGGCATCGTCTGTGGCACCATTGCCACCATCAACAGTATTGCCAACCACCACTCAAAAGGAGATACGCAATGAATTACCAACAAGAACAAAGCCAGCATGGAATCTCTTACGACATGAGTTCGCCCAACATGGCCGGTTTCGGCTACGACCCGCAGCCCGGCCAGATGCCCGGCCAGCCTGGGGCCGCGTGGGTCGCCGTCCAGACGCCCCCGCCGGTGCAGCAGCATATCTACATGCCCAAGCCCCAGCATCGCGTGGCCGTTGCCATCATCTCGCTGCTCGTCCTGGTGCCGATCAGCCTGGGCCTCTTGCTCTCAGTAAACGATGATGGTCCTTTTACCAATTACACTTCGCTCGTTGCCAGGCTGATTGCGTTGGGCATTGTCTGCGGCACCATCGCGGGCATCAACGCCTCGTTCCATAACACCAAACACTAAGCAGCGACCATGCGCATTGCTCTGATTGCCCCGCTCGTCTCGCCTATCGCGCCGCCCTACCTGGGCGGCGCGCAGACGCTGCTGGCTGATCTTGCCGCTGGGCTGGCGCGGCGCGGGCATCAGGTCACGCTCTTTGCCGCCAGCGGCTCAGCCATTCCCGCTGTGACCGTGCGCGACCTGGGCATTGATTCCAGCCAACTCACCCCCGCCCGCTTCGATGGGCCGCCCCCGCCCGGCACGGTGGCCGGGGCTACAAACCTACCTGACCCCAGCTTCTTTCCCAGCGCCCATGCCTTCTTGCGCGTCTTCAGCCAGCTTCAACAAGAGGTAGACAACTTTGATCTGGTGCACGCCCACGCCTTTGACTGGCCCGCCTTCGCCTATGGCGCGCTGATTGCCGCGCAGCGCCCCATGCTGCATACGTTGCACCTGCCCGCCGTCAGCCCCAGCATCAACGCCGTGCTGCGCGAACTGCACCAGATGGGCAATCCCACACGCCTGCTCACCGTCTCGCGTGCCTGCGCCAACACTTACGTGCCCTATGCCCCTATGCACGCCATCATCCCCAACGGCATAGACACCGACGCCATCCCCTTTGGCCCAACTGCCGACCCGGAGGGCTTTCTGCTCTTTGCGGGACGCATCACACCAGAGAAAGGCGTCGTGGAGGCGATAGAGATTGCGCGCCGCGCCGGAAAGCGTCTCCTTCTGGCTGGCGGCATCTACGACGCCGCCTATATGAATGAGCGCGTGCGCCCGCTGCTCACGGGGAATGTTGAATACCTCGGCCTGCGGCAGCAAGCCGACCTCTGGCGGCTGATGAGCCGCGCCAGCGCCCTGCTCTTCCCCATCGGCTGGGACGAACCTTTCGGCCTTGTCGCTGCCGAAGCGCTCGCCGCCGGGTGCCCCGTCATCGCCTTTGCGCGTGGCGCCCTGCCCGAAATCCTCACCGAAGGCGAAACCGGCTTCCTCATCCCCCCCGGCAACCTGGACGCCGCCGCCCGCGCCGTCGCCCGCGTCCCCGCGCTCTCGCGGGCCGTCTGCCGCGCTCGCGCCGTGCAGCACTTCAGCCAGGCGCGCATGCTGGACGAGTACGAGCGGGTGTATCAGGAAGTACAGCAAAAAATGTAGCGGCACCAGCTATCCTGGTTGTCACGCCGCATCACCTCCTCACCTGGTGGAGTGGGAGGTAGGAGAACAGAGCAGCAAAGACTATCCACAAAAGCGACACCGTTTGGAATGCGCTATTTTGAGCCTCCGTAGTGGGGTAGAAGTTCCCGTCATACATCCCCATGTTCAGATTGACAAAGTAGCCCAGGCTCACCACCACAATGCCAACCATGACGGCAAATCTCCACCAGTTGCCAGAACGCGCAATCACCAGGAGGCACAATCCCCAGGCAAGCAGCGTCAGGGCAAAACCAGGGACCACGTAGTGCCGAAAGGCGCTGGTTAACCGGGCCGCGAGATCCAAAGAACAAATATCAAAACAAGCACCCCAGGCTTTTAAACTGAAGATAAACACCCCAGGGCTAAAAGAAAGCAGACCCAAAAGGGAGATAACACGAGCGACGCCCTTCAGGGTAATGAAGCGCGTCAGCATGCGCTGCTTAGGCGCGGGTGGCTGGGCGGGCAGCATCTCTGGCGACAACGGCCCACTGTGTCTCACTGGCCCCTCATCTTCAGGCTCGGCAAAGTGTGGACGCAGCGGCTCATCCTGAGCAGCCATCACGTCTCCTCCTCTAGCGCGTGTAGACGCGCTCACATCTTCGTTTCGCGCAGTGCAGGCAGAAAAAATACCAGCGAACAGCATCTACAGAGACAACGCCAGAACCCCGGAGGTCTTCAGCACTTCAAACGAAGCAAAGGGCGTAAGCGTCACCGCCAGCAAGCAATCACACTGGCTCTTTTCCGAACTTTTCGCCTGTACAGGGAATAACAGGATAAGCCCGCGTCAAAGTGAACATGCGTCTACTGCAAGCGTCAACCACTATGCCAGAAGAGTGAGGCACCCATGACTGATCAGATCGCCTTTGGCGCATCTAATAACCTCTTCCTCATCAATGCGGATGGCTCCAATCTGCACCAACTGACCTTTGAAAAAAACGCACCATATTTCAGTTGGTCCCCGGATGGGCGCCTCATCGCCTTCTGCTCGAAAGATTACAGAGACGGGCAGCGCATCCATGAGCTATGCGTCATTAACGTTGATGGAAGCAACCTCCGCCGCCTGATCAACGCCCCCAGCGACCTCGGCTGGAGTTGGTCGCCAGATAGCCGCCAGATTGCCTGCACCTGCTTTCTGGATGAAGCAAATATAAGAGATCGGCGCGGGCACCTCTCGCTGATTGATCTGGAGCAGGGGAGTGTACGCCAGCTCACGCAAGAAGTGGCCTATGCCCTCTGGTCGCCAACAACCGGCGAACTTGCCAGAGTGTGGAGCCACGATGATCATTACGTCTTTCTGATGGACGCGCAGGGAGACAACCGACAGCTTTTCCTGCAAAGCCGCTATCCTCTGAGCGGCGTCTCCTGGTCGCCAGACCTCCAGCACGTCGTTGCTGGCAGTTGGCGTCGAAGGCATTGGGGGGTAGGGATTGTTGAGGATGGTGGAACGCTTATCTTGCTGCAAGCTGATGGAAAGAAAATCACCGAATGGGACCACGAAAGCTCAAACTGGGTCTGGTCGCCCGACAGCCAGCGCCTGGCCTTGTTTGCCTCATCACTTGTCTCTCCTTCGGAGCCTCCTGATGACACCCACCCAGAACTATTTGTGCAGGGAGCGGATGGTTTACCCTATGCCCTGGACCTTCGGGAGAAGAAGGAAGAACTGTTCGTGCTGGGAATGGATGGCACACCCCCTCGGCGTCTGGCCGAAACCGTCTTTGACGCCAACGAGATTGGCATGGCCTGGTCCCCCAACAGCCAGCAGATCGCCTTCGTTGCTGAGCAGCCCGACCACCCCCATCAACGCGCGCTGGCTGTGGCGGCCATAGACAGCCAGAACCTGCGACTCTTCCCAATGGTGAATACCGATACAGTGGGGAAGCTGCACCCACACGCGCCAACCTGGTCCCCCGATAGCCAGCAGATTGTCTACAACACCCCAGGACTGGAACACCTCTACGCCATTCACGCCGATGGCACCAACCCGCGCTGCATCACAGAGCAAGCGCTGTCCAATTTAATTGGCGAAGATGACTCGCATCCCATTCTCTTCTATCCAGCCTGGCAGGCGCAATAAATGTTGTTCACGCGGGCGCGGGACGCCGGGGCTACACGCAATTCGCCACGCACCCGCCTGCTATCCCCGCCGCTGGCAGATATAAATCATCAGCCGAGACGTGGCGGTCAGCGGCTCCTGCTGCCAGTTGCCATAACAGGCACGAATCTGCCACCCATTATAGAAAAGCAAGGCTTCCATCTCCTGGGGATAGACATAGCGCAGGGCCGTGCGCGTCGTCTTCTCCTCGCGCCGCCTGTCTGGGTGCAGCCACTGTTCATAGAAGGTGTAATGCTGTATTTGGCTGATGGGGTCGTAGTGCTGCTGCTCGGTGCCGATGACCTGCCTGTCATCAGGCAGCGTGAGGTGCTGCGGCTCTGCAAGGCGGGCTTCCAAGAGATTCTTGGGCGAGGGATTGCGCGTGCAAAAGAGAAAACAACCGCCTGGTGCCAAATGGTCCCGCGCGCGCTCCAGCAGCGCCTCCTGGTCCTGCCGCGTCAGAAAGTGCTGAAACGCATTGCCCAGCATATAAATGAGAGGAAACTGCTTGTCGAGTTGGAACGCCCGCGCATCCGCCAGCACCCACTCTATCGAGACGGAATGGGCCGCCGCCTTCTGAGTGGCCCACGCGATCATCTCTGGCACAATATCCACCCCCGTCACCTGATAGCCGAGCTTTGCCAGGTACACGGCCATCGTCCCCGTTCCACACGCCAGGTCCAGCAGCGGCCCGCCCAGCGTTCGCGCCCATTGCTCGGTCAAGGGGCGGTCCTCGTCGTAGCCCTCTTCTTGCGAGTCGTAGGCTTGTGGGTCGCGGTACCCTTCAAGATTTTCATCAAACATTGCTAAACTCATCCCAAAAACGCTTGACAGCAGAAAAACTATACTGTATACTAGCATTAGCCGTTGAAGAGTGCAACCAGTGGAAGCCCTGGCACGCAACTCAATATCCCCTGGCGCACCCTGGAAAACTGGCTCGGATGAGTGTATTACTCACCCGCGCCCGTTACCCCATGCCTGCGAAACCCCAGGCGCGGGGCCGCTGCGTTATAAGCGATCTCGCCAAAAAGCGCAATGGCCCCCGCGCCTGGACCCAGGCACGGGGGCCTGTTTCTTCTTTCTTCGTCGCGCGCCCCGGCACGGTGGCCGGGGCTACAGGCAGGCGCTCGTAGCCCCGGCCACCGTGCCGGGGAATCGTCGCAAACGCCAACGTTGGCGGTGGGGCCGCACCCTGCCCCACCCGGTGTCGGCAGGGATGCCGACGCTACGAAAGTACGAAGAAAGAAGAAAGGCACACGTGGCGCGGGCCATTTCGTAGGAGAAACGAGGCCCAACTATGTTGTTTCCATCCCAAAACGGGAATCGCCCGTCGTCCATGCCCAACCCGGTCAAGCATCCCTTGCTCGCCCTCAAGTATGTGCTCTTTGGCTATTTGCCCCTCGGCGGTCCCGCCTGGCTGAGCGTCCCGCTGGACTTCGTGCCGCTGGAACACCTGGCCCGCTACTCCGATTATTTCATCACCGAAGGCTACGTCTCCACCCTGATGTGTTTCCTCATCCCCCTGTTCCTGCTGATGATTGATCAGCAGTTACGGCGCAAAAAGCGGGCGTATGGCGGCAAGTGGTTTGCCAACTACTACACGCCCGCTGATCTGGAGCAGCAGCCCGCTGACCGCGAGGCGCTGCGACGGCTGGGCAGCGACACGCTCTTTCAGATGCTCAAAGAAGAACTGCGCGTGCTGTTCCGCTTGCTGCGAGCGGCGCAGGTAGCGTATCGTCTGGGACCAGATGGGGCGGAGTGGCAGCCGATTCATAAGGCGGCGATGGTGGTGCTGCTGCGGCTGGCGCAGATCAGCGCGGCGCTGCGTCGGAAGGGGAGCCATTACTTAGCGGAGGAGTGCTTTCGCTGGCAGGCGCGGGTGGTGTGGAACGAGCTTTTTGCTCACGCGCCCGCGCCAGAGGCAGAGCGGGAATGGCTGGAGCCGCTGAAGGGGTTGGAGCCGCAAGATCGCAAGCGGGTGACGCTGCATCTGTGGCGCGAGCAGGCGGCAGGCCGCCCCATCCCCACCCCGTTTGTGGAGCGCTTCCCCGCGTGGGCCGAGGAGTTCAGCGCGTAGCAGTCGCCCAGCAAGCACGCGGCCAGTTAAAGAGGCAGGCGCGAACTGCGCAGGCCAAAGAAGCCTGCTGTCAGAAGACCCCTTCAATCTGCGCAATCCGCTCGCCCTTAAAACGGAAGTGCAGCGACCCCGCCATGCGGTGGATGATCCCGTCTCGGTCTTGCCAGCGCGCTATGTAGCGCGCTGCCACGCCCAACGGACGCCCATAGACCCGTACCTCGTCAATGGTATAGCCAGGCAAGGTCGAGAAACGTTGTTCGATGTAGGCCCGATAGGTCAGCAGCCCACTTTTGGACTCAGAAACCTCTACGGCGGGCGCTGAGATGGACCGCAGCGCCACATCGGGCGTACACAGTCGTGCTAGCTGTTTCCAATCGTGGGCATTCAGCGCGGCAAAGAACTGCTCGATGACCTGCGTCTGGCGGGTGTGGTTCGATTGGGGATGTATCTCGCGCTGCACCGCGCGCACCAGATCGTCCAGGTTAAACGGCTTATGCAGCAGAAAAGATACGCCCGCCTGGGCTGCTGCTTCCTCTGCCATCGGCCAGGAGGTCATCACAGCAACAGGCGTGGGCACCGCCTTTGTCAGTAAGGGGCGAATACTTTGGAGCGGGGCGTGTCCATTCGGGGAGAACAGATCGGTGAGGACCAGGTGATAGACATGCTCCTCTAACTGTTCAAGCGAGGCAGGCAGCGACACCGCCGGAGTGACGGCATAGCCTTCCTCCTCCAGGACCGCCTGGACAGGAAGGAGGATGTCAGGTTCATCTTCCACCAGCAGCAGCCGTGCTGGGATTGCAGACAGACTCATGCTGGTTTTCCTCTCCAGAAAGCAGAAACAGTGGGTTATCGCTCAAGAGAGCAGCACAAGTATACTATGCCAGTCAAGGCATCTGAGGGGGTTTTCCAACAGCAAACATGCAGGAGCAGCCCTGCCGCGTTTCTGCGCTCGGTACAAAACCGGCAGAGAAAGAGCGGCAGGGGCTGGCGCTGTCGGCAAAGGGGGCAGGCAGGTCTATTAGCGCACAGTAATTTCGGTGCGCGGGTCAAGCTCGCGCGCCAGGTGGACGCCCTCCACGCCGCAATCGTTGCAGACCAGGGGCATCTGGCCCAGGTGGACCGCGCCGCAGACCTGGCACACCCAGCGGCTTGCCATCATGCGCACAATATCGGCGCGGCTGACAATGCCCAGCAGCCGATCACCGGCCAGGACCGGCACGCGCTTAATGTGATTGCCGGTGAGCAGTTGGGCAATCGCGTCCATCGAGGCATCTTCCTGCACGCTGATTACCCGGCGGCTCATAATGTTGCCCACCGTCGTGCCAGTTTTGTTGATGATGTCTATCTCGCTGACAATGCCAATCACGCGCTGCTCGTTGTCTAAGACCGGCATGCCGCTGATGCGATAGTCTGCGAGCTTTCGGGCGGCCTCTTGAATGCTGGCGTTTTCGCTGATAGTGATGACGTTGGGGGACATAATGTCTCGTGCTTGCATGGGGCATTTTCCTCCTGCATTGGATGAGCGACGCGAAAGCCGCTCGCGTGGCCTGCCAGACATCCCCGTTGATGCCCGGCATGGTGCTATTGTAGCGGATTGCCTGTGAGAAGTAAAGCCTCTCCCTCCTGCTCTGCAAAACTGATGCCAGAGTTATCCTTGTGCTCGCCCCCGCCGCGTGGCTATAATAGAACGATGGACAGGACTCAACAGCAGCCCCAGGCGGGGCAACGGCAGCGAGGAGCAGGCAGCATGCAGCGAGAACACTCGGTGGTGATTGTTGGCGGGGGACCGGCGGGGCTGGCCGCCGCAGAAGCGGTGGCGAAAGCGGGCGTGGATGTCGTCATTCTGGAGCGCCAGGGAGAGATAGGCTATCCCATCCACACCAGCGGCGGAAGCTGGATTAAAGACCTTCAGGAGCTAGACATCCCTGAGCACCTCTATCACCCCGTTGGCACAGCCATCTTCCTCTCGCCCAACCGCGAAGTCGCCTTTCGCTACCCGCAGCCCGTCGTCTGTGTGCTGGATATTCGCGGCCTCTATCAATTTCTGGCGCAGCGCGCCATTGAGGCGGGCGCGCGCCTGGAAATGAAGACCATCGCCCAGACGCCCATTCTGGAAGATGGCAAGGTCGTCGGCCTCAACGTCAAAGATCGCCTGGGCCAGGCGGTGGAATATCGCGCCAAAGTCGTGATTGACGCCAGCGGCTTCTCGCGCATCATCGCCACGCGCGCCGGGCTGCACCAGAACTTTGAGCGCTATGGCTACGGCGCGGAATATGACCTCCACGCCCCCAACTACGATCAAGATCGCGTCTATCTGATTATGGGGTCGCAGGTGGCCCCGTCCGGCTACGCCTGGGTCTTCCCGCGCGGCAAGGGGCGCGTGCGCGTGGGCGTGGGCATCCTGAAACCTGATGCCGACACCGAAGACGCCCGCCTCTACCTGGACCGCCTGACCGAGCGCGTGCCCCAGCTTGCGCCGCTCCTGGCACACTCCAGCCCGATTGAGTATCACACCGGCCTCTTCCCCTCAGAGGCGCCGCCGGAAAAGCTCGTCACCGCCGGACTGGTCGCCACCGGAGACGCGGGCATGCAAGGCTCCACGCTGGTTGGCGAGGGCATCCGCTACGCCATCAACAGCGGGCGCATGGCCGGGCGCGTCGTGGGCACAGCCATCGCGCAAGGCAACTGGTCGCCCAAAGCGCTCAGCCGCTACGAAGACGACTGGCGCGCCAAATACCTGCGCGAGATGCAGCTTTCTTACAAGATCAACCGCATCATTGCCCGCTTCACCGATGGGCAGTGGGACAAGGGGCTGGACCTGCTGCGCCACCTTTCGCCCGATCAAGCCGCCGCGCTGCTCAAGGGCGACTACAGCGCCAAATTGGGCCTGCAACTCGTCACGCGCAACCCCGGCCTGGTGCGCACGCTGGCGAAATACTCGCTGCACGGGTTGCTGCCGCCCAAGATGGCCGCCGGGCGGATATAGGCATGGCGAGGCGCTTGCGCATGGGCGCGAAGATGGGGTATAATGCAGGCGTACTCTGCGTGGGGCTGTAGCTCAGTGGATAGAGCAAAGGTTTCCTAAACCTTTGGCCGCAGGTTCGATTCCTGTCAGCTTGCGTCGCTTCGGCGGCTAGTGGATTCCCCTCCGAGGGGGGAGAAGTGGAGAGCAATACTTCTAGGGCAACGGCTTACCTGGAGGGGAAACCCAAAGGGAACAACAGCATGCCGTCGAAGCAGGAAAGCCCGAAGGTATGTAGGGTAGTACGACCTGCAAGCCCTGCGCGCATGGTGAGACTGGCGTGTCAAATCCGAGTTCTACGTGGCGATAGGAATAGCCCGCCGCAGCATACCTGAAGCGGTGACATCGCTGCACCCCTACGGGAAGAGTGTATGGGGTGCGATAACCTGGAATGGGCTGACAACTCAGGTGAAAGCTCTCAGCGATGGACGGCGGACAATGAGTCCGTTAAAGAACAAAAGGACACCTAAACGCGCTGAACGTCCACGAGTCGTAAAAGCGAGATGGCCTAAAAGACGCGAGTCTCATGGTCACGGAGTCCCCATAGTAGCCTGGCAACAGACGAAGGGGCAGCTTACGAAAGTAGGCCAGAGCCTCCCTTGACAAAGGAGGCAGGACAGGTGTCATCGAGTACGCGATGGAGAGGTATGCGAAATGCAGAGCGCCGCAACCATCAAAGCACTCCTCAGTGAAAGAGGCAAAGAAAGGAAGCCCCTGGAGAGAGTCTACCGACTCTTCTTCAACCCTGATCTGTACCTGACGGCATACGGAAAACTGTATGCCAACAAAGGCGCCATGACCCCAGGCATCACCGAAGAAACAGTGGATGCGATGTCCCTGGAGAAGATCGAAGCAATCATTGAGGTTATCCGCAATGAACGCTACGTATGGAAGCCAGCCAGAAGGGTTTACATCCCGAAGGCAAACGGGAAGAAGCGACCACTAGGACTGCCGGTCTGGTCGGACAAGCTGGTGCAAGAAGTCATGCGAATGATTCTGGAAGCATACTACGAGCCGAAGTTCTCCGACCTCTCGTGCGGGTTTAGACCCGGACGAGGATGCCACACCGCCCTAAGACAAATCTATGGGAAGTGGACCGGGGTGGTCTGGTTCATCGAAGGTGACATCTCAGCATGCTTTGACCGCATAGACCATGAAGTGCTGCTGGGCATACTGAGAAGGGACATCCACGATGAAAGATTCATCAGACTCATAAGCGCTATGCTCGACGCCGGGTATCTGGAGGAATGGAAATACAATGCAACACTGAGCGGTACGCCGCAAGGTGGTGTGGTAAGCCCGCTCCTCGCCAACATCTACCTCAACGAACTCGATAGGTATATGGAGGACCAACTCATCCCAGCGTGGACACGCGGCAGCGAACGAAAGGTAAGCGCCGAGTATCGGAGCCTGACAGACCGCGCAAAGTGGCTCCACAGGAAAGGGAAGATCGAAGAGGCAAGGCAGCTACGCAAACAAAGAGCGAAGTTGCCCTACGGGGACACCAGAGACCAGAACTTTCGACGACTGAAATACGTGAGGTACGCAGACGACTTCCTGGTAGGGTTTACAGGGCCGAAGGCGGAAGCAGAGCAAATCAAAGAAGAAATACGCAAGTTTCTTCGAGAGAAGCTGAAACTAGAGATGTCAGAGGCCAAGACCCTGATTACACACGGAAGAACAGAAGCGGCAAAGTTCCTTGGGTATGAAGTGCGGGTGATGCAAGCCGACGATCAGAGGGCCAGCGATACAAGGCAGGCACTCAACGGAAAGATCGGGCTGAGGATACCAGCCACAGTCATCGAGCAGAAATGCCAAGCCTACATGGAGGCGGGAAAGCCCCGGCACAAAGCCGAGAAACTCAATGATGGTGATTTCACTATCGTAGCGGCGTATCAGGCGGAGTATCGGGGAATGGTGGAATACTACCGGATGGCATACAACCTGGGGGAACTGACGAAATTACAGTGGGTGATGGAGACCTCACTGGTCAAAACACTCGCAAATAAGCACAAGACCTCCGCACCAGCCATCTACGGGAAGTACCGGGACACTATCGAAATTGGCAAGAAGCGCTACAAGGTGCTGAAAGTCACGGTAGAGAGAAGCGGAAAAGAGCCACTTGTCGCCATATGGGGAGGAATACCGCTGGTCTGGACTCCAAAAGCAATCCTGGACGACCAACCAAGGCAGGTTCGGGTGGGCAGGACGGAACTCGAAAGAAGACTAATTGCCAACCGATGCGAATACTGCGGCAGCACCGTCAGTGTGGAAGTTCACCACACCAGGGCGCTAAAAGACCTCAACCACAAAGGTCGAGAGATACCGGACTGGAAGAGGTTGATGTCAGCGCGGCGGCGCAAAACAATGGTCGTCTGCCGAACATGCCATCAGGACATCACATATGGGCGTCCCATGAGGAACAAACCAAGTGGAGAAGGCTTTATGTGGAACCGAGCAGTCAGGGCATGAGTAGTAATCACTGTATGTAATCATGACACTGGAGAGCCGGATGCGGTGAAAGTCGCACGTCCGGTTCGGAGGGGGGAGGTCGGAAAAGTACCCGGCAACGGGCAACTCGTCGGCCCCCTACCCTACCCCACCCACGTCTTGCAGAAGAAAGCCGCCCCAATACTGGGGCGGCTTTTACTGAGTTCTTCACGCGCGCCGCAGCAAGCCCTATTTCTTGCTGCTTTTCGCTGGGGCGGCCTGTCCTGCTTTCGGGCGCTTCGCGCCATACTTCGAGCGGCCCTGGCGCCGCCCCTCCACGCCGCCACAGTCCAGCGCGCCCCGCACCACATGATAGCGAACGCCCGGCAAGTCCCGAACACGCCCGCCGCGCACCAGCACGGCGGAATGTTCCTGTAACTTGTTGACTTCGCCTGGAATGTAGGCGGTCACTTCCTTGTGATTGGACAGGCGCACGCGGGCAATCTGGCGGAAGGCCGAATTCGGCTTCTTGGGCTTCATCACCCCCACCCGCACGCACACGCCCGCTTTTTGCGGCGCGTAGCATGTGCTCAGCTTGCCGGTGAACGCATTGTACGTGGACTGTAACGCTGGGGCCGAAGCCCTTTTGTGTTTGCGAGCGCGACCTTTGCGAATCAATTGATTCGTCGTAGGCACGTGTGTCAGTTCTCCTTTTCCACACAGAAACCAGCCTCGCCCTGTTTCCTCACTGGAAACGGAGCAGGCATACACATGATTGGGAAACACGAAAACAACCACAAAAAAACCCGGTGGGTTGCCCCCCGGTCCTGTGTCGTCCGTCGTTGCCCCGCGCCTCTTCGTGAGGTGTGCGTTTCTGCTGAAAAGGAGTCTCGTCAGGAGAAAGGCACCGTAAAAAGGGTAGGGAACGCCGCTGACAACCGTGTGCTACATAACCACATGGGTTCACCCCCCTTTCTGAGTGCATGAAGAACTGCGAGCAGTATACCCCATCCTGCGCACGCTGTCAAATTGCTCGTTGTGTGCAGCGGCCCCTCCAGCAAGAAACTGGAGGGGCCGCGTTGCCTCTCTTATTGCTCGTTCGTATGCGCCACCGCGTCCTTGCGGGGCTACCCCGGCTCTATGGGCGGCTACCCACCTCGCCAGGTGGCCGCGAGCGCCACTCGCGTGCCAATGAGCATCCTGAGTCCGAGAACCAGGCGCTACGCATAGCATCAGCGCTACACAAAAAGGGAGCGCTTGTCTAGACCTGGTATATTACAGGTTTGCAAGCGCTCGCGTGTGTTGGTTTTTATTTAACGCTAATGTCTCCGCAGGCAACAGGATCAAATCCGGCCTGAGTGGTAAGGTCTGTGCCATTGTGGATGTTGATATACCAATCAGCGGGGATAGCATTCACACCCTCAATGGTCGTCTTGACATCTGCCTTGCCTGAGCTATCGGCAGTAATCACGGTGAGCGGATGCACTACCGGCCCCTGCGCCGCGCAACTGCCGGAGTGAATGTGCGCGTCGTGCTTGCTGCCGGGGGCCAGTCCGATCAACGCCACTTCAACGAGCAGCGTGGTGCCGGTGAGCGTCAGTTTCGCTTTCCCATACGTTCCCACGCCGTTGTGCATCTGAGACATGTCGAAAAACAACGCCTTCACCGATTGCTTCTCGGTGGCGGGCGCGTTGGGGTTGAGGACTGGCGCGCATCCGAGCGCTGCCCCTGGCTTGGCTGCTGTTCCTCCGGGGGCATGAATGATAACATTCCATCCCTTGGCCGGGATGCCGTTTGCCACCCCCTTAATCACAGAAGTGCTTTTGGCGGCGCCCGCCTGATCTGCGTTAATCGCGTCCAGTTGATGCACGACATTTCCCGGCTGCTGGCAGGTGCCACCAGAAATAGTGACGGGGTAGGCGGCGCTCTTGTAGGCGGCTGCGTTGGCGGGCGCCAGACCAGCTATCGCCAGGTCTACCGTCAGGGTGTTGCCAGTCGCGGGATCCCAGGTCAAATCCGCTTCGCCACTCGGTTGTGGCTTCAACAGCGCGTAGCCAGTAGCGGTGGGAGCGACAGTAGCCGTCGCCGCTGCTGGCGCGGTTGCAGTGGGTTGCAGGGTAGCGCCCTTCGCTATACCAGAACACGCGCTCAACAAGAATACGATAACGACGCCAAGGAGCGCAAAGCTGCCATAGCTGCGCGTGAGACGTAATCTATGAGCCATCCGTCTCGCCTTTCTAGCGTTGGCTTACAGAGAATCCTTCTCCTCGTTCGCTCTTGCGAACGGTAAGCCTGACACCAGAAAGTGTGTGGTTTCGCACCCACACCCGGCTTCCTCTTGAGCCACCCTGTTGCAGGCTTCGGACGAGAAATACCTTCAAGATCAAGACCAACTTTGTGCATAAAAACTAAGAAATAGTATAGAGCCGGGGCTGGCGGTTCATGAAGTTTTAGCAATCAGATAAGCCACGAGAGCTGGCGAATAAATTCGCGCCTAAGGGCCTACGGCCACCAAGTCCCTCTTCAGGGACTCCCCACCCCAGGGACGCCAGCCTTCGTCCTAACCCGCGCAGGCGGGTTTTGTGGCGGAACGCCCTTAGGCGCGAATTTATTCGCCAGCTCTACGTATAATGAGCGGGAAAACATTTTGAGAGAAACGCCTGTTCTTACACCGGCATGGAGAAGCACGTTATGCAATTTGGCATCCATCTCCCTCCTATGGGTCCGTTGAGCGATACGCGCACCCTGGCTGATCTCGCGGTGGAAGCGGAAGAAGCCGGGTGGGATGGCCTGTTCCTGTGGGATGACCTGACCTCCGACCCGTTTGTCCCCGTTGGCGAACCCTGGATCACCTTTGCCGCCATTGCGCTCTGCACCACGCGCCTGCGGTTTGGCCCAATGGTCACGCCGCTACCCCGGCGTCGCCCCTGGAACGTGGCCCGCGAAACCGTCGCGCTCGATCATCTCTCACAGGGGCGCTTGATTTTCGGAGTAGGCAGCGGGGGCCTGCCCTCGGCCTTTGACGCGCTGGGCGAAGAGAAAGACGCCAAAGCCCGCGCCGCCATGCTGGAAGAAGGCTTGCAGGTGTTGACCGGGCTGTGGAGCGGCGACCCGCTCCACTTTGAGGGCGCGCATTACCAGATAGAATCCGCCCACTTCTTGCCGCGCCCGGCGCAATCCCCGCGCATCCCCATCTGGGTGGCGGGCGGCTGGCCGCACAAAGCGCCGTTTCGTCGCGCGGCCCGCTGGGATGGCGTGTTTCCGCTGGACTATCGCGTGGGGCCGTTGGAGATGATGGCCCCGCAAGAGGTGCAAAGCCTGCTCAGCTACATCGCGCCGTATCGCGTGCCGGGGACGCCGTTTGAGGTGGTGCAGTTGGGCATCACCACCGGCGAAAACGCCGGGCAAGAGCGGGCGCTCCTGGCTTCCTATGCCGACGTGGGCGTGACGTGGTGGCTGGAAAACTTTATACCGCAGCGCTGGGGCGGTAACTGGCGCGAATGGCCGGTGGAAGAGATGCGCCGCCGCGTGCGCCTGGGGCCGCCCGCCTCGACCGGCTAGAAGCCGGTGCTATAAAATCCGCCCGCCTGCCCCCTGGCACAAGATATGTAAGCCTCATCTCTCATGCTGAAAGCTGTCCTTATGCGCGTCCAGCATCGGGCCGCGCTATGCAATGAGAGAGGAACACACCCATGCCCGCAGAGATAGACCTCCTGGTGCGCCGCCTTGCTGATCTGGAGCCGGGCGATGTGCCGATTCTGAGCATCTACCTGGATATGCGCCCCCAGGCGACTGGCGAGCGCCCGGCGCGACGCGCTGGGCTGGTTATTTTGAAGAACCGGCTGCGCGAGATCGAAAAGACCCTCTTGCCACGCGGCCCAGCCCTGGATTCCTTTCGCGCTGATGCTGCGCGCATCGAGCGCTATCTGGATGAGCAGATGCCCACCGCCGCCCAAGGGCTGGCAATCTTTGCCTGCCACGCCCGCAACATTTTCAACGTAGTTGAGGCGGGCGTCCCCTTTGAGAATGAGGTTGCCCTGACCGCCACGCCCGATCTTTACCAGCTTGTACGCCTCTCCGATGAGCAAGAAACCGCCGTTGTTGCCGTTGTAGACACCAACACGGCGCGGTTGTTTGTCTCGCGCACCGGCTTTATGCGCGAACAGGGCGGACTGAGCGACGAGAGTGTTCACTACCAAAGGCGCCGCACAGGGGGCATCAATCAAGAACGCTACAAGCGCCATATCGAGAAGCATCGCACCGATTTTGCCAGGGAAGCCGCCGAAGAAATTGAGCAGTTGGTGCAGAGCGAAAACGCCAATCGCGTGATTCTGGCTGGCGATGAGGTGGCGATCCCGCTGCTGCGCGACGCCCTTTCTTCGCGTGTTACCAGCCTGCTCACTGATGACGTGCTGCGCCTGGATATTCGCGTGCCGCGCAATGAGGTGGAACAAGCCGCCGCGCCGATTCTGGCGCAGGCCGAAGAAGAAGACGAGCATTCCCTGGCAGACCAACTGGTGAGCGCGGTACAGGCCGATACCCTGGGTGTGGTGGGCCTTGAGGGAACCCGCGCCATGCTTGAGCATGGGCAGGTGGATACCCTGCTGCTCTCGGATGCCTTGCCGCTGGACGCCGAAGATCGCAGCGAACTGGTACGCCTGGCAGCCGTCACCAGCGCCGATGTGGAAGTGGTCCAGGGCCACGATACCTTTGAGCGCCTGGGAGGAGTGGGCGCGCTGCTGCGCTATCGGCACACTGAACCATTCGTGCCGCTGGCCTAAACGCTTCCCTGGGTGACGGGAGAACTCAAGCAATTTTCGCACCCAGGTGGGCACCAATTGGGCCAGCCCCTTGATTTTTTGCGAAACGTCTGGTATACTTTGCGTAAGCTTCCTTGATGGAAGCCTGCGCTGCACACTTGCGTGCATCGGTTGTTCGTTGATGTATTTGCGTCTCGCCTCACGGCCAGCGTGACCGGCTCTTATAGGGCAAGCCACGCCAATTAACCCAACCCTGCATAAACCAGAGGTCAAGTCGGCAAGCCATTCTGCAAACTCGCGGCTTCCGGCCACCTCTCAAAAAGCGCTCTACTGCGCCAGACCATGCCCAGATGGGCGGGTGCCTTGCCCCGCTTCCATGACGGCTTGGCTCGCGCGGCCACAGCGCCATGCAGAGGGGACCGGAGCGCCGAGACGCGCCGAAGGAGCGTTGCCACTATGTCCAGCTTCTCTCACCGCGACCACGACCAGCCCCTCACCCCGCGCCGCCTGCCCGAACCCGAACGCCGCCCCCGCTGGCGCGCAGACGTGCCCTACCGCGAACCCACCGCTGAGGAACTGGCCGACTTCGCCCAGAAACGCGCCGCCTTCCTCGCCCACTTCGCTGCCGCCACCCAGAGCGCCGAGCCGCCCCAGCCGCCTGCTCCGCTGGAGGCAGAAGCCCCGTCGCCCGGTGTGCCGCCAGAGGCCACGCCCCCGCCCGTCGTGATCGCAGAGCCACTTGCCCCGCCCAGTGTGATGGCAGAGCCAGCCCCACCCGAAGCCACCAGCCCCACCCCGAAGCCCCGCCGCAAGCCTTCTGAGCAGGTGAGGCTCTTTGGGGAGACGTGGGAGGTCTTCCCCACAGGCATCCTGCCGCTCAGCCTGCTCAAGGACATGGCAATGGCGTTGGAGGACAGCGCCGCCTTTCGCCTGCAAGAAGACGTCACCCATGATTTCCTCTGGAGCGAAGACTCTGCCCGGATGTGGCAGTTTTCGCGTACCGCCCGCCACGACGCCCGTGCTCTGGGGCTGCTGGAGGAACACGACCTGACGCTGTTGATGGGGCAGGAGATGGAGCGACTGGTGCGCACGGTGCTCTTGCCCAAGCACGCGGAGCACGAGCTACGCCGGGAGGCGATCTTTGGCATGCTCAAGCGGCTGGGCCAGCTCTACCGCCACAGCCTGAAGCGTTGGGGGAAAGCGCGAGCGCGAGAGGTCTTCTGGGGGCAGGTGCAGGTGGTGTGTCTGTATGCCAAGCGGGTGTCTCGCGTGATCGAGCAAGGCAAGCAGGTGCAAGCGCGGCGGCAGGCGTGGGAAGCGGAGCAGCGGGAGGCCGCGCGGCAGGCGTTAGCCGTCGTGGGCGACTACGCCATTTAGCGCGGCGGGGTTCGCACGCGCCAGACCCCTCACCCCGGCGGGGCTGGGGGTCCGGCGCGTGCGGAAAGCAGGCGCCAAAGCGTACACTACAACAATCGAGCGGAAAAGGGAGGATGCGCAGCCCGCGCTCTGCTGAGACGCATCCTCCTGGTCAGCGGCCTATCCCCTCAAGCGAGCCTGCACACGGTTCGCCTGCTCCGCCACAATCTCCTTCACGCCATCTGCCCCGCGAACCGTGAGCCAGATAGAGCCAAGCTCTGGCTCAAACTCCAGCCTAAAGACAAAAAAGTGGCAGCAATCGCGCTCGTCCAGCACAAATTGCAGCAGCCTGCTGGCGGTGGCCGCGTCGCCTGCAAAGCGAAACGCATAGCCATCGTCCAGTTCCTTCACCTGCTGCGCCTGCTGGAACATATCGCCATTTTCTACCGAGCGCTCCGCCAGCTCTGCATCCGTCAGCGTGCAGACCAGCGCGGGCGCGCCCTCGTCGGTTTCCGGTTTCAGAATCATCGCAATTTCTCCCATGTTTGTGTTAAAGCTCATGCTCGTAGCCCCGGCGTCCCTGCCTGGCTGCGTGCCTGTAGCCCTGGCTTCCCTGTCTGGCTGCTTGTTGGTAGTAAGCACATGTGCTAAGATAAGTATAATTATTAAAGTGAACTTGAAGTCAAGAGGGAAAAAGTGAGATGCCAGAATTGACCATTGGAGAAGTTGCGCACCAGGCAAAGCTGCGCACCTCGGCCCTGCGCTATTATGAAAGCATCGGGCTGGTGTCTGCATCCCGGCGCGTCAGCGGACAGCGCCGCTACGACCAGAGCGTCTTGCAGCGGCTCACCGTCATACAACTCGCCCAGGAAGCCGGGTTCACCGTCGCGGAAATCAAAGCGCTGTTCTTCAGCTTCCCGCCGGAAACTCCGGCGTTCGAGCGCTGGCAGGCAATGGCGAAGGAAAAG
Source organism: Ktedonobacterales bacterium (assembly GCA_036557885.1). Taxonomy (GTDB): domain Bacteria; phylum Chloroflexota; class Ktedonobacteria; order Ktedonobacterales; family DATBGS01; genus DATBGS01. The sequence goes on from DATBGS010000164.1 coordinate 22,963, forward strand.
CTGGTACAGATCAACGGCCTGATTCAGAAAGCAGAAGCGATGAAGATGCTCTTAGAGGAAGGGTTACTGCAATGCCGCTGCCTGACGCTGGAGGAATGCGCGCAGTGCATCAGCGAGCGGCAGCCGTAAAAACCCGGCACGGAGGCCGGGGCTACAAGCAGGAGCACGGCGTCTGTAGCCCCGGCTTCCCCCTCAAAGCAGGGGCACGGCAGCCGGGCAGTGAGGCACCCTAAAGCTGTTCTAAATCTTCTATGTCCTCGGCAGGCTCCATCGCGCCAGAGGCCATCTCCTCCGTAAAATTCAACGCCGACTCGCCGCTGTCCTCATAGCCTTCGGTGCCGCGCTCGCCCTGGCCCCAGCCAGGCTCGGCGCGAAACTCCGCATCGGGGCTGGCGCCTTCCGCGTGGGAAGCAGGAAAGACGCCAGAGCGCCCAACCTCATCCCGACGGCCCGCGCCACCGCCCGGCATGCCGCTTTCGCGTTTTTGCTCGTCTGTTGGCTTCTCCTGAAATTCTTGCTCCCGGTCCATAGCTCTTCTCTCCTTTGCAGGTGTGTTTGACAGTCCCGCCAGCGAGGTCGTGCAGGAGCTATGCCAGGGCTTGGAAAAACGCCTGTTAGGGATGCGTGTTGATCACGCCAGGGAAGGCTGGCGAAACAGGATGGAACTCGAAGTCATTGCCTGGTCGCGGGCTGAGGAAGCCCGCCTTCGTCACCGCTGCGGGCACATCCGCGAAATGCCGCACCGTCACCGGCCCAAACGCCCAGTTATCCCAGGGTTCTGCCCCCAGCAGCACGCGGCCCACCACGCGGTGCCCGCCTTCCACCTGCATCAACTGCCCGCCAATCTGCGCGAAACGCACCTGGCCCATGCTCGCCATATCGTTAATCCAGGCCAAGAGCGCCCCATTGGTCAATTCCTCAGCCAGTTGCTGCGTCTGGAGAAAGAGCCTGCGATTTTGGAACGTCTGCGCACCATGCGGGAAACTGAAATGCGTGGTGGCTGGCGTGCCCCCATGCGCCAGCGCAAACTCGCGGTGAATCTCCTCTTCTGCCCGAATCGCCTCCAGCGCGTTGAGCGCGGCACCATGAAACCCTAATTGCTCGTGATGGATGACCGCCTGGTTATAGAACGTGACAAACAACGCTTCGCCAGTTGCCAGAATATTAAAGAACTCAGTCAGGTCGCTGCTGGTGGTCCCCTCAGCACGCGCCGCCAGCGCGCTGAGCGCCGTCGAACTTGCCAGCGCCGCCGCAGCGGTCCCGGCTATGGCGCCGCGCAGCAGCCCCCGGCGCGAGCGGGGAACCGCAAGTGTATCCGTCAGCGCTTGAGTGGCGCCTGACTCCTCACCTGGTGCGCTTTCTGGGGATGGGCAGATTGCTTGAGGATCAAGAGAAGAGTTTTTTTCCATAGAGTAGCTATTCCTTTTTCATAGTGTGAAGGTTTCTTGTGTAAGAACAAGAGCCTGGAATTGTAAACAGTGGCAAGGGAGGACCGGGGTGAGAATAGCTTGCGATCTCGTTAAGATTGCGCAGAAGGCGTGTCATTTCTCACTAGACAACGAGGAGGGCGCTGCCATGTCTGGGTGCTTGGGGCCAGGCCACCTCAGCGATCTCTTGACTCTGGCGCTGGCCCATGCTATAAGACAGGACAGGCATGTCAGCTTATAGTGTTTCTCTTCATCCAGCACACAACGGAAGGACAGCCCAGCATGGCGCATTCCACCTTTCTCCCTGGCATCACCTCCACACTGGTCAAAACGCCAAGACTCACCAGTCATATTCTGACTCGCGGGTCAGAATATGACTCGCCAGTTTTATTTGTGCATGGCAACGTCTCCTCCTCGGTCTTCTGGGAAGAAACCATGCTGGCGCTGCCCGCAGGCTTTCGCGGCATCGCGCTGGACCTGCGCGGCTTTGGCGACTCCGAAACCGCGCCCATAGACGCCACGCGGGGCCTGCGCGACTTCAGCGACGACGTACACGCCCTGGTAGAGACGCTGGGGCTGGGCAGCTTTCATCTGGTGGGCTGGTCAATGGGCGGCGGCGTCGCCATGCAGTACACGCTGGACCATCCAGCCCAGGTACGCTCGCTCACCTTGATCGCGCCCGTCTCGCCGTATGGCTTTGGCGGCACCAAAGCCGATGGCAGCCCAAGCTGGCCGGATTTCGCGGGCAGCGGCGGCGGCACCGCCAACCCCGATTTTGTCAAGCGGCTGCTTGAGCAAGATCGTGGCAGCGATTCGCCCAACTCGCCGCGCAACGTCATGAACGCCTTTTACTTCAAGCCACCCTTCAAGGCCACGCCGGAGCGTGAAGAGGCGTTTGTCAGCAGCATGCTCTCCACCAAATGCGACGAAGGCAACTATCCCGGCGACATGACGCCTTCTGGCAACTGGCCCAACGTGGCCCCCGGCACGAAGGGCATCCTCAACACGATGGCCCCCAACCACTGCAACCTGAGCGCCTTTGCCGAACTGCGCAGCGGCCCGCCGGTGCTCTGGGTGCATGGCGCCGACGACCAGATCGTCTCTGACCTGTCGCTGTTTGACTTTGGCACGCTGGGGCAGCTTGGCGCGGTTCCGGGCTGGCCGGGCGCGGAAGCCTTCCCGCCGCAGCCCATGTGGGCGCAGACACGCGCCGTCTTCGAGCACTATCAATCGCATGGCGGCAGCTACCGCGAGGTCGTCCTGGCCGAGACGGGCCACTCCCCGCACATCGAGCGCCCGACAGAGTTCCGCCAGGCGTTTTTCGCGCATATTGGCGCGTAACCAGCGATGAACACGCTGTATCTGGTGCGGCATGGCGAAAACCTGGCGAATATCACCAAAGAGTTCTCGTACAAGCTGGTGGACTATCCGCTGACCGACAAGGGTGTCTTGCAGGCGCGGCAAACCGCCGCGTATTTTCAAGATAAAGCCATCCACGAGGTCTATACCTCGCCGCTCAAGCGTGCCGCGCAAACGGCAGAGATTATCGCCGCTCTGCTGGGAGTGCAGCCGGTGGTGATGGAGCAGTTTCGAGAAATCAACGTGGGTCTGCTGGAGCGGCAGCCGCCCAGCCAGGAGAACTGGCGTCTGCATGACCGCATCATCCAGCACTGGTACGCCGGGCAGGTCGAGGCCACCTTCCCAGAGGGCGAAAACTATCTGATGCTGCTTGAGCGCATGTGGCAGGGGCTGCTGGAGATTACACGCGGCAAGACCGACAGGAATATCATTGTGGTTGGGCATGGGGGCATCTTCGCCACGACCATCCGCGTGATCTGCCCGCAGGCCGACGAGCAGATGCTGGCCTGCGAGTCCCACAATTGCTGCATCTCGGAGCTTGCGCTGGAAACCGACGACAGCGGCGTGACGGGCACGCTGAAGCGCTGGGCCAGCGTCGAGCATCTTTCGGGAGAGGCTGCCGCGCTGGTTTCGGGGTTCTGGAGGAAAGCGGAATAAAGCAGCATACAAACACTTGTCTCGTTTTGCCTCCTTGACAAAAGGAAGCATATATGTTACGTTTCTTACATGGGATGGACGGTTGAGTATTACGAGCGGGAAGATACAATACAACCTGCTGAAGTCTTTGAGGATGAGCTACTCCGCAGGGACAAAAAGCTCGCAGCAAAACTGCGCAGAGTTGCACTTGCTCTGGAGAACTCCGGCTCAAATCTTGGCGGGGGGTTGATCGAGCGATGCCGCAATTACAAGGGCCTCTGGGAGATGCGCGCTATCTTTAACAACGCGCTTGGCCGTGAGTTCTTTGGGTTTGATGGTGACAAAGTGGTGCTGCTGCATGGCTATGTGAAGCGCGTGGGCCAGCCCGCGTCAAGCTCCGACCTGGCTTTGGCCTTCAAATATTGGCAGGGGTATCTGCAAACTCACAGAATCAGCCCAGAAGCGCCCGAACAGGAGGACACGCCATGAGCCGCTTTCATCAGCGCGTGCGCAAAGATATGCGAGATCCAGAGTTTGCTGCTGCCTTCAACGAAATGGGCGCAGAGATTGCGCTAATCCAGGCTCTTGAAGAAGCCAGAAAAGCTCTGCACATCACAGAAAAAGAGCTTGCGGAACGGATGGGCAAGCAACGTACAGTTGTCACTCGGTTGTTTAATGCCAGTGACGCCAACCCAACGCTTGAAACCATTACGGCGCTTCTCGCTGCACTGGGACTGCATGCCGATGTCACTCTACGGCCTGCCGAACCCGACGAAACGATCCTTGAGGCGAAATTTGTGCCTACAATCACCTCCTCTTAAGTGAGACAAGGTTAGAATCTGCTGAGACTTTTTTGGCGTCCGATCTAGCGCCTTGCCGCGCTGTGCCGCGCTGCATATAATGAAACGTGGAGCATTCTTGTGGGGGGAACAGCGGCATGGAGCAGCAGACCAAAAGCCTGAGCGGGCAGACCCTGCTCGTCGTGGATGACGAGCAAAGCATTGTGGACTTCATCCGGCTGGGCATGAAATACGAGGGCGCGCGGGTGGAAGCGGCAATGGATGGCTTTGCCGCGCTGGATGCTGCCCGCAGGCTGCGACCCAATTTGATCATCCTCGACATTATGCTCCCCGGCATAGACGGCCTGGAGGTCTGCCGCCGCCTGCGCGCCCAGGAGCCAACGGCTGACATCCCCATCTTGATGCTGACAGCCAGGGATGAGGTGAGTGACCGCGTGGCCGGGCTGGAAACCGGCGCGGACGATTACCTGACCAAGCCGTTCAGCTTTGAGGAGTTGCTGGCGCGGGTCAAGGCTATTTTGCGACGGCAGCAGCGGCTCTCTGGTCCCAACATCCCGGCAGCAGCGCCAGGCAAGCGCGTGCTGCGCGTGGCTGATCTGGAATTGAACGAGGCCACGCGCGAGGTGACACGCGGCGGGCGGCCCATTGACCCGCTGACGGCCACCGAATATAACCTGCTGCACCTGTTTATGAACAACCCGCGCCAGGTGTTGGACCGCCAGACGATTCTGTCGCGCGTGTGGGGCTACGATTTTATGGGCGAAACCAATATTATTGAGGTCTACGTGCGCTATCTGCGCGAAAAGATCGAAGACGAACCCAGCCAGCCGCGCTACATCCTGACGGTGCGCGGCGTGGGCTACGTCTTGAAAGCCTGAGCACTCGCTATGTCTGCTGAACACCACCGGCCAGAAACACAACCAACCATCCCATTGCCCCACTCCGCCCCGGCACCGGCAGGGTCGCCGGTGCTACAAGCGGCTCTCCCCCAGACCGGCGGGTCGCCGGTGCTACAAGCGGCCCGCCGTCCCGTCCCATCGCGCCGTGTCGTTCCACAGCATCCACCACAACCCGCCGGGCGCTTCAGCTTTTTACGCTCGCTGCGCTGGCGGCTGGCGCTGGGCTTTGTAGCGTTTCTGGTGGTGGCGATGCTGCTGCTGGCGGTCTTTCTGGTGGTGACGGTGCGCCCCTATCTGCGCGGCCAGAGTTTGACGAATGTGGAGGCTGCCGCGCTCAGGCTCACCCAGGCGCATAAAAGAAATTTCGAGAGCGAGGTGCAGGTGCAGTTGGGTCAGCCCTCGCCCGCGTTTGAGGATACGATTGGCGCGGCGCTCGACGGGCTGACCGATGTGCAGCAGGTGCTGCTGGTGGAACCGCGCAGCCTGGCGGTGGCCGCCGCGCTGCCCGACAACACGCTGGTCGGCCAGAAGGCGCCTGACCTGGACCGCGCGCTCTTGCTGCAAAAGCTGCGCAGCGGGGTGGATTCCACCAGTTATCGCTCGCCCGATGGCAATACCGGCATCATTTTGATTGGGATCAACTGTCAGTCCTGCACCAGAGCGGGAACGCATAATTACGTGATTGAAGTGCTGACGGGCTTTGGCAGCGTCAACACGGTAATAGGCCGGCTGCTCTTTTTGCTGGCAATTGGCATGGCCGGGCTGGTGGTGCTGGCGGCCATCATCGGCATTCCGCTGATTCGCCGGGCGCTGCGCCCGCTCAATCGGATGACCGTCACCGCTCAGGCTATTGCGGCGGGCGATCTGAGCCAGCGGGTGAATCTGTCCCACAGGGGGGATGAGATTGGCGCGCTCACGTCGTCGTTTGATGAGATGGTTGACCGCATAGAGGCCGCGTTTGCGGCGCAGCAGGAATCCGAGCGACGCATGCGCCAGTTTGTGGGCGACGCCTCGCACGAACTGCGCACGCCGCTCACCTCGCTGCGCGGCTTTACGGATGTGCTGCTGCGCGGGGCCAAGGACGACCCCGAAGACGCCGAGAAGGTGCTGCGCTCGATGCAGCGCGAGTGCGAGCGCATGTCGCGGCTGGTGCATGATCTGCTGACGCTGGCGCGGCTGGACGCCGGGCGCCAGATGAACCGCCAGCGCTTTGATCTGGTGGAACTGGTGGGCGAGGCCGTAGACCAGGGGCGCATTCTGGCGGGGAACCGAACCGTCACGATGCGCAGTGATGGCGGCGGGCCGCTGTTCATCGTGGCCGACCAGGATAAGATTAAGCAGGTGCTCTTGATCTTGCTGGATAACGCGCTGAAATATGGGCGGCAGGGGGCCGATGGCTGGGTGCGCGTGCAGATCAGCCGGACGCAGGACATGGCACAGCTACAGGTGGCCGATAACGGCCAGGGCATCCGGGCAGAGGATTTGCCGCATATCTTCGAGCGCTTCTATCGGGCGGACAAGACGCGCAGCCGCACGACCAATCAGCTTGTTCCCCCTGGCGCGGGACCAACCAGCAACACTGGCGTGCTCAAAGCGATGAACGCGGGCGGCTCCGGCCTGGGGCTGCCTATCGCCCTGGCGATCATTCAGGCGCATGGCGGCTCCATCTGGGCGCAAAGCCAGTGGGGGCAGGGCACGCAGTTTACCATCCAACTGCCCAGGCAGTAGGCATCACCCCACCCACCAGACGCGCACCGTCCCATCGTGGCCTGCGGAGGCCAGCCGCCTGCCATCTGGCGCCCAGGCCACGCCAGACACGATGAAGGTATGCCCCTGGCAGGCGAGCAGTTGCTTCCCACTGATGCCGTCCCATATCCGCGCGGTCCCATCATGGCCTGCCGAGGCCAGCCGCCTTCCCTCCGGCGCCCAGGCCACCCCATACACCGCGTACTCATGCCCCTTGCAAGTCAGCAGATGCTTGCCGCTGGCGGCGTCCCATATCCGCACAGTCTTGTCCTCGCTGGCTGAAGCCAGCCGCGCTGCACTTCCTAACGCCTGGCCTCGCCCGGCGCTGTTGAGCGGGAGCAGGTCCGGCACCCACGCCACGCCCCATACCGCGTCCGCGTGTCCCTGGCAGACCAGCAGGGACTTGCCGTTGGCCGTGTCCCACACCCGTATGGTCTTGTCCTCGCTGGCTGAGGCCAGCCGCGCCCCATCCGGCGCCCACGCCACACCGCGCACCGTGCTTGTGTGCCCCTGGCAGGTCAGCAGTTGCTTGCCGCTGGCCACATCCCACATGCGCACCGTCCCATCATAGCCAGCCGAGGCCAGCCGTCTCCCATCCGGCGCCCACGCCACTTTGTAGACGGCGTAATTATGCCGCTTATACGCCAGAAGCTGTGTGCCGCTGGTCGCGTCCCACACGCGCACCGTCCCATCGGTGCTGGCCGAAGCCAGCCGCGCCCCATCTGGCGACCACGCCACATCCCACACGGCGTCTGCGTGCCCCTGGCAGGTCAGGAGGTGCTGGCCGCTGGCAGCGTCCCATACGCGCACTGTCGCGTCATAGCCCGCCGAGGCCAGCCGCGCCCCGTCTGGCGACCACGCCACGCCAAACACCCTGCCCTGTTGCCCCGTACAGGTGCGCAGCAGTACCCCTGGCTTCAGGCTTGGCGCGGCAGCCGCGACGTTGGGCGGCAGCGCCACGACAAAGGGCGGCGTCTGCGGCGCGGGTGGGGCCGTACCCAGAGCAGCCTGCACTGGCAGGGATGCCGGTGCTACAGGCGGCGCCTCCGCTTGTAGCACCGGCGTCCCCTGTGCCCCTGCTTTGAGGGGTGCCGGTGAAAGCGGCGCCTGGGCCAGCGCCTGGGCAAACTCGCGCACCGAGGGATAGCGGGCGCGGGTCGCGGGCCAGCGCCTTGAGCACCACCTGCGCCACCGCTGGCGGCACGCCCGCGCCCAGCGGCGGCGCGTCGCTCGTCACCTTCTGGACACCGATGGCCCAGACACCGCCCGTGAACGGCAGTCTGCCCGTCAGCCACTGGTAGATCATCGTTGCCAGCGCGTATTGATCGCTGGCTTTGCCGGGCTTCTCTTGCAACTGCTCCGGCGCGGCATAGGCCGGGGTGCCCGCAAAGCCCGCCAGCGACTTGTGCGTCTGCTGGTCCTGCAAGATCACCGAGATGCCAAAGTCGGAGATGAGCGCCGTCTGCTGCTCGTCCAGCAGAATGTTGGCGGGCTTGAGGTCCAGGTGCAGCGTCTGGCGGTCATGGGCGTATTGCAGTCCTTCGGCAATCTGCTGCACATGCGGCAGCAGCGCGTCAAGCGAGAACACCTGCTCCAGCGGATAGCGGTCTTTGAGCGTGCCGTTGGGGGCGTATTGCAGCACCAGATACGGCAGCGTTTCGTGTTCGGAGAAGGTGACAACCTGGACGATGTTGGGGTGGCGCCAGGCAGCAATCTTGCGCGCCTCGGCCAGGAGCGCGGCGCGCTCCTCCAGAGAGGTGTTGAGCAGCACCTTGATGGTAACTTCGGTGCCTAGATAGACCTGCTGCGCCAGATAGACCACGCTAAAGGTGCCTTTGCCCACCTCGCGCAGCAGCAGATAGTCGCCCACCCGTTCGCCTGACTGCATAGGGTGTGTCGCCTCCTCAGCCGCTGCTCTATACCCCTGAGCAGGGGATTGCTGGCCTCGCTGACAGCTAGAGCAAGTCTAGCAGCAGTCCGCCGAGCGCGTCAAGGAGGGCTGGCGATTAAAATCCCCAAAGGGGCAAGCTGCGCCTATGGGCCTGCGGGCCACGAAGTTCGCCTTCGCGGGCTAGCAGCCCAACTTGCCCCTAAACAGAGGGCGCCACGAGGAGGTGGGCAGGGGATTTGCCTGATCTAGCACAGGTGCTTCCCTTGCCACATATCCCGTCATGGGATAGAATAAGGTCATGCACGTCATCACCGAGAAAAGGTTAAAGGCTTTTTGGGTGACTCACCCGGATGCGGAGCACCCGCTGCGTGAGTGGCTTCGCGCGATGGAACAGGGGCGCTTTCCCGATTTCACCAGCGTCCGTGCGCTCTGGCCTAGCGCCGATTACGTAGGTGGTTTGACCGTGTTTAACATTGGCGGCAATAAATATCGTTTGATTGCTGATATTCGCTATAATCTTGGGCGCGTGTACATTCAAGCGGTGCTGACGCATGCGGAATATGACCGGGGCCTCTGGAAAAGGAGCTAGAGAATGACACAGGCACAACAGAAGACACTGCCAACGCTGGAGGCGCTGCGCGATGCGTGGGGCGCGTGGCAATCTCTCATCGGCGTTGACCGCATCCAGAGCGAAGAAGAATACGACCATGTGGTTGCTATTCTGGATATAGTGCTTGACGAAACCCGCGATACTCCCGGCCATCCATTGGAAGGCGCGATGGTGTATCTGGGTGATCTGGTGGAAGCCTACGATAAGGAGCATTACAACTGGCCGCCGCCACCGCCCGCTGATATGCTGCGCTACTTGATGGAGCAGCAGGGCCTCAAGCAAGAGGATTTGGCGGATTGCGCGCCACAGCATCGCATCTCCGAAATTCTCAGCGGCAAGCGAACCATCAGCAAGGCAATTGCCAAAAAGCTGGCGCGGCGGTTTGGGGTGCACGCCGATATGTTCCTCTAAGTACGAAGAAAGAAGAAAGTGGGCGCGAGTTTTTGCTGCTGCCCTGATTTTGGGGGCAAAAAGGCTTGACTTTTGAGCGCTGCCCGGTTATGCTTGGAGCAACCGAATATGTCTTCTGGAAGACGGACGCGGCAAGAGTATGTCACTCCCCGCGCCACGTTCCCCGGAGCCTGGTTCTACTCAGGCGCGGGGCCGCGCTATTTTAGCGGTCACGTGAAAATTGCGCAATGGCCCCCGCGCCTGGAGAGGCGACGGGGGCTTGCTGCTTGCCGTGCCCCTGCTTTGAGGGGTAGCCCCGGCGTCCCTGCCGGGGAACGCTGCCCAGCACCCTAAGACAGAAGGGCAGGCGGTGGCCGGGGCTACGGGCGGCGCGGCAGGCGGTGTGGCGTGGGACCATCCACCAGGGCGCAGATGGCGCCCAGAAGGAGTCGGTTCCCAATGGCACAACTTCCCGTTTTGCTCCACCGCACAAGCCTGTTCGCGCGGCTGTGGTCCGGTTTGGATTGGCTGCGCGCCTATTTGCTCTTTTACGCCCCCGATGATGCGCCCGCTCTGCCCGGCTGGTTTCAGCCAATGGCGGGCCTTTTTTCGCAGCCCTTCCTGACTGAAGGCTATGTGGTGACGGTGCTCTGCGAGGCACTGCTGGGCTTTTTAGCGATGATTACCAGCCAGCGCGCGCGGCGCAAAAGGGCCTGCGGCGGGTATGCGCATCCTAACCGCTTCACGCCTGCCGACCTGCGCCAGTCCGATGCCGATTTGCCCGCGCTGGCGGCCATGACGAGCCAGCAGCTTTGTGATCTGCTCCTGGTGGAACTGCGTCTGCTGCTGCGGGTGATGCGAGCGGCGCAGCGGGCCTTCTGGAAGCAAAAGAAGGGCTGGTGGCACTTCCATCGGGCGGCGGCGCTCGTCTTCAAGCGGGTGCTGCATGTGTGCGCGGAACTGCGCAAGCGGGCCAATCGGTTCTATGCCGAGCAGTGTGTGCGGGAAGCGCTGCGGCTGCTGTGGGAGGACCAATTTGGGCCGAATCTGCCCGCGCCCAGCGAGGTCCATCAATGGCTGCGCCAGCGCGCCGATGTGCCAGAGCAGGCTGAACCGGGGATGCTGCGCTGTCTGCTTCAGGAGCAGGCGCAGGGGCATCCTACCCCTGACATCTTTCTGTATCTGCTGGAGGAGTCAGGCGCATAATTGCGTTTGATGCAGGCAGACGGCGCTGCGCTTCCAGGTAGGCGAGCCTGTGCTAGAATGATGCAGTGAGCGGTCATGTTCTGGAAAGGGGCCAACCAATGCTACTGGAACGCTACTACCGCGAGTACGAGGGCGCGCTGATGACGTCAGCCGAATATTGCAAACTTCCCGAACGAGAACGCGGCAGCACGGAATTGACCGAGGGAAGGCTGGTGTTTCTCTTGGGCGTACATTATAGTAAGCATGATGTGATTACACTGAATATTGGGATGGCACTGCGTGTCCTCGTTGATGCGCGTGATCTGGGGCGCATTACGTTGCAGCAATACGAGTATGATCTGACGCTACCAGGGGAGGAAGGCGAAACGGTCTGGCACCCAGATGTCGCGTTTGTTCGCAAAGAACTGCTGCCCATCATTGACGCTGCCGATGAGCAGGAGATGGCCCCCAGGCTGGCCCCCGACTTTGTTGTGGAGATTGCGAGCAAAAGCCAGTTTCGCCCCAAAATGCGCCAGCACGTCAGGCGCTATCTGGCCGCCGGGTCGCGCCTGTGCTGGTTGGTCTGGCCCAAACGCCGGGAAGTAGAGGTATGGCGGCCAGGCGATACAGAGCAACCCACTGCCATCAAGCGCGTGGGAGACACATTGGAAGGCTACAGCGCGGTCCCTGGGTGGACGATGACGGTGGCAGAAGTGTTTGCGCGGGCGTAAAACTGCTGCCTGATAAAATAACTTCCTTGAGGACGCGCCGACGAGAAACTTTTTACGCTGCCTCGCTCATCACCGGGGCGAGGGACACGGCGGTTCATTGTTCCTCGCGCACCGCGCTGCGGCTTCCGGCTAGCCCGGCTTGACAGCACCTCTTCTATCCACTACACTGGCACAAGTCCTCGTAGAACAAGCGCGTATAAAAAGGATGACTTTTAGCAACCATTCCTTGACAGCGGCCTACCGATTCGCTACACTGCTTGCAATCCAGACCAAAGGCGTGCCTCGCCTTCGGAGTGTTGTGCCATGCTAAACCGCCCGTCCCCCAACCCTAATAGGGAGGCCCAACCCGCCGCTCTGGGCACGGTTTCTCTACAACGTCGTCGTGCCAGCATTGCCGGGCGGCTTTGGGATGGCTGGGTCCGGCTGACTGGCCCGCATTGGTCAAACTTTAGCAAAGAGATCAGCGCGCAAGAGCGCCTGCGCCGCTCGCGCCTCATCAGCGCGTTGCTGCTGCTGATCGTGGCAACCATCGCCCTGCTCATCCCCACCCTCTACGTGCAGCCCTTGATCTGGCGTCCCGTTGTGCTCCTGGCAGGCGGGAGCGTGCTGGTGGTCCTGCTCAATCGCTGGGGTCAGATCACGCTGAGCGGGCTGGCGTATGTGGTGATGGTAGACGTGGCGCTGGCGGGCTTCATCATCACCAAGCCCATCTTCACCTACAGCAACATCCCTAATCTTGATCTGTTTATTCTCGCGCTGCTCATCAGCGGCATCGTGCTTCCGCGCAGGCTGATTCCTGTGGTTGCCGCGCTGCACATCGGCCTGATTCTGGCGATCTTCAACCTGAAACAGCACGATGATCTGCTCGCGCAAGGCATCCAACGCTATTTTGGCGGGCAGAGCTACACAGCCTATATCAATGCCATCCTGCTTCAGGTCTGCGGCGCGGGCATTGCCTGGCTGCACGCCTGGAGCGTGGAGCGCGCCCTTTTGCGTGCCAGCCGCGCCGAAGAACTGGCCCAGGCGCAACTGCGCATCGAAGAACAATCGCGGCTGCTGGCCGACCAGAAAGCGCGCCTGGAGCATGGCGTCCTGATGCTGCAAGAAGTGCAGGAGCGCATCGCCAATGGCGACCTGGAGGCGCGCGTCTCGCTGTACGAGAACGACCTGCTGCCTCTGGCAGTCAACTTTAATTTATTGGCGGAGCGCCTGGGCCGGGTGGAGCGCATCGCCCAGGAACACCGACGGCTGGAGCACGCGCTGGCTCAAGCGCTGGAAGCCGCCAGCATTTCTACGGTTGGCAAAGATGGGGCAGCGCTGCCCCAGACCGGCACGCTGGCTGACCGCGTGGCCCCGCTGCTGCTGCATCGGCGGCGCGTGCTGGAACACCTCCATGAAGGGGGAAAGCAGGCCGAAGACCTTGCCGTTGTTTTGCAACGCCAGCAAGAGCAGTTGCACCGCATGGAAACGACCCTGCGCAGCGCGCGCTCCCTCACCGGGCAGGTAGCACACGCGGCAGCCCAGCAGCAGCTTCGCACCAGCGGGCCGATCATCAGCGGGCCAGTCGAATCCCCTGGCGCTGGCGGGCTGGGAGGGTCTGCAACCAGACGAGAGGACCAGCCCGCGCCTCCTGGCTCGCTGCGTGCGTTGTTGGAACAGGAACAGCTTTTGCTAGAAGAAGCCAGTAAGATGACCGTACAAAGCCGCGAACTGGCGGCACGCTGCGCCAAAGGCGCGCACCTGCTCAGCCAGCGGCTTCTGGAAGTCCGTTAACGTCGTCCCTCATCGAGAATCCGCGAGGTGGCGTGTTCGGTGGATACAAAAGAGCGCGAGCCAGAGCTGCAAGGCTACCTCCATCACATTTTGCTGATTGACCTCCTGCAACTGCTCAGCCTTTCCGGGCAGACCGGCACGCTGGAACTGCGCCAGGGCTGGAACAGCCGCACGATTTACTTTCAGGAGGGGCGTCTGATCGCCATCTCGCTGGGCACGCGCCCCATGACGCTGGGAGAATTGCTGATTAAGGCGGGCTGGCTGACCACACAGCAGGTGGAATTTCTGGTGCAGCGCACGCGGCAGACGGGTCAGCTTTTTCGGGCGCTGCTGCTGGAATCCGGTCTGGTCAGCGAGGATGATCTGCGCACGCTGAGCGACCACCAGATGGAAGAAGCCATCTACAGCCTCTTTCTCTGGCGCAACTGCCACTTTCGCTTTTACTGGGGCGAAGCCCAGGGCGTGGACCTGGAGCGTACCCTGCCCGTAGATGTTTCCAGCGAGCGCCTGATTATGGAGGGGGCGCGGCGGGTGGATGAATGGAGCCATCTCAGCCCGATTATTCCTTCCTTGCGCATGGTCTTTCACCCCACCACCCAGGTAGAGTTTATTGCTCCGCCTCACCTGGAGGCGTTGAGCAGCCGCGACCGGCGCGTGCTGGTAATGCTGGATGGGCGCTCAGATGTGGTAGCGCTGGCCGGGCGCACGGGACTGAGCCGCCTGGAGGTGATGCGCGGCCTGGCGGCGCTGGTGAGTGCTGGCCTGGCGCGGACCAGTCTGCCCAGCAAGCCCCAGATCATTGAATTGTTTAAGCTGATGCTGGAGACGATCTATAAAAAGCTGGTGCTCTTTGGGCATACCGCGCTGGCGCGGCAGTTCGAGGAAGAACTGAACACGTTTTCGCGTCTGCATGGGCTGAAGGTGCGCCTGTATACCGGCTCGGTCACGCTCACTGATCTGGATACGCCGCTGGACAGCACGGCGCTGATTGACCAGTACAAGCTCTTTATGAATATTCAACTCAACTACTTCAGCAAGACGCTGCCGCCAGAGATTGCCCAGGGGCTGCTTCAGGGATTGTATAATCACGCCGGTCCAGAGCTACAAGAACTCCTGCGGCTGTACGATTTTTACAGCCCAGATGGCGCGGTGGCTTACGAACCATTCATCGAATAGGGGAATTTTTCGGGAACTGAAGCAAAAAAGCCTGAAAAAGTGCTTGACACGTCGCCTAACCTGTGTTATCATGAATATGGTTCCTAATTTGGCGTCCTGTTTTTCCGCCTTGACACGCCTGCCATCCATGATTGAGCTTTCATCCCCGACGCTGCTCAAATAAAGGCCGCCGAAAACCCACTGGACTTTTCCGTCCGTCTTATAAAAAACGCTCAAGTTTTGCCTGAGCATTGATGATTGTGTTTCCCAGCCTAAAGAGGTTGTTTATTTTAGACTGTGCGCAAACCCCAAACAGGAACGGCATAGCACACCCCCAGGACACAGCGCAGCCACGACCGCGCGCCTCACAATTTACATGAGACACGATTCATTCGACATACCCACATTTTTAGGTCAAGTACCCGTTCTCTGGAAGGGGAACGGGCTTGTGGTAAAGTACCGACTCGCCACCGGGAATTGCCACGAGGGAAAGCACGAGACTAGCTTGCCCAAGGTCCAGCAATGGGCTGTCTGAAGGGAACTGATTCAGTTGGGCGTGGCAGCCTGAAGGACGTGCGGGACACTTCCCTCATCCCGCTCCTCTCCACTGGTCAGCAGCGAAGGGAAGGTACATACTCCGAAAGGAGCCTTACGGATGCTGTTTATCCCCGTAGTTGATCAAGGCCAACAGCCCCTTATGCCCACGACCCCAGCACGGGCACGACGATGGGTGAAGAGCGGCAAAGCTACTCCGTTTTGGAAGAAGGGTGTTTGGTGTGTGCGGCTCAACGTGGAGCCATTGACCCGCTACACACAACCTGTCGCGGTGGGAGTAGACCCTGGTAGTAAGAAGGAGGCGCTCGTCATCAAGTCTGCCGCTCATACCTATCTCAACGTGCAAGCTGATGCCATCACCTGGGTTAAGGAGGCAGTAGAGACACGACGTCAGATGCGCCGTGCTCGTCGCTCTTGGAAGACTCCCTACCGCTCACCTCGGGTCAATCGAGGGCGCGGGAGCTTACCACCCTCCACAAAAGCGCGGTGGCAGTGGAAGCTGCGTCTCTGTTGCTGGCTGGCTCAGTTGGTCCCCATTGCCACCTTTATCGTCGAGGACATCAAAGCAAAAACCAAAGGGCAAAGGCGCTGGGATCGAAGTTTCTCTCCCCTAGAAGCAGGTAAGCGGTGGTTCTATCAGGAACTAAACAAACTAGCTCCCGTTCAGATACGGGCCGGATGGGAAACCAAGCAACTACGTGATGCCTTAGGGATGAAGAAGAGCAAAGCAAAACTAAAGGAACCGTTCAACGCTCATTGCGTGGATGCGTGGGTACTGGCGCGGGCAGTGGTAGGAGGGAGCGGGACTCCAGACAACACACGCCTTTTGTGTCTCACCCCTTTGCGTTGGCATCGGCGGCAATTGCACCGCCTGCAACCAGAAGCAGGAGGGAAGCGAACACCCTATGGAGGCACACGCAGCCTGGGGTGGACACGCGGCACCCTGGTGAAGCATCCGAAATATGGCCTGGCCTATGTGGGAGGCACCCTGAAAGGGCTACTGAGCTTACATGCCCTCACGGATGGGAAGCGCCTCTGCCAAAATGCCAAAGCAACTGACTGCCGACAACGAACCACTTTGAAATGGAGAGCGCGGCTCCTCCCGATCCCGTGAATGGGGCGGGTTTCTGCCGCGCAAGTAGCTATGAACAGGACAACTATGCAGCATTTTTCACGCAACACCCCCAACGGCGCCTCATTGAGCGCCTCCAACGGCCAAAGCGACCAACCCGACACGCAGGAATCGCTAGAGAACGGCAGCCCCTTCCCTGCCAGACGCGGTGAAGGCGCTACCTCCACCGCCGAGCGGCGCGGAGAATCCTCCGGCGCCAAGCAGCACATCAACATTACCGAACTGGAAAGCAAGAACCTGGCAGAACTGCGCGAGATTGCGCGCGATATGGACCTCTCCGGCTACACCGCCCTCAAGAAGCAGGAACTCATTTTCCGCCTCCTGCAAGCCTATACTGAACAGCAAGGCAATATTTTCAGCGTTGGCCTGCTGGAGATCGTCGAAGAGGGCTTTGGCTTCCTGCGGCCAGACCGTTTCTCGCCGGGCAGCACGGATGTCTACGTCTCGCAGTCGCAGATTCGCCGCTTTGGGCTGCGCACCGGCGATATGGTTTCCGGCCAGGTGCGCCCACCCAAGGACAACGAAAAGTTTTATGGCTTGCTGCGCGTCGAAGCCGTCAATGGCATGGACCCCGAAGCCGCCAAGCGCCGCCCCCACTTCGATAACCTGACGCCAATCTTCCCCACCGAGATGCTGAATCTGGAAACGACCCCGCAGAACCTGACAGGTCGGCTGATTAATCTCGTCGCGCCGATAGGTCGCGGCCAGCGCGCGCTGGTCGTCTCGCCGCCCAAAGCGGGGAAGACGTTGATGCTCAAGTCAATCGCCAACGCGATTACGACCAACGAGAACGACATCCACCTGATGATCGCACTGATTGCCGAACGCCCCGAAGAAGTCACCGACATGAAGCGCTCCGTCAAGGCGGAGGTCTTCAGCGCCACCTTTGACGAGGCGCCAGAGATGCACATCCGCGTGGCCGAGATGGTGCTGGAGCGCGCCAAGCGGCTCGTGGAAGGCGGGCGCGATGTCGTCATCTTGCTGGATGGCATCACCCGGCTCACCCGCGCGTATAACCAGGTCATCCCGCAGAGCGGGCGCACGCTTTCTGGTGGTATGGACCCCAGCGCGCTCTATCCGCCCAAGCGCTTCTTTGGCGCGGCGCGCAATATCGAAGAAGGCGGTAGCCTGACGATCATTGCCACCTGCCTGGTGGATACCGGCAGCCGCATGGATGATGTGATTTACGAAGAGTTTAAGGGCACCGGCAACAGCGAAATTACGCTGGACCGCAAGCTCGCTGATCGCCGCGTCTTCCCCGCGCTGGACATCACGCGCTCCAGCACGCGCCGCGAGGAGCAACTGCTGGACGACAAGACACTGCGCGCCGTCGTGGTGATGCGCCGCATGTTCAGCACGTTGGCCGAGCAGCGCGGCATGGAGGCGATGGAGGCCGTACTCACTTCGATGTCTAAGACTAAGGACAATCAGGAGTTTCTGGCAAACCTGAATCAGAGCATACGGTAGCCAAGACGGTGCCTGGCGAATAAATTCGCCAGCATAGCCCGATTCGCCCACCAACTTGACGCGCCGCATATCTCAGCATATAGTCTCTGAAGAGAGAATGCTTGAAATAGGCGGCGTGTTGTAGTTTTCGCACGACAGCGAGGGAAATGAGCATGGTGAGCGCCGGAAGACTTCATCTGCGCCGAAGGAACGCGGCGCTCTCCCTGGCAGCAATCGTCTTGCTGCTGGGTATTGCGGCTTTACTGTTTGCCGAGGGGAAAGCGCCTGCTGCGCAGGCCGACAGCCCGACGCTCTTTCTTTCCACCGGGGTCACGAATCCCGGCGGAGAGGTAGACATCACCGGCACGGGCTGGGCGCCCGCCACACACTACAACCTGTACGTCTATGGGCAGGTCAAGTGTAAGCCCAACCCCACTTGTCCGCCGCCTGACCTGACAAAAACAATCAACACCAGCCCGCAACGAATCAGCAGCCAGGGGAATCTGTTGGAATTTTCTTTCTTTTTTACGGATAAAGCCTCGACTACCACCTATGTCTTTACGGTGGTAGCCGACTATCCAACGACAACGCCCTTCACGGCCTCCGCGCTGGTGCAGGTGGTCCCGCTGGGCACGCCCACCGCGACGGGCACGGTGAGCAGCGCGCCTGCCTCGCCCACAACAACGGTAGCCAGCCCAACGCAGGCGGCGGTCAGCCCAACGGCGCAAGCGCAGAACCCTGGAACCGGAACAGGCACCACGCCACCTGGCAAGCAATCTGGCTCCAGCACAACCACCGTCCTGATTGTGGTTGTTTCCATCTTGCTGCTCTTAATGCTTGGCGTGCTGGGCGTCTTGCTGTACACGCTGCCAGCCAAACGCCGCGCTATTCGCGCCGCGTATTATGGTGAAGAGGATGGGCAGTACGCCTACGCGCAGTCCAGCCAGGCCGCGCGCAGGCGGTCCACTGGCGGCTATCCCCCTGTGCGCGGGCAAGAGGAGATGCCCTGGCAGGGCGGGGTGGCCTCCTGGGATGACAACCAGCGCCAGCCACGCCGCACCAGCAGCCCCTACAGCCCACCGCCTTCGCGCTCCACGCCGCGCACGCCGCCACCGCGCCGCCCAAGCGGGAACGAGTGGTAGAAGCAACGAGCTGGAAGGCATGACGCCTTCCAGCTTTTGGTTGGCTGAAGGGCAAGCCTTCATCCCCCAACGGCGGCCAGGTCTGCTGGCAAAGCGACGGGCAGCGCGGGCAGCGTGCTGTGCGCGCTGGCATCGGCGGCCAGCAGCACGCCAAAACGCCAGATGAAATGCCCCTGGTCCACGTTATTATGCTGAAGCGCTAGCTCGCAGCCCGCGACCCCTTGATTGCGGAGCGTGGCGACAGTCCACCGCTCCCCGCTCAGCGCGTGTGCCTGCTCATCACCAAGCATCAGCGAGCCGGTTGCGCACAGAAGCTGCGCAAGCTGCTGCTCTGGGCTGCCTTCCGAGGAGGGCAGCGGCGCGACCTGCCAGCCAGTTGCGGCATCATAGGCGAGAAAGAGCGTGAGCAGCGTGGGCGACACCGGAAACGTCACCTCGCTGATGACCTGGCCTGTGGCGCTCGCAAAGCGCCAGCGGAGGGCGAAAGGCACGCGCACTTCCCAGAAGTGGCCGCTAGGGGTGTAATCTGGCGAAAACCCGCTGTAATTCACACAGGTGAGGTGCAAACAAAAGATATCCCGCTGCCCACGCTGCGTAGTTGGCACCAGGAACGCGCTGGCAAAGAGCGGCCCGGTCTGGCGCTGGCTCTGTATCGTCCCATCGGGAGCCAGGCCAGTGACGATGGCGGATTGGGCGGGCGCGGCGATTGTTTGCTGCGCGGTGAGCGCCTGCGCAATCCGCGCCGTGATCTCTTGCTGCTGCTCCGGTGGCAGATCAACCAGGGTAAAGGGCATGATCAGGGTATTCAACGCTTGCGGGTCAACGGTGATGGCGCGCCCGGCGTTACACGGCTCGAAGCTGTACGGCGTGATGGATTGGGGCGGCGGAAACTGGCAGGTGCGCGGGCGGAACGGGGGCACATCAAGCGTGATGCTGTAGGGCGGCTGGCCGCTCATTTTGAGAGTCAGCGGGGGCGAGCCAGGCTGAGGCTGGCCGTTGATCGTGACGGAGCCGTAGTTGACGTTGCTGATGATGCTCACGATGGGCGGGGGCGGCTGGCTGCGCAGGGGCGTTTGGGCGGGCGTCGCTGGCACAAGCACAGGCCAGAAGGTCACGACGACCAGCGCGCAGGCTGCCAGCGCGAGGCCAAGCTGCCCCAGGCGCCTGCGCCAGGAGAGAGGCCGACTGAGCACCGCCTCCAGTTCGATCAGGGGCAACTCTTTGGCAAGCATCTCCTGGTCTTCGGAGGAAGGTGGCTCATAGGGGGATTGGCTCACATCCGGCTCCTGGCGCTCGCTACGCTTTGCTGCTGCACAACACACTACTGCTCGCCTGTGCTGCCGCGCTACATTCACCGGGCGTGGCTCCAGTATATCAGAGCGCCGCGCAGGATGCCAGCATGGGATGCAGTTTTGTGGCGCTTGACACTTTTAGTCGCAAGGCGCTATACTGCTCCTTAGCAGCAATATATCTCTACCCCTAACCATTGCTTGCTCTCACCTTCCTCGATGCTGGATGTGAAGGAGAAGGAAGATGGCAGACGCCGCGCTTCGCATCTTTATCAGTTATTCCCGCACAGATAGCACCTTTGTGGATCGGCTTGAAAGCGACCTAAATGCCAATCGGTTTCACGCTTGGGTGGATCGGCGCAAGCTTGAGGGCGGCCAGGATTGGATGGATGAACTGGAGAAGGCCATTGATGCCTGTCATGTGGTGTTAATAGTCGTTTCTCCCGATGCTGTTAAGTCCGAGTATGTCCGTATGGAATATCGTCATGGGCGAGCGCAAGGCAAAAGCCTCATCCCTGTCCACCTTCGAACAACGCAAAAAATCCCTATGGACCTCAGCACTCTCCAGTGGGTTAATTTTCAAGAAGCCTATGAAGAAGGGTTGCGCGATCTCTTGATTGCCCTCAACCGTTTGAGTATTCCAGTCGTCTCAGCCACTCTGCCTCTTTCTGATGACCAGGCATACGGCTCTGCTCAACCACAGACCCCAACCAGCGACCCGCAAAAGGGCAGCACAGCCTCCACAGCAAATACCAGCAAACATGGTGAAGACATTCACCAGCCTGTTGAGCTTTCATTAGGAGAGGCTTATAATGGCACCAAGCGCACCTTTCTTATCCAATCCCCTCTCTATTGCCCTTCCTGCTCAGGCACTGGCGAAATATTAGGGAAAGCCTGCACGATGTGTAATGGAGAGGGGCAGACGACACGTAGGAAGCGCATCGAAGTTGCTATCCCAGCAGGAGTGGTTACTGGTTCTAAGGTACGAGTGGCTGGTGAAGGTCAGCTTGGCCTCGCTGGGGCACCGCGAGGAGACCTCTTTCTGGTCATCACTGTTCTTCCCAATCCAAATTATAAACGCGAGAGCAATGACCTTTTTACCGATCTTCCTGTGGAGCTAGGTACGTTGAAGCAGGGGGGCGAGGTGATAGTTGCCCTCCCTGATGGCAAGCGTGTCCTACTCACGATCCCGCCTAAAACCCAGAATGGGCAGGAATTTCGCTTAACAGGCAAAGGGATGTCAAACATAAAGGATGGAACCAGAGGAAACCTTTATATCAAGGTGCATGTTATTCTGAAGTTTGATTAAATTGCCTGGTAGAGCTACCCCTCCCCATACCCCAGCGGCGCCCGGAAGCCGCCAAACTCCTCCTCGATCAGCGCGGCAAAGCGCAGGGGCGTGTGATCTTCCAGGTAGGGGCCGATGGCCTGCAAGCCAATGGGCAGGCCGTCGTGCGTCTGGGCTACAGGAAAGGCCGTTGAGGGCTGGCCGCAAAGCGTGGCGACGCCTGGATAGGTATCCTGCAAGCCGTAGCTGACGGTCTGGCTCGCCACCTGAAGCGTGCGCTGCTCAAAGGGGCGGTCATCGTGCGGGAAGGCGTTGACGCAGTTGGCCGGGGCCAGCAAGATGTCCCACTCGCGGAAGAAGGCGCGATACGCGGCGCGGTAATGCTCGCGCCTGGTATGCCAGATGACATACTCGCCCGTGTGCGCTTCCAGCGCGTCAGCCGAGGCGTCGGCAAACTCGTCGTGCTTCTGGCGCAGTTCTTCCATCTGCTTGCGGCGCCCATCGGCGGAGCGGCCTAGCGCCATGATCGTTGAGAGGATGGAGAGATAGACCTTGTAATAGGCGCGCAGGTCGCCAAAGTCTTCCGGCTGCGCCTCTTCGACCTTCGCGCCCAGGCCGCGCAACCGCTCCACCAGCCGCGCCTGCGCCGCCAGAATCTCCTGCTCCACTGGCAGCCAGGGGATGGGCGGCAACACGGCTACGCGAAAGTCGCGCAGGCGCGTGTGGCGCGCGGGCGGGATGTTCAGCGACCACGCGGCATCTTCGCCCGCCTCCGGCCCGGCAATGAGGTCAAAGGCCAGTTCCAGATCGGCAGCGCTGCGGGCCAGCGGCCCCTGCACCGACATGCTGGCCGTCACGTTGGGCAGCGGCGAGCCGGGGAAATGCCCGGAGCGCGGCACCGCAGTTTCGCTGGGCTTGTGTCCAAAGAGGCCACAAAACGCCGAGGGGATGCGAATGGAGCCGCCAATATCGCTGCCAAACTCCAGCGGCGTCAGTCCTGCCGCCAGCGCCGCCGAACTGCCGCCGCTGCTCCCGCCGGGGCTGCGCTCCAGATTCCAGGGGTTGCGCGTGCGCCCAAAGAGCTTGTTGTTGCTCTGCCAGTCCCCGGCATAGGGCGGGACGTTGGTCTTGCCCATGATGACCGCGCCTGCCGCGCGCACCCGCGCCGTCAGTGGGGCATCGGCCTGGGCGATGTTGTTGGCATAGCGGGGAATGCCCGCTGTGCTGGGCAAACCCTGCACGTGGATGCAATCTTTGATGGTCAGCGGCAGGCCCAGCAGCGGCGCATCTTCGCCACGCGCACGCGCTGCGTCTGCGGCCTGGGCCGCCACCCGCGCCCGCTCATAATCGGGCGTGACGATGGCGTTGAGCGTCGGGTTATAGCGCTCGATGCGGCGCAGGTGCAGTTCTAGCAGTTCCACTGCGGAAACTTCGCGCTGGCGCAGGGCGCGCAGCATGGCGTTTGCCGGGGCAAAGGGGTCAACAGAGGCAGGCATGGCTGCTCCTTCTTTCTTCTTTCGCTACAAGCACCTATTTGGCGCTGACGGGCTGGGGCACCTTCCCGGCCTGGATTTCGGCCAGGTCGTGTTCAATGTTGGGCAGAAAGGCCACGTTGACCCAGATGCCCCAATCGCTTAGATCAAAGATGCTCGCGTGCTTCCGGCCAAAAATATCCTGATAGGTGATGCTGAGCCGCGCCAGAAAGTGATCGGCGGTGTCAGCGGGGGCTGCGGCGCGCTCCGGTGGGATGTGCAGCTTGTGCCCCTTAATGTGATGATGCTCAGCAAAGACCGGGGCACTCTGGCGCAGATAGACCTTCACCGGATTGCTCTCGGCTGGCAGGGGCATATCGAACCGACAGAGGTACTGCAAGGCATCCGCAGGCGCCGGAGCGGGCGGCAGGACGACCAGCCAGATGTTGGTGGCAACGCCGTTGCCCACGTTCTGAAGGGTGACGAATGTATTTGGCGAGTTCCAGTCAAACACCATCGGCTCATCCAGTTCGCGCACCTCGCTCAGATCAGCAACGGCAGGGACGAGCAGCGGGCGGCTGGCGTTGTACTGCGCTTCCAAAAATTCCTGGCGGTGTTCCTCTTGCGCTTTCTCTGCCTGCCCAAAGGCTTCTTGCGCCAGCGCGCGCCCAACGTAGATGCCGCGCAGCCCCACAACCACCGCCAGCAGCGTGGCGATAGCGGCAATGGTCGTGGCTAAGGCTACAAGTCCCACCGGGTCCGTAATCCAGGTGTGTACCCAGTCCCGAAAGCCTGCTGAGAGAGGATAGGCGATAATGCTGGCAAGCAGCACGAGAACGATGATGCCTATCAGGATATTGAGCGAGCGCTTACTCATGACGTTTTCTCCTACGATGATGCTTCACAACCAGGCATGCTGACCATTTCCACGCCGAGAGACACAGCAGCCCTACCATTTTAACGTATCAGCGGCTTGTTTTGATGAGAAAGCGAAAAGAAGGCGCGCTGACTTGTTCTCGCTTGAGCGCGCAGACAAATTTACCACATGCTTGCAATCCTGTGACTCTCTCTCTATAATGCCAACGTTTATTGTCACTCTTCTCTGCTGGAGCGTCTGCCAGATACCATGAAGGAGCCTCTGATGAATGCCACCCTTACTGACGCTCAAGCTCCTTCGGCCCGGCGGCGCCAGCGCGGACAAACCCTGATCATCATGGCCTTTCTGATGGTCTTCCTGATTTCGCTGCTGGGGTTGGTCGTTGATACGGTGCGGTTGTATATCCTGAGCATCCAGGCCGAACGAGCAGCAGAGGCGGGCGCGCTGGCAGGCGCACTGTATATGCCCAACTTCTACGATGCGAGCAACCCGGCACCCGATGGGGAATACGCCACCAGGCGTATCTGCGAAGCGGTGAAGCAAAACGGCATCACGAGCTGCCCCGTAGCAGCCGGTCAGATTGGGGTCACGCCCTCGCTCGTGGCCGGAAATCAATACCGGCTTCAGGTGACGGTGACACTGCAAGCCAATGTCTTCTTCCTGGCGTTTGTGTCTCCTGGCTTTTCCACCGCGACGGTCAGCCGCAGCGCGGTGGCAGAATATCTGCCCGCCATTCAGCTTGGCTCGCGCACCTCCTACTTTGGGGATGCGCAGGACGGGCTGCAAGCGTTTGTGGCGCATATCAACGGCCCCTGGGAGCAGAAAGAACATGGGGACGCCTATACCCCCAAGTTTGAGGATGGCTGGACCGATCCTGTCACTCACCCTGACACCTGCTGTAGCCCGGTGCCGCGCTTTTTACCCAATATGGTTTCGACCAATCTTCAGAAATATCCCAGCGCCATTGCCAACCCTGACAGCCAGCCGACAGGCTTTACCGGCGCGAGCGGAACGCTGGGCTATAACTATCAGATTGTCGTGCCTGCAACCGCCGCGAGCGGTGTTGAGGTGCAAATCGCTACCCCGGCCTTCAATCCCTATGGCGGGGGAGCGGATAACGAAGATAACCTGTGCGATGACCCGTCTTTAACGCCATCACCGTGTGCAAGCGACCAGGGCATCAACTATATGCAGTTGACCTATTCGCTGTATTCGACGCCGCTGCTTTTTGAGCGCAGCCAGGATGTCCTGGTGGCCTCGTTTTCGCCGCCTTCGCTTGATCTGCTGGCCGCCGACCTGACCAAGCATGGCTGTGGAGGTGCGCAGGCGTTTGACCCGGCGGCCCAGACCTGCGTGGCGCAGCCCGCCTATCTCAATGGCTGGTATACGCTCGCTACCCTCAACAGCCTCGGCACGTACCGGCTGGTTGTGGAGGCAACCGGCGGCTACGGCCAGCATAACTATGGGGTGAAGCTGACCGATACCAGCAACAATGTCTTCGCCAACGGGAGCGGCGTGAGCATTAAAGCCTGGAATGATATGTGCGTGGCCTTCAACCTTTCCGCCGGAGTCACCTCGACCTTTGATCTGGCGGAAATTCCGGCGGCCTACGCGGGCAAAACGCTCAACTTCAGCCTCTTCGACCCAGGCGACGGCGGCGGCAATATCTTTATGCGCATTCTGGACCCCAGCGGCAATCCCGCGACCTGGCCCAATTGGGCGCTCACCGTCCCCGCATCCAACGGTACGCAACTGAACGCCAGCGGGGGACGCTACAACGGGCAATGGCTGCATGTGCCCATCCAGATTCCCACCAGCTACAACCCCGCAGCAGGCGCGGACTGGTGGCAGGTGGAATACTTTGCGTCGCAGGCAGGCGGAGACGTGCTCTCCATCAACGTCTCGCTGGCTGGCAGCCCGATTCACCTGACGCCATAGGCTGGCGAATAAATTCGCGCCTATGGGCGTTCCGCCACCAAGTCCGCCTGCGCGGACTCCCCACCCCAGGCGTAACTGCTTGTAGCGCCGCCGACCCCGGCGGCGAATCGTCGCACGTGCGAACAGTGGCAATATGCGAAGAGGCTGGCGGTTAAAAGCCGCGCCTAAGGGCGTCTGCGGACGCCACCAAGTCCGCCTGCGCGGACTCCCCACCCCAGGCTGGCGTGCCTGCTTGTAGCGCCGTCTCCCAGGCGGCGTATCGTGGCAAACGCGAACGGTGACGGCTGGCGACGATACGCCGTCTGGGAGACGGCGCTACAAGCGAAATCGCTCTCCTGTCAGCGCCTCCGTCCCTCTATCTTGCGGTGTATTTGGTCTGGGGAGTTTTTTAGCGCCCACGAACACACGAAAACAACATATGCCAATCCGCTACAACCTACCAGGGCCACAAACCCAGCAAGAAATGAGATTGCCCAGCCATATCCAAACCCAAAACCCCAATTGAAAATGGAACCCAGGGCGATAAAAAGGAGCCAGATTACCGGACTTCCAAACAAAAGCCCGTTGAATAAAGGGGTTGGAACATCTACATCAGCAAAATTATCAAATAAAATAAGGAAAACTATTATTCCCGTTATACCCACTCCGAGGATGGTGCCAAAAATCATCTGGTGCCTGAGCGTGACGGTATTCACCACATTAAACCAAAGATGGCCCACCTCTGGGTGGTCATACTGAAGTGGTGAGAACAACCAGGTAACGCCAAACACAAGCGCTCCACTTGCCAGGAGGATAAAGCTTCCTGCCACCAGCCCCATCGCCCGGTGGTATCCAAGGGGATATGCGATCAGCGCCAGAGCAGCAGTGACCTGAATGGCCCAGGCCCATGATTGGGTCAGCATGCCAACGCTAACACCCACACCTCCTAGCAGGCAAAACGCCAGCAGGTAGGCGGGTGGTCCTGGTACCTCATCAACAAATTCTTTGCGCTGTTGTTTACGCTCGGAGGCTTGCTCAGCTTTTTTCATTGCCTCAGCTTTTGCTGCCTGGGTTCTGTTCTGAGCATTCATGGTTTCTTGAAAACTCGGAGGCGCTTTGACTCCAACGAGTCTGGCTAGCCCTGCCGGGTCGCCATAATAGGGGGCGTCGCGCCAGAGCAATTCTAACTGCGTTTTGAGCGCCACAACGTCTTTTTCTTTGGCAAACTCCTGGGCATTCTCATAAATCCAGGCGTATTTCTGGTTCTGCTGGGCAACGGGCAGGCGCCTTTGCGCCTGCTCATCCTTTGGCTCCAGCCGCAGCAAGGCTTGCCACGCGCCGATCTCCTGGCCCCAGACCCCCGTGCGGTGCGCCTGTTCCGCCTGGCTGCGCAGGCGCTGCACACGCAGCGGATGCAGTTCGGCCTGCAACTGCTGCATCTGGGGCGCCAGCGTCCCATTGCCAAAGGCCGGGTCGCGGTCCAGCACCTGCTTCCAGAAAATGGCCGTGCGCTCCAGATCGTTCCTGCCTTTGGCGGCCACGCCCGCGCGATAGAGTTGGTTCAGATCGGCGGCGGGCAGCGGCGCCGCTGGTTGGGGCGCCACCAACACTGGCAGTTCCGCGTCGCTGATGGAGGGCGGCGGAGCAGCAGAGCGCGGCCTGGACGCCGGAAGCGCGGCAAGCGCCTGACGGCTGAGGGCAACCAGCAAGTCGGCCAGCCCCTTGTCATAGTTGCCCTCAAAGTTGACCCATTGGATGTCATTCAATTCAAATGGGACTTTGGTGGTTCGCCAGTTGAGGGGAATGATCGGCTTGTTCTGCGAATCAGCATAACGGTATTCGCGGCGCACATACTTGGAGGCCATCGCCTCTGGCGAAAGAACCACCACCAGAAGCTGGCAGCGCTCAATAGCTTTTTCCAGTTCAGCCGACCAGTCCTGGCCGCCTTCCAGCTTGCGGCGGTCTACCCAAGGTTGAAAGTTACGCGCCTTGAGGTCAGCTTCGAGACGGTCTACAAACTCGCTGTCGGTGCGCGAATAGCTGATAAAGAGGCTGAGCGGCGTGTCAGGCATTGCGCGACTCCTTCACATCCACGTCGAGAGGTACGCCAGGGAGATGTCGAGCGAGGGCGGGTACAGAGCACAGCACTCGCTATAGATCAGCAGTATATAGCCTTGCTTCTTGCTGCGTCAAGGGGCTTGACTTTTAGCGCACGTTCGGTTACAATATCCTTACTTCGTTGCCGTTTCCCTTCTACCAAAACGGCCCGGCGTCCCGCCGGGGATACACGCAACTGCATTGAGGGGACGGCGGACGCAGGTGTGTATTTAGACACGCCCCGCGCCACAGTACCTCCCGCCTGGCCTTAACTCCAGGGCGGAAAGCGGGGGCATTGTAGCGAGAAGCGCTGCTTTGCACCCACGTTGCTTTCCCTCCCCTGAACCAGACGGAAACGAGGCCGCTGTGCGCTGCCTGGGGCCATCACACGCAAAAGAGGTCTTCTGATGGCAAAAACGAAATGGCACCGCTACTTTCCGCACCGCGACCCCATCATTCGCTTCCCTGCTGATTTCTGGTCCGACCCAGATGCGCTGGTCACGCTGCTGCGCACCTATCTGGGCCTGGGCAGCGACGCGCCCGTCTTCCTCGAAGACGCCCTGACGCTGCTGGGCGATCTGGATACCCGCTCGCTCACCGTTGAGCACGCGGGCGCGGTGCTGCTGGGCCGCACCTTTCTGCTGGTGCTGCCGCTGAT
Organism: Ktedonobacterales bacterium; assembly: GCA_036557885.1. Taxonomy (GTDB): domain Bacteria; phylum Chloroflexota; class Ktedonobacteria; order Ktedonobacterales; family DATBGS01; genus DATBGS01. The sequence continues at coordinate 51,438 of DATBGS010000164.1, forward strand.
TGACAAGCGCCACCGCCAGCGCAAACGCGCCTTTGGCGGCAAAGACAAGCCGCTGGAGTTTGACCCGGCAGAGTTAGAACAGACCTTGCCAGAACTCTATCAGCTTCCCCTGCGGCTGGATGCTCTCTGCAAGTGGCTGCTAGATGACCTGTGGACGCTGCTGCGCCTGATGCGCGCGGCCCAGTCGCTCTACCGCAGGCAGCGGCAGGCGTGGATGCACCTGCATCGCTTGATTGGCGTAGTGCTCGCCCGCATTCTGCTGATCTGGGAGCGCGTGCGGCGGCGTTTTTCGCCCTGGATTGCCTATGGCTGTTTGCGCTGGGCGCTGCGCGAACTCTGGGGCACGCTCTTTGGCAGGCCGGTGCACCTGACCGCCGGGGCCGGGACGTTTCTGGACCAGGAAGCCCTCTCGATTGGGCAGGAATGGGAGTTATGGGTGCGGCTGAAGCGCGAGAACGACGAAGGCGGCGGGGTTCCAGCGCCGTTTACGCCGCTGGTGGAACGCTGGCGGGCGGGGGATACGCCCCCGCCCTATAAGGAGCAAACCGAGGAGGAACGGATAGCCGAGGCGCGCTTCTGGCTCTAGGCGCTCTGCTTGCCGTGCCCCCTCTGGGGGTAGCGCCGCCGTCCCTGGCGGCGAATCATGGCAAGCGCGAATGTTGGCGCTGGCGATGGAGGCTGGCGGTTAAAAGCCGCGCCTATGGGCCTGCGGCCACCAAACCTGCCTACGCAGGTTCCCCCCACTCAGCCAGCCGTTGCGACTGATGGGGATGGGAGTCCGCGCAGGCGGACTTGGTGGCGTCCGCAGACGCCCTTAGGCGCGGCTTTTAACCGCCAGCCTCCATCGCCAGCGCCAACGTTCGCGCTTGCCACGCTTCGCCGCCAGGGACGGCGGCGCTACCCCCAGAGGGGGCACGGCAAGCAGGATGTTACAGGCGCGGTGGCCCCTGGCGGATGCGCTGGCGCATAGCCTCCAGCGGGCCGCGCTGGGGCACGACGTTTTCAATCCACCACGTCACGCCAACCGCACCATAGGGGGCAACGATGGCGGCGGCCCTGGCCGGGTCGTCGCCGGGCGTTTCCCCGCCAACGGTCACATCAAAGGGCGTGTCGCTGGCACGCTGCGACTGAATATAAGCGAGCGTGGCCTGCACCTCCGCTGGGGGAATGCTCTGGTCCCAGTTGACATTCAGGCTGAGCGGGAAGACGCCATCCCAGCGGGCGGCGCGGCGAAAGGGCGCTTTCTTGGGCCAGAAGCCCGCGACCCAGATGGGGATGCGCGGCGCCTGCACCGGGCGCGGCAAGAAGACCGTTTCTTCCTGAATGTGATAGTGCTGGCCCTGGTAGCTGAAGGGTTCGCCGCTCCACAGGCCGGTCAGGATGTCCAGCCCTTCATCCAGCCTGGCGGCGCGCACCTTGTCGTCGCTTTCCTCGCCAAAGCGCGCAAAGTCATCCACCGGCGGCCAGCCCAGGCCCACACCCAGAATCAGCCGCCCGTTGGAGAGATGATCGAGCGTCACCGTCTCGCGCGCCAGCTTCCAGGGGCGGCGGCGCGGCACAGGCGTCACCAGCGGCCCCAGACGAATGCGGCTGGTGCGCATCGCCATTGCCGCCAGCGCCACCCAGGGGTCAGCGATAGGCAGCCGCCATTTGTTTTCAAAAAGCAGATGATCCCAGAGAAAGAAGCCATCCCAGCCCGCTTCTTCTGCTTCGTGGGCAAGTTCTGCCACCAGGCGCGGGTCGCTGTATTCGGAAAAATTGGGCACGCTGATACCTGCGCGCATGCTCTGCTCCCTTCAGTTGCCTTCAACAGTCGCAAATAAAAGCATACCTGCCGCTTCTTGACATCTCCTGTCAGGTAGGAGCAAAGAACCACCCAGGCGATACAGATCACGGCTTGCATCGTTAGGTACTATGAAGGCATGGAGCAGCCAGGAAAACAGCTTTCAGCCAGTACCATAGTACCAGACGAGCCGCCAACATTGACAGAAAGCCGCTTTCCTGGCTAGAGTTGGTTCAGGATAAGGGATAGTATCGCTCTTTTTATCGCCTGTCTGAAAGGCCAGACAGCGCGATTGCCGACCAGTGAGGGCAGAGATCATGCTGAACCGGGGGAATGCACGAAGGCGACAAACGGCGCGAATCCTTGGGGAGCCGTTCACCTGGGACGACGAGCAGACAAACGAGCCAGCATACGCTGAAGACGAGCAGCGGGCCTGGTATCAGGAAGCTCTGGCCGAAGACCAGCATGATGAGGAACAGCAGCCCCCGGCTGGCTTTCCAGACGAGGCCACGCCGCTTTCGAGGAGCGGCTTTCTGCTGCAAGAGGAGGAGCGCGGCGGGGCAGCCTGGTCCGACGCTGGAGACTATTCCCAATCAGGTGAGCATGGCCGGGGCAAGGAGCCGAACGGCAGAGACAAGCGGAACCTGCCCTCCACGCAAAGGGGGTATGGCCCGCCCGTCCGCAGCAGCCTGGGCAAGGCCGTTGCGCGGCTGAGCGGCGAGCCAACCGACCCGACGCTCTGGCGCGGCGCGGAAACCGCGCATCCGGTGGTAGTCCCTGGCAGGCGCGTCAGCAAACGCCCCGGTGCGCTGGGGCACACGCCATTTGTCCCGCGCTCCAACCGGCATCGCTCGCTGTTTATGCACCTGGCGGTGGTGGGGATAGTGTCCATCATGCTGATGGGCACCGCCTTTGCCATTGCCCCGCTCGGCACAGAAAATCAGATTATTAATGGCATCAAAAGCCTGGCGGGTTTTGGCGCGCCCCCCAACGCTAACAAAGCCACCTACTTCAATTACGTCGTGCATGACGGCGATAGCCTCAAGAGCATCGCTGATAAGTTTGGCGTCTTGCCCGGCGGCATTCTGCTGATGAACGGGCTGCACAGCGCCGACGACTTATACACGGGCCTGCTCCTGAAAATCCCCACCGACCCCACCTATGGCGCCTCGTATCAGGCGCAGCTAGATATTCCCATTCCGCCGCCGGATAAAGCTGGCAATGTCTTTGGCACCAACCCCTGGAACTCCCAAAGCGGGGCCACCGACCCCAACAACATCTGCGCGCCCGCAGGCAACGCCGATACCTCGGCTGATCGTCAGTTGTTCCAACTGATCAACCCCAATCCCAACGCCCGTTATGCGCGCGGCTTCACCTGGTATCACAACGGGGTTGATCTGGATAACCCCTCTGGCACACCCATTCTGGCGGCGCAGGCGGGGCTGGTCGTCTTTGCTGGGTGGGATAACCTGGGGCTGGGCAACTCGGTCAAGATCAACAACTGCAACGGCCTCTCGACCATCTACGGGCATATGCGTGACGTGCCGCTGGTGCACGCGGGTGACTATGTGCAAGTGGGGCAGCAAGTTGGCGTGGAAGGGTCAACCGGCAACTCCACCGGCCCGCACCTGCACTTTATGACGGAATGGTGGAACAAGGCCGCCAACCCCTACTGCTTCGATTTCGCGCTTCCGTCGGGCGACACGCCCTGCACAACACCATAGGCTGGCGCAAAGTGCCGTTTCTGTAGCGCCGCCCCTCAAAGCAGGGGCAGAGCGCCACTTGCGACCCTCTCATCCACATGCTAGAGTATAGGGGCTGACTGAGCCGCACTATGGGAAGAGGGAACAGGCCAGTCAAATCCGTCTGGAGAGGTATCCATTTGCATGTCGAGTCTATTTTTTTATGGGAGAGCTTCTTCCGCCCGCCGATGGCGCGGCGCCATGATACTCAGCGCGGTGCTGGTGCTCCTCTTGAGCGCCTGTAGCAGCAACAGCAACGCCAACAAGACCCCCACCGCCACGAGCACCGGACCCACCGCCACGCCCCAGCCGGGCACCGCCTATACGTATGCCTTTGCGCGGGGCGATCAAATCTGGGTGACGCAGCCCGGCAAAGACCCCAAGCAGATTTCTAGCCTGCCCGATACCGGCCTGAAGATCACCAGCCTGGTCTGGTCGCCAGACGGCAAGCATATCGCCTTCGAGCGTTCCGGGGCAGGCAGCCCCGTTGACTACGCGATGGATGTGAGCGATGGCAGCCTGACCGCGCTGGATGTACCCTCTACCACCGCCGCCGCAACGTTGGGCTGGTCCGACAACAAGACGGTTGTGGCCGCCAAGTTTGTCAGCGACACCGCCACGCAAATCTGGAAGGAAGACATTACCACCCAGCAATCCAGCAAGATCATCGAGCTTGCCAAGGTGGATCAGGTGGAAATCCGCAACCAATCGTTTTATTACGCGCTGCTGGATTCCAACTCCAACCAGTTGATGCTGCACCGCTACGACATCAACCTGGGGTCGGAGGGTACGCCCGATCCGATCACGCCAGCCGGGGCTTCGTCCTTGAAGGTGAACTGGGATGTCAGCCCGGATGGGTCGTATGTCGCGATGGGCTTTAAGCTGGCAACGCCAGACCCCAACTGGGACAACGGCTTCTGGTATATCAACTTCAACGACAACACCAATCGCGGGACGATGTTCACCGAAATCCCGTTTACCTCATTTAAGGACGATGACCCCATCACGCTCACCTTCTCGCCCGATGGACAGACCATGCTGCTCAACACCAAGAGCGGCCTTGGCCCGGCCAGCGAATCAGTGGATGGGACAGGGTTTGTACAATATAAACCAACGGCCAGCGTGACTTCGCAAAACAACATCAGTTGGGCACCCAACGGCGCCAGCTTTGCCCTGAGCGGCAGCGAGGGTTCCGGCAAAGCGAATATCTACGTGCTGAATGCTTCGGCGGATGGCACAGCGCTGGCCGACAACGCCGGGTTGCTGCAATGGGCGCCTAAAAGCTAAGTAGTTGGGTGTCGAAGGCTGAGGGAGTAGCCGTTATGATTTGTTCGTCTTGTAGGTTGTTTATTACGAATCCTGACGCGACGGAATGCCCGCAGTGTGGGCAACCGCTCACTACAGGGCGCGGCCCCAGAGCCGCGAACTATGGCGGCTCCTCTGGGGGCTGGTCTGGAGCGAGAGAGGAAGCGCCACGCTCCAGACCATTCCCCTCTGGCGGCTTCTCAGACGCCTATTTTGATGACCCTGCCCCAGGCCGAGGCACAGCCTACGGCCCACCCAGCAGGCCAGGCGTTTCGCGCTCTGGTCAGTTCGCCCCAGGCTACGACTCCACCCCACCGCCAGGGCCGATGGCCCCGCCAGCCTGGGGCATGCCGATGTCCTTTCCACCGCCACAGCCAGTACGAAAAAGCAGCACCAAAAAGATTGTTCTGATCACCCTGGGCATTACCGCTGGCTCGTTGCTCTTATGTGCGATCTTGCTGGTGGTCACGCTTGGGTTCATTGGGCAGGCAGCACTCAAACAAAGCATCCACAACACTCCAACGCCCTTTGCTGGAACGACGCCAGGGCAAACGATCTTGTTTCAAGACCCGCTGACCTCCAACACCAATGGCTGGGCGAATGACCCGCTGCACTGCTTCTTTCGGGACAACGGCTATCATATTCAGAATGGCTATATCTGCTACGCCCCGGCAGGCATCACAGACGATGTGAACATTTCGGTTGATGTGGCGCAGATCAACGGCTCGACTTCCTCCGCCTATGGCATCATTTTACGCACTGCCAGCCAGGGCAACTACTATCAATTTGAGATAAATAGCAACAGTGAGTGGGACTTCGGCAAGGTTGCTAACGACAAAACCTTTACCGCGCTCATTCACGCAAAGACCAGCAGCGCGCTCAAAGGTGGCCTCAATACGACCAACCATCTGATGGTGAGCGCCAAGGGAACACATTTTGTGCTCTATATCAATGGGACCAACGTGGGCGAAGCCGATGATAGCACCTACACCAGCGGGAAAAGCGGGCTGTTCTGCGATAAGAACAGTGAAGCGGTCTTTACCAACTTTCAGATGACAAAGCCAACGGCCTGAGCCACAGATCAACGCTCGCGCACACTCATTTTCGGTACGGAGGCTGATGTGCTATGAACTGTCCTCGTTGCGGCGCGCTCATCCGAAATCCGCAAGCTGCTCGCTGCCCCTGGTGCAGCGAGCAGCTTGCCACCGAAGTCGCCGGGGGAGACGACGCGGTATCCTCTCCTCCGGCCAGGCAGGACAACGCTGGCGCAGCCTTCGCCAGCCAGCCCATCAGACGGCCTCCGCTGCCGCCTGAGCACTACAGCCCAGGCTACGAGCCGTATGGCCCGCCACCGTCAGGGCAGATGGCCCCGCCTGGCTGGGCGCCGCCAGGAACACCGCCCATCGTTGTGCCCGCCGCGCCCCCGTCGAACAGAAAGAAGGCTGTCATTTGGGCTGTGCTGGGCGCTCTGGGCGTGATCGTGTTGTGTGTGGCCGCCGCTGGTGTGATTGGCGTGAATCTCGGCTCGCGGCTGGCGGCGAATGCGTTGAAGCGGACACCAACAACGGCCCCGCTCTTGTCTGGCAGCGTGACCCCATTTGCCAATACCCCGGCTGGAGAGCAGGTGATCTTTCAGGACACGCTGATGAGCGGCGCAACCGGCTGGCCCGACGTTGCGCCCAAATGCTTCTATCAGGGTGATGGGTATCATGTCGCGGATGGGTACTGGTGCTACTCCCCTGTGGCGGCTATCAGCGATGTCACTGTCTCGGTTGACGCTGAGCAGATCAGCGGTTCTGTCCAGGCGCCCTATGGCATCATCTTGCGCTCAGAGAGTCCAGACTATTATTATGAGTTTGACCTCTACAGCGATGGTCAGTGGGGGTTTGGCAGGTCCACCCACGAAAATCCCTACATCGCGCTGATCTGGCCGCAGACCAGCAGCGCGATCAAAAGCGGCCTCCATGCCAGCAATCACCTGATGGTGCGCGCCAAAGGCACGCATTTTGAGTTTTTTATCAACGGAACGAAAGTTGGCGAAGCTGACGACAGCACCTTCACCAGCGGGAGAAGCGGGCTGGTGTGCAACCAACAAGGGGAAGCGGTTTTTACGAACTTTCAGATGACCAAACCAGCGGCCTGAGCCACCAGCGGCTTCAGCCAGGAGGACCAACCAGTGAGCCAGACGATTATCCAGGTGGATGCCTTTACCGATACGCCGTTTGCGGGCAATCCGGCGGGGGTCTGTGTGCTGCCAGAGCCGCGCGAGGAGCGCTGGATGCAGCACGTGGCGCGAGAGATGAATCTGGCGGAAACGGCTTTCCTGGTGAAGCAGGAGGATGGCTACAATCTGCGCTGGTTTACGCCAGCGGTGGAGGTGGACCTCTGCGGCCACGCGACGCTGGCAAGCGCGCATATGCTCTGGGAAGCGGGGCACCTGCTCCCCGGACAGCAGGCGCGTTTTCACACGCGCAGTGGGCTGCTGACCGCCGACCAGCGGGGCGCGTGGATTGAGATGGATTTTCCCGCCACGCCGGAGCAGCCCACCCAGGCGCCGCCAGAACTGGCGCGGGCGCTTGGCGCACAGCCGCTTTACGTGGGCAAGAGCATCTTTGATTATCTGGTGGAGGTGGAGAGCGAAGACGTGGTGCGCAGCCTGAAGCCCGATATAAACCTGCTGGAGCAGATCGAGGCACGCGGCATCATCGTCACCAGCCGCGCCAGCATGCCCGGCATGGATTTTGTCTCGCGCTTTTTTGCGCCCGGGGCGGGCGTCAACGAAGACCCCGTGACCGGCTCGGCGCATTGCTGCCTGACGCCCTTCTGGAGCGGGCGCCTGGGCAAGACCGAGATGGTGGCCTATCAAGCTTCGGCACGTGGCGGCGTGGTGCGCGTGCGCCTGGACGGGGAGCGCGTGAAGCTGGGCGGGCAGGCCGTCACGGTGCTGCGCGGCGAATTGATCGGGTAACAGTCAGGAAGAACTTGGCATGTTTCGTGTATGCGCAAAAGAGCAGGGCTAGTATACCTTTTCTCCCCTGGCTTGCCTGTTCAGGAGGCGCGTACATGAATGACTTCTTTCACAAATTTTCCACCAAAATAGCCTTTGTTGTCGGCACGCCCTGGGCCTTTCTGGTGGCTCTGGTGGGCGTGCTGGCCTGGGCGATTTCTGGGCCGCTTTTTGGTTTCTCTGATACCTGGCAACTGGTCATTAATACCAGCACGACCATCCTCACGTTCCTCATCGTCTTCTTGATTCAGAACACCCAGAACCGCGATGCCAAAGCACTCCATCTCAAGCTGGACGAGTTACTGCGCGCCGTTGAAGGGGCGCGCACCGGTCTGGTTGACCTGGAAGATATGACCGATGAAGAACTCGCCAAGCTGCAAAAGGAATTTGAGCGGCTGCATCGCAGCCAGCACAACCAGCCAACCCAGCCACAGAAAGCAGCAAAGCGAGCCTGATGGCCAGCGGCCCGGCACCCTAAGACAAAGGGCAGGGGGATGCCGGGGCTACAAACGACCTTCCGCCTGTAGCCCCGGCGTCCCTGCCGGGCACTCGTGGCAAATAGCAACGCTCGCCTCTGGCGACGACGGCCCGGCACGGTGGCCGGGGGGTCTAAACATTACAGCCAGAAGCGGGCTTCGGCCAGGCGCTCCTTGTCCGTCTGCTTGCGATAGGGCGGCGGCGTGTCCCCGGCTAACCAGCGCTCGACCATCTCCACAAACGGCCCTGGAATGTCCCCTCCCGCCTTGCTCTCGCGCTTGAGCCGATACCACAGCGCCCACTCCTCTCCCAGCGAGAGCGCGTCCAGCTTCAAGAGTGAGTGCGCGTCTTTGGTGAGTTTGATGGGTTTGCCAAAGAGCGTGCCCCACACTTCGCGCAGCGCCCAGCGCAGACAGCGATAGGCCACCCAGGGCGTGTGCAAGCGTTCCAGCCGTTTGTAGACGCGCAGCACTCTCAGCAGCACGATGCCCGCCAGCCGATGATACAGCTTCCACTCCTGCCGCTTGCGCCGGAACAGGTCACGCGCCACCCGCACCAGGCGCAGCAGCGTCCACAGGTCCGCCAGCAGCCAGCGACAGAGCGCGTCCAGCCGGGTGGGAAGCTGCGCCAGTTCTGGCAGCGTCTGCTCGATCTCTGCCGGGTCGAAGTCCAACGGCTTGTCTTTACCGCCTAACGCCCGCTTGTGCTGGTCGTGGCGGCGGTCAATCAAGGGCACGATGAGGCTGAGGGTGCGTCCCAGCAAGGCAATGCTCTGGTTGGAAGCAGTGAGCGGGCGGGTATCCAGCCCTGCCAGGAGCGTGAGCGCTTCATCGTAGATCAACACCTCTTCGTTGCCCAGGGTGTGGAAGGTGCGCAAGAAGGTGACGAGCGGTTCGGTATCGGACCAGAAGGCTTCCGGGAACGGGATGATGGGGCGACGGTGCCGAAAAATATACGCCTGATAACGTTTGGACATGATGACCATCTCCTCAAGAGTGTGATGGCCCGCAGCG